>CAMLJY010000039.1 GCA_946480465.1 uncultured Burkholderiales bacterium
CCTTGCGCACGGGCGGGGTGGTCACGTCCTCGGTCGTCACGCGCACCTGGTTCAGATTCAGCGTCACGTCGACGCTGGTCAGCGCACGGCCGGCGCCGAAGGCCCGCTCCAGCACCTCGGTCGCCTTGCGCGCCAGGTGGGTCTCGATGTCGCGCTTCAGGTCCAGGC
This sequence comes from uncultured Burkholderiales bacterium, assembly GCA_946480465.1. Next base: position 169 of record CAMLJY010000039.1, read on the forward strand.
GCTGGTTGCCGTCGGGCAGGGCATCCGGTCCGGCGGACCGAGTCAGCGCCACGCCGCGGCTGTCGACGATGGTCACGTCCTGCACAGCCACCCCCGGCACCGCGGCGGAGATCAGGCGCTGGATGCCGCTGACCTGCTCCGCACGCAGCGTCTGGTTGCGCTTGAGCGCCAGCGTGACGGAGGCCTTCGCGCGCGACTGCTCGCGGCGGAACAGGCCTTCGTCGGGCAACGCCAGGTGCACGCGGGCGCTCTCCACCTCGGCCAGCGACAGGATGGTGCGCGTGATTTCGCCCTGCAGCGCGCGCTGGTAGTTGATCTTCTGCGCGAACTCGGTCATGCCGAAGTCGCTGTTGTTGAACAGCTCGAAGCCCACGGCACCGCGCAGCGGCAAGTCCTTGCCCAGCAGCTTCAGCCGCGTGCCGTGCACGGTCGCGCGGTCGACGAGGATGGACGTGCCGTCCGCTCCGAGCTCGTAGGGCAGCTTCATGCGGTCCAGCTCGGCCGTCATCACCGCCGCGTCGGCCGGCGACAGGCCGGAGAACAGCACGTCGTAGTCGGTGCGCAGCAGCCACGCGCCCGCGCCGATGGTGGCCGCGACGATCGCGACCGCCCCCGCCGTCAGGCCGATGCGCGCCGACCGTCCCAAGCCCTGCCAGAAATCCTTCAACACCCCAACACTCCCTGATTGCCTGTCATCTGCCGCCTTGATGCCGAACTCAGAGCCTGAGAGTCTTTCGAGCGTGCCCGGGCAGCGCGCCAGAAGGCGTCCGATCTAGACGCAAATGCGAGTCATAGCTCGGGCTATGGCGAGCATTTGCAACGACGAGCGGGCGTCTTCTGGCGTGATGAGCGGGCATGATCGGAAGACTCTCAGGCTCTCAGACCTGCATGCGCATCAGTTCCTGATACGACTCGAGCAGGCGGTTGCGCACCTGCAGCACCAGCTGCATGGACAAGCGGCTTTCCTCCAGGCGCACCATCACCTGGTGGAGGTTCGAGACGTCGCCGGCCGCCAGGCTGCGCAGATCGGCCTGCGAGGCCTGCAGGCTGCGGTCGACCTGCTGCAGGCCCTGGGTGACGGCGGTGGCGAACCCGCCGGACCCTGCAGTGCCGGTGGCTGCTGCAGCGGGCAGCGACTCGACCGGCGCAGCCAGCGGCGCGACGGAGGGCAGGCCCGAGACCGGGGCCAGGAATTCCATGCTCATCGTCAAGCTCCGATGTCCAGCGACTTCAGCGCGACGGTGCGCGCGGCATTGAGGGCGGCGACGTTGGCCTCGTAGGCCCGCGTCGCGGTCATCATCGAGACCATCTCTGTGGCCGCGTCGATGGCGGGGTAGGACACGAAGCCCGACGCGTCGGCCAGCGGGTGCCCCGGCTCGTGCACCCGGCGCGGCTCGCGCGCCGTCGGCTCGATCCGCACGCTGGGGCTGTAGAGGCCGTGCCCGACCAGGTCGTCGAAGGTGCCCGGCCCGATCGCGGCCGCCGCGCCCACCGGCGAGGACTGGACCACGGCCCGCAGCGGACGGTAGCCACCGGCCGCATCGGCCGCGGTGTTCGCGTTGGCCAGGTTCAGCGCCGCCACTTCGACGCGCGTGCGTTCGGCCGCCATGCCGGCGGCACTGATGGCGAACGACTTCAGGTAATCCATGCTTCTCCTCCTGGGATCGCGCGCCGGTTCAACGCTTGCCTTCGGTGACGGCCGTGGCCAACAGGCCAAGGTGCCGCTGCAGCGCCCGCAACAGCACCTGCTGGTGCAGGCTGTTCTCGGACATCGCGGCCACCTCGGCATCCAGCTGCACCCCGGGTGCCAGGCCCTGGCCCACGGGGGCCGGCTCGACGCTGGCGCGCAGCTCCGGTGCCGCGCTGCCCAGCGCGGCCGACGGGCCGAGCAGCGCCTCGAAGCTGACCCGCTGCGGCACGTAACCCGGCGTGTTCGCGTTGGCGATGTTGGTGGCGATCACGCGGTGCCGCAGGTTGCCGGCATCCAAGGCCGCGGTGAGCGCGCGCGTGGTCAGGTGTTCGATCGATTCGATGGACATGGGATGCGGGAAGCGAAAGGGGTCACTGGACGATCAGTTCGGCGTGCAGCGCGCCCGCGGCCTTGATGGCGCGCAGGATCGAGATCACGTCGCGGGTGTTGGTCTTCATGCGCGCGAGCGACTGCACCAGGTCGGCCACCGTGTTCGACGACATCAGGTAGCCGCTGCCCGCGCCCTCCTCGACCTCGAGCCGGCTGTTGGTGACGGTCTCGGTGCGCACGCCCGGGCCGGCGCGGCCGAGCACCAGCGGCTGAGACACCTGGTTCTCGGATGCGATCGACACCCTCAGGTCGCCGTGCGAGATCGCGACCCGGGAGATGCGGACGTCGCCGCCGGACACCAGCGTGCCGGTGCGTTCGTTGATGACGACGCGCGCCCGGCGGTCGGGCTCGACGCCCACGCTCTCCAACCGCGCGATGAAGGCCACCGGCCGCGCCTGCTCGGCTTCGGGCACGCGGATGGCGACGCCGGACGCGTCGATCGGCTCGGCGACGGTGCTGCCCAGTTGCTCGTTGATCGCCGTGGCGACGCGCTGCGCAGTCGTGTAGTCGGCGTTGTTCAGCACGAAGGTGAAGCTCGAGGGCAGCGCCGCGGCCGCGCCGCCGGCCGTCCCGGCGACGCCGACCTCGACCGTCGCACCGCCAGGCACCGAGCCGACCGTCGGGTGGTTCTTCTGCACCATGTTGCCGTTGGCGTCGTAGCGGTAGCCGCCCACCGTCAGTGCGCCCTGCGCCAGCGCGTACACCCGGCCGTTGGCCGCCTTCAGCGGCGTCAGCAGCAGCGTGCCGCCGACCAGGCTGCGCGCATCGCCGACCGAGGCCACGGTGACGTCCAGCCCATCGCCTTCACGCGCGAACGGCGGCAGCGAGGCAGTGACCATCGCGACGGCGACGTTGCGGCTCTGCACCTGCTCGGGCCCGACGGTGAGGTTGAACTGCGCCAGCACGTTGGCGAGTGCCTGGCGCGTCGTGCGGTTGCTGGGCGAGTCGCCGGTGCCCGCCAGGCCGGTGACGATGCCGTAGCCGATCAGCGCGTTCTCGCGCCAGCCCTGCAGCTTGCCAAGGTCCTTGATGCGGATGGTGTCGCGGACGTGCGCGCCGGTCGACGACGGCTGCGCCCAGGCGGGCAGGCCCATGGACAGGGCCACCAGCAGGGCACTGCGGAACAGGAAGGAAGTCAGGCGCATGTCAGAACCCGAACCAGTCGAGGGCGCGCCGCCACCAGGCCGGGCGCTGCCGGTCGGCCAGGTCGCCCTCGCCGATGTAGGTGATGCGAGCGCCGGCCAGGCGCGTCGACAGCACCACGTTGCCGTCCGAGACGTCCTGCGGTCGGGCGCGGCCTTCGAGGTTGATGCGCTGCTGCTCGTCGTTGATGGTCAGCATTTGCTCGCCCTCCAGGCGCAGGTCGCCGTTGGGCAGGATCTCGCGCACGGTGACGCTCAGCTGCGCCAGCAGGCGCCCGGTGCGGCTGGTGCGGCCGCCGCCGTCGAACTCGCCATTGGCCTCCAGGCCGATGCGCACCGCCGGCGACTTGGCATGCACGACGTTGGCGCCGACGCCGTTGTTGCGGCGCGAGCCGGTGTCCGCGTTCGCGGCCGCACTGGCGTTCTCGATCACTTGCACGGTGACGACGTCGCCGACGCGGAAGGCCTTGTGGTCGGCGGTCAGCGGCCGGAAGGTGGCCGCGTCATACAGGCTTTGGGCACCGGCTGCGGTAGCCGCCAAGGCGAATGCCGCAGCTGCCAGGCTGCGCCCCGCCAGCGCCGATCGGGTCGAGGGAGCGTTCATTCGCTCACCTGCACCGTGCCAGGACCGGTCACCAGGGCCCGCACCGGGCCGGTCGACCCGGCGATGCGCACCCGCACCTGCTGTCCGTTGCGGCCGTCCTGCAGGGCTTCGCCCCGGGTGTGCACGCTGACGAGGCCGCGGCGCAGGTGGGCCGCGACGATGTCGCCGCGGGTCACCTCGGTCGCCTGCTCGACGTGCGCTGCCAGCAGCGGCTGGCCCGCCGCCAGCGCGCGCGCCAGGCGCATGCCGGCCGGCAGCTCGCGCACGGCGGGCAGGTAGGGAACCGTCAATTCGCTCTCCGTCAGTTCAAAGCTTTCCAGCCCCACCGGGGTGCGGGCGGACAGGTCCGTCCGCGCCTGCCAGCGCGGACCGAATGCACGGACCTTGATCGCCACCGGCACGCGACGCTCGATGCGCTGGTCCACGCTCACCTCCACCCACACGGTGATGCGACCCACGGGCGGCTGCGCCGCCGCCAACGGCCGCGCGGCGAGGGTCCAGGTCCCGGCCGGCACGTCGACGTCGGCGAGCGGCGAACCGCTCTCCAGCTCGAAGCGCGACACCGGCTGCTGCTTCAGCCAATCGCCGACCGCCCGCACGGCCTCGGACCGCAGCGCGGTTCCCGGGATCGACTGCTGCTCGCGGGTCAGCACGACCGTCTCGGCGCCGGACCACCGCGGCAAGGCCTGGCCGGTGCGGCGTGCATGACGTTCCAGATGAGCGGCCAGGCGTTCACGCGGCAGCGAGACCGGCAGGCCCACGGCCGGCGCCGGCCCGAGCACCACCGCCTCCCAGAGCAGTGCAGCCTGCGGCGACGCGGCATGGATGCGGGCCACGTCGCGCAGGCGCACGTCCGCCGCAGCGGCCCGGGCCTCGGCCAGCAGCTCGATCGTCACCGGCGAAGCGGCAGCCCCGGCTGTGCCGGCGGCCATGGCCCATGAAGCCAGCGCCCGACCGAGCAGGCGCAGCCAACCCAGGCGAACAGGAATCATCGCGATGCCGTTCACTTGCGCAGGTTGTTGACCATGCCGAGCATCTCGTCGGCCGCGCGGGCGACGTTGACACTGGCCTCGTAGGCGCGCTGGGCCACCATCAGCCCGACCATCTCGTCAACCATCTTGACGTTGGATCCCTCGAGGTGGGCTTGCTTGAAGGTGCCCAGGCCATCCTCGCCCGCCCGTCCGCCGATGGCGTCGCCGGACTGCTCGGTCGGCCGGTACAGGCCGTCCCCCGCAACCTGCAGAGCCCCCGGCGCCATGAAGCGGACCAGGCTCAGCATGCCCAGGTCGGCCGGCCGCGACTGGCCGTGCAGCTTGGCCTGGACGCGCCCTTCAGCGTCTATCAGCAGCAATTCCGTGCCTTCAGGCACCGCGATGGCCCCGGCCAGCGCATGGCCGGCGCTGGTGGCCAGCAGACCATCGGCATTCACACGCAGCGTGCCGCCGCGCGTGAAGGCCCGGGTGCCGTCCGGCATCGCCACCTCGATGAAGCCCTCGCCCGCGATCGCCAGGTCGTACATCGATTCGGTACGGCGCAGCTCGCCGCCGTCGAACTGCCGCGCAACGCTCGCGACGCCGACACCGACGCCGGCATGCGGCGCGGCGTCCAGCGGACGCGCCGCGGCGGCGGAAGCGGAGCCGGCGACCGATGCATCGGCCACGCGCGTCACCAGGTCGTGGAACGACACCCGCGCCCGCTTGAAGCCGGTGGTGCTCACGTTCGCGAGGTTGTTGGCAATGGTGTCGACGTGCAGTTGCTGGGCCTGCATGCCGGTGGCGGCGATCTGGAGTGCGTCTTGCATGTGATTCCCCTGTGTTCTTGTGGAAGTCCGTCAGGCTTCGCCCAGCTTGCGGATGGCGCCGCCGATCATGTCGTCGTAGCCCTGCAGCACCCGGGTCATCGACTCGAAGTGGCGCATCGTGCGCATCAGCTCGACCATCTCGTGGCTGTGGCTGACGTTGGCGTTCTCGAGAAAGCCCTGGCGCAGGCCGATGCGGGCATCCGGCAACACGGTGCCGGGCGTTTCGCTGCTGAAGTAGCCGGCGTCGACGTGCCGCAGCGCCGCGGGCTCGTCGAAATGGACGATGCGCAATTGGCCGACGGACTTGTCGCCGACGCGGATCTGGCCATTGGCCTGGATGCCGGGCGTGCCGGTGCCGGGCCGGATTTCACCGTCGGCACCCATCACCGGCCAGCCCTGGGCGGTGACGAGGCGGCCCTGCGCATCGATCTGGAACTGGCCACGCCGGGTGTAGGCCGGACCCTGCGGCGTCGCGACCTCGAAGTAGCCTTCCGAAGCCAGCGCCAGGTCCCAGGCCTGGCCGGTGGACTTCAGGGTGCCGGGGCGCGGATCGCGCAGCACGCGCAGGTCCTGCAGGGCGCCGCTGTCCCCGGCCTGGCCGGCGGCCACCAGCCGCGCAAAGCCGCCCCCAGCCTCCACCCGCGACGGCGGTGCCACGACGATCTCGCGCTGATAACCCGGCGTCAGCGCGTTCGCCAGGTTGACGCCGATGCGCTCGACCCGCGCCGTGTCCTGGCGCAGCGCGCCCAGCATCACGCCCATCACTTCCTGCATTCAGATCTCCAAGCCCCGGCGGGATTCACGAGGCCCCCACGACGGCATACGACTTCAATTCGATGGTTTGCGGCACCTCGGTCATGGCCAGCACGCGCAGGTGCGGCACCACCCGTTCCGACAGCACGCGCAGGTGCCGGCGCAGCTCGGGCGCGCACAGCAGCACCGGCAGCAGGTTGCCCTTCATCATGCGTTCGGCCTGCTGCACCAGCTTGCTCATGAACTGCTCGGCCAGGCGCGGGTCCAGCACCAGCGGCTGGCCGGGCTCGGCGGCCCGCAAGGTCTGCATCAGCTGGCTCTCCAGGCCGGCGTCCAGCGTCAGCACCTGCAGCGCCGGCGCATCGCCCAGCAGGCCCTGGCAGATGGCATGCGACAGGCGCTGCCGCACGCGCTCCACCAGGTAGCCGGTGTCCTTGCTGATGCGGCCCGCGTCGGCGAGCGTCTCGAGGATGGCCTCGATGTGGCGGATGCTGACCTTCTCGCGCAGCAGGCCCTGCAGCACGCGCTGGATGTCCGTCACGGCCAGCACGGTCGGCACCAGTTCCTCGACCAGCGTGGGCTGCGACTGGCGCACGCGTGCCAGCAGCTGCTCGGTGCCGGCGCGGGTCAGCAGCGTGGCCGACTCGCGGCGCAGCACCTCGGTCAGGTGCGTCATCAGCACGGTCTGCGCATCCACCAGCGTGTAGCGCGCCGCCACGGCCGCCGCGCGCTGGGCCGGATCGATCCACAGGGCCGGCAGGCCATAGGTCGGATCGCGGGTGAGCTCGCCGGGGATGGACTTCACGTCGCCGGCCGGGTGGATCGCCAGCACGCGGTCCGAGCGCGCTTCCCCGCGGCCCGCGACGACGCCGTCGACGAGGATCTCGTAGCGGTCGGGACCGAGTCGCGCCGCGTCCTTGAACCGCACCTTCGGCAGCACCAGGCCCAGGTCCTGCGCATGCTGCTTGCGGAAACCGGCCACGCGGTCCATCAGCAGGCTGCCCGGGCTGCCGACCAGCGCGGCCCAGCGGCTGCCGACCAGCACCTCGATCGGTTCCACCGGCAGCAGCGCATACGGATCGTCGTTGCCCTCGGCACCGGGCTCGGCGGCCGCTGCGGCGGGGTCGGCCGCATCACCCTGCGTGCGGTCGCCGGCGCGGACCATGAACCACGCCACCGCCAGCACCAGGCCCAGCAGCAAGGCCGTCGGCAGGGCCGGGATGCCAGGCAGCCACAGCAGGCCGAAGAGAGCGAAGGCCACCAGCAGCAGCGTCTTCGGGAAGGACGTGATCTGCCGGATCGCCTCCTGGCTCAGGTTGCCGTCGGCCGCCGAGCGCGTGACGATGATGCCGGTTCCCACCGCGATCACCAGCGCCGGCACCTGCGTGACGATGCCGTCGCCGATGGTCAACAGCGTGTAGGTGCGCAGCGCCTCGTCCCAGGGCATGTTCATCTGCATCACGCCGATCACCATGCCGCCGATGATGTTGATCAGCATGATCAGGATGCCCGCGATCGCATCGCCCTTGACGAACTTGCTGGCCCCGTCCATCGCGCCGTAGAAGCCGGCTTCCTTCTCGATGTTCTTGCGCCGCCGCTGCGCCTCGGCCTGGTCGATGAAGCCCATGTTCAGGTCCGCATCGATGCTCATCTGCTGGCCCGGCATGCTGTCGAGCGTGAAGCGCGCGGCGACCTCTGATACGCGCTGCGCGCCGTTGGTCACGACGACGTACTGCACGACGATGAGGATCAGGAAGACGATCAGTCCGATGACGTAGTTGCCGCCGACGACGTACGCACCGACCGCGCCGATCACCTTGCCGGCGCTGGCCTCCGACAGGATCAGCCGCGTCGCGGCAACGTTGAGCGAGAGGCGGAACAGCGTGGCGATCAGCAGCAGCGAGGGGAAGGTCGAGAACTCGACCGGCCGCGCCATGTAGAAGGTCAGCAGCAGGATCAGGAAGGCGAAGCTGAAGTTCGCCAGCACCAGGAAGTCCAGCAGGCCCGCGGGTATCGGCGTGAACAGCACCAGCAGCACGCCGAGCACGAGGGCCACGATCACGATGTCGGCGTGGCGGCCGAGGAGGCGGCGCATGGCGTTCATGCGGCGGCCTCCGCACGCTGTTCGCGCGCGCGCTTCATCGCGATGACCCAGATCATCAGGTTGGCGACGTCGCGGTAGAAGGCTTCCGGCAACGCATCGTCGATGTCGACCTGCGCATACAGCGCGCGCGCCAACGCCGGCCGCTGGACCACGGGAATGGCATGGCGGTGCGCGATGTCGCGCATGGCCGCGGCCAGGCCGTCGGCGCCCTTGGCGATGACGCGCGGCGCGCTCATCTGGCCATGGCGGTACATCAGCGCCACCGCGTAGTGCGTGGGGTTGGTCACCACCACGTCGGCATGCTTGGTCTGGCGCGTCGCCAGGCTGCGCTTGAGCATCTCGCGCCGCAGCTCGCGCAGGCGGGCACGGATTCGGGGATCGCCTTCGCGCTGCTTGGATTCCTCGCGCACCTCGCGGCGGCTCATGCGCATCTTGCGGTCGAACTCGCGGCGGGTGAACAGCAGGTCGACCAGCGCGATCGCCGCCAGCGCGAGCGCGATCTTCATTCCGGCCGATGCCGCATCAGCCATCAGCAGGCGCATGAAGCTGGCCGGCGTGGCCGCCGCCAGCTGGTGGAAGTGCGGCGCCAAGTCCCGCACCGCGAGGTAGACGACGACCGACAGCACGGCCAGCTTCGCGAGCGCGCGGCCGGTGTCGAACAGGGTGCGCAGCGACATCACCCGCTGGAAGCCCTTCACCGGATCGATGCGCGTCCAATCGGGCTGGATCGGATGGAAGCTGAAGATGCCGCCGGTCTGGGCCACGCTGGCGACGATGGCCGCACCCATGATGGTGAGCAGCAGGGGCAGCAGCAGCATCAGACCGTGCTGCAGCATCTCGAAGGCCAGGTGCACGAGCGCACCGGCACCGTCGCCGGCGCGTGCGGCCGAGGCCTGGGCGAGCAGCAGCCGGTCGAAGCGGAACTGCTGCTCGATGGTCGTCATGCCGCGCGCGTAAAGGTAGGCCACGGCCGCGCAGAAGACCACCGCGGAGACGATGTCCGTGCTGCGCGCGACCTGCCCTTTGCGGCGGGCCTCGGCCAGCTTGTAGGGCGTCGCGGACTCGTTGCGGTCCTGATCCTGTTCGGCAGCCATCAGCGCAGCGACGCCTCCCAGCTGCGGAAGATCGCGTCGAACACCCGTGTCATGGGTGCGGTGGCCGCGGCCATCCACGCGCCCAGCGCCGCCAGGCCCGACAGCACCTTGATCGGAATGCCGAGGATGAAGACGTTCATCTGCGGCAGGTTGCGCGCGATCACGCCGAGGGCGAGTTCCACGAGCACGAGGCAGAACACGATGGGTGCCACCATGGCCAGCCCCAGCGTGAACATGCCCTGCACCAGCGGCCACACGGCATGCGAGGCGGCCTCGGCCGTCCAGGGCGTGCCGAGGGGAAAGCGCTCGAGCCCGCGCGCGACGGCGCGCAGCATCACGTGGTGGCAGTCCGCCAGCACGAAGAGCACGGGCGCGAACAGCACGAAGGCGGCGCTGAGTACCGGCATGCGCAGCCGGGTGGCCGGATCGAGCACCTGGCCGATGCCGAAGCCGATCTGCACGTCGAGGATGCGGGCGCCGATGGCGAAGGCGGCGAAGCCGATGTTGATGCCCAGCGCCATCAGCCCGCCTGTGGCGAACTCGAGCACGGCCGAGCCGGCGAGGGTCGGCCAGGGCAGCTCAGCGGGAACGGTGCCCGCCACCGCCGGCCACACCGCGGCGGACAGGCCGAGCACCACGGCACCGCGCACCAGCATCGGCACGGCCATCGACGACAAGGGGGGTGCCAGCAGCAGCACACCGGCCAGGCGCATCGTGACCAGCAGGTACGACACGAGACCGGCCGGCACCGGCCCGGACCAATCGAGCATGGTGGCTCCCGCCGCTCAGAACATCGACGGGATGGAGGTCCAGAGGCGAGTGGAATAACCCGCAATCTGGCGCAAGGCCCAGGGCCCGAACACCACCAGCGAGACCGCCGCGGCGACGAGCTTGGGCACGAAGCTCAGCGACATTTCCTGCACTTGCGTGACGACCTGCAGCACGCTGATGGCCACGCCCACCAGCATCGTGATGCCGAGGATGGGCAGGCAGACCAGCAATCCGGTCCAGAACAGATCACCCATCATCCGCATGGCAAGGTCTGCATGCATGCTCGTCCAACTCCCTTGAATCGCTGGCGTTCTTTGTACGCGGGAGGTGGCTCAAATGCTGAGGCAGCGCGCCGTCCTGGTTCCCCGTGGCCGTCCTTCTTGAACGGCGCGCGAAGGCTACCCAAGAAACGGTTGGTGACGAATCCCCCAAAGGGGGGTAACCATTTGCGACATCCCTAACTTGTCAATGGGGCCGTACCCAGACACCCGAAAGGAGGGCGACCCGCGGCACGGCTCGCCGGACCACAGTCGCTACCGCGGCAGCGGCGATCCGTCAAGGGCTCTTGAAGTGCAACACACCCTCGCGCTCCGCCTCGAAGTGCAGGCCCGCCGCCTCCGCGATGCGCACGGATGCCGCGTTGCCCGGCTTGACCTCGGCCCGCACCGGGCCGCTCACTTCGGACAGCAGCAGCCGAACCATGCGTGCGCCGATGCCGCGTCCACGCGCGGCAGGGGCGACGGTCCACGACAACTCGTGGCAGTCGCCGTCGGGGTCGCGGTCGGCCCGCACGCTGCCGACCGGCTCGCCATGCTCCACGGCAATGAAGAGGCGGCGTGCCGGGTCGCGCAGCAGCGCGTCCAGCCAGCGCACGTGCGCATCCGCTTCGACGGCCGCGGTGTTGTGGCTGGCAAGGCGGGTGGCTTCGTCATTTCGCCAGGCCAGCAGCAAGGCGGCATCGGCCGCGGTGGCGGGCCGCAGGCGCAAGGTCTCGCTGCTCACTGCGGCCATGCCGGGGCCTCGCAGGCGCGGGCGGCGTCCAGCCCGCAGGCGAGCACCGCCTCCGCCACGCGCTCCGCGCCGCGGCCATCCACCAGTGCCAGCGCGCGTTGCTGCAGCGCCTGGCGCTGCGCGGGCGAATCGATCAGGCGGCGGATGAGCCCGCCCAGTTCGCGGCACAGGGCGTCGCTCCGCCCCATCGCATCCAGCCCCAGCACCGCGCCGGAGGCGGCCACCAGCGGGATCGACTGGCGCTGGTTGTCCGCCGTGATCAGCGCGATGGTCGGCGTGCCCAGGCAGCAGCGCTCCCACATCGCACCGCCGCCGGCACCGATCTGCAGGCCGTGGGCGGCATGGAAGGCGGCGAGGTTGGGCTGGTCGACGGCAAGGTCCAACTGCGGATCGCTGACCTGCAAGGTACGCAGCATCGCGAGCGCCGGGTGCGCCGAGGTGGTCGCAATCTGGATCGGGCCCGTCCAGCCGGCATGGAGGCGGCAGGCGTGGTAGGCAAAGGCGGAGAAGTTGTCGGGATCGGTGCCGCCCATGAAGATGCCGATGCTCCGCAGCGCCGGCTCGACACGGCAGGGCGCCTGCGTGCGGAAGGCCGCGTCCAGCAGCGCGTGCTGCGGGCCCCCGCAGATCGGCACTGGGTAGCGCAGCACGCCGCGGTACTTGGCCGCGTGGTCCGGCGAAGGGTTGTGGTCGATCAGCAGGTCGGCCGCCAGCGGGCGGTCGGCCAGGTCGTCGATGACGGCGATGCGGGCACCGGTGGCCGTGCGCACCGCGCAGTGCCAGCGGGCGTCGATGCCGTAGTGGTCGACCACCACCACTTGCGGCTGCCATGCATGCATGGCGCAGGTGCTGTCGGCGGCATCGTGGTCCCAGCGGCGCGCCAGCAGGCCGGCCATCGGGGGCGGCCGGTCGTCGTGTTCATCCGCGCCATCGGCGAGTCGCGGCATCGGCAGCAGCGCAAAACCGGCGCTGGCGACGACCGCTGCACTGTCCAGGTCCAGCGCCCGCGTGACGAAGGCCACTTCAGCGCCCTGCCCCTGCAGCGCCTGCGCCAACGCCAGGCAGCGCTTGAGATGCCCGAGGCCGATGCGACGGCTGGCGTCCGCGCGCACGGCGATGCGCATCAGCGGCCTCCGCCGTGCCGGGTCAGGGCGGCGTACAGCGCCTCGGCCCGTGCCCAGTCGTCAGGTGTGTCGATGTCCACCGCCGCCCAGGACGGCAGGACGAGGGTGCGGGCCCCCAGGTGCGGGCTGCGGCCGGATTGCCAGGCCTCGGCCGTGCCCCAGTAGAACTGGCCGGCGTCGTGGTACGCCGGGGGCAGGTCCTGCGTGCGGGTCTGCGCGTGCTCGGGAAACATGGATCGCGTGCTCCCGTCGGCCGCGCGCGCCAGCGCGCGCTGCACCGGCGACGGGAACTCGAGGACCGGGAAGACGAAGTCGCAGCCGGCGGTCTGCAGCAGGTCCAGCGCCTCGCGCAGCACGGTGGCCCGCAGCAGCGGCACGCCCGGGTAGATGCAGCAGACCTGCCGCGCGGCCGGCCCGGCCAGCGCCAGCACGTGCATCGCGTGCTGGATCACCGGCACCGTGCCGGCCAGGTCGTTGGCCAGTTCCGGCGGGCGCATGAAGGGCACCTCGGCGCCCTGCTCCTTCGCGATGGCGGCGATCTCGTCGTCGTCCGTGGAGACGACGATGCGGTCGAACACGCCGGCCTCGCGCGCCGCGCCGATGGCATAGCCGATCATCGGCCGGCCGGCAAAGTCCCGGATGTTCTTGCGCGGGATGCGCTTGCTGCCGCCGCGGGCCGGGATGATCGCAAGGCGCATCGTCGCCCTTTCTTCTAACCTGTGATCGCCGCGGCCAGCACGGCCACGACGCGGTCCTGTTCGGCCTGCGTCATCTCGGGGAAGAGCGGCAGGCTGATCGCCTGCGCATAGTAGGCCTCGGCGGCCGGAAAGTCACCGCGCTTGAAGCCCAGGCGCCGGTAGTGCGGCTGGGTGTGGATGGGGATGTAGTGCACGTTGACGCCGATCTCGGCGGCGCGCAGCGCCTCGAAGACCTTGCGGCGGTCGATGCCGGGGTCCAGCTCGATGGCGTACAGGTGCCAGGACGACACGCGGTCGGCCGCGCGCGCCGGCCGCTCGAGCGGCAGCGCGGCCAGCAGGCCGTCGTAGCGCTCGGCCAGCGCCGCGCGCTTCGCATGCATCGCATCCAGGCGCCTGAACTGCGACAGGCCCAGCGCCGCCTGCACGTCGGTCATGCGGCAGTTGTAGCCCAGGCGCTGCTGCTCGTAGTACCAGGGGCCGTCGGGCTCGCCGTCCATCAGCGCGGCGTCGCGCGTCATGCCGTGCGAGCGCAGCAACTGCAGCTCGCGCGCGATGGCGTCGTTCTGGGTGGTGACCAGGCCGCCCTCGGCCGTGGTGACGATCTTGACCGCGTGGAAGCTGAACACCGTGGCATCGGCCCAGGCGCTGCCGGCCGGCGCGCCCAGGTAGCGCGCGCCGGTGGCGTGCGAGGCGTCCTGCAGGATGCGGAAGCCGTAGCGGTCGGCCAGCGCGCGCATCTCGCGCAGGTCGCAGGGCAGGCCGGCGAAATCGACCGGGATCAGCACCTGCGGCAGCGTGCCGTCGCGCCGTGCGGCTTCCAGCTTGGCGGCCAGCGCGGCGACCGACAGGTTGCGCGTGGCGGGATCGATGTCGACGAAATCGACGGTGGCGCCGCAGTACAGCGCGCAGTTGGCCGAGGCCAGGAAGCTGTTCGGGCTGGTCCACACGCGCGAGCCCGGGCCCACGCCGAGCGCCAGGCAGGCCAGGTGCAGGCCGGCGGTGGCGTTGCTCACCGCCACCGCATGCCTGACCTGGTGGTAGGCCGCGAAGGCCTGCTCGAAGGCCGGCACGGCCGGGCCCTGGGTCAGGAACTCGGAACGCAGCACCGCGGTGACCGCGGCGATGTCCTCGTCGGTGATGTGCTGGCGGCTGTAGGGGATGAAGGCCATGTCGTGCGGCTCAATGGGAAGCGACGGAGCCGATCTCGTTCTTGATCATCTCCTGCAGCTGCGGCACGGTCAGGAATTCGGTGTTGCTGCCGCTGTCGTAGGAGAAGCCCGGCTTCACCCGCGTGGCGTTCATGCGGGCGCAGTAGTCGTCGATGGTGTACTCGGCGCCGCTCGGCAGGATGGCGTAGTAGTGCCCGAGGTCCACCGTGTTCGGGCTGTCGCTGGCGGTGATCATCTCTTCGTGGATCTTCTCGCCGGGACGGATGCCGACCACCTTCTGCTCGGCTTCCGGCGCCACGGCGCTGGCCACGTCCGTGATGCGGTAGGACGGGATCTTGGGCACCAGGATCTCGCCGCCCCAGGCATGCTCGATGGACCACAGCACCATGTCCACGCCCTCCTGCAGCGAGATGTTGAAGCGGGTCATCTGCGGGTCGGTGATCGGCAGCACGCCCGTGGCGCGCTTCTCGGCGAAGAAGGGAATCACCGAACCGCGGCTGCCCATCACGTTGCCGTAGCGCACGACGGAAAAGCGCAGGTCGCGGCTGCCCTTGATGTTGTTGCCGGCCACGAACAGCTTGTCCGAGCACAGCTTGGTCGCGCCGTACAGGTTGATGGGCGCGGCCGCCTTGTCGGTGGACAGCGCCACCACGCGCTGCACCTTGGTGTCCAGGCAGGCCTCGATCAGGTTCTGCGCGCCCAGCACGTTGGTCTTGATGCACTCGAAGGGGTTGTACTCGGCGGTGGGCACCTGCTTCAGCGCGGCGGCGTGCACCACGATGTCGATGCCTTCCAGGGCGCGCGTCAGGCGGGCCTGGTCGCGGATGTCGCCGATGAAGTAGCGCAGCTGGGGGTACTTGGCCGGCGGCAGCAGCTGCTGCATCTCGAACTGCTTCAGCTCGTCGCGCGAATAGATGACCAGGCGCTTGACGTCCGGATACCGCGACAGCACCGTGTGCACGAAGGCCTTGCCGAACGAGCCGGTGCCGCCGGTGATGAGGATGGACTTGTTGCTCAGCATGGCTCAGGCTCCTTGGGTGGATTCGGTGAACGGTTCGGGAGACGGTTCAGGAAGCGGTTCGGGAAACAGGCTGTCGTGCGTCGGCACGCAGCGCGGCGCGTAGTCCCGGGCCTGCCGGGCCAGGACGTCCAGGTAACGTTCATTCGACGCGAGCACGGCATCCAGCGCACGCAGGCCGGTGCGGGCATCGAAGGACGGCACCAGCCCGTCGCTGACGTAGGGCGGCGTGATCACGTAGTCGGCCGACCAGTGCTGGTCGCTCACGTGCATCACCCAGCTGCCCGCGTCCAGGAAGCTCAGCGTGCCGCTGGTGGGCTCGCCGTAGGCGATGCAGACGTCGCTCTCGGCGGCCAGCTCGTCGATGGGCTGCGCCATCGTGCGCTGGAAGTAGCCGGCGGGCTCGCCCAGTGCGCCGGCGACGACGTTCAGCGCCGGGGTGCTGGGCTTCAGGCGCACGACGAGGTCGCGGTCATGGTGGGCGCACAGCGCACGCAGCGACTTGAAGAAGCGGATCAGCCCGAAGAAATCGATGTACGACAGGCCCTCGGCCTGCATGGTGTTCAGCAGCAGGCAGATGCGGCGCGCGCGAGGGCGCGGCTGCGCCGGCGGCCGGGCGCGGAAGGCGACCACGCGGCGCGCCACCGGCTGGCCCAGCACGGTGCGCACCGGCGGCTGGAAGCCGGGCAGCTCCACCGCCTCCACGTCCTGCGCATGCGGCAGCGGCGAGGTCGGGTAGCCGGAATGCGGCAGCACGGTCACCGGTGAGCCCAGCGCCGCGGCCAGCGAGAACAGCGGGCCGTTGTTGCCGGTGTCGTGGTCGGCCACGATCACGCGCGGCTGCTGGCCCTGCAGCGCCTGGCGCAGGCCGTGGAAGTTCAGCGCCTGGATCAGGCAGCGGCGCGCCAGCGCGGCGGCCTGCGCTTCCAGCGCCGCGCGGTTGGGAACCAGCGAGGCCAGCTCGTCGATGAAAAGCTGGCGCGCGCGCTCGGCATACAGCTCGCATGGGGCGCGCACCGGGCCGGCCACATGGTCCACCGGCTTCAGCAGCAGCGTGTCGCCGCGGCGCACCGGCACGTCGCAGTACAGGCCGGGGATGTCGATGTTGTTCGCGAAGCGCTGGCCAATGGCCTGTGCGAAGCCGCGGGCATCGTAGAAGCAGGTGGGGATGTGGGTCAGCGCTTCGACGCGGCCCAGCGCCGCCACCGCCGCCAGCACGCCATGCGCATCGATGCAGAAACCCAGCAGGGCCGGGTTCCAGAAGCGGCCGGCGTCGTACGTGTCGACGATCTGCCAGCGCGCGGTGTTGGCGGCGACGATCTCGGTCGACAGCATCGAGTCGAAGTTGAAGAGCTGCGGGTTCGACGGCCGCAGCAGGCCCAGGCGGGATTCGGTGAAGACGGCCTCGGCGGCCTGGCCGATGCGTTCGATCGTCAGCGCGCGCTGGAAGAAGAGGTACAGGTGCGCCTGGTCCCAGCCGGCCCACTGCCCGGTGCCGAAGAGCCGCGTGCGCTCGCGCGTCAGCCGCTGGTCGATGCGGGCGGCGCGCGCCTGGGCCTCGGCATAGACGCCGGTGGCCAGGTCGGCGCCAACGTCGATGCGGCGCAGCTCGTAGCTGCCGAAGCCGGCGGCGATCACCGCATCGAGGATGCCGGGATCGATGCACAGCAGCCGCGCACCTTCATAGCGCGCTTTGTGGGCGGCCAGGTGGATGACGTCGCTGCGCTGCAGGACGAAGATCGCTTCCGGGCTGGTGCTCGTCATTGCAGGAACTCCGTCACCCCGCGCCCCAGCGACAGCAGCACCGCATTGCTCTGCTGCCCGTCGATCAGTGCGTTGACGAGCGAGATGCGCAGGCCGTAGTGGTCGCCCTCCGCGGCCATCACGTCGAAGAGCGAACGGCGACCCAGCTGCTGCCACTGCTGCAGCGTGGCGTCGCGCAGGCGTTCGCTGTCGCGCAGCACGGCGTCCACGCGCTGGGCGCGGTCGAAGCTGGCGGTGGTCTGCTCGTACACCTCGGCAATGCGGGCGCGGCGCGCCTGCAGGGCTTCGTCGCGCTGCAGCGCGGCGGCCTGGGCGCGCTTCTTGGCGGCGGCGGTCGCGGCCACGTTGCCGGCGTCCAGCAGCGGGATGCTGATCGCCAGGCCCAGGCTCAGGCCCTTGTGGTGGTTGGTGCCGACCGTGCCGCCGAAGGCCGAATTGGCATTGGCGCCGCCGGTCCAGCTGATGCGCGGCTGCTGGCTGGCCTCCACCGAGCGGGCCAGTTGCTGCGCGGCCTCGGCGCTGGCGTCCAGCTGTGCGATCTCGGCCGAGCGCTGCGCCTCGTGCTGCAGCGAAGCCATGTCCGGCACGGCCCTCAGCAGGGACGACCAGTCCTCGGCCGCGGGCAGCGGCTCGCCGACCAGGCGCTTGAGCTTGACCTCGACCTGGCGCAGCTGCGATTCGGTGGACACCCGCGACAGCTCGGCCTGCTGCAGGCTCTTGCGCACCTGCACCAGCTCGGACAGGCGGCCGCGGTCGGCGGCGACGATCTGCTCCAGCGACTGCGCCAGGCAATGCATCTTGCGCACGTACTGGCCATAGACCAGCACCTGCTGCTGGAAGCGGCTGCGCTCCAGCGCCAGCGAGACGGTGGACAGCGCCAGCAGCTCGCGGTTGTTCAGGTCGCCATAACGCGCGGCGTCGGCCAGGCGCTGGCGCCAGCCGATCAGCCGATCGGTGCGGCCGCCGTCCCACAGCAGCTGGCTCATGCTGACGCTGACGCCGGCCTGCAGCGCGCTGCTGTCGGTGTGGCCCGCGCTGCGCGCCACGCTGGGGCCGAAGCTGGTGCTCAATGCCGCCTGCGGTGCCTTGGCGGCGCGCGCTTCATCGGTGTCGTCGAGCGCGGCGTCCGCCAGCAGGCGGGTGGCATTGGCCTGCGGGCTCTGGTCGATGGCGCGGCGCACCAGGGTGCGCAGGCCGGTGCGGGCCTGCTCGGCCGGCACGGCGGGCAGCATCGCGGGTGCATCGTCGCCGCAGCGCTGCTGGGCCTGGGCCGCCAGCGGCGACAGCAGCACGCCCAGCAGCACCAGCAGCAGCACGGCGGCGGCGCGGTGGGGCGGGCGGCGGTGAGGCGACGGGCGGGACATCGGGGCAGGCAGCGGGTCAACGCATCAGGTGTTCGACACCTGGAAGTAGACCCGCGGGACCCCTGCGCCAATCGGCTGAAAAGGTGGCGCTTTTCGGCCTCAATCCCGGCGGGAATGTGCCGACAAGGCGGGGCGGCGACGCCGAACCGGGGCACCGGGCAGCTGGGGCGTGCGCCGTCCCGCGGATGCCGCGGCAAGCCGCGATGGCGGCGCCGAACGGGCTGGCGCCTCCGTCATGGAGTCAGGCCGGAGGGCCGGGACGGACACGCCCGAGCGCCCCTCGCGGCGGCGGCGCGGGAGAGCCGGTGGTTCGGCCGCGGCCTTCGCACGGCAGGCGGCCGCAAACGCCGGCCCGCGCATGGCCGCAGCCAGTGACAGCCAGGCGCGGCACCCAGCCCGGAGCTTTGAGTGCAGTGTTCGGCACCAGGAGCCTGCGCGGCAGAGATCGGGGCCCGATCTCTGCCGCGCAGGGCTCCTAGGCCGGCACCACCTTGAACAGGTACTGGAACGCGTTGGCATCCACCGCGGCCTGCTCGGGGTCCGCCCCGCCGGCGACGGCGATGGCCCGGATGCCCTCCATCAGTGCCGGCGGTGCGGCGGTGGGCAACTGGCGGCTGAAGGCGGTCTCGATCCTCCAGCCGGCCTGCAGGAACATCTCGATCATCGTGACGCGGGTGAACCAGCGCACGTGGGTGCGGTCCATCAGGCCCGAATCCTCGTAGCGGAAGAGGCCCGTGGCCAGGCGCATCTGCACGCTCCAGTGCTGGGCATTGGGGATGCAGGCCAGCAGGCAGCCATCGGCATCGATGCCCTGGCGGATCGTGCGCACGATGCGCCACGGGTCGCGCAGGTGCTCCAGGCAGTCGCCGAAGATCCAGCAGTCGCTGGGGAACAGCTTGTCGAAGGCGGCGGGGGTGAAGCTCTCGATGTCACCGGCCAGCGCCTGGCTGCAGGCGGATGCGGCGACGGCGGCGTAGTCGGGGTCGATGTCGATGCCGACATAGTCGGCTGCCGGGTTCTTTGCGCGGTAGGCGCGGGCCATCGCCCCGTGCATGCAGCCCACCTCGACCACGCGGCGCGCGGCCGGCGGGATCAGGCCCAGCAGGTCCTGGTTGACGATGCTGTGGGCGGGGGTCTGTTTCATCAGCATGGGGCTCGGCTCCGGGCAGGCACGCGGCATCGCATGGGCCGCAGCGCAGGGCGAGTAGACCGCGCCCTCCCCGGCCGCGATCGCCGGAAAGCGCCCCCGAAAGCGGTCCACTTCTCGCCGTGCGGCGGGCCGGCCCGTCGCTCCGGCCCCCGGATCACGCGGGAACGGGAATGCGCGCGGTGTTCTTGATCTCGTCGATGACGGCGTAGGTGCGCACCTCGCGCACGCCGGGCAGGCTCCAGACCACGGACGAGACGAAGTCCTTGTAGGCCAGCATGTCGGCCACGCGGGTCTTCAGCAGGTAATCGAAGCGGCCGTCGACCTCGTGGCACTCGATGACCTCCTGCCGCACCTGCACCGCGGCGCGCAGGGCCCGGCCCACGCCCGGGCCGGGCTCGCTGACGCTGATCTCGGCGAACACCACCATGCCGGAACTGAGCTTCTCGGCGTTCAGCACCGCCTCGTAGCCGAGGATGAAACCCTCCCGCTTCAGCCGTGCCACCCGCTCGTGCGTCGAAGCCTGCGACAAGCCCACCGCCTCGGCCAGCTTGACGATCGTCATGCGGCCGTCGGCCTGCAACAGGCGCAGCAACTGGGCATCGATCGAGTCCATCAGGTCGTGGGCAGCGGTGACGGTGTTCATGCGTTGGGGCTCCGGTGATGGTTTCACTTCTGGGTGCGCCGGCCTGGGTGCCGCCCGGCGCAGATGACGGATCCATTGCAGCCGCCGTGCCAACTTGGCCGCCGGCGCCTCGGCATTCGGGTAAGCCCGGAGGCGTCACAGGCAGAAACACGGGGGTTCAGGCAGGCCTTGCAGGGGGTCGGAGGGGGAGTCGTCCGCGCTTCGATACATCGCCCGCTTTCGGCGTGTGCAGGGTTCTACACACCCGGTTGAACGGGCCTGCACGGGCATTTGACCGGCGCCGCGGATGGCCCCAACATGCGCCGCTTTCGCCCCAGAAACCGACGTGGACCCGCCCCGTTCCAGCATCTCCCGCCACGCCGGCCCGCTCTCGGTGCTGCTGGCCGTCGGGCTGCTGGTCGCGGGCATCGCGTCGCTGGCCTGGACCTGGGGCGAGCGGCGCGAGATGGCGCAGCTGGACGACGCCGTCGCGCACCAGCTGGACCTGTATGCCGCGGCGCTGGACATCGAGCTGGGCAAGCAGGGCGACCTGCCGGGCCTGTTCGATGCCGACGCGGAGGTCGAGGCCCTGTTGCGCACGCCCGACCGCCCGGCGGTGCGCAACGCGGTCAACCGCCGGCTGACCCGGTTCGCCAGCCGCTCGGGCGCGATGTGGGCCCGCGTGGTCGACGAGCGCGGCCGCGTGCTCGCCACCAGCGACTGGTTCCGCACGCCGCAGCGCATGGACCACATCGCCGCGGCCGAGCCCTGCGTGGCCGAGGCGCTGTCCGGCCAGGACGCCAGCCGCTTCGCCAACGACCCCGCCACCGGCGCGCCCGAGGTCTGCCTGGCCCGCCCGCTGGTGCGCGACGGCCGCGCGCTGGGCGCGGTGATCGTGCGGGTCAGCCTGGAGCCGATCGAGGCCACCTGGATCAATGCCGCCTTCCGCCCCGACAGCGAGAAGCCGATGGTGGTGGATGCGAAGGGGCTGGTCGTGATGTCCGCCGTGCCCGGCTGGAAGCTGCGGCCGCTGGACACGCTGACCGTGCCCTACCGCAGCTTCGAAGGCGGCGTGCAGCTGGTGCGCATGCATCCATCCGCCGCCAAGACCCCGGGCCTGCACGTGCTGCACGAGCGGCCGCTGGCCCGCTTCGGCTGGCGGCTGCTGATCGTCTCCAGCGCCAGCAGCGTGCAGCGCAGCGCCCGCGCCGCGGCCTGGGCGGCCGGTGCCGCGGCCGCCTGCGCCGCGCTGCTGGCGCTGCTGCTGCTGCAGCGGCGCCGCGTCGTCGCGCACAAGCTGGCCACCCGCGCGGCCTTGCAGCGCGCGCATGACGAGCTGGAGCTGAAGGTGCAGCAGCGCACCGCCGAGCTGGAAGCCTCCAACCGCGAGCTGCGCCACAAGATCCTGGAGCTGCAGCATGCCGAGCAGGTGCTGCGCGAGGCGCAGGAAGAGCTGGTGCAGTCCGGCAAGCTGGCGCTGCTGGGGCAGCTGTCGGCCGGCATCTCGCACGAGCTGGGGCAGCCGCTGACGGCCTTGCGCGCGCTGTCGGTCAACGGCCTGCTGCTGCTGGACCGCGGCCGCGCCGATGCCGCCCGCGAAAACCTGTCGCGCATCGGCGGCCTGGTCGAGCGCATGGGGCGCATCACCTCGCAGCTCAAGGCCTTCACCCGCAAGTCCCCGTCGCGCACCGCGCCGCTGAAGCTGGCCGAGGCGGTGGCCAACGCCCAGCAGGTGCTGGCCGAGCGGCTGGCCACCGAAGGCATCGAGGTGCGCAACCAGGTGCCGCCGCAGCTGCATGCGCTGTGCGACGGCTACCGGCTGGAGCAGGTGCTGGTGAACCTGATGGCCAATGCCGCCGACGCGATGCGCAACAGCAGCGAGAAGCGACTCACCATCGAGGCTGAAGCCGCCGCCGGGCGCGTGCTGGTGCGCGTGATCGACAGCGGCCCGGGCATCCCGCGCGCCGTGGCCGAACACCTGTTCGAGCCCTTCTTCACGACCAAGCCGCCGGGCGAAGGGCTGGGGCTCGGACTCGTGATCTCATCGCACATCGTGCAGGAGTTCGGCGGCGTGCTGCGCTCGCTGGACGTGGCGGCCGGCGCGGTGTTCGAGTTCGACGTCGCGCTGGTGGACGAGCCGGCGCCGCCGGTCCCCGGCGCCGCCGACGTTTCCAAGGCATCCGAGGAGAGGCATGTTTGAAGGATTCAAGGTCGCGCTGATCGACGACGACCCGCCGGTGCGCCACAGCCTGGCGCAGACGCTGGAGCTGGCCGGTTGCGAGGTGCTGGCCTTCGACTCCGCCGAAGCGGCGCTGGCCGCCCTGTCGCCGGGATTCCGCGGCGCCGTGGTCACCGACGTGCGCCTGCCCGCGATGGACGGCACCGAGCTGCTCGACGAGGTGCTGCGCCTGGACCGCGGCATCCCCGTCATCCTGATCACCGCGCACGGCGACGTCGCCCTGGCGGTGCAGGCCATGCGTGCCGGCGCGTACGACTTCATCGAGAAGCCCTTCGCGCCCGAGCGCCTGGTGGACGTGGTGGGCCGTGCGCTGGAAAAGCGCTTCCTGAGCATGGAAGTGCAGGCCCTGCGGCGCCAGCTGCACGACCACCGCGGCATCGAGGCCACGCTGCTCGGCCGCTCCGCCGCCATCCAGACCCTGCGGCAGGAAATCATGACGCTGGCCGCGACCTCCGCCGACGTGATGCTGATCGGCGAGACCGGCACCGGCAAGGAGCTGGTGGCACGCTGCCTGCACGAACAGAGCAGCCGCCGCGCGCGGCCCTTCGTCGCCATCAACTGCGGCGGCCTGCCCGAGGCGCTGCTGGAAAGCGAACTCTTCGGCCACGAGGCCGGCGCCTTCACCACCGCCTCGCGCCGGCGCATCGGCAAGATCGAGCATGCCGACGGCGGCACGCTGCTGCTGGACGAGATCGAGAGCATGCCGATGGGCTTCCAGGTCAAGCTGCTGCGCGTGCTGCAGGAACGCCGGCTGGAGCGCCTGGGCTCGAACGAGGAGATAACGGTCGACATACGCGTCATCGCAGCCACCAAGGCCGACCTGCAGCAGCTGTCCGAGCAGGGCAGGTTCCGCGCCGACCTGTACTACCGCCTGAACGTCGCGCTGCTCGAACTGCCGCCGCTGCGCGAACGGCGCGAGGACGTGCCGCTGCTGTTCGAGCATTTCGTGCTGCAGGCCTCGGCCAAGCACGGCCGCGAACCGCGGCCGATGAGCGACGCGCTGTCACGTAGGCTGATGGCCCACGACTGGCCGGGCAACGTGCGCGAGCTGCGCAACGCGGCGGAGCGCTACGTGCTGGGCCTGCGCGCCGACGGCCTGCTCGCCACCGAGGCCACGGCGCCGATGAACCTGACGCAGCAGGTCGACCAGTTCGAGAAGGTGCTGATCGAGCAGGCCCTGAAGGCCCACAAGGGCCGCATGAGCAGCGCCTGCGAAGCGCTCGGCATCGCGCGCAAGACGCTCTACGACAAGATCGCCCGGCACGGCATCGTGGCCGATGACTTCAGGCCGGCGGCGGAGGCCAGGGACGACACGCGAGGGGAGTAAGCCCGCCTCTACCCGCGAGTGCTCCAGTAGCCCGGTTTACGGCGAAACGGAGCGATCGCCAGAACCTGCATCACGTCCTCATCTTTCCGATGCCGATAGACCACCGCATGCGGGAAGTCCTTCGGAAAGACGCGCCTCGTTCCATGCTTATGCGGACTACCGATGCCGGGCATTGAAGCAGCCAATGCGATGGCGGCTTCGACCTCCTGGACGGAGCGATCGCCCAAGCCCTCGCCTCGCGCTTCATAGAACAGCGCCTGCTGCTCAAGTTCAGCAAGCGCGTCGGCATCAAATTCGATCCGCATCAGCGGCGCAAAGCACGACGCACGGCGGCGAAAGTCTCCTCGGCAGGAATCAGGCGGGATTCACCCCGATCGATCGCGTCAATGCGACGGCGCAGCTCCACATCCCACGCCGCCTCCACGTCCGCGTCATGCGGATCCAGGCTCGCCAGCAGTTCCTCGGCGAGGCGTGCCCGGTCCTCGGGCGGCAAGGCCTTTGCGCGCTTCGAGAGTTCGTCGACGAGATCAACCATGCTTAACTCCAATCAACATGACAAGGGCGTTCCGACCTATAGATGTCATCGCGGCACTACGCCTTCACGAACCTAACGATCTTGCTTAATCGAAAAATGTGCGGAGGAATATCTACGCCACCGCCATCCGAAATCTCCGGATTGAAGCGCGCCCCGAGAACCTCATCAATGACAAGTGGGACAAACGTTTCATGCTCAATTTCGACCAGAGACCCGAGGTGAGTTCGCAACGCCAGTCGGGCGATACCCAAGCCGTGCAAGCATCGGCACGATGATTACTTCACGTACGGAATCCTCTTTGAAGTTCGGATCTTCGAAGAGTCCGGGATCGAAGCGATCAAACATCTTTGCTGTGCCCAAGAATGCCATCGCTGTGGCCGCAAGCTTTCAGCGATACACCGCCGGATCCGCCGAATCCGTCGGGTGCTCGACCACCTTTCGCATCGCCGGATGCATCGGCAACTGCAGGTTCAAGCCGCGCGGCGGGATGGGCGACTGGAACCAGCGCTGGTAGAGGCGGAAGATCTCGCCGGTGCGGAACAGCGTGGTGATGGCCTCGTCGGCGACGCGCTTGAACTCGGGGTCGTCGCGGCTGAGCATGACGCCATACGGCTCGACGGACAGCGCTTCCTCCGACAGGACGAAGTCCTCGGGCCGGCGCGCCGCCGCCACCGTCGCGCGCAGCAGCACGTCATCCATCGCGTAGGCCGCGGCACGGCCGGTCTCGACCATGCGGAAGGCCTCGGGGTCGTCGCGCGCGGCCAGGATCTGCATCTCCAGGCCGCGGCTGGTGCTCAGGTCCTGCAGGTGGTGCAGGCTGGTGGTGCCGACGGTGGACGCGACGGCCTTCTGCCGCAGGTCGTCCAGCCGCATGATCGGCGCCGCGCGCCGCGACACGAGGCGGCTGGCGGCCACGTAGGTGGTGATCGTGAAGGCCACCTTGCGCTGGCGTTCGGCAGTGTTGGTGGTGACGCCGCACTCGAGGTCGACGCTGCCGTTGGCCACCAGCGACACCCGCGTGGCCGAGCTGACGGGCACGTAGCGCAGTTCCAGTTCGCGCAGGCCCAGCCGCTTCTTCACGGCCTGCACGATGTGCTGGCAGATGTCCACCGAGTAGCCGATCGGCCGCTGCGCCTCGTCCAGGTACGAGAACGGCACCGAGGCATCGCGGTAGCCGAGCGAGATGACGCCGGCCTCGCGGATCTTGCGCAGCGTGGGCGACTCGGCAATGGTGGTGGGCGCGGCGCCCGCCCCGAGCGCCGTGCCGGCCAAGGCGCCCGCCAGCAGCGTGCGCCGCTGCAAGGCTGGCGCTTGCAGGAGTGGAAGCAAGGCGGGAGGACGGGGCCGGACAGGCATCCGCGCATTGTGCGGGATGCGCCCTCGCCTCGCCCCCGCCCCGTCAGCCGGCGCCAGGCTACTCCGCGACGTACTTGTTGCCGTTGGCCTTGAAGCGGGCGACGGCCTTCTTCAGGTCGGTGTATTCCTCGCAGGGCATGAAGCAGGCCTTGTCCAGGCGCGCCAGGCGTTCCTCGGCCTTGGCCAGGTCGCCTTTCATCAGGTACAGCTCGCCGGAGTACTCCAGCGCGCCGCGGTGCTTGGCATCGATGCGCAGCGCTTCGTCGTAGTAGCGCTCGGCAGCGGCGTAGTCGGGCTGCTTGGCCTTGCGCCAGCTGTAGCCCATCAGGTTGTTCCAGTCGGCGCTGCCGGTGTCGTTGACCTTCTTCAGCGCCTCGATCGCGGCCATCCAGCGCCCGGCCTGGATCTCGGCACGGGCCGCGGCGAGCTTGTCGTTCGCGGGCGACGGCTCGGGCGCCGTATCCGCGGCAAAGGCATGGGAACTCATGACCAGGGCCGTGGCGGCGATCAGGCGCGAGCACAGCCGGGGAAGCAGTTGGGAGAGGGCCAGGTTCATCGTTGCATCCTTGTCAGGTGATGGCCGCCGGGGATGGCGTCCTGGGCGCACTTACGGGGGCGGGCAGCGCGGTGGACGCAACCCGGCGCGTGAACTGTGTCACGTTCACCAGAGCTTGACGCAGGGTCCTGACAGCACGAACGCGCTGGCCGGCGCGTCGCCTGGCGCGGCCGGCGCGGGCTCGAAGCTGACGGCCAGGCGCGGCACGCTGAAGAAGAGCTTCTCCGACGTATCCGACAAGGGCAGCACCACCGACTTGCCCTGCGCCACGCCGGCCGGCACCACGGCCACGGGAAACGGCGCGCCGTCCTTCGGCAAGGCCCACAGCTGGGCCACGCGCCCGGCCGGCACGCTGATCGGCTGCAGCATCTTCACGCTCAACTGCCGGCCCTGGCGGCGCGAGCTGGCCAGCACCGCGGGCGGCCCACCCGGCGTGGCACTGAGCAGGCCGACGTAGCTGGCCGGCAGGTCTTCGCGGTAGGCCTCCAGCCCGGCCCATTCAGGCTGCTGGCGCACGACCACCACCGCCACCAACAGGCCGGCCAGCACGCCGCCCAGCACCTGCCGGCCAGGCAGCCAGGCCTTCCACCACGGCGCCTTGGGCTCGGCCGCGGCAGCGTTCGGCGCGGCCGGGAAGAGGCGCTGCTCCAGGCCGCGCCACACCGCCGGACTGGGCTGGCGCGCGGGCACCGACTGCGCCAGGTGCGCCAGGCGGCCGGACCACTGCATCACGGCGCCGCGCGCGGCGGCATGGTCGCGCAGCACGCGTTCGAAGCGGCGGCGGGCGCCGCCGCTCATCGTGCCCAGTGCGTAGTCGCGGGCCAGGGCCTCGAGGCGTTCGGGGAGCAGGTAGTTCATCGCCCGTGGCCCCTCATGCCGCCTGGATGCCGGCCGCTTCGAGGCAGGCCTTCAGCTTGTCCATGCCGCGCCGCACCCAGGCCTTCACCGTGCCCAGCGGCGCGTTCAGCGCCTCGGCGATCTCGGTGTGCACCAGGCCCTTGTAGTAGGCCAGGGCAATCGCCTGCCGCTGCGTCGCGCCCAGCTCGCCCATGCAGGCGTCGATGCGCAGCCGCCTGACGCTGTCGTCGAACAGCTGCTGCGGCTGCGTCGCGGCATCGGCGGGCACCGCCATCGCCTCGTCGTCCAGCTCGACGGTGGAAGCGCGTTCCGTCTTGCCGCTGCGCAACTTGTCGATCGCCTTGTTGCGCACGATGTTGATCAGCCAGGTCATCGGCGTCGCCAGGCTGGCGTTGAAGCCGGCCGCGCCGTACCAGACGTTCATGAAGGCCTCCTGCAGCACGTCCTCCGCGCGGTCGCGGCGACCGAGCACGCCTTCGGCCAGGCCCAGCAGGTGCGCCGACGTGAGGCGGTAGACCTGCTCGAAGGCAGCCCGGTCCTGGAGCGCGACGCGCGCCAGCAGGCGGGCCAGTTCCTCGTTGGTTCGGGCGGGTGCGAGCGGGGCATTCATGAGGCCGGCAGGTTACAGGAACGCGGCGCGGCCACGGCACGGCTGCGCACGCTCGGGCCGGACCGGGCCGGGCGCGGCGGGCGCAGGACCGGATCACGGGCGCCCACACCTACGCAATCCGGTGGATGGCGGACGCAGCCTGCGGCCCCCCGCGATCGAGGGCCGCGTCGCACGCCTCTATGCCGTCGCCAGTGCCACGTGCGCGGGCAGGCCGGCGGCGAGCAGCACCGCCATCTGCTGCATCGACTCGGCCACCGCCGCCGCGCCGGCCGCGAGCAATTCGTCGGCCGGCATGTCGGCGGCATATCCGAAGACCCTCATGCCCGCGGCCACGCCGGCACGCACGCCGGTGGCGGAGTCCTCGACCACCGCGCAGCGCGCGGGGTCCACACCCAGCGACTTCGCGGCCAGCAAGTACACGTCCGGCGCCGGCTTGCTGTGCGGTACGTCCGAGCCGGTGAAGACCCGTGCCGGGAAATACACGTCCAGGCCGATCAGTTTGAGGTTGGAGACGACCTTGTCGCGCTCCGCCCCGGAGGCCACGGCCACCGGTACCCCCGCACCGGTCAGCGATTGCAGCAGCGACTGCACGCCGGGAATGGCGCGCAGCTCGCGGCGGAAGGCCTCGGCCCGGCGGGCGTGGAATTGCGAATGCCAGATGGTGGGCAGGTCGTGTCCGAGCTTGGCCTGCAGGGTCTTCACCACCTCGGCCATCGGCACGCCGATGAAGCGCCGCCGCACCTCCTGCAGGCTGAGCGGGCAGCCCAGCAGCTGCACCATCTCGGCCAGCACGCGGTTGCTGATGCCTTCGCTGTCGGCAAGCACGCCGTCGCAGTCGAAGATCACGGCGTCGAAAGAGGCTGAAGGCATGGCGGCGGACGGCATGCGCCATCGTGGCCGCGCGCGGGCTTTCGCGCCACGGTGCTAACGCGGATTTCCGTCGTCAGCGGGCCGCCATTCGATTGACAGCTTAGGGGGGCGCCGCCGTTCAGCGCTCCTGGAACGCCTCTCGCGCCTTCAGCATCGGACGCAGCAGGTAGCTCAGCACGGTGCGTTCGCCGACGTTGACCTCGGCCGTGCCGGTCATGCCGGGAATGGCCGCCAGCGGCTTGCCGCCAGCCTGCAGGCTGGAGCGGTCGGCTTCCACCAACGCGCGGTACCAGGTGCCGTCGGGTGCCTGCGCCCGCTCGGGGTCGCCCAGCGCATCGGGGCTGATGGTGACCACCTTGCCCGACAGGCTGCCGTAGACCGTGAATTCGTACGCGCTCAGCTTGATCTCGGCCGCCTGGCCGACGCGCAGGAAGCCGATGTCGGCCGGCTTCACGCGCATCTCCACCAGCACCTTGTCCCCCACCGGGACGATCTCCATCAGCGGCGCGCCGCCGGCGACGATGCCGCCCAGCGTGTGGGTGCGGATCTGCTTGACCAAGCCATGCACCGGCGAGACCAGCGTCGTGCGCTTCACCGCGTCGTCTCGCACCACCAGGTTCTCCTCCAGCTGCGCCAGCTCGGTCTGCAGCTTGGCCAGCTCGGCGCTGGCTTCCTGGCGATGTCGGTTGAGGCGCTCCTGCACCTGCAGGTTCAGGTCGTTGACCTGGCGCCGCACGCGCATCACCTCCACCTCGCTCATCAGGCCCTTGGCGGACATGCCCTCGGCCACCGCCAGCTCCTTCTCCAGCAGGCCCAGGCTGCGCTGCGTGATGGCCACCGCTTCCTGCAGCGCCCGCTGGCGCGCCTGGTACGACGCGGTCTCGGCCGCCACCGGCGCACGGGCGTCCTTCATCAGCTCGGCACCGAAGCGCAGCGGCTGGCCGCCGCTTTCGGCCGTTGCGCGGGCGATGGCCGCGCGCAGCGCGAGGCGCTTGGCCTGGCCCTCGGCCTGCACCGCCTCCACCCGCGTCGGGTCCAGCAGCGCCAGCGGCTGGCCGGCCTTGACCGCATCACCCTCGCGCACCAGCAGCTCGCGCAGGATGCCGCCTTCCAGGCTGGCGATGACCTGCTCGCGGCCCTCGGGTATCACCCTCGCCTCGCCGCGCGTGATCATGTCGACCCGCGCCACCGCGGCCCAGCCGATCGCCGCGGCCAGCGCCGCCAGCATCAGGTAGATGGCCCAGGTGGCGGCACGCGCCGGCTCCAGCACCGTCGCCGCGCGCTGCAGCGACACGTAGGCCAGGTCGTCCCCGCGCAGCACCGGTGCCGCCGTGCCGGATCGCAGCCAGGCCATCAGGCATTTCCTTTCGCCGGGCCGTTCGCGGCACCGCCGCCGGCCAGCGCGGCCAGCACGGCGGCCTTCGGCCCATCCATCACCACGCGGCCGCCGTCGACCACGATCACCCGGTCCACCAGCTCCAGCACGGCAGGCCGGTGCGTCACCACCAGCAGCGTGCAGCCGCGTGCCGCTTCATTCAGCTGCTTCAGGAACAGCGCCTCCGATTGCGCATCCATCGAGCTGGTGGGCTCGTCCATCAGCAAGATCTTCGGCTGCGTGATCAGGCAGCGCGCCAGCGCCACCAGCTGCCGCTGGCCGCCGGACAACAGGTTGCCGGCCTGCCCCACCGGCAGTTCCCAACCCATGGGATGAGCGGCCACGAGCCGCGCCAGACCGGTCAGCTGCGCCACCTGCGCCAGGCGGGCGGGGTCGGCGGCGGCGCGGTCGAGCAGCACGTTCTCGCGCAGGGTGGCATTGAAGAGCCGCGGGTCCTGCGCGACGAAGCCGACCTGCGCGCGGTAGTCCGCCGGATCGATCTGGCGCAGGTCGATGCCGTCGACCTCCACGTGGCCCTCGGCCGGCTGGTACAGCCCCGCCAGCAGGCGCAGGATGGTCGACTTGCCGCTGCCGATGCGGCCCAGGATGGCCACCCGCTCGCCGGGTGCGAACTGCAGGCTGGTGCCCTTCAGCACGCGCGGCCCGGGCACGCCCGGCGTGCCGTCCGCACCCGCCGGCCCGGGGTAGGCGAAGGCGGCTTCGTGCAGGCCGAGCCGGCCGCTGAACGGCCGCGGCGGCAGGTACTGGCGGCCCGGTTCGCGCTCGGTCGGCTGTGCCATCACGCGGTTCAGCGCGCGCATCGACGCCGCGGCGCCCTGGAAGCGCATCGCCAGCATCACGACGCTGGTCAG
Source organism: uncultured Burkholderiales bacterium (assembly GCA_946480465.1). The sequence goes on from CAMLJY010000039.1 coordinate 31,036, forward strand.
CGGCGCGATGCCGCGCATCGCGAACATCACCGCACCGATCAGCGCGCCGCCGGTGATCACCTTGTCCTGGATCAGGTGCACGCCCCACACCAGCATCACCAGCGTGACCGCCTGCTGCGCGACGCCGGTGAGGTTGACCGCGAACGCGGTGATCCGGCGCGAGCGCAGCGCGGTCTCCGCGGCCGCGGCGTTGGATGCTTCGTAGTGCTTGAGGAACCGGCCCTGGGCGCCCGCGGCCTTCAGGTCCTCCATGCCGTCCACCGATTCGACCAGCACGCCGTGCAGGTCGGCCAGCTGCTGCATGTTGGCCGACATCGCGCGGCGCAGCTGGCCCTGGATCAGCATCGACACGCCGAGGATCAGCGGAATGGCGACCACCAGCACCCAGCCCAGCGGTCCGCCGATCACGAAGGTCATGCCGACGAAGATGAAGATGAAGGGCAGGTCCGAGATGGCGGACAGCGTGGCGGACGAGAAGAACTCGCGCACCGTCTCGATCTGCGCCAGGATGTGCGCGTACGCGCCCGAGGATTCCGGCCGGTGCTCCATGCGCACGCCCAGGCTCTGCCGGAACAGCGTCGCACCCACCAGCAGATCGGCCTTGCGGCCGGCCAGGTCGATCAGGTAGGCGCGCAGCTGGCGCGCCGCCAGGTCGAACACCAGCGCCAGCGCGCCGGCCGCGGCCAGCGACCACATCGTCACCAGCGCCTTGTTCGGGATGACCTTGTCGTAGACCACGGAGGTGACGATGCCGGTCACCAGCATCAGCGCATTGCTGAGCAGCGCGGCCAGCAGCGCGGAGCGGTAGTACGGCAGGAAGCGCCGCATCGTGCCCCACAGCCAGTGGCGGCTGGGGTCGGTGACGGCGGCGGTGTCGCCGGCAGCGGCGCGGACCAGGGCTTCCGGGGTCGCGACGATGGCCTGGCCGCTGTAGTCGCGCGCCAGGTCCGCATCGGCCAGCGTGCGCTGCAGCCAGGGCTTGCCGGGCACCACCACCTCGCAGCGGCCGGCGGCGGCGTCGCGCCGGGTCAGGATCAGGGCACCGCCGTCGCGCGTCAGCAGCAGCGCGGGCAGCAGCAGCTCGCTGAACTGCGCCAGCCGGCGCTCGATCAGCCCGGCGTTGTAGCCGGCATCGTGCAGCACGCGCAGGGCCAGCGCCGCGTCCAGCGGACCACCGACCGGCTGGTTGGCCAGCAGCGATTCCACCGAACGCTCGCGGCCGTGGTGCCGCGTCAGCCAGGCGATCGCTTGCGCCAGGGCATCGGTCTCGATGCGCCAGGGCGGCGCTTCCGCCGCCGCCGGGCTGCTCTCGTTCAGGAGGTCTTGCATCGGCGGTGCGTCAACGGTGCGCCAGCGCCAAGCGCTCGAACTCGGCCTCGATGTCGCGCACGAGCTGCGGCAGGTCGAACAGCGGCGACGTGCGGCCATGCTCGGCCAGATAACGCTTGTACGACGCGGCCCGCGCGGGCGCCCGGCCGATCGCCACGGCCACGCGTTCGTAGTCGGCCAGCGTCTCGGTGATCAGGTCCGGCAGGCCCACCGCGGTGAGCAGGCTGCCGGCCATGCGCGAGATGTAGCTGCGGCCCGCCAGCGTCAGGATCGGCGTGCCCATCCACAGCGCGTCGCTGGCGGTGGTGCCGGCGTTGTACGGGAAGGTGTCCAGCACCAGGTCGGCGAGCGCGAAGCGGGCCAGGTATTCCGGCGGCGCCACGCGCGGCGCGAAGACCAGCCGCTCGGCGGCGATGCCGTGCGCCTGGGCTTCCGCCAGCATGTTGGCGCGCGCGGTGTCGTTGTCCGCCAGCAGCCACAGGACGCTGTCGGGCACCTGCTGCAGGATGCGCATCCAGGCCCGGAACATGTCCTGCCGGAACTTGAAGTTGTTGTTGAAAGAGCAGAAGACGAAGGCCTCGTCCGGCAGGCCGTAGGTCTTGCGCTGCGGCGTGGGCGCCACGGCGCGCCGGCGGTCGCTGACCTGGTAGCAGTGCGGCAGGTAGATCGGCCGCTCGGTGTAGTAAGGCAGCTCGCGCTCGGGCATCACGAAGCGGTCGGCCAGGATGTAGTCGACTCCCGGCAGTGCCGAGGTGCCGGGCAGCCCCAGGTAGCTCACCTGCACCGGCGCCGCCCGGTGGCCGAGGATGCCGGGCCGCGCGCCGCTGGTCAGGCCCTGCAGGTCCACCAGCACGTCGATGCCGGCCTCGGCGATCAGCCTGGCGGCGGTGGCGTCGTCCACGCCGGCCAGGCGCACGTGGTGGTCCAGCGCGGCCAGCAGGCGCAGGCGCTGCGGCTGCTGCGATTCGGGCGTCCAGCAGAAGCCCCACACCTCGAACTTGCTGCGGTCGTGCAGTTCCAGCAGCTCGGGCATCAGCAGGCCCACCGCATGCATGTGCAGGTCGCCCGACAGGTAGCCGATGCGCAGCTTGCCGCGCCGCGGCGGCATGGTCTTGTGCAGCGCCTGCGCCGGCGGCTTCGGGCAGCGCTCATGCACGAAGCGCTGCGCGCACATCAGCTGCAGCACCGGGTCGTCGGTCTCGCTCATCATCGCGAGCATCGAGGTGCCGGTCAGCAGCAGGTTCGGCGTCACCTCGCCCACCGGCTGCCAGGCCGGCCACTTGCACTGCTTCTGCCGCAGGTGCACGTAGTGCTGGATGACGTCGAACTGGCGCGGCTCCAGCACCAGGCTGGCGGCGAGTTCGGCCTCGGCCTCGGGGAAGCGGCGCAGCACCTCGAGCAGCCGGCCGCGGTTGTTGTGCGCGTGCAGCCGCATGTCGACCGCGGCGCCGCTGTCGATCACCCGCTGCCACAGCGCCAGCGCCTCGTCGTGGGCGCCGCGGCGCTCCAGCACGTGGCCCAGGTTCAGCAGCGCATGCGCGAAGTCCCGCTGGCGCTCCAGCGCCTCGCGGTAGGCGCCTTCGGCCTCGGCCTCGCGCTGCAGCGTGGACAGCAGCGTGCCGAGGTTGAACAGCACGACGTGGCGCAGCGGCACGTCCGGCACGGCCGCCAGCCAGCGCTCGTACAGCGCCGCGGCGGCGGCGGGCTGGCCGGCCTGCTGCAGCGCGCCGGCCTGGCCCAGCAGTTCGGGCACGCTGGCAACAGGGGCCGAGGCGGCACTGGCGGCCGGGGGAAGCACGGTGGAAGTGGGCATGGCGGGGCGCTCGCACGCAGGCGGACGAAGGACTCCGCCGAATCGTAGGAGCGACCCCTTCCGCGCAAAGGGCCCAAAAGCGAGGGAAACAGGTGGCTTCTGGCGGCCGCCCCCGGGGCATGCACTCGAGGCCTTCGCTGAACGACGACGGCGGCTCGCAGGCCGCCGATCGTCTTGCTGCCGGAGCCGCCCGCCCCGGTCTTTTCGTGTCTTAGAACCCCTGGCTCGCCAGCAGCTCATCCAAGGCCTCGGCCGAGCCGCGCAGCCGCCTGTAGCGCACCGTGTTCTCCGGGATGGATCCGGTCGACGTCGGAGGCGGCCGAGTCGAGCTGCTGCGGTGCGGCGGCACTCCGACGGCAAACGCCAGCAGTACCACGTCCGGGCGTCGGCGTCACCTCAACTGGGGATGACAGGCACAGCGATCTCAGAAGAATGCCGTGAGCCCGCCCGAGCCGCGGCACGCTGCGCCCGGTGCGCTGGCCCATACGCAGCACAGAACACCCGCAAAGGAGCACTCCGATGATCGACTGCAACAGACTCGCCGGCGGCCTGGCCGCAGCCCTGCTGCCTCTGGCCGCCTGGTCGCAGGTCAGCAGCTACGACGGCGCCACCAAGCTGGTCACCATCCCATCGGTCAGCGTGGGCACCAGCACCTTCACCAATGTCACGCTGCAGGACACGGGCAACTTCGTCTTCACGCTGCAGGGCGCCACGGCCCAGGTGCCCGCCGGCCCCGGCGTCGCCAGTTACGACATCAGCACCGGCGTGCTGACGCTGCCAGCGGTCAAGGTGGGCGCGCAGACCTACCTCGACGTTCAGCTGAAGGACGTGGGCAACTACACCTTCACGCTGCAGGCCGCCACGCCGCTGCCGGCCGAGACGCAGGCGGCGATCGCGGCGCTCTTCAGCCAGCTGGACACGATGTTCGCCACCAGCGTGCCTGTCACCGGAGCCGCGCGCTTCGCGCTGACGGACGCCTGCTGGCGCGACGATGGCCGCACGCGCGCCAACGCCATCGCCGACTGGGACGCCCGCAGCGCCGAGCAGGTGCTTCGCAACGCCTACCAGGTGGGCCGGGTGAGCAGCAACCTGCAAGTCACCGCGGTCCGCAACAAGACCAACCCCGACGGCAGCAGACGCCAGGAAATCGACGTGCTGGCAGACATCACCTACAAGGACGGCACCAAGGCCACCGGCGTCAAGTTCCCCCTGATCACCGGCAGCTCCGCCGGCACGCCGGGCTGCAGCACCGCACAGACCGGCACCGCGCTGCGCGGCATCGGCAACCAGCAGCTGGTGGCCACCGGCGTGCGCGCCCGCAACATGCGTGACGAGCGCTATGCCATGGCCACCGGCGCTGCGTTGTCCCCGGCGGTGAACTACCGGCGCTCCATCCAGTGGAGCATCGTCGACCCGATGGGCAATGCCGACTACGTGGTCGTCACCGGCCCCGGCCCGGCGGCCACGGTGAACGGCGTCGCCACCCAGTTCTCGCTGAAGTTCCTGTCGACGCGGCTGCTGCGCAGCGCGCCCGAACTGCAGGGCAAGAACGGCAACTTCCTGAACTGGCTTGACGACGACGGCTTCCGCTACTGCCGCGGCGGCACGGTGCCCGTGGCCAGCATCTCCGATTGCGTGGCCAACGGGGCCACGTCCTTCGAATGGGGCTGGACCACCGCCACGCCGAACACCGCCGCTGACGAGGGCTTCGCCGGCCTGGGCTTCCTGGCCGGCGCGGTGTACCGCTTCGACGTCTACAAGGACGACGGCTGGAAGACCGTGAACGGCCACGCCGGCAAGACGCCGATCGCCACCTATTACGACACCCTGGTCGCGCTGCCGCACAGCTTCGTCGACATGGCGGGCACCGGGCCGTCGGCGGACCGCTTCCCGCGTCTGGACTTCGGCGCGCTGACGAAGGCACAGGTCGCCAGCAACGCCACCAGCGCCACGCCAGCCGCGATGAGCGTCAGCTGGACCCAGCCCAGCGTGCCGGCCGGTGCCAACGCGCTGGGCCTGTTCCAGGGCTGGGAATTCCACAACGGCGCAAAGGTGGGCAATACCGGCACCGCTTTCTACCCGGCCTACCGCACCATCCTCTACAACTACCCCGGCACCGGTGCCGTGTCGAACCCCACATGGGCGGTGACCCCCAAGCTGGCCGAACAGCAGAACAAGAGCTACACCGAGTTCTCGCTGCTGTACTCCGACCGCCACGACGCGCAGATCATCAGCACCGTGTCGTTCCAGTAATCAGCAAGCGGCGCAGGCCCTGACCCGTCCACGCGCGCTCGGCCATCGCTGCAGAGCGCGCAGTCGCCTTGGATCGGTGGCTCAAGGCACCTCGGCACCCTTTGCTGCGCCACTGGCTTGCCATGAAAAACGGCGGCCCCGAGGCCGCCGTTCGTCTTCGTCACCGGAGCCGCCCGCTCCGGTCTTTTTACGCCCTAGAACCCCAGGCTCGCCAGCAGGTCGTCCACTTCGCCCTGGTCGCTCACCACGTCGGTGCGGCCTTCGGGGTTGACGACCGGGCCTTGCAGGATGCTGGGGTCCACCTTCTCGCGCTGGTCGGGCGGTACCACCTGCACCAGCAGCTTCACCAGGCTGTCTTCCAGGTCGTTCGCCAGCGTCACCACCTTGGCCACCACCTGGCCGGTCAGGTCGTGGAAGTCCTGGGCCATCATGATGTCCGTCAGGTGCGCGTCGATCACCTTGGTGCGCGCCTCGACGTCGTTGACGAAATTCAGCACCGCGCCCGAGGCCACGGCCTTGACCGGGTCGGCCACCAGCGCGTCGGCCAGGCGGCGCGTCTCGGCGGCGATGTGCTCATGCTCGCTCTTGGCCTGGTCCACCGAGTTCAGCACCTTCTCGGCCGCCGCGGCGGTCTTGGTGGCGATGTAGCTCAGCCGGCTGCGTGCGTCGGGCAGGCCGTCGGTCGCGATCTGCAGCTTCGGCATCACGCCCAGCTGCTGCATCGTGTCGTGCAGCAGTCGGGTGATGGTGCCGATCTGCTGGAACACCTCGGGCGAGGCCACGATCGGTTGCGTCGGGACGAGGGACGTCAGGTCTTCCATCTTCATGATGTGATCCCTTCTGTTAGGCCGTGGCGGCCAGCTTCTGCATGATCTTCTGGACCTTCTCCTCCAAGGTGGCCTTGGTGAAGGGCTTGACGATGTAGCCGGCGGCGCCGCTCTGGGCGGCCAGCACGATGTCTTCCTTGCGCGCCTCGGCGGTCACCATCAGCACCGGCAGGTGCTTCAGCGACTCGTCGGCCTTGATGGCCTTGAGCAGTTCGAAGCCGTTCATGTTGGGCATGTTGATGTCGCTGACGACGAAATCGAAGCGCGAGGTCTTCAGCATGCCGAGCGCGACGGCGCCGTCTTCCGCCTCGTCGGCGTTGTTGCAGCCCATCTCCTTGAGCAGGCCGCGCACGATGCGGCGCATGGTTGAGAAGTCATCGACGATCAGGAACTTCAGATCGGAGGGGTTGCTCATGACGGTCCTCGGGGAATGTGGTGTTCGTGGTGGGCGGGGCGGGCGAAACTGCTGGGACTCTTATCGGCCGACGATGGGCTGACTTGACACCAGCATCGGTCGTTGTGGACGAATCGACGGTTCGGCTTGCGGCGCGGCGGTCTCCGGCTCGGCAGCGGTCTCCAGCTGCGGGCGGAAGAAGCGGTCCTCGGCCTCGCGGTTCATCACGATGATGCTGATGCGGCGGTTCTGCGGGTCGAGCGGATCGTCGGCGACGAAGGGCGAGCTCGATGCCAGGCCCTGCACGCGGACGACGCGGTTCTCCTCCAGGCCACCGGCCATCAGCTCGCGGCGCGAGGCATTGGCACGGTCCGACGACAGCTCCCAGTTGCTGTAGCCGCGGTCGTTGTTGCCGAAGGGCGTGGCGTCGGTGTGCCCTTCCAGCGTCAACCGGTTGGGCACCTCGGTGAGGATGCCGCCGATCGCGCGGAGCAGTTCGCGCATGTAGGGCTTCACGGCCGCGCTGCCGACGTCGAACATCGGCCGCTGGTGCTCGTCGACGATCTGGATGCGCAGCCCGTCCTTGGTCATGTCCAGCTTGATCTGTGAGGAGAACTGCGCGAACTTGGCGTTGTTGCGCAGGTCGTTCTCGATCTGCTCCTTCAACTGCTCCAGCCGCGTGATCTCGGCCTTCTTCTGCTGCTCTTTCAGCACGTGCAGGTTGATGGTGCTGCGCTGCGCCTCCACGTCGCCGCGGCGCACCTGGCCGTTGGAGCGCGAGAGGTCCTGGCCGCCGCCCTTGACGACGTGGGAAGAATCGCCCGAGCCGGAACCGCCGCCCAGCAGCGCCACCTTCAGCGGCGAGGCGAAGTAGTCGGCAATGCCCTTCTTGTCGCCCTCGGTGGTCGAACCCAGCAGCCACATCAGCAGGAAGAAGGCCATCATGGCCGTCACGAAGTCGGCGTAGGCGATCTTCCACGCGCCCCCATGGGCCGCGTGGCCGCCCTTCTTCACCTTCTTGATGATGATGGGCTGGAGCTTCTTCGCATCACCGGCCATGTGGACTAGCTCCCCCCCCGAAGCGCCTGCGGCGCCTCCCCCCAAGGGGGCCGCCCCAGCGGCCGGGCAGAGCCCGTTCCGCGGCGTGCGCTTGAAAAGTCGCCTTCGGCCTTGCGGCCTTCGGCTCCTGCGATGGCGCTCACTTCAGCCGCTATCACTTCTTGCCTTTGACGTGGCTCTCGAGTTCGGTGAACGTCGGGCGGTCGCCTGAATACAGCACCTTGCGGCCGAACTCGATGGCCACCTGAGGCGCGTAGCCCTGCATGCTGGCCAAGAGCGTGGTCTTGATGCACTGAAGTTCCTTGCCGGCATCCTCGACCTTCTGCTCGAGCAGGCCGCCCAGCGGTTCGACGAAGCCATAGGCCAGCAGAATGCCGAGGAAGGTGCCGACCAGCGCCGAGCCGATCATGCCGCCCAGCACCGCCGGCGGCTGGCCCACCGAGCCCATGGTGTTCACCACGCCCAGCACCGCGGCCACGATGCCGAAGGCCGGCAGGCCGCCGGCCAGGCGCGCGATGGCGGCCACGGCGGCGTGTTCTTCCTGGTGGTGGGTCTCGATCTCGCTGTCCATCAGCGATTCGATCTCGTGCGCGTTCAGGTTGCCCGAGACCATCATGCGCAGGTAGTCGGTGATGAATTCGGTGATGTGGTGGTCGCCGCCGACCGTGGGGTACTTCTGGAACAGCGCCGAGCTGTGCGGGTCCTCGACGTCCTTCTCGATGGACATCAGGCCTTCCTTGCGCGCCTTCTGCAGGATGTCGAACAGCAGCGCCAGCAGCTCCATGTAGCGGGCCTTGCTGAAGCGGCTGCCCTTGAAGCACTGGCCCAGGCCCTTCATCGCCGCCTTGACCACCTTCATCTGGTTGTTGGCGAGGAAGGCCCCCATGGCCGCGCCGAAGATCGTGATCAGTTCGAACGGCAGCGCACTCAGGATCACGCCGATGTTTCCACCGTGCGCGATGTAGACCCCGAAGATGCATCCGAGGGCAAGGAGCCAGCCGATGATGACGAACATGGTGCGGTGCTTGCGTTGGTGTCGGTGCCGCGTACGGCCGTACAGCGAGTGGGCGGTCCCGTCTTTCTGCGTGGGTTATCGGCTGGCACGCGCCGGCATTGAGACGGCGCGCGTCCTTTCGCCGATGCGGTACAGCCACACGGTCTTGCGGCCCTCGGCCTGCAGCACCTCGGTGGGCTTCACGCCCGGCACGGGGAATTCCAGGCTCGCCAGCCAGCAGCCCAGGCCCAGTTCGCGCCGCGCCTTCGCGTAGGCGCGCGGCATGGTCTCGGGGCGCTGGAACAGGTACACCAGGTCATAGCCGGACCAATCGGCGCGCCACATGTCGCCGCGCCGCACGCGGGCGAAGCGGCAGCGCCAGCGCGCGGCCCAGGCCAGCGGGGCGCTGAACTCGATGCCTTCCACGCGCGCGTCGGGCCAGGCCCGGTGCAGCGCCTGCAGGCCATGGCCGAGGCCGCAGCCGGCGTCCAGCACGCGCGCGCCCTGCCCCAGGCGCACCACCGGGGGCAATGCGTCCAGCGCGTCGGGCGGGGTCGGGAACATCGGCGCGTCGCCCCAGGCGCGCAGCGGGTAGGCCAGCAGCAGCAGGCCCAGGGGCAGCAGCCAGGCCCAGGCCGGCAGCAGCAGCGCATCGCCGTCGCCCGCACTGCCCAGGCCCTGAGCCAGCGCCGACAGCGGAAAGCCCGCGGCCACGATCAGGCGCCGCCAGTACGCCACGCCGGGCCAGGCCCAGGCCGGAACCAGTCCTGCCAGCACCGCCGCTGGCACGGCCGCATCGCGCGTGGCGTCGCCGTCCTGCAGCGCCAGGAACACGCCCCAGGCGACCGCCCACACCAGCAGCGCCGGCACCGGCCAGCGCATGGCGAGTGACCAGCGCTGCGCCGCGGCGCGCGCACGCGGCATGGACGAGGACATGGAGGCCTTCATGCGGCCAGTGTGGGCCGGGCACGGGCCGTGCAATCCGACGAAAAGCGGGGCGTTTCAAGGCGGTGCGCCGCACGGCGCGCCGGCTGCATCGGTACATGCCCTGCCCCTCGACCCGGCCGGCCGGCGATCCAATGGCGCCTGGAGGCTTCGGCACCGAAGACCCCGCGCAGCCGGGCTTTGAACGGCCGGCCCCCCGCAAAACAGACAGCACCGGCGACCGATCGCCGCCATGCTGGCGGCATCGGCCGGGGACCTGCTGAACGTCGTTGGAGATCGAAGGATGAAGTCGGTCGCAGCCTTGGCACTGCTGTGGGCCGGTGCGGGCACGTCGCTCGCGCAAACGCCCTGGTCGCAGGAGGCGGACGAGCTGTCGCTCTCCTACGGTGACCGCGACGTCATCAGCCTGGCCACCGGCCTGCGCCAGCCGCTGCGGAGCGCACCGGCCGTGGCCACCGTCATCACGGCCGAGGACATCGCCGCGATGGGCGCCGATGCGCTCGACGAAGCGCTCGAGGCCGTGCCGGGGCTGCACGTCGGGCGCATCGCCATCGCCGGCCGTTCGCTCTACGCGATGCGCGGCATCTTCGGCACCGGCAGCACCAACCCGCAGGTGCTGTTGCTGCTGGACGGCGTACCGATGACGACCGCCTACACCGGCGACCGCGGTTCGCTGTGGACCGGCATGCCGCTGGACAACGTGGCCCGCATCGAGGTGGTGCGCGGCCCGGGCTCGGCGCTGTACGGCGCGGACGCCTACGCCGGCGTCGTCAACGTGGTCAGCAAGACCGCGGCAGAAATGCCGGGCACGCAGGCGGCGCTGCGCGCCGGCTCGTCCGACACCGCTCACGCCTGGCTGACGCACGGCGGCACCTGGGCCGGCTGGGACCTGGGCCTGTACCTGCGTGCCGGACGCACCGCCGGCCACGAACGCCTGCTGGTGGCCGATGCGCAATCACGCCTCGACGCCCTGTTCGGCACGCGCGCCAGCCAGGCGCCCGGGCCGGCGGCACTGGATCAGGACACGCTGGACGCGCGCATCGAGGCCAGCCGCGGCCCGTGGAAGCTGCAGGCCGACTATCGGCGCCGCTGGCACCAGGGTTCGGGCTATGGCATCTCCTCGGCGCTGGACAGCGACGGTGAATCGGACATCCGGCGCGCGTCGACCGTGCTGTCGTGGACCGACGACCACGCGCTGCCGCACTGGCGCCTGGGCATGCAGACCAGCCTGATGTACGGCCACGAGTCCTTCCGCGGCGCGCTGTTCCCGCCGGGGGCGCGCTTCCCCACCGGCGCCTTTCCGGCCGGCGTGCTGGCCGGCCCCGAACGCTGGGAGCGGCAGTGGCGGCTGTCCGCCAGTGCCGTGTACACCGGGTGGGCGGGACAGCAGTGGCGCCTGGGCCTGGGGCACGAGGAGCTGGACCTCTACCGCACGCGCACCTACAAGAACTTCCTGCAGAACGCCGCCGGCCTGCCGGTGCCGCTTCCGCCGCTGGACCAGCGCACCGAGACCTCGGGCATCCAGCCGCACATCCTGCCCTACCGCCGGCGCCTGAATTACGCCTACGCGCAGAACGAATGGGCCTTCGCGCGCGACTGGACGCTGACCGCCGGCGTGCGCCACGACCACTACGACGACTTCGGCGGTACCACCAACCCGCGCGTGGCCCTGGTGTTGGACGCGGCACTGGACCTGACGCTGAAGCTGCTGCACGGCCGCGCCTTCCGTGCACCGGCCTTCGCCGAGATGCGCGGCATCAACCCGGTGGCCAACGGCAATCCCGCGCTGCAGCCCGAGACCATCGCCACCACCGAGGCCGCGGTGATCTGGCAGCCGACGGCCCGCGCGCAAGTCGGCCTGAACGTCTTCCACCAGCGCCTCGACAAGGTCATCCAGGCCGTGCCCGACCTCGCACCGGCCCCCGGTGCCACCTACCGCAACGCCGGCCGGCAGCACGGCCACGGCTTCGAACTGGAGGCCTCGTGGGAGGCCTCGCGCGAACTGCGCCTGAGTGGCCACCATTCCTTCCAGCGCATGCGGGACCTCGCGGCGGATGCGGACGCCGGCTATGCCCCGCGCCGCGACACGCACCTGCGCGCGGACTGGCGCTTCGACACGGGGGGGCTGGCCAGCATGCAGCTCAACCGCATCGGCGGCCGCGCCCGGGCCGCGGGCGACCCGCGCCCGGCGGTGGCGGACTACACCACGGCGGACCTGGCCCTGCGCAGCGCACCCCGGCGCAGCGGCTGGTCGGCGGCACTGGTGCTGCGCAACGTCTTCGATGCCGACGTGCGCGAGCCGAGCCTGGCACCCGGGCTGATTCCCGGCGACCTGCCGCAGGCGCCGCGCGCGGGCTACCTGGAAGTGCGCTACGGGTTCTGATCGGGAGCGGCGGGACCCGTGCGCCGCCCATCCCCCGGTCCGGCACCGCCCGCGCTGCCCGAGGCAGCGCGCACTCAGCGCATCATCATCAGCCGCTCGTGCGGCGGAATGACCTTCACCGCATCGACGCTGACCGCGCGCTTGACCGCATGGCGGCGGTCCAGCGTGTCGCGCAGCGCGGGGGTGCCCATCGGCGCGCCGGACGAGGCGACCAGCACCGCCACCAGCGGCAGGTTGGCGCGCCGGCCGCGGCCGATGACGATGCCGGTCTCGCCGCTGGCCAGCTCCACGAAGCTGCCCGGCGGGTACAGGCCGACGGACTTCAGCAGTGCACCGCCGATTTCGTCGGGCACGCCGCCGGCGCCCAGGCAGGCCTCGCGCGCGGCCGCCACCGGCGTGGCCGGAATGCGGGTGGCGCGGCGGCTCAGCTTGGCGGTGAAGATGTCGACGCGGCGCAGCAGCCGTGCCGCCTGCTGCGCCGGGGTCAGGCTGTCCAGCGGCAGGCTCTCGCGGCTGTCGTCGTGGTGCAGCTGCACGATCTCCAGCCACACCGGGTCCGCGATGCCGGCCAGGCCCAGCAGCTCGGCGGACTTCTGCGGGTGCGCATCCAGCTCGGCGCGCATCGCCGGGGTCATCGTCGGGGCGTGGGCCGCCAGCATGTCCTGCAGGCGGCGCACCGAGAGGTTCATCGTCAGCGCCGCATGCTCCAGGCTGCGCGACAGCGTCTCGTCCCAGCGCAGCATGCGCGCGGCTTCCTGCGCCACCAGCATGCACAGCAGGCCGTGGTGCGCGGTGTACGAATCGGTGCTGTGCCCGGCCGTGTAAATCAGGTGATAGAGCGAATCGTCGAAGCGGCGCGTTCCCAGCGCCCGCACCCGGTCGGCCAGCACCATCAGCCGCTGCGGCCAGCCGCGGTCGGCCCCGGGTTCGCGCATCAGGGCATCCAGCGCCAGCACCAGCTCGTCCCACTGCTCGCCGAAGCGCAGCGTGAAGCCGCGCACGGCATGCGATTCGTCCGCGTCGCTGGGATCGGGGCGCGCCTCGGCAATGCGGCCCAGCGGCGCGTTGCGCAGCAGCATCGCGTCGATGGCACCGCCCAGGCGGCGGCGCCAGTCGCTGGACTCCGATTCCTCGGCATACAGGTCGGCGTTGCGCAGTTCCTCGAGGCGATCGCTGTTGTCCACGCGCGAGCCGGCCGCCAGCAGCAGGCGGCCCGCGGCGTCGCGCAGGCCGAAGGGCAGCGCTTCATTCAGCCGGAGGTACTGTTTCGAGAACGGAACGAGGTTCACTTGGGCTGGTTCTGGGCCCGTCCACCGGGCCGTTGTCGGTCTTATCGGCGCCCACCGTGCCGGCTTGAGCGGACGCGGCGGATCCCAAAGAAAAAGGGCGGATGCCACGAATGGATCCGCCCGGAAAGCACAGGGGATGTGCTAGGAGGAGACAAGCAAACAAGAAATCGGTCGCTTGGTTCGGTTATCGGCCGCGGGACACCCCGGGTCAAGGCCGGCACCAGGCGAGGACGTGAACAATTCGGCGCTTTCCGAGCGGTGCGAGGCAGGCTCCGGAGCCGCCTTCAGTGGTGGGCGCACTCGTCGGCGCCGGCCAGGCGCAGGCCGCCGGCCGCGCGCCCCTTGCCGGCCCGCGCCGGCGGGTTGCACAGGCCGCACACGTAGTGGCGGGCGATCTCGTGCGGGTGGGTCACGAAGTGGCCGCCGCACTTGCTGCACTTGGTCATCGTCAGCATGCCGTTGTCGATGAACTTCACCAGGCGCCAGGCGCGGGTGATCGACAGCTGGGGCTCGATCTCCTGCGCGCTGACCTGCTCCAGGTACAGCTTGTAGGCCTTGATGACGGTGTCGATCTCGTCGAGCTCGACCACCTTGTTCAGGTACTCGTGGATGTTCAGGAAGAGGCTGGCGTGGATGTTGGGCTGCCAGGTCATGAACCAGTCGGTGGAGAACGGCAGCTGGCCCTTGCTGGGGCTCTTGCCGGCGACTTCCTTGTACAGGCGCAGGAGGCGCTCGTAGCTCAGGTCGGTCTCGCTCTCCAGCACCTGCAGGCGCGCGCCCAGGCGGATCAGTTCAACGGCGGTGTCGATCTGCTTGGCTTCCGTGAGGATGCTCTTGGTGCGCGTCATGGTTCTCTCTCCTGATGTCTTGGTTCGTGGGTCGCTCGTCGAGGCTCGGCGCCTTACGCGGCTTCCTGGTGGCGGCCGGCCATCAGGATGGATGCATGCAGGCGGGAGACGCCGTCGTTGGCGGCCGACTTGCCATGGCTGGTCAGCAGGCTCCAGACCAGGTCGTCCTCGCAGCGCATGCGGCACAGCAGCGTGTTGCTGGAGGCGATCTTCATCATCTGCGCCGGGGTCAGCGTGGCCAGCAGCGTCGCCGTGTCCTCCGAGACACCCAGGCGAAACAGGGCCTGCTCACGGTCTGCACGGATCAGGCTCTGTGCCAGCATCAGGTACGACAGGTTGGCTTCACGGATCTCGGCGAGGATTTGGTCGGCGTTCATGGCTGCGTGGCTCCTGTGTGTTGCGGGTTCGTGCTGCGATGAAACGGACTGTAGAGATTGGAACTGGGCGGCAACATCAGGCCAATTCGCCATCTGGAGTCCCGGTTCTTCCGTACCCCTTGTCAGACAGATTCCTACAAGCCCGCTGCGCCTTGTCCGGCGCCTCCCGACACCATCCGCCCGCTTGAGGGCCTACAGCCGGCCTGGCCGCGACCGCTGACGGCAGGAACGGGCCCGAGTTGATGGTGGAAACCGCGCAAGCCATCACGAAATTCACCCTGTCCTGGATTGACAGTTTGTGAAAAGCGGGGCTAAAGGCCCTCAAGTCCAACTCTCCCCACGCCGATACCCATCCCAACGGGCGGTCGAAAGACCCCCGCGGTCCGGTTAGCCGGCCGATGGGTAAGACGGAAACGGGCAGCGATGCCACCCGACGAACCACCGGCGACTAGCGCGGGCGGGTCGGACAAGCCGCAAGGCCGGTCCGGTCGGCAAAGGTGGTGCACCAGCCGTATCGGTGCATGACCCGAGTAAACGTCGGCGCTTCCGCCGGGATATCTGTAGACGCAAGGAGTTCATCGTGCCTCTGACCATCAACACCAACATTCAGTCTCTGAATGCCCAGCGCAACCTGAACATGTCGCAGGCTTCGCTGTCCACCTCGATGCAGCGCCTGTCTTCAGGCCTGCGCATCAACAGCGCGAAGGACGATGCCGCCGGCAGCGCCATCGCCGAACGCATGGGCGCCCAGGTTCGCGGCATGAACGTCGCGATCCGCAACGCCAACGACGGCATCTCGCTGGCGCAGACCGCCGAAGGCGCGCTCGGCAAGGTGGCCGACTCGCTGCAGCGCATGCGCGAGCTGGCAGTGCAGGCAGCCAACGCCTCCAACAGCGACGACGACAAGGACTCGCTCGACGAGGAATTCGGCCAGCTGGCCCAGGAAATCCAGCGCGTGCTGGGCGGCACCCGGTTCAACGGCCAGGAAATCCTGGGCGCCGATGCGGGTGCGCAGGAGTTCAAGATCGGCGCCAACACGACGACGAACGATTCCATCACCGTCACCACGACCAACATGACGACGGACGCGAACATCACCGCCGTCGCCGGTACCGACAACGCCGGCACGGGCCGCGCGGTGATCGACAACACCGCCACCACCGCCGCCATCAACACCGTGATCGACAGCATCGACACGGCGCTGGACACCATCAACAGCCAGCGCGCCATCTTCGGCGCCACGCAGTCGCGCTTCGACGCGGTGATCTCCAACCTGCAGATCTCGGTGGAGAACCAGTCGGCCGCCCGCGCCCGCATCATGGACGCCGACTTCGCCGCGGAAACCGCCAACCTCAGCCGCGCGCAGATCCTGCAGCAGGCCGGCAACGCGATGATTGCCCAGGCCAACCAGCTGCCGCAGGGCGTGCTGGCCCTGCTGCGCTGAAGCACCGGCCGCCCCGGGCGGCCGTGTCCCTCCGCCACGCGCCGAGGTCCTTGCAGGACCCGGCGCGTTCTCTTTTCCAGCCGCGAACTGGCCGGTCGATCGGCCGCATTTCACGCGATTGCCCGACGGGGCCGCTGATTAGCATTTCCCTACGCCGCCGAAGGAGCATTCCCCAGGCGCCGAAGCGCAAGACCGGAAGCACTGCCAAGCGCCTGACAAGGGCACGGCACGTACGCCGGGAGTCTTTGATTCTTCAGGAGTGCTTACCATGCCCCAGACCATCAACACCAACATCGCTTCGCTCAACGCGCAGCGCAACCTGAACGCCTCGCAGTCCTCGCTGACGACCGCGATGCAGCGCCTGTCCTCGGGCCTGCGCGTCAACAGCGCCAAGGACGACGCCGCCGGCATGGCCATCGCCGAGCGCATGAATGCCCAGGTGCGCGGCATGAACGTCGCGATCCGCAATGCCAACGACGGCATCTCGCTGGCGCAGACGGCCGAAGGCGCACTGGGCAAGACGGCCGATGCGCTGCAGCGCATGCGCGAGCTCTCGGTGCAGGCCGCCAATGCCTCCAACAGCGACGCCGACAAGGACTCGCTGGACGAGGAATTCGGCCAGCTGGCGCAGGAAGTGCAGCGGGTGCTGAGCGGCACCACCTTCAACAGCAAGAACATCCTGGCGGGCGACGCCGGCGCGCAGACCTTCCAGATCGGCGCCAACACGACGACCAACGACTCGATCACGGTGACCACGGTCGACATGACGATCGACGCCACCATCACTGCCGTGGCCGGCACCGACAACGCCGGCACCGGCCGCGCGGTGATCGACAACACCGCCACCACCGCCGCCATCAACACCGTGATCGACAGCATCGACACGGCGCTGGACACCATCAACAGCCAGCGCGCCATCTTCGGCGCCACGCAGTCGCGCTTCGACGCGGTGATCTCCAACCTGCAGATCTCGGTGGAGAACCAGTCGGCCGCCCGCGCCCGCATCATGGACGCCGACTTCGCCGCGGAAACCGCCAACCTCAGCCGCGCGCAGATCCTGCAACAGGCCGGCAACGCGATGATCGCCCAGGCCAACCAGCTGCCGCAGCAGGTGCTGAAGCTGCTGCAGGGGTGATCCCGGACCCGTTCTCTCGAGGTGACTTCCCAGGGGTGGGAACCGCCGGGCCGGTCCGCAGCGACCGGCCCTTTTTCTTGATGTGCCCGCGCCAACGCCCTCAAGTTGCGCCGCGGACGCACCGATAACCCGAAGACGAAGGGACCCCATCCATGGCCACATCCTCCATCAGCGGCGTCGGCAGCATCAGCTCGGCTGGCCTGGGCAGCGGCCTGGACGTCAACGCGGTCGTCACGCAGTTGATGGCGCTGGAGTCGCGCCCGCTGGACATCCTCAAGCAGGAAGCCTCCAGCATCAACAGCCGCATCTCCACCTTCGGCAAGCTGCAGAGCCATTTCTCGACGCTGCGCGACAAGGCCAGCGCCCTCACCTCCAACAGCCTCTGGGGCGGCACCACCGCCACCGTGGCCGACACCACGTCGATCAAGGTCACCACCGGCGCCGGCGCCGCCGCCGGCAACTATGCGGTGAGCGTCGGCAACCTGGCCTCCGGCCAGACCATCACGGCCGCGGCCCTGCCGACGGCGCAGGACCACCTGAACGAAGGCTCGATCACCATCGAGCTGGGCAGCTGGACCGGCGACCCGGTCAGCGGCTTCACCGCCAAGGCCGGTGCCACGCCCGTCACGGTGACCATCGGGGCCGGTGAAACCACGCTGGAAGCGGTACGCGACCGCATCAACGCGGCCGGCGCGGGCGTGGTGGCCTCCATCGTCAACGACGCCACCGGCGCGCGGCTGTCCATCCGCTCCAAGGACACCGGCGCCGAGAACGGCTTCCGCATCACCACCACCGAGACGGTCGACGACAACAACGTGGCGGTCGGCCTGTCGTCGCTGAACTTCGACCAGCTCGATCCCGCCTCGCAGGCCACGCTGGCCCAGAGCGCGGCCAACGCGCAAGCCACCGTCAACGGCATCCCGATCACTTCGGCCAGCAACACCCTGACCGACGTGGTGGACGGCCTGACGATCAACCTGTTGAAGAAGACGACGGCACCGGTGGACGTCACGGTCGCGACCGACACCGAGAGCGTCAAGACCAAGGTCAACGAGTTCGTCACCGCCTTCAACGAGCTGGCCAGCTACATGCGAACGCAGATGGCCTACAACCCGGACAGCAAGAGCGGCGGCGCGCTGCAGGGCGACCAGAGCGCGGTGGCGCTGCTGAACCGGCTGCGCGGCGTGATCAACGTCGCATCGACCGCTTCAGCCAAGTGGACGCGCCTGTCCGAGGTCGGCCTGTCGATGAAGAGCGACGGCACGCTGGCCGTGGATTCCACCAAGCTGGGCAATGCGACGGCGGACCTGGCGGAGTTGAAGAATCTCTTCGCCACCGACGGCGCGGACACCGAAAGCACCGGCTTCATGCGCAGGTTCAAGGAACTGGCCGATGCCGCGCTGGGCGCGGAGGGCACCTTCGAATCGCGCAACGCCAGCCTGAAGGAAATGCTGAGGCGCAACTCGCACGTCCAGGAGAACATGCAGGTCCGCCTCGACCAGACCGAGGCACGCCTGCGCCGCCAGTACACCGCGCTGGACGCCACGATGGCCCAGCTCAACGGCCTGTCCAGCTACCTCGGCCAGCAGCTCAAGGCGGTGAACCTGAACACGTCCGCCTAACTTGCAAACAGCGCAGCGCCGGCACGCCACCCTCGGGTGGCGTTTTCACTTTTGCGGACTTGCGCACTCGTTGCAACAGGCCGAAACCTCCCCCCTTTCCCCGGCTCAAGTGGTCCGCGGCGGCACCGATAACCCTTGTACAGGCAACGCCAACGCACCCGAAGAGACAAGACCCATGTTCAGCGCAACGATCGCAGCACCCGGAGCCTCCGCCCGCCGCCTGGTCGGCGCCTACCACCAGGTGGGCGTGCAGACGATGGTGGCCGACGCCTCCCCGCACCGCCTGGTGGCCATGCTGTTCGATGGCTTCTTTTCCGCCATCGCCCGCGGCCGCGGCGCCATGCGCTGCGGCGACGTGCGCGGCAAGGGCGAGGCCCTGATGCATGCCGTGCGCATCGTCGACGAAGGCCTGAAGGCCAGCCTGAACCTCACCGCCGGGGGCAAGCTCGCCGCCGACCTGTCCGACCTCTACGCCTACGTGTGCCTGCGCCTGACGCAGGCCAACCTGCGCAACGACGAGCGCGCGCTGGACGAGTGCGTCGCGCTGATGAACCCGCTGCGCGACGCCTGGAACGAGATCGCCGGTCACGCCGACGTGCGTGCCCGCAACTGAATCACGGCTCTCGAACGATCCCACCCCATCATGAACAGCAGCCTCCTGAGCTACTACGAAGCCATCGAGAAAGCCAGCGCCGACATGCTCGACGCCGCGCGCGCCGGCAACTGGGACCACGTCATCAAGCTGGAAGGCGCCTGCGTGCTGCTGATCAGCCAGCTGAAGAACGCGGCCCGGGGCAACAACCTGAGCGCTGAAGAAAGCCAGCTGAAGTCGCGCATCATGAAACGCATCCTGGTCAACGACGCCGAGATCCGCCACCTGGCGGAGCCCTGGCTGGAAGACCTGGACCACATGATGGCCGGCAAGCCCAAGACCCTGCATTGACCTGGACGCGCTTCTCCTCCTAACCCCTGATTTACCGGGAGTGCAGATGGCCTTCATGGACACCCAGCCGGCGCCGATGGACGAACTGGATCACATCGATCCCTACGCGGCCTTCCGCATCGAGGCGCCGCGCGAGATCCTGTCGCTGATGCGCCAGCTGATGGAAGGCGCCACGCCGATCCACCTGAACGCCCCCGGCGGCACGGTGCTCACCACCGCGCTGTGGACCGTGGATTCGGCCAGCCAGCGCCTGGCGTTCCAGGCTGAGCTGGACCAGCCGCAGCTGCAGCCGCTGATCGAATCCGACGAGGTCACCGCGGTGAGCTACCTCGACGCCGTCAAGCTGCAGTTCGACCTGCAGCACCTGATGCTGGTGCGCGGCACCAAGAGCTGCGCGCTGCAGGCCGCGATGCCGCGGCGCCTGTACCGCTTCCAGCGCCGCCAGGCCTTCCGCGTGCGCACGCTCGAGCGCAGCTCCCCGGTGGCCTTGATGCGCCACCCCTCGCTGCCGGACATCCAGCTCTCGCTGCGGGTGCTGGACGTCAGCATCGGCGGCTGCGCACTGCTGCTGCCCGACGACATGCCGCCCTTCGCCGCCGGCGTCACGCTGAACGACGTGCGCATGGAACTCGACCCTGACACCCGCTTCTCGGCCTCCATGCACGTGCATCACATCAGCTCGATCCAGCCGAACGCCCGCGGCGTGCGCCTGGGCTGCGAGCTGCTGAAGCTGGACGGCCATGCCGAGCGCTCGCTGCAGCGCTACATCGACCAGACCCAGAAGCGCCGCCGGCTGCTGACCGTCGGCTGACCCATGGCCCGCCGAACCACCCCACGCCCTGGCGGACGCGGCTTCGGCCTCGTCGAGACCATCTCGGCCCTCGCCGTCGTCGGCGTGATGGCCGCCGTCGCGCTGCCCAGCTTCCGCGACGCGCAGCTGCGCAGCCGCCGCGTCGATGCGACGCAATCCCTGCAGCGCCTGCAGGCGGCGCAGCAGCAGTACCGCATCGACCACGGCCACTACGCCGAATCGCTGAACCAGCTGCCGGGCACCGACAACGCCCGCAGCCTGATGGGCCGCTACACGATCGGGCTGCGCCTGGTCGGCGAAGACGGCTACGAACTGGTGGCCCGGCCCGAGGGCGCGCAGGCCGACGACAAGGCCTGCCCGGCCTTCACGCTGCGCGTGGCGGGCGTCTTCGCGATGCAGGGACCCGAAACCGGGTGCTGGCCGGCATGAGCGCGATGACGCACGTGCCCCGCCCCGCCCGGGGCCTCACCCTGGTCGAGCTGATGGTCGCGCTGGCCATGCTGGCCGTGCTCGGGCTGATGGCGGTGCCCTCGCTGGGCGGCATGCTGGCGCGCCACCGCGTGCAGGCGGCGGCCTCGCAACTGGGACTGGACCTCGGCGACAGCCGGCACGAAGCGGCCCGCCGCGGCGGCAAGGTGTACGTGAACTTCCAAAGCGGCAGCGACTGGTGCTACGTGGTCGCCCTCGACCCGGCGGCCACCTGCGCCAGCGACGGAGAACGCGTGCTCAAGCGCGTGACCGGGCGGCAGCATCCCGGCGTGAGCCTGAACGCCACGCAAGCCGTCGTCTTCGACGGCGCCACCGGCCTCGGTCCGCCGGCGCCGGCGAAGGTCCACCTGGCCTCCGCCCGCGGCGACGTGCTGGACGTGCAGGTGTCCCTGCTGGGCCGCGCCCGCGTCTGCGCGCCCGACGGCGCGCTGAAGACCTTTCCCCGCTGCTGAAGCCCGTCGCTTCCCGCGCACGCGCCCCCGCGCGCACGCCCGGCAGGCCACCGCGGCGCCCGGGCAGACCAGCCCCCACCCACGGCACGCCCGTCAGCGACGAATCGCATGCCGCCCGCGCCGGCGCCACGCCGGCCATGCCGCGCACCGATACGGAATCGCCGGGCATCGCCACCTGTCATCATTTGCATTGCCCGCCCCGGCGCTAATGGCTAGGATCCGCGTCTTCTGAAGTGGGATGACGCGCCACATAACCCTCGAACGGCGCGTCCACGGCGGGGAGGCCGTTCTGCATGGGTGCACCGGAAGCGCTGACGCTCGCAAACCCGCACGCGTTGTCGGCCATCGTCGAGGCCAGCGCCTCGCGCACGATCGTCGCCTCGGAAGACATCTACGACGAGCACGGCCGCAAGCTGTGGGCGCGCGACCAGGCCATCTCCGCCTCGCTGCAGCAGCGCCTGCTCGAACGCAAGCTCAGCCGCCCGCTCGAATCCTGCCTGCGCGCGGCCGACGGCATCACCACCCACCAGCTGCACGAAGGCATGGCCGCCTTCGTCGAGTCCACCCACCCCCTCGCGCCCGTCGTCAAGCCGCAGGCCGGCGCGGTGCTGGAGGCGGTGGGGCAGCTGCCGCTGCACTCCGCCGTGCAGCTGCTGCTGACGACCGTGCACGCCACCCGGCCCGAGGTCTACCAGCACGCGCTGGTGTCGATGGCCCTGGCGGGCGCCCTGTCCGCCGCCGCGGGCCAGGCCCGCTTCGACCTGCGCATGGCCCTGCTCGCCGGCCTGCTGCACGACCTGGGCGAGATGTACCTCGACCCCCGCTACCTCGACGGCACGCAGCCGCTGGACGCCGCCGGCTACCGGCACGTCGTCACCCACCCGCTCATCGGCCGCATGCTGCTGCAGAAGCTCACCGACTACCCTGCCCCGCTGGGCGAGGCCGTGGCCGAGCACCACGAGCGGCTGGACGGCACCGGCTACCCCACGCGCAAGCTGGCGGCCTCGCTGTCGCCGCTGGGCCGCATGCAGGCCGTGGTCGAAGCCACGGTGGGCATGGTGGCCACGGCGGCGGCGCCACTGGCCCGCGCGGCGCTGGCGCTGCGCATGGTGCCCGGCGAGTTCGATCCCGCCTGCACCAGCGCCCTGGTGAATGCCGCGCGCCAGGCGGGCGAGAACCTGGAAGAAGCCGTGCCGCGGGACGACGTGGCCGAAGCGCAGGCCGGCCTGCGGCGGCTGTCCGAACGGCTGGAGGCCGGCCTCCAGTGCGCCGCCGGCATCGCGGCCGCGAAGACGGCCACAGCTCCCGTGCGCACGCTGGGTGAACGGGCCCTGCACCGCCTGCGCCGGCTGCAGGTGGCCGGCCACGCCATCGGCCTGTGGGCGCACGAGAGCGCCGACCAGTCGCCGCCCGAGCGCTTTGAACTCTCGGTGGCGCTGGCCGAGATGCGATACCGCCTGGGCGGCATCCGGCGCGACTGCATGTGGTCGGAAACGAGCCTGACCGAAGCCGAGCTGCGGGTGCTGGAGCCCCTCTGGACGGCGATCGGCTGAGCCAGGCGGGGCCGGCCCCGCGGGGCGATCCCGGCTCCGCGGCTCGCACGCCCCGCGCCGACGCGCTTTCCCCTGTGCCCATCCGGGTTTGCGCACCGGCCGAGAGCGGATACTCTCGTGCGCTGACTTCGTCGTATCGCCCGGCGGCCACGCCGGAATGACAGGCCGAGAAGAACCACCGCCGGCCGCCAACAGGAAGCACCAGGGAGCCCGGATGGCCATGTCCTTGCGATCCGCGTGCCGCGCGCCGTCCGCGCACGGGTACGCCGCCCAGCCGGCCCCGCCGCCAGGCGCCGGCACCTGCCCGGGTCCGGTGGCGCCATGACGAACGCACCCCGCGCCCGCCTGCTGATCGTCGACGACGAAGCAGCCCTGCGGCAGGCCTTGTGCGACACCCTGGCCGACGAGGGCTACGACACCACCGGCTGCGACAGCGCCGCCAGCGCGCTGGAGGCGCTGCACGGCAGCAGCTTCGACCTGCTACTCGCGGACGTGTCGATGCCCGGCATGGACGGCATCGAACTAGCGCGGCGGGCGATGCGCATCGACCCGCAGCTGGCCGCCGTCATCATGACCGGCGAAGGCTCGATCACCACCGCCGTCGAAGCCCTTCGCACCGGGGTGCACGACTACATCCTCAAGCCGTTCAAGATGGGCGCCATCCTGCCCGCGCTGCAGCGCAGCCTGGACATGCGCCGCCTGCGCATCGAAAACGCCCGGCTGGCCCAGCGCCTGCGCGAGCATGCCGCCGAGCTCGAGGTCACCAACCAGGAGCTGGACGCCTTCACCCGATCCGCCTCGCACGACCTGCGCTCGCCGCTGGCCGGCGTGCAAAGCCTGCTGCACCTGCTGCTCTCGCAGCACGGACAGCAACTGCCGCCACAGGCCGCCCGCTGGCTGCAGAAGATCGACCAGGAGGTGAAGGGCACCCTCCGCCTGATGGACGATCTGCTGCGCCTGTCGCGCCTGGGCCGGCAGGCGCTCGGGCTGCAGGACGTCGACGTGGCCGCCATGGTCGCGGAGGTGGTCGACGAACTGCGCCAGCGCAACCCGGACCGCCAGGTGACGGTGCGCGTGGGACCGCTGTACGGCACGCGCGCCGATCCCGGCCTGCTGCGGCAGGTCTTCGTGAACCTGCTGTCCAACGCCTTCAAGTTCACGCGGACCCGCGCCGACGCCACCATCGAAGTCGGCAGCCGGCTCGAATCCGGCGAGGCCGTCTACTTCGTGCGCGACAACGGCGTCGGTTTCGACATGGCGCAGGCCGGCATGCTGTTCCACGCCTTCCAGCGCTTGCACCGGCCTGAGGAATTCGAAGGCACCGGCGTGGGCCTGACCATCGTGCAGCGCATCATCCAGCGGCACGGCGGCCGCCTGCATGCCGAGGCGGCGCCGGAACAGGGCGCGCGCTTCGAATTCAGCCTGCCGCGCAACGCGGCGCACGGCAACGAAGACCCGGCGCTGCCGGCCGCCTGAAGCGGCGACCGGCACCTACCGGAGGCGACCGGCTGCGACCGAGCGCAGCGGCACACCTGCCCCCGGCACGAATCGGAACGCCCCGGATCGGAGCACCGGCAAAGCCCGCGAACCCTGCGAACCCTGCAAAGTCTGCAAATCGGGAACTCCGTATTTCCCACAAGGGCGTCGCGGGCCCGGCGGAGGACATTCGGTCCGGGCATGAGTCGATGCCGTGCAGGAATGAACCCTTCCAATCGATCGGCGCAGGCCAAAGAATGCGCCGCCGGCCTCTGCGCCCCGCCCGACCCAGCCCGGGACAGGCGCGCAAGCGCCATCGATCAAGACAAGACAACAGAGCGAGACAAACATGAGCCGCCTGGCCAACAGGGCTGTCGCGAGGGCTGCCGCGTCCTCCCCGGACCACGGCAACCGCTGCGCCCACTGCACCCGCGGCACCCGCGGCACCCGCGGCGCCTCTTTGCGACCCGATACCACCGGAAACCCGCTTGACAGCGGGATGCCGGCGTGAATTTCAAACGCCGCTCACGCACTCCTCACAATGGGTTTTGGCGCAAATATGAAAATCCCGCCAATTGTCGCAATGACGGCAAATCAAAAGGGATAAGAACAAGGTATAGCTCGACGCCGTGCCGGTATTGGTTCGCCCGAGCCCATCAATCCATCATGCCGACCTCGAATCGAGGCGCATCGCCTACCTTCCACAGTCGGCCGATAACACAATATTTGAGCGTCACTGCGCACCACGGCGCATTCTTCGATGGAGTGAAAGTGAAGCATTGCACCCGAGCGCGTCCTGACCCAGCTCATGCCGGCCGCGTGCGCATCGACCGGCCGCCGAATCCAGCCGAATCCAACAGCGCTCATTCGGCGTTGGACACGCGCCGCTTCACCGCAATCGCGACAACGCGTCCAGCAGCGGCGCCGCCATGGCCAAAGCCTGCCGCTCGATCGGCGCCATGCCCTGCATCGCACGGGCGAGCCAGGCTTCACGCACGGCCAATTCATCGGACAAGGCCCTCGTGCCGGACGGCGTCAGCGACAGCAGCGCCTGGCGGCCATCATGCGGAGACGCACTGCGCGCCACCAGCTTCTGCCGCTCCAATTCCGCCAATACACGGGTGAGGGATTGGGGCCGGTGCTGCTCCGCTTCCGCAATTGCACCCGGCGTTGACGGCCCTTCTACCTTCAAATGGGCCAGCACGCCCACGGCATTGCAACTCAATGCATCCGTGCTGCGCTCGGCGCGCAAGCGCCGCGCCAGCCGCAATACGCTCTTGCCGAGCAGCCGCGCGACTTCCATCTCATCTGACAACTTTGGCGCGTTATTAGTTCGCATTGCGTAAATCTCTCCCTTGACCACCACTATGGGGTGTTGACCCAAATAGTACGCAATACGTACTATATTTGTTCCAATGACATCCGCCCCATGACACCACTCCCGACCTGGCCGCAGGCGTCGGCGGAGCGGACCGCCCCGAGGCCCGACGAGTATCGCGCCCCCTCAGCTGCCGAGCCCGCGCCGCATCGCGGCGCGGACGCCCAGCATCAGGTGCCCGCCATTCTCGATCGCCTGAAGGCCCTGCGCTGCCTGGCCGCGGTCGCGATGCACGGCAGCACCGTGCGTGCCGCCGAAGCATTGTTCATTTCGCAGCCCGCGGTGACGCGCACCGTGCTGGAATTCGAGCGCACCTGCGGCGTGGCCCTGTTCGATCGCGGCGGACGCGGCATGGTGCCGACGACCATCGGCCTGCGCGCCGCGCGCCGGGCGCAGGCCCTGCTGGACCACCTGGCAAGCGGCGCCGCAGCCGCGGCCGCGCTCGCGGCGCCGGGCGATAGGCGCACGCCGGCGGCTCATCGCTTTTCCGGCGCGGTGTCCGCCGTCGGACTGCAGGCGCTGATCGCGATGTCGCAAAGCAGGTCCGAGGCCCAGGCCGCCGCGCAACTCGGCATCAGCCAACCGGCCGTGAACCGTGCCTTGCGCGCACTGGAGCACCTGGCTGGCGTGGCGCTGATGCGGCGATCGCTGCGCGGCACCCAGCTCACCGAGTCCGGCGAACTGCTGCTCCAGCACGTGAAGCTCGCCTGTGCCGAAGCACGCGGCATCGAATACGACCTGGCCGCGTGGCGTGGCGAGGTCCGCGGCCGCGTGGTGATCGGCGCCCTGCCGCTGTCGGCAGCCCAGCTCCTGCCCCGTGCGATCGACGCGGTGCGCCGCCTTCGCCCCGAGATCGAGATCATGGTGATCGACGGCAGCTTCGACAGCCTGTACCGGCAGCTGCGCGAGGCCGACATCGACGTCATGGTCGGCGCCCTGCGTTTCCCGACACCCGACGTGCGGCAGGACGTGCTGTTCGAAGAGCCGCTCGCGGTCACGGCGCGCGTCGGCCATCCCTGCTTCGAACGCGATGCACTCACGCTGGCCGACCTGGCGGACTGGGAGTGGATCATGCCGCTGCACTGCACGCCGGCGATCACCGCGCTGCGGCATGCCTTTGCATGCGCGGGCGTGCCACCGCCGGTGCCGGCATTGCACTCCAACAATGCAGCACTCACCGATGCCATGCTGCGCGGCTCCGATCGGCTGGCATTGACATCGCGCGGCCAGGCGCTGCACGACGAGCGCAGCGGCCGAGTTCGGCGTGTTCCCGTCGAATTGCCGGGAACCGATCGACCCATTGGCATGGCCATTAGAACATTGGGCGAACCATCGCCTGACTTGGCCGTCGTTCTCGATGCCCTGCGGGAATCCGCGGCCGCTATTGCACGCAATCAGGGACATCCCGCGGCGCAATGCCGAGGCACCCATTTCCGGGATGAGGACAAGGTATAGCTCGCGCCATTGACGGTATTGGTGAATTCATTCCGATTCACCCGATCATCAGGCACATCCTTCTGTGCCCGCGGCAAATGGCCATTTCGTCGATGGCCTGAGCCATCCAAGCTGATCGAGTGAAAGAGGAAATGATGAAACATGCACTCCGGCCGGTCTCGGCTGCAGTCGTCCAAGCGCTGGCCGCCATTGCACTCACCGCCTGCGGCGGCGCCTCCAACTCGGACCAGCGGCCGGGCGGCGCGGGCGACAAGAGTTCCTCGGCAGACAAGGCGGCCGCGGCCGGCCCGTCGAACCGCGCCCAGTTGTCCGCGGTCACCGCGGCTGGCGAAACCGCCGTGCCTGCGGTGCCCTATGCGCTGCCGGCCGACGGCACCGCCGTGGCCATCGGCACCAACGTCGCCGCGAACGTGCGCCCGCCGGAGATCGGCGCATTCAACTGGGGCTATTCGCTGTTCCAGTCCTTCGGCTCCGGCGCCTTCGTGCCCGACTTCTCCGACGCGGGCGCCTTCGTCATCGCGGCCTCGGGTGGACACAACGTGACGCCGGTGCTCGACGCCGTCGTCTTCGATTTCGCGGATGCCACCTGGAAGCGCGTGCGCAATGCCAACGGCATCGCGCCGCGCGACGGCGACTACGGCGTGTCGGAAACCACCGGCGCGCCCTACTTCGAGGTCAAGGGGGCCACCGCCGGCCAGGTTCCCGCGCCGCCGCACCTGTACGCCCTGGCCACCTACATTCCTTCGAGCAAGGGCGGCGGCCCGCGCGGCAGCTACCTGAAGATGGGCAGCCCGGCCGCCACGATCCAGTCCTACCAGGGCGGCGGCATCCACAAGATGGACCTCGCCACCGGCTTGTGGACACGGGTGACGGACGACACGCTGTACTTCTCGTACAACTACGAGGCCTCCACCGTCTTCGACCCGGTCACCTCGCGCTACTACTTCATCCCGGACGGCATGCACGCTTTCGACGCGCTGCAGTACCTGGACCTGAACGACCAGCGGGTGAAGAAGACGCCTTCCTTCCCGTGGCAGCCCACGATCAACGACAGCGCCTACCAGACCACCTTCCTCGACCCGGTGCGCCGCCTGATCGTCGCGCAGCGTCCGGGCAACCCGCTGCGCGCGCTGGACCTGAACGACATCGCCGCCGGCTGGCGCATCCTGTCCACCGCGGGCACGCAACCCGGCCAGGCCAATCGCTGGTTCTACTACCCGGCGGACGGGCGCTTCTACACCCACGCGAACAACGGTGGCCAGACGCTGTACCGCATGACGCCGCCGCAGGACTGGAAGTCCGGCACCTGGGTGGTCGACACCGTGACCGTGACCGGCGAGCCGCTGCCGAACTTCACGGCCACCGCCGGCGGCGGCGTGCGCCACTACGGCACGTTCTTCTACGTGCCGGCGCTCCGCAGCTTCGCCTGGATCGCCGGCGACACGAACAAGGTGATCCTGATGCGCCCGCCGGCGGCCGCCCCAGCGCCAGCGCCAGCGCCAGCGCCAGCGCCAGCGCCAGCGCCAGCGCCAGCGCCAGCGC
>CAMLJY010000040.1 GCA_946480465.1 uncultured Burkholderiales bacterium
GGCCGGCGCTAGCGTCCGAAAGACGCGTTCCCGGCCTCTGCGGACGTCAGCGGCATCGTGTCCGCGAACGCAGGCCCGGCGCACGAGTCGCCGGGCGGTGCGGCGGCCTGCGGGTGGCCCGCTTCGCGCAGGAAATCCGACAGCGCCGCTTCGCCGACCTGCAGCTTGTCGCCCGGCCGGTAGTCCGAAGGACCGAGCCCGAAGGGCAGCGTCTGTTCGGCGCGCGCCTTCTCGCGCTGGCGCAGCTCGGCCGCCAGCTTCGTCTCGAGTTCCACCAGCAGCGGATCGGGCGGCAGCAGGACGTCGAGTTGCGCGAGCATCTTCTTCAGTGCCGGCTCGGGCACGTCGTGCAGGGCCGCCCACCCCGGGTGTGCCAACGCGTGCGAGAGGTAGCGCAGGTGCGGCAGCGCCTTGCGCGCATCCGGATGCGCTTGCAGCCGCGAGCGCAGCACGGTGGCGACGGCCGAGGCGTCATCCGTGGCCTCAGCGGGTTCCGCCGGCGCGGGCGCCGTGCCCGGCAGGGCGGGCCGCTCCTGCAGGCTCAGGTGCAGCGCGCCGTCGCGGCGCTGGATGCGCAGGTGGCCGAACAGCAGCTTGCGCAGCAGGCGCATCGGCGAGAAGCCGCGCTTCGCGGCGTCGGACGGGTCGGGGCGCGACATGGTGCGACTGGATCGGAAGCAGGGGAATCGACCTGATATCGGCCGCGGGCGCCGGAACTTGAGCCTGATCGCGGGGCAGGGTGCGCGCTGGCCGCGTGGTAGGCCGGGGAGGCCGGCCGCCCGTGGCGCCGCCGGGGCGGCCCGGCGGCTGGAGTTCCCTATAATGCGAACGCATTCGCAACTATCAGTGCCTTGGCCGGCGGCTTCCCGCTCCGTTACCCTTCATGCATGGAACGCAACACGCGGCAACGCACCGCCATTCGCCAGGCCATCGCGCAGGCCGGCCGGCCCCTCCTGCCACAGGAGGTGCTGGACGCCGCGCAGGCGGAGGCCCCCGGCCTGAGCATCGCGACCGTCTACCGCAACCTGCGGGCCTTGCAGGACGAGGGCGAACTGCAGCCGGTCGTGCTGCCGGGCGAGAACCCGCGCTACGAGCTCGCCGGCCACGCCCACCATCACCATTTCCAGTGCCTGGCCTGCCAGCGGGTGTTCGAAGTCGAGGCCTGCCCCGGCGACCTGTCCGCGCTGGCGCCGCCCGGATTCACCGTCGAGGACCACGACCTGACGCTGTACGGGCGCTGCAAGGAATGCGGGCCGCCGCCCCGTGCCGCGCGCGCGAAGGGCGGCGCCAAGGCGCAGGCAGCGGCCGCGGGCCACGCGCCGGGGCACGGGCACAAGCACCGCTGAGGCGCCTGTCCTTGCGCCCGGAGGGCCGGCCGTGCTGACGCGCGGTGCCCTCGGGCGCGTGCTGGGCGTGGCGCCCGTCGTCGCGGCGCTGTGGATCGCGGTGGCCTGGGCGCTGGCATGACCGCGGTGGCGATGGACCGCATCCGGCTGCTCGACGTCACCGTGTCCCACCGTGGGCACCCGGCCGTGCACCACGTGTCCGGCGAGTTCACCCCCCATGCGCTCACGGCCATCGTCGGGCCGAACGGCGCCGGCAAGAGCACCTTGCTGGAAGCCCTGGCCGGCACGCGTGCCGACGTGGCCGGCCGCATCGAGCGTCCGCCATCGCTGCGCACGGCCTACCTGCCGCAGGCCGCATCGCTGGACCGCAGCGTGCCGGTGAGCGTGCAGGAGGTGGTCGCGATGGGCCTGTGGTCCCGGCTGGGCAGCTTTCGCGCGCTGGACGGCGCGGGGCGCGACGCGGTCGTCCGCGCGCTCGCCGCCGTGGGACTGCAGGGCTTCGAGCGGCGGCTGGTGGGCGAGTTGTCGGCCGGCCAGGTGCAGCGCGTGCTGTTCGGCCGCGTGCTGGTGCAGGACGCGGCGCTGATCCTGCTGGACGAGCCCTTCAACGCCATCGATGCGCGCACGACGGCCGACCTGCTGGCGCTGCTGCCGCGCTGGCGGCACGAGAAGCGCACGGTGATCGCCGTGCTGCACGACCTGGACCAGGTGCGCGCGCATTTCGACGAGGTGCTGCTGCTTGCGCGCGAACAGATCGCGTGGGGACCGGCCGGCCAGGTGCTGCGCGCCGAGCACCTGTTCAGGGCGCGCCGCATGGCCGAGTCGTGGGACGAAACGGCCGACCCGTGCCAACGCGTGGGATGAGCGGCATGGCAGCAGCCTTCGACGCGATCGCCGGGCCTTTCATCGAATTCCCGTTCATGCGGCGGGCGCTGGTGGCCACGCTGGCGCTGGCGCTGGGCAGCGGGCCCATCGGCTGCCTGCTGGTCATGCGCCGCATGAGCCTGGTCGGCGACGCGATGGCCCATGCCGTGCTCCCGGGCGCAGCCGGGGGGTTCCTGCTCGCCGGCCTGTCGCTGCCGGCGATGAGCCTGGGCGGCTTCCTGGCCGCGCTGGCGGTGGCGCTGGCCGCGGGCCTGGTCACGCGCAACACGCCGCAGCGCGAGGACGCGAGCTTCGCGGCCTTCTACCTCATCGCGCTGGCCTCGGGCGTGCTGCTGGTGTCGCTGAAGGGCAGCCAGGTCGACCTGATGCACCTGTTGTTCGGCAGCGTGCTGGCGGTGGACGACGCGGCGCTGCTGCAGATCGCCACCGTGTCCAGCGTGACGCTGCTGGCCCTGGCGGTGATGTACCGGCCGCTGGTGATGGACACGCTGGACCCGGCCTTCCTGCGTTCGGTCGGCGGTCCCGGCCTGGCGGCGCACGCGGTGCTGCTGGTGCTGCTGGTGGCCAACCTGGTCAGCGCGTTCCAGGCCATGGGCACCTTGATGGCGGTGGGGCTGATGATGCTGCCGGCGGCTGCCGCGCGCTTCTGGGTGGCGACCCTGCCGGCAATGGCCGCGTGCGCCAGCGGCATCGGCGCGCTGGGCGCCCTGGCCGGACTGCTGCTGTCGTACCACCTCGAGCTGCCCTCGGGACCGTGCATCGTGCTTGCCTGCGGCGCGGCCTGGGTGCTGTCGCTGCTGCTCGGCAGGCGCGATGGCCTGCTGGTGCAGCGCTGGCGCCTGCGGGCGCACTTGACCGGATGAGCACCGTGACCCCACCCCTGAACCGACGCGCCTGGCTGCGTGCCGGCACCGCCCTGGCCTGGCCGGCCGCGGCCCTCGCCGGCCCCGGTGCGCCCGGCATCGTCGCCAGCTTCTCGATCCTCGCCGACATGGTGCGCGAGATCGCGCCCGCGGACATCGAGGTCGGCGCGCTCGTCGGTCCGGAAGCCGACGCCCACGTCTTCGAGCCGCGACCGTCCGATGGGCGCCGGCTGGCGCACGCCGGCCTCGTCGTCGTGAACGGCCTGGGCTTCGAGGGCTGGCTCGACCGGCTGGTCCACGTCTCGGGCTACCGTGGGCGGGTCGTCGTCGCCAGCCGGGGCGTGCGCCTGCGGCACGGCGGCCACCACGACACCGATCCGCATGCATGGCAAAGCCTGGCGCACGGCGGCAGGTATGCCGACAACATCGCCGAAGCCCTCGTGCAGCGCTGGCCCGGGCGCGCGGACGAGATCCGCGCGCGGGGCGCGGCCTACCGGCTGCGGATCGACGCGCTGGACGCGCAGGTGCGCGGGTGGCTCGACGCCGTGCCGCGGCAGCGGCGCCGCGTGATCACCTCGCACGATGCCTTCGGCTACTTCGGCGAAGCCTACGGCCTGGACTTTCTCGCGCCGCAGGGATGGAGCACCGGCAGCGAACCCTCGGCCGCGGCCGTCGCCCGGCTGATCCGGCAGGTGCGCGCGCAGCAGGTGACCGCGCTCTTCGTCGAGAACGTCAGCGATCCGCGGCTGATCGAGCGCATCGCGCGGGAATCGGGCGCGCGCATCGGTGGCAAGCTGTACTCCGACGCGCTGTCCGCGCCGGGGGGTGCGGCCGCCAGCTACCTGCAGCTTTTCGAGCACAACGCACGCACGCTGGCCGCGGCCTTGCGCTCCTGACCCGCACCGCCAGACCTGGAGAGAAGCCTTGACGATCCGCGCCGCCCTCTGGGGCCTGACCCTCTTCTGCGCCGCCGCCGCCCATGCCTCGAAGGCGCATCAGCACGGCGCCGTCAAGCTCGATCTCGCCGTGGAGAACGCGCAGGTGAGCATCGCCGTCGAGATGCCGCTGGACAGCCTGCTGGGCTTCGAGCGCGCACCCCGCACCGAGGCCGAACGCCAGGCCGCCGCGGCGGCGCTGCAGAAGATGCGGGATGCCGCGGCGCTGTTCCGCTTCGACGCCGCGGCGCAATGCGCGCCCACGGAAGTCCAGGTCGAGGCGCCGGTGCTGACCCCGTCGGGCGCCGCGGGGGGCGCCGGCGACGGGCATGCGGACCTCGAGGCGAGCTACCTGTTCCGCTGCCAGGCGCCGGCGCGGCTGGGCGCGCTGGAGGTGCTGCTGTTCGATGCCTTCCGGCGCGTCGAGCGCATCGAGGTGCAGGCGGTGCTGCCGCATGGCCAGCGCAGGGCGGTCCTGCGGCGCGGCAGCCGGCAGATCCGGCTGGCGCCTTAGCCGGGGCCATCGCAGCGGCGCAGCGGCCGTCACCAGGGTGGCCGCCGCCCCTGCGGGTAACATGCGCGGTCGCCCGCGCCCTTGCCGTTCCCCACCATGAATCGTGGTTTCCTCGCCCCGCAGTTCGGGCTCGGCCGCATGGCCCGGTCGGAACTGGACGAGGCATTCAAACCAGCCCCGCAGCCCGCGCCGGGCGCGGTGCCCCCGACCCAAGGCCCCACGGTCATCGTCAAGCGCCGGCGCCACCTGCCAGGCGCCGGTGCCGATGCCGCCCATCCCCCCGCCGAGGTCCCCGCGGAGGCCAGGACGCAGAAGGTCTACCGCCTCGACGCCGCGCAGCCCCTGCAGGCCGCGCAGGCCCCGCAGGCCCCGCAACCCGCCTCGCCCGCCGAATCCGTCTCGCCCGCGCTGGCGCCGCCCGCGGTCCAGGGCGCCCAGCCAGCGGGCGCAGGGGATGACGGGCCGCGGGTCTCGCCTGCCCGCCGGCGAAGGGACAGCGTTCGCCAGCCCACGCTGGTCCGGCACGTGGTCTTCGAGCCGCCGCCGGCCCGTCCCGAGGCCGGCGCGTCGATGGCCGGCGGCAGGGAAGTCGGCAGACAAGTCGGCAGGGAAGTCGGCAGGGCCGAGGTGCTCGCCGCGATGGAGCACCTGGGCGGGATGCTGGATGCGCTGGTTCGCGGCCGCGATGCCTACCTCGCGCTCGACGAACACCTCAGCGCCTTGGGAATCGCTAACGCACGATAGGCGCGTGGGCGCCGCGGCGGACGAGGCAACCCCGAGGCAGCCACGAGGCAGCCACGAGGCAGCCACGAGGCAGCCACGAGGCACCGCGCGCCGTGACGGGCTGGACGGGGCCGATCACCGGAACTGCCTGCGGAACCGCGTCACGCCGATCGCGAACAGCAGTGCGCCGAGGACGGTCATCTGCAGCAAGGGCAGCCAGAGCTGCGCCAGGCCCGCGCCGCGCAGCAGGATGCCGTAGGCCAGCACGACGAAGTGCCGCAGCGGCGACAGCTCGACGAGCGCGCGCAACCAGGCCGGCATGCTCTCGACCATGTTCCAGGTGCCCGACAACATCACGATGGGCACCACCAGCAGCACGACGATGAGCCCCATCTGGCCCGAATTGCGCGCGAAGCCCGAGGCGACGATGCCGACGCCCGCGCAGGCCATGGCGTACAGCGCGACGACCGCGAAGAACAGTGGCACGCTGCCGCGCAGCGGCACGCCGAAGCCGGCATGCATGACGCCCAGCACCGCGACGGCCGTGCCCGCCAGCATCACCAGCACCATCGCGAGCACCTTGCTCAGCACGACCTGCAGCGGCGCGATCGGCGCGACCAGCAGTTGCTCGATGGTGCCGCGCTCCTTCTCGCGCACCAGCGCGGCGGCCGGCAGCACGATGGCGGCGATGGTCAGCATCGTCAGCCACTCGGAGATGGTGTTGAACCAGCGCTCGTCGAGCGTCTCGTTGGCGCCGAGGCGGATCGCGGCGGCCAGTTGCGGCAGCGGCTGTGGCGGCGCCGGCGCGCGGCGAGCCCCGCGCTCGGCCCACTCGGCACTGAAGGCGGCACCGATGCGCGCGGCGTAGCTTGCGACGAGGAAGCCCTGGTTCGCCTGTGCCGCGTCGACCAGCATCTGTGCCTCGGCCGGCCGGCCTTGCAGCAGCGATTGCTGCAGGTCGGGCGGCAGCACCAGCAGCGCGCGGACGTCGCCGCGCTCGAGCATGGCCAGCGCGGGCTGCACGTCGGTGCCATGGTGGCGCAATTCGAAGTGCGGCGGCCGGAAGCGGTCGGCGAGGTCCAGGCCGGCCGCCTGCAATCCGGGATCGACGATGGCGATCGGGGCATCGTGCAGGTCGATCGACGTCGCGCCGGCGGCCAGCACGATGTCGAGCGTGAAGATGAAGACGGTGAACGCGAGCAGCGCCCGGTCCTTCAGCAGCTGCAGCAGCTCCTTGTGCATCAGCGCCCGCACCTGGCGCCACCAGGCCCTGGTGGCTGCAAGCGCGGTCACCGGGGCACCCCGCGTGCAGGGTGCTCCGCGGTCCGCACCTGGGGCCGGCCTGCGGAGGTCATCGGGGCACTCATGACCGCACCCGCTTCCGGAACAGCATCAGGCACAGCAGCAGCAGCGCCGTGGCGCTGGCAGCGATGTGCAGCAGGGCCGGGGCCAGCGCAGCGGCGCCGCGCTGCTGCAGGAAGGTGCCGATCAGCAGCTCCCGGTACGCATCGGCCGGCAAGGCTCGCGCGATCCATCGCCCCGCACCGGTCATCGAGTCCACCGGGGTGAACAGGCCCGAGAACTGCGTCGCGACGATCGTCGCGGCCATCGTCGAGATGATGATCGCCGCCTGCCGGCTGCGCACCAGCAGCGAGATCAACAGGCCGAGGGCGCTGGTGGCCACCACGTAGAACGCACTGCCCAGCGCCAGCAGTGCCGCGCTGCCCTGAAAGGGCACGCCGAAGTAGACGACCGCCAGGGCGCACACCCAGACGGCGTTGGCGAAGGAGATGGCCAGCGTCGGCAGCAGCTTGCCCGCGACCAGCTCGGCTCGGCTCAGCGTCGAGCAGCGCAGGTGCAGGATGGCGCCCGTCTCCTTTTCGCGCACGACGCTCTCGGCCATCAGCAGCGGCGGCACCAGCAGCAGGACCAGCATCGGCAACGAGGGCGCGATGGTCCAGATGCTGCGCACTTCTTCGTTGTAGAGGTAGCGCACCTGCAGCCGCAGCGGCTCCACCAGCGCTTGGGTGCGCTGCTCGCCGCCTGCGCCCTGGCGGGCCAGCGCCTGCGCGCGTACGCGCGCGTTGGCTGCGGCGTTGATTGCCTCGACGTAGCCGCGCAGCGTGCGCGCCGGGGCGGTGAAGCTGGCGTCGATCACGAACTGCACCGACACCGCTTCGCCGCGTTGCAGCGCGCGGGAGAAACCCGGTGCGATGTGCAGCAGGACGCGGGCGCGGCCGGCTGACAGCAGGGCCTCGGCCTCGCGCGGCGTGTCCGGAACCGCGAGCAGGCGGAAGTGGCGGCCGTGCAGGAAGTGGTCGACGTAGTCGCGGCTCGCGGCGCTGCGGTCCTCGTCGATCACCACGAGGCCGGCGCGATCGACGTCCTGGCTCATCCCGTGGCCGAACACGAGCATCAGCAGCGTCGGCAGGCCGAACGCGAGCACGAGGTACAGGCGGTCGCGCAGCAGCTCGCGCCACTCCTTGCGCGCGAGCGCCCGCACCCGCGCGAGCGTCATGCGGCCCCCGTCGCGCCCGCCCGCAGCGCGCCGATGCGGTGCACGAACACCTCTTCCAGGCCGGGCTCGCGCAGGCGCGGCGGTTCGCCGTGCAGGCCGGCGTCGCCCAGCCGGCGCAGCAGTTGCGTGGGTGTGGCCGCGTCGATCAGGTGCAATTGCAGCGTGCGGCCGAGCA
Organism: uncultured Burkholderiales bacterium; assembly: GCA_946480465.1. The sequence continues at coordinate 7,960 of CAMLJY010000040.1, forward strand.
GTACCGCGTCCGCATGTCCGGCCTGCCGCAGCAGCTCGAGCGCGCGTGCAGGTTCGCTGCAGCGCAGCTCGGCCAGGGCTCCGGCTTCGCTCAGCAGCTGCTGCTGCAGCCGTGCCGGGGTGTCGTCGGCGATCACGCGGCCGTCGAACATCATCACCAGCCGGTCGCACAGTGCCGCCTCGGTCATGTGGTGGGTGCTGACCAGGACGGCCACCTGCTCGTCGCGCGCCAGCCGTTCCAGGATGCCCCAGAGCTGCGTCCGGCCGAGTGGATCGACGCCGGAGGTCGGCTCGTCGAGGAAGAGCACGGGCGGGCGGTGCAGCAGCGCGCAGCACAGCGCGAGCCGTTGGCGCAGGCCCATCGGCACGCGGCCGGCCTCGAAGGGCAGGGCGCTGCCCAGGTCGCCGAGCGCCACCACCGCGTCGATGCGTGACCGTGCCGCCGCGCCGTGCAGGCCGTACACGCCGGCGTACAGGCGCAGGTTGTCGCGCACGCTCAGGTCGGCGTACAGGGAAAAGGACTGCGACACGTAGCCGATGCGCTCGCGGATCGTTCGCGGTGCGCGGCGCATGTCGGCCCCGGCGACCTGGCCGATGCCGTCGCTGGGCGGCAGGATGCCGGTCAGCATCTTGATCACCGTCGTCTTGCCCGCCCCGTTCGGGCCGAGCAGGCCGACGATCTCGCCGGGCATGACGTGGAAGCTCGCGCCGTCGACGGCCCGGAAGGCATCGAAGTCGCGCGTCAACCGCTGGGCCTCGATCGCGGGCTGCCGCATCACGCCGGGAGCCGGCGGCGTGCGTGGCGGGGGGCGCACCGGTGCGTCGGCGCGGCCTTCCAGCGCCCGAATGCGCGCGACGAACACGTCCTGCAGGTCCGGTTCCCGTGCCGCCGCGTCGGCGTCGGCACCGGAGGTCGTGGCCGCGTGCGCACGCCGCAGCTCGGCCGGCGGGCCTTCGGCGATCAGGCGGCCGCGGTAGAGCAGCCCGACGCGGTCGAAGCGATCGGCCTCGTCGAGGTAGCCGGTCGCGACGATCGCGCTCATGCCGTGCTCGTCCATCAGTGATGGCAGCAGCTGCCAGAAGTCGCGCCGCGACAGCGGGTCGATGCCGGTCGTCGGCTCGTCCAGCAGCAGCAGCCGCGGCGCATGGATCAAGGCGCAGGCCAGCCCCAGCTTCTGGCGCATGCCGCCGGAGAGCTGCTTCATCGGCCGCCCGCGGAAGGCACCCAGCCGCGTCGCCGCCAGCAGGCGGGCCGAGCGCTCGACGCAGCGCCTCGCGTCGACGCCGCGCAGCTCGGCGAAGAAGCGCAGGTGCTCGTCCACGGTGAGTTCCGGGTACAGGTTGAGTCCCAGGCCCTGCGGAACGAAGCCGATGTGGGCCTGCACGCGCTGGGCGTCGGCCTCGCTGTTCACCGCACGGCCGAACAGCGCCAGCGTGCCGCCGTCGAACGTGAGCACGCCCGCGATCGCCTGCAGCAGGCTGCTCTTGCCGGCGCCGTCGGCGCCAACCAGGCCATAGAGTTCCCCGGGCGCCAGGCGCAGCGAGATGCCGTCGAGGGCAGGGACCTCGCGATAGCGCTTGAAAAGCGCGTCCACGCGAACGACCTCTTCGATCGCGGCGGCAGGCCGGGCCTGCGCGCGGGTCAGGGTTGCGGTTCCGTCCACGGCGTGTCGCTGCGCCAGCGGATCTCGGCATCCGCGGGTTGCCCCGGGTTCAGGCGGCCGGCGGGATCGGCGTCCGGGTACAGGCGCACTTCGTAGACCAGCCGCGTCCGCTCGTCGCGCGACTGGACCTCCTTCGGCGTGAATTCCGCGCGCGAGGCGATGTAGCGCACGGTCGCGGCGATCGGCTGACCGGGAAAGGCATCGACGTGGATCCGGCCCGGCTGTCCGCGCTGCACGCGGCCGATCTGCGCTTCGGGCAGGTACGCCTTCATGTACAGCCGCGACAGGTCGGTCAGTTCCAGCAGCGGCGCCCCGGCCTGCACCACCTCGCCGATCTCGGTGTAGCGGCCGGTCACGGTGCCGGACAGCGGCGCCCGGATCGCGAGATCGTCGAGCAGGCTCGCGACCTCGGTCACCGCGGCCTGGGCTTCGCGCAGGCGCGCACGCGCCACCTCGATCTCGGCATCGCGGGCACGCACCCGTTGTGGTGCCAGCGCAGCATCGCGCAGCGCGTCGCCGGCCTGGGCGCGCTGCGCGAGCGCCGCCCGCTGCTGCTCCCGCGCGTGGCGCAGTGCCAGCGCGGCCTGCTCCAGTGCCTGCGGCCCGACGAAGCCCAGGGCCGACAGCTCCAGCGCCCGGGCGTGGTCGCGCGCCTGCTGTGCATGGGCGGCTTCGGCGTGGCGCAACTCGGCGTCGGCGGCGTCGATGCGGTTGCGGGCGGCATCGAGGCCGATCGCCGTTTCCGCGCGCAGCAGCGCGAGCCCCTGCGACAGGGCGGCGAGCTGCGCCTGCAGCGTCTGCTCCGCCGCCTGCGCCTGCTCCAGCCGCGTGCGCAGCGTGCGGTCGTCCAGGCGCACGAGCAGCTGGCCGGCCTCGACCCGATGGCCCTCGCGCACGGCCAGCTCCGCGACGCGGCCCGCCAGCTTCGGCGCGATCACGACACGGTCGCCCTCGATGCGGCCGTTGACCTGCACCGTGCCCGGCGCGGCTTCGCGGCTACGCAGCCACCATGCGGCGCCCGCGCCGGCAACCAGCAGCAGCGCGAGCAGGGTCCACGCGGCCGCGCGCTGCGTCATTGGGCTCATGCCGAAAGCGGAGTGGCGTGCATCGTCCGCGCGTGTCGATCGTGTTGCGAGGCAGTCTGACCGTGGCGGCGGCGTGTCGATTGATCCTGCGCAAACGCCGGGGTGCGCGCTGCCGGATCGATCGTTCAGCGCTGCCTGGCGGCGCCCGTCGCCAAGCGCGCGCTGGGCCGCTTCGTGCTGCCGCGCTGGTTCCTGCAACGCATGGGCGCCCGCTTGTCCTCTTACCCGAGGGCGACCTCACGCGTGCACCGGGGCGCGGAGTGCGCGGAGCCGGTGCTGAATCCGGTCCCTTGACGCAGCGCCGCCCCGCGTGCGCACGGGGACGCACGGACCGTGATCTATTCCCGGGGCCGTGCGCCGCCTGCAGCCGAAATGACAAGGGAGATGCTTTCGAGGCCCCATGAACCCAGCAGCGGGTGATACAGCAAGCCATGTCAACGGAAATCGCCAAGGGGGGCCTGCGCGGCTGCTGATCGTCGACGACGAGGCGCCGGTGCTGTCCGCCCTGCGCCGGGCGCTGCACCAGCGGTTCGGGCCCCGGCTGGAGATCGTGACCGAGCAGGACCCGACGGCCGCGCTGGCGCGCTTGCATGCCGAGCGCTTCGACGTCGTCATTTCCGACCTCCGCATGCCGGCGATCGATGGCTTGACACTGCTGACGCTGGGGTCGGCGCTGCAGCCGCACGGCGTGGGCATGCTGCTGACGGCATCGGGCGATTTCGACACCGCGCGGCGCGCCATCAACGAAGCGGGCTTGTTCCGCTACCTGAACAAGCCTTGGCACGACGACGAGCTGGCCGCGCACGTGGAGGCCGCACTCGCCGAGGCGCAGCGCCTGGCGCACGTGGCTGAACTGGAGTTCGACAACCGCGAACTCGAGGCCTTCACCCGGTCCGCTTCGCACGATCTGCGTTCGCCGCTGAATGCGGTGCTGGGGCTGGCCATGCTGCTGCGGCGGCATGCGGCGCCCAACCTGAGCGAGCAGCACCTGCAGTGGCTGGGCGGCATCGAGCAGTCGGCGCGGCACATGAACCGGCTGATCGACGGGCTGATGCGCCTGTCCTACCTGGGCCGGCATGCGCTGGAACTGCAGCCGGTGGCGCTGGCGCCGCTGGTGCGGGGCCTGCTCGACGACGTGCGGCGGCAGTACCCCGGGCATCCCGCGCGGGTGGTCTGCGCCGAGCTGCCCACGGTGCGTGCCGATGCGCTGCTGCTGGGGCAGGTGTTCGTGAACCTGCTGACCAACGCCTTCAAGTTCACCGCGCGCTGCGCCAGTCCCTTGATCGAGATCGGCTGCAGACTGTGCGATGGCGAGCGCGTCTTCTGCGTGCGCGACAACGGCCCCGGGTTCGACATGGCGCAGGCGGGCAAGCTGTTCGAGGCCTTTCAGCGCCTGCACCCCTCGGGCGAGTTCGAGGGCACCGGCGTCGGGCTGTCGATCGTGCAGCGCATCGTGCAGCGCCACGGCGGCCGCGTGTGGGTCGAGGCCGAACCGGGCCATGGCGCGCGCTTCAACTTCACCTTGGGCGAGGCCGGCCTGGAAGGGCGGGCGTGAACCGCATCGTCCACCGCTTCGTCAGTCAGGGAGAAGGCTGCCGCGGAGGAGCGTCGCCAGCGGCTCCGGCCCCCGCCGCGACAGTCGGTCGAGCACGTTCGCGGTGATGCGCTGGACCGCCGGCTGCCTCGTCGCGCCAGCTAGAGCTAAAGGATGAAGTGCGTGTCCCAATGGGCGATGGTCAGGCGCGGCGACGAGGGGTCGTAGTGGTCGGCGGCGCCAAACACCTCGCCGCCGGTGCCGCCGCCCGGGCGGCGCGGGCACCGGGTGGGTGGTTGCTGCGCGGCGGCGCGGTGTAGAAGCAGCCGCCGCCGGTGGCGTTGTAGGTCTGGTAGATGGCAAAGGGCAGGCGACCCGGCCCCCGATCGCCGCGGCCGCCTATCGAGCACGGTGAGCGTCCTTGCGTCGATAGATTGCGATCGGAAACGCCCCGGCCTGTCCGGCACCCGCCTTGCCCCGCGGGCGGAGGCGACAGGGAGCAAGACCGATGGTGCTGGTGGATGAGCGTGGGCGCTCGAGTGCGATGGCCCGGCCGGAGTGCGCGCTGGCGGTGCTGGCACCGAGCCGCGTGGTGGTGTTCCGTGCACTGCAACTGGGCGACCTGCTGTGCGCCGTGCCGGCGCTGCGGGCCTTGCGCCAGGCGCTGCCGAAGGCCTCGATCTGCCTGGTGGGCCTGGCCTGGGCGCGCGACTTTGCCGCGCGTTTTGCCGACTATGTGGACGAGTTCCTGGTCTTTCCGGGCTTTCCCGGGCTGCCCGAGCAGGCGCCCGACGTGCGCGCCTGGCCGGCCTTCCTGGCCGCGGCGCACGAGCGGCCGTTCGACCTGTCCATCCAGATGCATGGCAACGGCGTCATCACCAACCCGGTGACGGCCCTGCTCGGCGCGCGGGTGGCCGCGGGCTTCGGCGCCGAGGCGGCGTCGGGCTGGTTCCTGCCTTACCCCGACCACGGACCGGAACCCGGCCGACTGCTGCGGCTGATGCGCTTCCTGGGCGCGGAGTCCGGCGACGAGCGCCTGGAATTCCCGCTGCGCCCGGACGACGAGGCGGCCTGGGACCGGTATCCCGCCATCCAGTCCCTGGAGCCGGGGCGCTACCTGTGCGTGCATGCCGGGGCGCGCGCCCCGGACCGGTGCTGGCCGGCCTCGCACTTCGCTGCCGTGGCGGATGCGCTGGCCGGGGAGAGCGGCCTGCCGGTGGTGCTGACCGGATCGGCGCAGGAAGCGGCGCTGACCCGCGCGGTGGCGGCGGCGATGCGGCACCCGGCGGTGGACGCGGCCGCCCCGGTGCCGGTGGGCGCGCTGGCCGCGCTGATCAGCCGCTGCCGCCTGCTCGTCACCAACGACACCGGCACCTCGCACATCGCCGCGGCCTTGCGCGTGCCCAGCGTGGTCGTGTTCCGCGCGTCCGACATGTCGCGCTGGGCGCCGGCCGACGCCAGCCTGCACCGTGGCGTGTGGGACCCGGCGGCCACGCGCATCGGCGCGGTGATCAGCGAGGCGCGGAGCCTGCTGGCGCAGCCGGCGCCACCGCCTCCGCCAGCGCCGCGCGCGCCAGCGTGATGACCTCGGCGGTGTCCACGTCCGCGACGAAGCAGGCGTCGTGGGCGCAGCGGCGGTGCACGTTCTCCTCGCCGCATACCGGGCAGTGCAGCCGGGTGGAGAAAGCCGAGCGGTGCGGCTGCGCCTGGAGCGGCGCGGAGATGAACAGGTTCAGCAGCCAGTAGATGCCGACGGTGCGCGTGCCCAGGGCCTCGGCCAGGTGCAGCGGCCCGGTGTCGTTGGAGACCAGCAGCCGGGCCCGGGCCAGCAGCGCGGCCAGCGCCGACAGCGAGAGCCGGCCGGCCAGGTCCAGCGCCGGCGCGCGCATGGCCTGCGCCACCGCGGCCGTGAGTCCGGCTTCCTCCGCCGTGCCGTTGATGGCGATGCAGGCGCCTTCGGCCGCCAGCGCGTCGCCCACCGCCGCGAAGCGCTCGGCCGGCCAGCGGCGGCGGCTGTCGGTGGCCCCGGGTTGCAGGACCACGAGGGGGCGGTCCACCGGCAGGCGCACGCTGGCCTGCAGGGCCGCCACGTCGGCCTCGGTCACCGGCAGGCGGGGGCAGGGACCGCGCGGCACGGCACCGGCCAGGCCCACCACCTCCAGCAGCGCCAGCCGCTCGTTGCGCCAGCTGCAGTGGTCGATCGACCGGTCCAGCGGCTCCACCCCGTGCGCATGCTGGCCGATGGCCACGCGCGCGCCGAGCCGGCGCACGAAGGGGTTGGAATGTCGCCCGCCGCCGTGCAGCTGCACCGCCAGGTCGAAGCGGCGTTGGCGCAAGGCCCGCACGCAGGCGTCGATCTCGGCCTCGTCCTGCGCCGCGTCCGGCTCCACGCTGACGCCGCGGATGGGCGGCAGCGCGATCACCTCGTCCACGCTGCCCGGCCGCCCCTGCAGGAAATCGCGGTGCCAGCGCCTGCCCAGCAGCGTGACGTGCGCGCGCGGGTAGGCCGCGCGCAGGGCCGCGAGCGCCGGCAGCGCGAACATGCAGTCGCCCACCGCATTGGCGCGCAGCACGGCAATGCGGTCCACCCCCGCGACCAGGCCGTGGCCCGTCATGGCAGCAGGTCCACCAGCACACGCGGCGCGTCGCACTCGCGCTGCGGCACGGTGGTGGGCAGTTCCTGGTGGTAGGCGCCCGAGGGGATCAGGCCGCAGCCGCCGTGGCGCGCCATCACGCGCAGTTGCGCCAGCACGTCCTCGCCGCAATGCTCCGCGGGCAGGCGCGACCAGAAGTCGAAACCGCCGGCCTCGCGCAGCTTGGCCGTGTCGTAGAGCACGCAGCCACCCACCCAGGCCACGCGGTACAGGCGCTGGCTGCGGCCGTCCAGCCCCAGGCGCCGCTGCACGTGGTACAGGTTGGCCGCGCTGTGCAGGTGGTGGCGCGCCCATTCCGGACCGTCGGGCCGGATGCGCTCGGGCTCGACCGTGCCGTCCCAGAACTGAATGGCCTGCTGGTGCGGGCGCTGGTCGTCGGCGTAGCTCAGGCCCAGCACGGCGCTGCCGACGAAGCCGCAGCCGGCGTGCTGCAGTGCGCGCACCAGGCGCTCCACCAGGTCGGGCTCGAGGATCACGTCGTCGTCCAGGAACAGGGCCTGGGGCGCCTGCGCCTGCGCCAGCAGGAAGGCGCGCTGCTCGGCGAGGCCGCGGCGCGGCAGGTGGCGGTGCAGCTCCACCCGGCGCCCGCGTGCGCGCAGCAGCCGCAGCACCGCCCGCAGCGTGGCGTTGCCGTCCGGCCCGGCGGGATCGTCGCCCTGGTCGGACACGACGATGCGCAGCGCCGGCCAGGTCTGGCCCAGCAGCGAGGTCAGCGTCACGGCCAGCGCGGCGGGTCGGTTGCAGGTGGGGATCAGCACGTCGACGGGCGCCGTCATCGTCAAGGTCGTTTCGCGAGGTCGATGGGTGGGCGGAACCGCCCTTGGGGCTTCGCTGCGGGCAAGCGCTGATCCCGCTCCGGGCCCGGGCCCGCCACACGCGGCGCAGCACGCGCCGCAGGCCGCCCCAGGCGCCCACACGCGGCCACACGCGGCCACACGCGGCCAAGCTTGCTGCAATCCGTGCCGCGCCTCGGCATGTCCGGCGCTGCGCGGTGGACGCTCATTTCGAATGTCATCGACGTCGGCAGGGTCGGGCTGGCGATGCCCGGCGGCGGCCGGAGGAACGGCGTTTGCCCTTCTGGCGGTCCCTTTCACGGAGTTGCGATGAGCCGTCTTCCGCCCGCGGCCGCACCGGGCCGCCCGCCCACGCCGGCGCCAGCGGGCCCGCCCGGGTCCACGGCACCGCAGGTGCCGCCGCGCCGCACCTGGTGGACCTTCTTCGCGATCCTGCTGGTCAACTACCTGCTGGTGCGTGCGCTGTTCTCCGGTGCCGACGCCGCGGTGACCGTGCCCTACACCGTGTTCCGCGAGCAGGTGGCGCAGGGCAACGTCAGCGCCATCTACAGCCAGGGCGTCAGCATCGAGGGCCGCTTCGTCAAGCCGGTGCCCTGGCCGCCGCCGGGCCATGCCATCGGCGTGCGCGCGGCGTCGGCACCGCGGGGAAGCCGGCCGCCCGAGCCGGCGGAGACGTTCACCACCACGCTGCCTGCCTTCGTCGACCCCGGCCTGGAGCAGTTCCTGATCGACCACAAGGTCGAAATCAGCGCCCAGCCCATCCGCTCCGGCGGCGGCTGGGGCGCGCTGCTGCTGGGCTTCGGGCCGGCCTTGCTGATCATCGGCTTCTACGTCTGGCTGTACCGCCGCGCCAGCCAGGGCGGCGGCCTGGGTGGGCTCGGCGGCGGGCTGATGGGCATCGGCAAGAGCAAGGCGCGGCGCTACGACCAGGAGGCCGGCAGCCGCGTCACCTTCGCCGACGTGGCCGGCATCGACGAGGCCGAGAACGAGCTGGTCGAGATCGTCGACTTCCTGCGCGAGCCGCAGCAGTACACCCGCCTGGGCGGCACCGCGCCCAAGGGCGTGCTGCTGGTGGGCGCGCCCGGCACCGGCAAGACGCTGCTGGCGCGCGCCGTGGCGGGCGAGGCCGGCGTGCCCTTCTTCTCGATGAGCGCGGCCGAGTTCGTCGAGATGATCGTCGGCGTGGGCGCGGCGCGCGTGCGCGATCTCTTCAAGCAGGCGCGCGAGCATGCGCCGGCCATCATCTTCATCGACGAGATCGACTCCATCGGCCGCGCCCGCGGCAACACGGGCATCGGCGGCGTCGGCGAGCAGGAGCAGACGCTGAACCAGATCCTCACCGAGATGGACGGCTTCTCCGGCCGCGAGGGCGTGATCGTGCTGGCCGCCACCAACCAGCCCGACGTGCTGGACCGCGCGCTGCTGCGCCCGGGCCGCTTCGACCGCCGGGTGGTGGTGAACCTGCCCGACCGCGTCGGCCGCGAGGCCATCCTGAAGGTGCACACCCGCCAGGTGCCGCTGGCGGGCGACGTCGACCTGGGCCACATCGCCTCGGTGACGCCGGGCCTGTCGGGGGCGGACCTGAAGAACCTCGTCAATGAATCGGCCCTGCTGGCGGCGCGGCGCAAGCAGGACCAGGTGCGGCAGAAGGACTTCCTCGATTCGCTGGAGAAGATCGTGCTGGGCCCGGAGCGTCCGCTGCTGCTGAGCCGCGAGGACCGCGAACGCATCGCCTACCACGAGAGCGGCCACGCCATCCTCGGGCTGGTGGTGCCGGGGGCCGACCCGGTGCACCGCGTCACCATCGTGCCGCGCGGCCAGGCGCTGGGCGTGACCTACCAGCGCCCGCAGACCGACCGCTACAACTACCCCGAGGCCTACCTGCGCGCGCGCATCGTCGGCATGCTGGGCGGGCGCGCGGCGGAAGAGCTGGTGTACGGCACGCGCACCACCGGTGCGCAGGACGACATCTCGCAGGCCACCCAGCTGGCGCGCAACATGGTGACGCGCTGGGGCATGAGCGAGCGCATCGGCCTGGTCGAACTGGCCCCGCCCGACAACCGCTACCTGGGCGTGGCCGCCGGCTTCGGCGGTGCCCGGCCTTTCGGCGAAGAGACGGCGCGCCTGGTCGACAGCGAGGTGCAGCGCATCATCCACGAGAGCCATGCGGAAGCGATGCGGCTGCTGCGCCATCACCGCGCGGCGCTGGATGCGCTGGTGAAGGCGCTGCTGGAGCGGGAAACCCTGGGCGAGCAGGAGATCCTGGAGGTCACCGGGCTGCCGCCCGCGCCGGCGCTGGCGAACCGGCCGCTGGCGCTGGCGGCGGGCTGAGCGGGGCGGCCGGCGCCGGGGCGCGCGGACCGCGCCGGTTCAGGCCCCGCGGGTGAAGTCGGCCAGGCCGGTCGACTGGGCGAAGGGCCCGCTCTGGGCCGGGCCGGGGAAGAGCGGCGGCGCGCCGTCTCCCGGCGTCGCCGCCAGCCCTTGCGATTGCAGGCGCTCGGCTGCGTTCGGCGAAGCCGCGTTCTCGTCCACGCCGGCGGCGCGCGGCGCGCTGCGGCGCTGGCTCATCACCTGACGAACTGCAAGGCCGCCGAGAATGAGTGTTAGCAACAGACGAAACGGTCTCATCGCAATCTCCTGGAGAACAGTGTGGTGAAGCCTGTGGACGTGCTGCGCAGCCGTTGGCAATCGGAGGGCCTGCAGCGGCCCGCGCGCGCGGGTGGCTGGGGGAAGGGCTGCGCTGCGCTCTCCTCTGGCTGCCCGCGGCGGCGCTGCCGCGCTCAGCGCGCAACGGCCTCCGTGAGGCGCCGCCGCGCCGCGCTCACAGCAAGCCGAGCATCAAGCCAGCGCCGATGCCCAGCATGCCCAGCGCGACGGTGACCTGCACCGCGCGCAGCGTGACCTGGCGCAGCACTCGCTTGCCCAGGTAGGAGCCCGCGAAGGCGCAGAGGGTCGCGACCACGACCGCGGGGGCGGCATGCCGCGACTGCCCGAAGTGCGCGGCCATGAAGCCCGTGCCGTAGACCAGCAGGCGCATCGCGTCGACGATCACCGCGCACACGGCGCCGCTGGCCACGAACGCCTCCTTCGACAGGCCCAGCTTCACCAGGAAGGCCGAGCGCAATGCGCCCTGGTTGCCGGACAGGCCGCCGAAGAAGCCTGATATCGCGCCGCCCAGCGGCAACAGCCGGGGCGGGAATGCGAGTGCCTGGAAGCGCTTCGACAGCTCCAGCAGTGCGAAGACCGAGATCAGCAGGCCGATCAGCGCCTTGATGGGCGTGATCCGCAGGTCGCGGCCGCCGAGCCGGTAATCCGCGAGCGCCGGGAGGCGGTCGACCAGCGTCAGCAGCGCGGCCCCCGCCAGCGCCGCGATCGCGGCCGGCAGGCCGAAGCGCAGCACGACGTGCCAGTCGGCGTCCCGGGCCAGCAAGCCCAGCTTGAACAGGTTGTTGGCCAGGTGCACCACGGCCGTCGCGGCAATGGCCAGTGGCACGGGAAGGAACAGCGCGAACACCGGGGTCAGGATCGTGCCGAGGCCGAAGCCGGAGAAGAGCGTGAGTCCCGCGCTGAGCAGCGACACGATGCCGACGAGGGTGAGGTCCATCATCAATGCCATCTCCTTTCGGCCCATGCGTGGGGCGCGCTGGCGAGGGCCACCGGGACCGCGGGCAGGCGCGCGACCACCGTGCGCACGATCGCCGCCGGCGGCGTGCCCAGCGCCATCATCACGCCGAACTCGCGCGAGCGTTCGGCCACCGCCATGAACACCGTGTTCATCACCGCCAGTGCGACGGTGGGGAAGAACACGGCGACCATGATGCTGCGGATCGCGCGCACCAGGCCCAGCATGTCGGCCACCTGCGGCAGCAGCTCGGGCCATCGCGCCGTCGAGCGCGGTGTGCTGCGATGCCCGCAGCTTCGAAGCGGAGCACGAGGCGCCGGCAACCGGCCCGCAGGCCTTTCGATTGCCGGAACGGGGCATGCCGCAGCACACCCGCGAGGACCACCGTGAACGACCCCGATGCACTCGAACGCGAGGCCCGGCGCCTGGAGGGTGAGGCCGCCAACCCGCAGGCCAAGGTGCCCAGCTACCAGGAACTGCTGGACGAGGCGGTGGACATGACCTTTCCCGCCAGCGACCCGATTTCTCCCACCGCCGCGATGCATACCTTCGAGCCGCGCACGACGCCGCGCGACGCGCTGGACTGGACGCTGGAGCCCGGCCAGTGCAAGCCGTCGATGTCGGCCCCTGGGGCGGCGAAGCCGGAGCGCACGGTGTCCGCGCCGGTGCCTGCGGTGCTCTTCGCGGGCAGCGACGTGACCGAGGTGGCCGCCGTGGCTCCGGGGCGCTGCGAGGTGCAGCAGTCCTGTTGCGACGCGACGATCCGCTGGACCGAGGGCGGCCGGGTGCGCGAGGTGGTGGTGCCGCTGCCGGTGCTGCAGCACCTGCTGTGCAGCGGACGGCTGCTGCGCTACGAAATGCAGCGACCAAGCCGGAGAGGGGTGCAGTGCGCCTGCCCGGGGCAGGGCGGCGGCGGCCTGGACCGCCGCACACCCATCAGCCCGCGACGATGAAGTCGGTCCAGTCGATGCTCGGCAGGCCGGCCAGCACCACGAAGGCCACCGCCGCGCCGGGGCCGCTGCCGTCCGCGTCGTAGGACAGCGTGCCGCGCTGGCTGTCGTACAGCAGGTGCTGCTGCGGTTGCGTGGCGGTGGCGCCGAAGGCCAGGTTCGCGGGGCCGACGGTGCCTGAGCCCGCGAAGGCGGAGAAGACGCCCGCGTTCAGCACCAGCGTGTCGGCCGCGTGATCGAAGTCGGCGATGCGGTCCAGGTTCTTCTTCGCGTGGGGCGCGGTATTGAAGACGAAGCGGTCCGCACCGCCGCCGCCTTCCAGCGTGTCGTTGCCCAGGCGGCCGATCAGCGTGTCGTCGCCCCCGCCGCCGACGAGCCTGTCGTTGCCGGCAACGCCATCCAGGATGTCGGCCCAGGACGTGCCCAGCAGCGTGTCGGCGTGCTTGCCGCCGATCGCGGTGATGCCGAAGCCCACGGCCGCGCTCCACACCTGCTCGGCCGTGCCCTGCGCGTCGACATAGCTGGCGCTCACGGTGATGGCCTTGGCGGTGTGTGCGGCGGTCAGCGTCAGCGTGGGTCCGGTGGCGGCGTCGATGCCGTCCACCTGCCAGCGGTAGGTGATGGCGCCCAGGCCATCCGCGTCGGCGAGGCTGTTCTGCGCGCTGAGCGTGGCGCCCGCGGCCGCGGTGCCGGCGATGCTCACGCTGCCCACCGGCGCATCGTTCACGTTGGCCACGGCCTGCTCGGCGCTGACGAAGCCGGTCGTGCCGCCGAGCGCGTCGGTGGTCGTGGCGCTGAGGCGCAGGCGGCCGCCGACCCAGCTCTGGTCGCTGGGGATCACCAGGCTCGGTCCGGTGGCCGCGGCAACGTCGCTCCAGCCCGTGCCGCCGTCGAACTGCCACTGGAACGCGATGCTGAAGCTGCCATCGGCATCGGTGATGCCGGCGGCGGAGGCCGCGATCGTGGCGCCTTCCTGCACCGTGCCGTCGATCGCCAGCGTGCCCACGGCCTCGTGATCGACGGGGGCGGCCGCCACCACGAAGAGCTGGCTCGCGCCTTGCGCGCCGCCCTGGCCATCGATCACCTGGTAGCTCAGTTCGATCGGCCCGGCGTAGCCCGCATCCGGCGTGATCGTGAAGCTGCCGTCGGCATTCGCGGCAACCTTGCCGTGGTCGGCCAGCAGTCCCGACACCGACAGCGCATCGCCGTCCGCGTCGCTGAAGCCGGCCAGCAGGGATGCGGCGCCGATGTCGCAGGCCTGGTCCTGCAGCCCGGGCGGCAGCGTGGCCGTGGCGGAGCCGACCGGCGCCTGGTTCAGGTGCACCGCCAGGTCGGCCAGCGTGGTGGACAGGCCGCCGTTCAGGATGTCGGCCCAGACGGCCTCCACCTCTTGCACCGTGGCGGCCTCGAAGATGTTCCAGTTGCGGTCCTGGATCTCGGCGACCACGGGGTCGGTGGACGGGCGACCGAGGACGGCGGCGATGGTGTCGAGGTCGCTCAGGTCGAGCCCGCCGCCTTCGATGCCCGCGGCGACGAGGGCCTGGGCCATGGCCAGCGTGGTCTGGTCGCCCGAGAGCGAGGCCAGCACCGCCACCTGCACCGCCAGCTTCTCGACCGCGAAGGCCGCGCCATCCGTCGGCGGCAGGCCCGCCGGGCTGGACTGCAGCGCCTGCCACGCATCGTGGTGCTTCAGGTCGACGGGGGGATCGATGCCGAGCACCGCGTTCACGTACTGCGCCGCCAGGTTGGGCGAGACGCCGAGGCCGATCACGGCTTCGAGCAGCGTGGTCAAGGGGTTCATCACGCTGGCGCCGGCCGGTGCCGCCAGCACGATCAGCTCGACCGCAAAGTCGCCATCGTCCGCGGCCACGAAGGCCTTGGGCTGGCTGACCACGCTCTCGGCATGACCCTGGCCGTCGACGAAGGAGGCGCTGACCCGGAACTGCAGCCCTTCGGCGCCGCCTTCCACGGTGTAGCTGCTGCCGGCCGCGCCCGCGATGTCGGTCCAGCCCAGGCCATCGGCCGAGGACTGCCACTGGCAGCTCACCGGGCCGGCGACCTGGTCCGGATCGCTGACGACTGCCTGCAGCGTCTGGCCCTGGGCGGCGATGCCGGTGACGAAGACGCTGGCGGGCTGGTTGCCCGCCGGCGTTCCGCCCGGATCGCCCACCGGCACCAGGGTGCCGCCGGGGCCGAAGGTGAACAGGCCGTCGCTGAACTTCGCTTGCTCGACGCCGAGCAGCAGGTCGCTGCCGTCGCCGTTCCCGCCCGTGGCGGTGACGGTGATGCCCGCGCCCGCCGTGGCGATCACGTACTGGCTGCTCGGGCCGGCGTAGCAGGCGGTGTCGAGGCCGTCGCCACCGTCGAGCAGGTCGTCGCCGGCATCGCCTTCGAGTTGATCGTCGCCGCTGCCGCCGTACACCGTGTCGGCGCCGCCACCGGCCACGACGATGTCGTCGCCGGCCCCGGCATAGGCCACGTCGTCGCCGCCCTGGAGGTCAAAGTACTCGTCCTTGGCGCTGCCGCTCACGGTGTTGGCCGAGTCATCGCAGGGGCCGCCGGGACTGACCACGCCCGAGCCCGGGATGGTTCCGGCCGCGAGGTTGGCGATGAACAGGCCGCTGTCGTAGATGTGGTCGCCCGTGTCGGCGATGCCGATCTTCAAGTGGTTCACCACGCCGCCGGGCTGGATGGGCGCGACGATCTTCAGCACGTGGCTGACGCCGTCGTACTCGATCGGCAGGGCCGTGGCCGGGTGTTCGTTGTCCTGGAAGTAGCCGGCCGCGAGGTTGCCGCTCACCACGCTCAGCGGGTGCAGCGGGTCGTGGTTGAAGAGGGCGTGGTTGACCCCGTTGACCATCACCACCGCGCAGTCGACGAACTGGTCCACCCACTCGGGGAACTCGTCCGATCCGAACACCAGGTCGAAACTGACCGAGGTGGCGTTCGGGTCGCTCACCGTGAAGTCGAAGGACAGCGTGGTCGCGTCGTAGGACTGCGTCTGGAAGACGGCATTGACGACCGCGTCGATGTCGGCATCGCCGTTGTAGAAGGTGGTGGCCGTGCTGTTGTCCTGCCCGAACCACGGCGCGCCGTTGGCGATGCCCGGCGTCGTGCCCGAAGTGAGCAGCAGCCCGGCACCGATGCCCAGGGCCGTGAGCGAACCGTCGTAGTAGTTGATGCTGCTGCCGGCTGCATCGGCTGCGTAGCGCAGCACGATCGACGAGGCGGCGATGGAGATGGCGGGATCGGCGCAGAGCGCGGCCGCGAGGGCCGCGCTGCCATTGCCGTTGTAGGGCGTGAAGGCTGTCATGTCGGTGCCTGCGGGTGGGGTTCAGGGAAGGGTGCAGGTGCCGGTGCCGCCGTCGCGGACGTAGTGGTCCACCGAGAGGCTGCCGTTGGCGGCGGAGATCACGTTCGTTCCCGCGCGCAGGAAGACCGGCGTGTGCGGATGCAGGGCGCTGAGCTGGGTCAGCGGCGTGCCGTTGACCGACACGTTGAGCAGGAAGCCGCCGTTGTCGAACAGGTTGACGAAGGGCTGGGCCAGGCCCGTCGCGCCGTTGTACGCGCAGCCCGGCGTGACCGTGGCATACGACTTCCCGCTGGCCGCGTACTCCAGCGTGCCATCGGCACTGAACACGTTGCCCGAGGTGTCGGGCAGCGCGCACAGGCCGCTCGCCACGGTGTAGCGATAGCTGTCGGCCGCCTTGCGGCTCAGCGCCACGACCACGGTGTGGCTGCCCTCGGCAAGCCAGACGTTCGCCGCCGGGCTGTCGGTGGAGACGGCGGCGACGACCGACCCATCCAGCGACACCGTGGCGCTGGTGCCGCGCTTCGGATTGAAGAGACCCGCTTCGATGGCCGGCGCGGGCTTGCCGGTGGCCGGATGGCTCGCGCACGACACCGCTGCCGAGGCATAGGTCTTGCCGCTGGCGCCGATCTGCACCGTGGTCTGGGCCGCCGCGCCGGCGGAAATGAGGGCCGCCAGCGCAGCCGCGACTGGCAGCAAGGGATTGTGAAGACGCATGAACTACCTCGTCATGTGCGCGTGGAATCACGCGCTCGCCCCGGTTTGTAGCGATCGGAGTTAAGTCCAGCCTTAACGCGGCGCGGGCGCCGCGGCGCGCCCGGTGCCGGGGCGTTGACGCCGGTCAATCAACCGGGAAACCGGGCCCGGACCTCCAGCCCGCCCAGCGCGGCGGACCGGCCGAAGGCGAGCTGGCCGCCGGCCGCGGCCACGATGTCGCGCACGATGGCCAGGCCCAGGCCGTGGCCGGGCTTGGACTCGTCCGCGCGCTGGCCGCGGCTGCCCAGCGAGTCCAGCCGCTCGGGCGGGCAGCCCGGCCCGTCATCGGCCACCACGATGCTCAGCCCGCCGGCGTCGCGGATCTCGATCGAGACCCGGCCCGCTGCCCACTTGCAGGCGTTGTCGGCCAGGTTGCCGATCAGCTCGAGCAGGTCTTCGCGGTCGAACGCCAGCACGTGCCCCGGGCCTTGCCAGCGCACCGACAGCGGCTTGTCGGCATGGATGCGCGTGAGCAGCTCCACCAGCGCGGGCATCTCGGCATCGGCATCGAAGCCGCCGCCGCCGCGGCGGTCGCCTGCCAGCCGTGCCCGCTTCAGCTCGCGCTCCAGCGGGGCCCGGATGGCCTCCAGCTGCTCGCGCAGCTGGCGCTGCAGCTGCGGATGCGGCGCGAGCCGCGGGTCGTCGAGCAGCCGCATCAGCCCGGCCAGGGGCGTCTTGAGGCTGTGCGAGAGGTTGCCGATCGCCGTGCGCGACTGCTGCAGCCGGCGCTGGACCAGGTCCATCAGGCGCTCGATTTCCTGCACCAGCGGCAGGATCTCCGCCGGCACGTCGGCCGGCATGGGCCGGATGCCCGCGACCGGCAACTGCTGGATCGCCTGGCGAACGGCCTCGAGCGGCCGCAGCGCGAGGCCGATCTCGCGCAGCTGCAGGGCCAGCGCCGCGAGCAGCACGGCCACCGATGCGCCCAGGAACAGCAGCCGGAACAGCCGCAGCTGCGCGCGCAGCTCGGTCAGGTCCTCGGCCACGGCCAGTTCGACCCGGTGTCCGCCGCCGACCTCGACGGTCCGCTGCAGCACGAGCAGCGGCTGGCCGCGAGGTCCGTCCAGGTGAGCAACCGACTCGCGGCCGTCGCCCGCGGCGCGCGCCGGGAAGGGCCGCGCCTCGCCGAACGAGGCGGATGCGACGCGTGCGGCGCCGGCCTGGACCACGAAGTAGTGGCCCGAGTACGGCCGGCCGTAGATCAGGCCGGTGCGCTGCGGATCCACCCGCAGCGTGCCCTGCGGGTCGATCGCGAGCGCCGCCGACAAGGAGTCGCCGTCGTGCTGCAGGCGGGTGACCATCTCGCTCTCGCCCACCTCCACGATCATCCGGTCGGCAATGAACCATTGCGCGGCGAAGCCGGCCAGTAACACCGGAAGAACGCGTCCAAGGCGGCGCCGCAGCGAGCTCACGGCTCGCCGTCGAAGACGTAACCCTGGCCGCGGCGGGTGCGGATCAGGTCCTTGCCGAGTTTTCGGCGCAGGCGGTTCACGTACACCTCGATCACGTTGCTGTCGGGATCGCTGTCGCGCTCGTAGACGTGCTCACCCAGGTAGGCCTTGGACAAGGGCTTGCCGCGGTTCAGCATCAGGCAGCGAAGCAGGCGGAATTCCAGCGCGGTCAGGGGTTCGGTGCGCACGCCGTCGACGATGGCCGACTGGTGCTCCTCGTCCAGCGTGACGCCGTCGTGCGAGAGCCCGGGCCGGTGGCCGGCGCGACCCCGCCGCAGCAGGGCGCCGATGCGGGCGAGCAGTTCCTCCAGGTGGAACGGCTTGCCCAGGTAATCGTCGGCGCCGGCCTTCAAGCCCTCGACCCGCTCGTGCCACTGGTCGCGCGCGGTCAGGGCGATGACCGGCATCGCGTGCCCCTGCGCCCGCCAGCGCTTGAGCACGTCCAGGCCCGACATCGTCGGCAGGCCCAGGTCCAGCACGACCACGTCGTAGGTCTCGCTGGCCCCGAGGAACTCGGCCTGCTCGCCATCGGCCGCGCTGTCGACCGCGAAGCCGGCGCGCTCCAGGTCGGCCTTCAGCGTCGAGCGCAGCAGTTCGTCGTCCTCCACCAGCAGCAGGCGCATGCGGCGCATGATCGAGCGAAGCACCACGCGCTGCTTGCGCTGGCGCAAGCACCAGCCGTTTGCCGAGCCGTCAGCCGGCTGCTTCGGGCGCGAGGTCGACCTCGAAGGCGAAGCGGTTGCCACCGCCCTCGCGCGGCAGGGCGCGCAGCTCGCCGCCCATCAGCCGCACCAGCTGGCGCGACATCACCAGGCCCAGGCCGGTGCCCTGGCAGCGCTGGGACACCTCGCCGACCTGCGCGAAAGGCTGGAACAGGCTTTCGCGCTGCTCCTCGGTCAGCGCGGTGCCGGTGTCGTCCACCTCGCAGGCCAGGCGGCCGGGCGGCCGGCTGGACAGCCGCAGCGTGACCGCGCCGGCCGGGGTGAACTTCACCGCGTTGTCCAGCAGGTTCAGCAGCACCTGGCGCAGGCGCTGCTGGTCGCCGCGCACCCGCCGCGGCAGGTCGGGCGCCAGTTCCACCTGCAGCGCAAGGTTCGGCTTGCGTGCCGCCTTCAGCCGCACGATGCTGGCGACGACCTGCACCAGCGGCTCCAGCTCGAAGGGGCGCGGATCCAGTTCGAGCCGGCCGGCCTCCGCCTTGGCCAGGTCCAGGATGTCGTTGATCAGCGCCAGCAGGTGTTCGCCGCTCTGGTGGATCAGCTCGGCGGCACGGCGGTGCCGTTCGCTCAGCGTGTCGTCCAGCTGCATCAGCTCGGCAAAGCCGAGGATGCCGTTCAGCGGGGTGCGCAGTTCATGGCTGATGCCGGCGAGGAAGCGGCTGCGCGCGTGCTCGGCCTGTGCGCGGCCGATGGCGCGGCGGATGGTGCGGGCCAGCCCGGGCCCGTCGAACTGGCCCTTGACGAGGTAATCGTGCGCGCCGGCCTGCAGGGCCTGCAGCACCAGTTCCTCGTCGCCCTGGCCGCTCAGGATCACCAGCGCGGCGCTGTACGGGCCATCGGCCAGCAGCCGCCGCAGGGTCGGCAGGCCGCTGCTGCCGGGCAGGCCGAGGTCGAGCAGCACCACGTCGAAGGAATCGTCGGCCAACCGCTGGCGGCCGGCTTCCAGGGTGTTGCTCCAGGCCAGCTGGCAATCCAGGCCCTCCGTGCCGGCTTCCGCGACCAGCTCCTCCAGCAGCCGCGCATCGGCCGGGTTGTCCTCGATCAGCAAGACACGGACCGGAGCGGACACGCGAGCCTCCTTCAGGCGGGTGACGAGGGCGGCAGCCGCACGATCGTCAGCCAGAAATCCTCGATGGCCTGCACCACCCGGATGAACTGCTCCAGGTCCACCGGCTTGGTGATGTAGCAGTTGGCGTTCAGGTGGTAGGCGCGCAGCACGTCTTCCTCCGCGCGCGAGGTGGTGAGCACCACCACCGGGATGACGCGCAGCGACGGATCCGCCTTGATGTGGGCCAGCACCTCGCGGCCGTCCATGCGCGGCAGGTTCAGGTCGAGCAGGATGACGTCGGGGCGCGGCGCGTCCTCGAACGGCGGCCGGCGGTGCAGGAAGTCGAGCGCCGCGAGGCCGTCCTGCACCACGTGCAGGCGGTTCCAGATCCGCCCGTCCTTGAACGCCTCGCGCGTCAGGCGCACGTCGCCGGGGTTGTCCTCGACCATCAGGATCTCGATGGCCCGCATGCTCTCGAACCCCGCCATAGGCAAGCTCCCCGACGCTGGCAGCGTCTCGAAGCAACTATAGGGCGGCCCCCCGCCGCACCGGGATAGGGCAAGGCCTGCCCTGCCACTTGCCGAAAGTGGAGCGTCCGGTGTCGGACTGGCATCAGGGCCCTGAGACATGATCAATTGGCGGCTGATTCGATCATAATTCTAGTCGATGATCAGATCTGATTCAACGGATCATTTCGCAGTCGAGCCGGACCGCGCGGGTCCGGCCGGGGCTCCGGGCGGATGGCGGTTGCCGTTCCGGGGGCAGCTGACTGCGGCCGCTTTGAAGGAGATCTCTGATGGTTGGGATGATCGATGCGAGCGGCCCCAGGGCCGGCGAAGGCGGCGGCGTGGCGGGCCCGGGGCGCGCGCGGCGGCGCCTGACGGTGCGGCTGCAGCTCGGGCTGGCCTTCGGCTCGCTGACGGCGCTGATCGTGCTGGCGTCCGTCGTGAGCTTGCGCGCCCTGGGCAGTGCCAACGCCGACTTCAGCCACTTCGTGCATGAGCAGGTGCAGCAGGACCACCTGGCCTTCGACGTGAGGCTGGCCGCGAACCGGCGCGCCATCGCCATCCGCAGCCTGCTGCTCGCCGGCGAGCCGGCCGAGCGCGCCGCCGAGGTGAAGCAACTCGGGGCGGCGCAGGAGGACCTGGCCAAGGCGCTGGCGCAGCTGGGCCAGCGCGTGCGCGCCGGCGGTTCGTCGCAGGAGCGCGCGATGGTGGCGGAGATGGAGCGCATCGAGACCGCCTACGTGCCGGTGGCGCGGGCCATCGTCGATCAGGTCGATGCCGGGGCCGGCGAGGCGGCCTATGCGCACCTGAAGCGCCACGGGCTGCCGCTGCTGGAGGCCTTGCGCAAGACGGCGAACGACTTCAGCGAGCACAGCGAGGCGCAGGCCAAGGAGGAGGTGAAGCTGGCCGAGGCGCACTACGCGGGCAACCGCTGGCTGCTGATGCTGGTGTGCCTGGTCGCCGCCGGTGCCTCGGCGCTGCTGGGCGTGCTGATCACCCGTGGCCTGGCCGGAGCCCTGGGCGCGGAGCCGCACGAGCTGAGCGCCGCGGCGCAGCGCGTGGCCGGCGGCGACCTGAGCCCGGTGCCCGGCGCCGAGGCGGCCCGCGTGGGCAGCGTGCTGGCGTCGATGGGCCAGATGCAGCGCAACCTCGTGTCGCTGATCGGCCAGGTGCGCCGCAGCGCGGAGTGCATCGCCACCGCCTCGGCGCAGATCGCCACCGGCAACGCCGACCTGTCCGGCCGCACCGAGCAGCAGGCCAGCGCGCTGCAGCAGACCGCGGCATCGATGCAGCAGATGACCGAGACCGTGCGCGCCAACGCCGACAGCGCGCGCCAGGCCAACCAGCTCGCCAGCGCCGCGGCCTCGGTGGCGGACCGCGGCGGCGCGGTGGTGCACGAGGTGGTGGAGACCATGAAGCAGATCAGCGAGGCCAGCACGCAGATCGCCGACATCATCGGCGTCATCGACGGCATCGCCTTCCAGACGAACATCCTGGCGCTGAACGCGGCGGTGGAGGCGGCACGCGCCGGCGAGCAGGGCCGCGGCTTCGCGGTCGTCGCCGGCGAGGTGCGCACCCTGGCGCAGCGCAGCGCGCAGGCGGCGCGCGAGATCAAGACGCTGATCGGCAACTCCGTCGACAAGGTGCACGGCGGCAGCGCGCTGGTCGACCAGGCCGGCGCCACGATGGCCGAGATCGTGCAGCAGGTCTCGCGCGTCACCGACCTGATCGGCGAGATCGATGCCGCCACCACCGAGCAGAGCAGCGGCATCACGCAGGTCAACCAGGCCGTGGTGTCGCTGGACAACGGCACCCAGCAGAACGCCGCGCTGGTCGAGGAGAGCGCGGCGGCCGCCGAAAGCCTGCGCCAGCAGGCCGAGGGCCTGACCCGCGTGATCGGCAGCTTCCGGCTGCAGGAGGGCGTGCATGTCGGCGGATGAGCGGTGGCCCAGTGACCCCCACGTGGCGCGGCAGCTGATGGCGCGGCTGGCAGTGCTGGCGGTGCAGGGCGAACAGCTGCAGGCGCTGTGCGACGAGCTGGAGCCGCTGCTCCGGGAGCTGCGCCGCGAGCCGCGGTTCGAGCCGGCTGCCGAGGTCCTGGCCGGCACGCTGCAGGCGGTGGCGGGCATGGCCCGCGACATCGCCGGCGTCACCGAAACGCTGGGCCGCGGCCTGCAGCCGCTGCAGCGCCGTGCGCCGCGGGGAGAGCCGCGATGAGCGAACTGCTGAACGTGGCGGAGGCGGTGCTGCACAACTCGCCGGACATGATCGTGCGCTTCGACCTCGGGCTGCGGCGGGTCTATGCCAACCCGCGCTTCGAGGAGTTGAGCGGCCTGAAGCCCGAGGACGACCTGGGCCGGCGGCCCAGCGAGCCGTCGCCGATCGGCGCGCTGGCGCAGCCGCTGGAGCAGTGCCTGCGTGCCGCGCTGGCGACCGGCCGGCTGCAGGAGATCGACGTCGAGTGGCGCGTCGCCGATGGCCGCCTGCTGTGGCACGGCGTGCGCGTGGCGGTCGAGCGCGACGCGGACGGAGCGCCGCGCGGCCTGCTGGTGGTCGCCACCGACATCACCGCCCGCAAGCGGGCCGAGGCCGCGCTGGCCGCGCGCGAGCGCGAGTTCCGGTCGCTCGCCGAGTGTTCGCCCGACACCATCGTGCTCTTCGATGCCGCCGGGCGCCTGGCCTATGCCAACCCGGTGCTGACGCGGCGGCTGAACGTGCCGATGCAGGAGCTTCTGGGCCGCCCGCCGCGCCAGCTGGTGCCGCCGGGCAACGAGGCCGCGCTGGCCGCCTACGAACGCGTGGTGCACCGCGTGCTCGAGGGCGGCAAGCCCGACGAGATGGAGTTGCGCCTGCGCGGCGAATCGGGCCGCTGCGAGGTGCACCAGGCCCGCATCGTGCCGGTGCGCGCCGAAGACGGCCGCGTCCAAGGTGCGTTATCGATCAGCCGCGACATCACCCAGGGCGTGGAGCAGCGCGAGCGCATCCGCGCGCTGGCGCAGACCGACCCGCTGACGCACCTGCACAACCGCCAGGCGCTGTAACCACGCCAAGCGCGGCGGCGGCCAGGGCCATGCGTTCTACCGCGCCGCCGCTGCGGGTGACGCTGGACGTCTCCACGCGGCAGTTCCTCGACGACGACCTGCCGGCGCTGGTGGAGTACCCGCGGGTGTCCAGCAGCTGCCGCGTCAAATGGCCGTCAGCGTGCCGCGGAAGGAATAGCCCACGCGGGGCTCGACGTGCAGCGGCACGCTGGCCGGCGTCGCGCGCTCGATGCGCCGGCGCAGGCGGTAGATGGCGGCATGCAGCAGGTTGTCCGCCTCCTGCGCGGCATCGCGGCCCAGGCGTTCGCACAGCATGCCGTGGGTCACGGTGGCTCCCTGCGCGTCGACGAAGCATTCGATGACGGCCAGGTCGTTGTCGCTCAGGTCGATGCGGGTGCCCTCGGGCGCGATCAGCTGGCGGGCCTTGCGGTCCAGCCGCCAGGCGCCGGCCTGCGTGCGCGCGCCTTCGATGCGCCGCTGCACCGCCTCGATCGCCAGCGCCACCTGCTCCATGCGCACCGGCTTCATCAGGTGCATGTCGGCGCCGGTGCGCATCACCGATTCGAAGACGTCCGGATCCATGCGGCCCGAGACGACGACGATGCCGGCATTGCCGCGCCGCCGGACCAGGCGGATCAGGTCGATGCCGTCGACACCGGGCAGCATCAGGTCGATGACGTAGAAATCGAAATCGAAGGCCGAGGGCGAGGTCAGGAACTCGTCGCTGTCGTGGAAGACGGTGACGCGCACGCCACGCTGTTCCAGGTCCTGCGCGAGGTAGGCCGCGTGGTCGGCGTCGTCGTCGATGATCGCCAGCGTGGCGGGCAAGGGCATCGGTGTGGTCCGGGGCTGTGGATGAAAACCGGCCCGTCCCGGCGGGCGGTCCGCATGCTCGTCAGGGCTCGATGCCCTGCGGAATGTGCAGGCGCACGATCGTACCGTGCGGCTCGCGCGGCTCGATGGTGATGCTGCCGCGGTGCATCCGCACCACCTGCCGCACGATGTACAGGCCCAGGCCCGCGCCGGTGCCGGGGCGGGCGCGCGGCCCGCGCGTGCCGCGCTCGAACACGGTGGGCATCAGGTCGGCTTCGATGCCGCTGCCTTCGTCGGTTACTTCGAAGTGCAGCGCCGGCGGGTCGTCGCTGTCGCCGATGTGCAGGTGCACCGGCGTGTCCGGCGGCGAGTATTTCAGGGCATTGACCAGCAGGTTGCACAGCGCCAGCCGCATCAGCATCGGCTGCAGCAGCGCGGTGCGCAGCTCGCTGTCGTTGCGCACGGTGACGCGGGCGCGGTCCTCGGGGTCGACGTCGCCGAGCACCAGTGCGACCAGCGTGTCCAGGTCGGTGTCGGCCGGCTCGCCCGGCGCGCCGCTGGCCAGCAGCAGCGCCGCGGCGAGCGCGTTGTTCAGCGTGCCGATCACGTGCGCCATCACCTGCTGCGCATGCGCCAGCGGCGCGCGCACGCCGGGCGGCACCGCGGCATCGGGCGCGGCCAGCGCATTCAGCGCGCTTTGCAGCGCCGCGGCGGCGTTGTGCAGCGGCTGCCGCACCTCGTGCGCCAGCAGGCGCAGCAGCTGTTCGCGTTCGTCCAGCAGGCGGCGCAGGCTCTCCGATTCGCCTTCGGCGCGGCGGCGGATCGCGCGTTCGGCCGCCAGCTCCCGCGAGCGCTCCAGCTCGTTCTTGAGCGCCTCCTCGGCCTGGTGGCGGCCGATGGCGTAGCGGATCGCACGCGCCAGTGCGCTGGGCTCGACGCGGCCCTTCACGAGGTAGTCCTGGGCGCCGGCCTGCAGCGCCTGCACGGCCACGTCCTCGTCGTTGAGCCCGCTCATCACCACCAGCGGCGGCAGGCGCGGCACCGCGGTGCGCAGCCGCTGCACGGTTTCCAGGCCGCTGCTTTCGGGCAGGCCCAGGTCGAGCAGCACCAGGTCGATGCCGCCCGCGCGCAGCCGCTCGACCCCGGCCGCGAGCTTGTCCACCGCCATCAGCCGGGCCTGCAGGCCATAGGCCGCGGCGTCCTGCAGCAGCGCGGCGATCAGCCGGGCATCGGCTGCGTTGTCCTCGATCAGCAAGAGCGTGGGGCCGTGCAGGTCAGTCTTCATGCGGGAGGGGGCTCAGGCTCGGCGCGGCACGGTTATGGGTGGGGGCGAGGCCAGTCTAGTGCCGCCGGCGGCCTTCCGTGGCCTGCCAGGAGCCAACCCGAAGGGCCGGGGCGATTCGGGGTGCCATCCGGCGTTGCCGGCTCGTTGTGGGGGCCTGCCACACGCCTCGCCGGCGCCTTGCCTGGCACTCCGACTCGCCCCGCAGGCTCCTAGCGCCTGTCGACGCCGTGCGCCGGCACGTCCGCCGCCCCGCTGTCCGCCTGCTGCGCCCGCAGCGAAGCCAGCAGCTCGAGGATGGCCGCCGATTCGAAGTCGTCGGCCAGCCGCGTCAGGCGAGCGGCCAGCGGGCGATAGGCCGCGTCGGACGCCGCCAGGTGCCCGGCATGGGCCCGGATGCTGCGCATGTTGCCGATGCGGGCCAGCCGCAGCAGCGTCTCCAGGTCGTCCGGCGCCGGCGCCACCAGCGGTCCCGGCTCACCGGTGTCCCCCGGCGCCGGCGCGGCGTCGCCGTGCTGCCAGCGCAGGTCCAGCAGGCGGCCGATCTCCGGCAGCAGCCGCGCGAAGTCGATCGGCTTGGGCAGGAAGCCGTTGGCGCCGAGCGCCAGGCTGTCCTGCTGGTCGGCCGCCGATGCATTGGCCGAGACGACGATGATCGGCAGGCCGGCAAAGTCCGGCAGGGCGCGCAGGCGGCGGGTGGCCTCCGCGCCGTCCATCACCGGCATCACCCGGTCCATCAGCACCAGGTCGGGCCGCTGGTCCTGCACGCTGCGCAGGGCCTCCGCGCCGTTCTCGGCCTGCAGGGTCTCGAAGCCGAGCCGGCCGAGGAACTGGACCAGCGGGGCCCGGTTGACCTCGATGTCGTCGACGATCAGCACCTTGCGCCGGGGCCCGTCGTAGCCGCTGATGCCGGCGATGGCCGACGCCGTGGCGGCGAGCCGCTGCCCCGCCAGTGGCAGGTCCAGGTCGAACCAGAACCGGCTGCCCTGGCCGACGCGACTCTCGACGCGGATCTCGCTGCCCATCAGCCCCACCAACTGGGCGCTGATGGCCAGCCCGAGCCCGGCCCCGCCGAAGCGCCGCTGCACGTCGGCCGCCTGCTCGAAGGGGCGAAACAGGCGTTCGAGCTGCTCGGGATCGATGCCGATGCCCGTGTCCTCCACCTCGAAGCGCAGCCGCGCGCGCCGCGCATCCGCATCCAGCACGGTCACGCGCAGGGCCACGCGGCCGCGCTGCGTGAACTTGACCGCGTTGTTCAGCAGGTTCAGCAGCACCTGGCGCAGGCGCTTCTCGTCGGCGCGCAGCGCGGTCGGCAGGTCGCCGACCACCTCGTGGTCCAGCTGCAGCTCCTTGCGCCGGACCTCGACGCCGGCGATGTCGGTGACGGTGCGCAGCAGGCTGCGCAGGTCGGTGTCCTCGACGTACAGCTCGACCTTGCCGGCCTCGATGCGCGCCAGGTCGAGCATGTCGTTGATCAGCAGCAGCAGGTGCTCGCCGCTGCGCTGGATGGTGGCCAGGCCGGCGGCCTGCCGCGGGCTCAGGTCGGGGTCGCCGCCCAGGATCTGCGCGTAGCCGAGCACGGCGTTCAGCGGCGTGCGCAACTCGTGGCTCATGTTCGCCAGGAAGCCGCTCTTGGCGCGGCTGGCCGCTTCAGCCGCGGTCTTGGCCTGCTGCGCTTCGCCGTAGGCGGACTCCAGGTCCGCGATGGTCCGTGCCAGCCGCGCCGTCATGGTGTTGAAGCTGGACGCGAGCATGCCGATCTCGTCGCGCGCTTCGGCCGGCGCCTGGGCGGCGAGGTCGCCGGCGGCGATCTGCCCGGCCACCTGGGTCAGGCGCTGCACCGGCCCCACGATGCTGCGCCGCAGGACGAAGGCCATGGCCACGCCGAACGCGATGGCCGCGAAGCCGCCGGCCACCGTCTGCGCGCGCGAGCGCGCGAGGCTGTCGCGCGCGCGCGCCAGGCCGGCCTGCAGGTCGCGCTGCTGGCGGGCGGTGATCTGGTGCAGCAGGTCGAGCAGCGCACCGGCCTGCGGCACGACCTCGGTGCGGTAGAGGTACAGGTCCTCGAACGCACGTTCGCCATCCAGGACGGCCCGCACCTGCAGGGCCAGTTCGGTCAACTCGGTGCGGGCCGTGGCCACGTGGTCCAGGTGTGCGCGCTGGGCCGGACTGAGCCAGGGGCGCCGGGCGCTCAGCGCATCCCAGTCCGAGGCATTGGCCACCAGTTGTGGGCCGTAATTGAGCTTGAAGTTGCTTTCGCCCGAGGCACCGAAGGCCATCACGTTGGTGGCCAGCGCGTCGAACGAACTCTGGAACGAGAGCATCGCCGCCAGGATCTCGCGGTTCACCGCGTCTCCCGGGCGGGCCTTCTGCAGTTCGATCATCGCCTCGGTCTCGGCCAGCACGCGCACGCGCCGCGCCTGCACGTCGATGCGGGACAGCCGCAGCGCCGGCCGGTTGCGCAGCGGGTCCTCGTGCAGCTCGAAGAGCTTCGGCGGCAGCTGCTTCCAGCGCGCATAGCCCTGCGTCAGGGCCTGCACGCGCCCACGCTCCTCCGTCTCCCAGCCCTCGGTGAGGCGCTGCAGCGAGGCCAACGCCTTCTCGAAGGCCTGGCGCGCCGCGTCGTACTGCTCGATGTCGGCCGGGTCGGAGAGCACCAGGTAGCCGCGCAGGTGCAGCTGCATGCGCAGCAGCGCTTCCTGGGCCTGGGCCGACGCCAGCGAGGCCGGCGCGCGCACCGCCTCGCTCACTTCGATGTCGCGGGTGGCGTCGCGCCCCGCCACGAAGGCCAGGGCCACGACCAGCAGCGTCAGGCCGACGAGGATGCCGAAGCCGACGGTCAGCTTGGTGCCGATGCCCGGCTGCGCGGCCCGGATGACGCGGCGCATGCCCGCGCTTCAGAAGCCCAGCGACGCGCGATAGGACTCCCGCTGTCGGTCACGGCCGAGGCGGATCGTGATTTCCTCGAAGTCGGTGACGGTGGCCTTCAGTGCCGCCGCCGGGCTGAGCTGCCCGCTGGCCGCCTCCACCAGGTGCAGGTCCAGCGCCAGCCAGTAGCTGTAGGCCCCCGGGATGCGCAGGTAGGGAAACTGCTGCCTGTCGCTGAAGGTGCGCTGGAAGGCGAGCAGGTAGTCGCGGACGTCGGCCTCGTCCCAGCCGGCGCGCAGGTAGGGATCGATCGTTCCCGTGCCCTCGGGCGGCAGGAACTGGAAGCGGCGCCCGGGGTCGACGCCGTCCGAGCCGCGCGCCCCGAACACCAGCGCCTTCTCCTTGGCCGCCAGCAGCGAGAGCAGGAAATACGTGGCCTCGGGCGCCTTGGAGTACCTGGAAATGACACCGGCCCAGGACGCCCCGGTGGTGTTGCCGACCCGGTTGAGTGCCTCGGTCTTCACCCACTTGCCCTGGCCGAGGTCGTAGTACTCGTGGCTGCCGGGGATCTGCGCCGCGCCGGTCTTGCCCCTGACCTTGCTGCCGGCCTGCTGCGCCAGCGCGCCGAGATCGCCCCAGGTCAGCGCGAAGGCCGCGCGGCCGGCGAGGAAGTGGTCCCAGCCGCGGCCGTGGTCCCAGGTCAGCATCTCGCGCGGGCCGAACTTCACCAGCTCGACGAAGGTCTCCAGCGCGCGCACGTGGCCGGGGCTGTCGACCAGGGGCTTCATGGTCTGCGGATCGAACCAGTACAGCTTGGGGTTCGTCGGGCCGATCAGGAAGGAGGCGGACAGCGACATGAAATTGAACATGCCCTGGCTGCCGGGCTTCAGCGCCAGCACGATGCCGTGGTCCGGCGTGCCGTCGCCATTGAGGTCCTGGCCCGTGAAGTACTCGGCCGCGTCGCGGAACTGGGCCCAGGTCTGCGGCACGCCCAGCGCATAGCCGTACTTCTGCCGGAAGGCGGCCTGGTGCCGCGGATCGGCGAGCAGGTCGCGGCGGAAGTACATCACCTGGCCGTCGTGGTCGTAGGCGACCATGTACTTCTTGCCGCCGTAGGACAGCAGGTTGCGCGGGCCGGGCAGCACGTCGTCGACGTTCCACTTCGGGAAGCGCGGGTCGTCGTACCAGGCGTCGTAGGACAGCAGGTGGCCGCCTGCCACCATGTCGCCGATCCACCAGCCGCCGGCAATCGACGCATCGAACTTGCCGACGCGGTTGGTCATGTCGGAAATGATGGTCGGGTAGTGCTCGATGCCCGGCATGCGCACGATATCGAGCTCCGCGCCGGTGGCCGCCTCGAATTCCTCCTCCACCTCCATCAGCGCGATGCTGATGGCGCTCTTGGTGGCGATCACCGTCACCTTCTGTCCCGCGAACGGGCACTTGCCCGGCGCGCAGGGTGGCGCCACGGCCGGCACCGGCAAGGCGCTGGGCTGGACCACGGTGACGCTGGTGCTCTCGGGGCGGGGGGTGGCTCCCTTCGGCGGATCGGCGGCGCGGGCCGGCCAGGCGCAGGCGGCCAGCAGCAGGATGCACAGGAACCGGTGTGGGCGCAGGGGGGTGCTGGACATCATCGCGGCCTCCTGGGCAGTGGGACAGCGGCGATTCTGGGCGTTCGGCGCGCCGCCGAACACGGTGCAAAACCCGATCAGCCGCCGGTTGGCACGCGCGGCAGGGTGAACCTGAAGCTCGAACCCTGGCCCGCGGTGGATTCCACCCAGATGCGCCCGCCATGCCGCTCGACGATGCGCTTGCACAGCGCCAGGCCGATGCCGGTGCCCGGGTATTCATTGCGCCCGTGCAGGCGCTGGAACAGCACGAACACGCGTTCGAAATGCTCGGGGGCGATGCCGATGCCGTTGTCGCTGACCGAAAAGCAATGGCCCTCGTCAGTGGCCTGCGCCGACACGTGCACCCGCGGCGCCTGCTCGCCGCGGAACTTGATGGCATTGGCGATCAGGTTCTGGAACAGCTGCAGCAGCTGCACCGCATCGCCATTCACCGTGGGCAGGGGGTCTTCGGTGATGGTGGCGCCGCTCTCCGCGATCGCCACCTGCAATTGCAGGCGCGCGGTGGCCAGCACCTGCGCGCAATCGGTCGGGGCGAAGGGCCGGGCCTTGGTGCTGACGCGGGACAGCACCAGCAGGTCGTTGATCATGGCCTGCATGCGCTTGGCGCCGTCCACCGCGTAGCCGATGAACTCGTGGCCGTCCGCGTCCAGGCGGTCGCCATAGCGCCGGGTCACCAGCTGCAGGTAGCTGGCCACCATGCGCAGGGGTTCCTGCATGTCGTGCGAGGCCACGTAGGCCAGCTGCTCCAGCTCGGTGTTCGACCGGCGCAGCGCCGCGGCGGCCTGTTCCAGCTCGGCATGCGCATGCTGCAGCTCGGCCTGCGCATGCTCCCGTGCGTGCACTTCCGCGCGCAGGTGCTGGTTCTGCCGCGCCAGTTGCCGCCGCAGCGCGTCCAGCGTCAGGTGGGTGCCGATCCGGGCCGCCACTTCCTCGGCATTCAGCGGCTTGGTCACGTAATCCACCGCGCCCGCCCGGAAGCCCTTCACCTTGTCGTCGGTGTCGGACAGCGCGGTCATGAAGATGATCGGGATGTCGCGCGTCGCGCCGGCCTGCTTCAGGCGCCGGCAGGTGTCGAAGCCGTCGATGCCGGGCATGACCACGTCCAGCAGGATCAGGTCCGGCCGGGCGAAGGCCGCGCGTTCGATCGCCTCCAGGCCGCTGCGCGCCACCAGCACGACGTATCCGCAGGCTTCGAGCTGGCCGGTGATGAGCTGCAGGTTGGCCGATACGTCGTCGACGATCAGGATCGATTGGGCCGGTCTGTCGTCGACGCTGTCCAGGTTCGCCGCCATCGATGCTTCCCTCCCTCGCCAGAGGTGCGGCTGAGTCTACGCGCATACCAGCCCGGCAGGCATGCCAGCGGTGGCACGGCCAGGACGCCAGGCCTGCTGAGCGTCGTAGCCCGGCAGCGTGTTCATGATGGGCCGACGCCATGGTTCCCCGGGCCGCGGACGGCGCCGGGCGAAGAGGCGCTTCCGACGGCCGCCGCGCCACCGATATGTATAGTCCGCCATAGCGCTGCGGCGCCTGGTAGCTGCGAGAACGCCGAGTCTCGATGGATGCCAGGCGTTCCAGGGACATGCGCTGTATACACTGGTTGATCACGCTCCCCCCCCGCGCCTCGCCCGCATGAATCGCCTCCTGCCCCGCACGCTCGCGGCCGTCCTGGCCGGCACGCTCGGCCTGGCCGCCCAGGCGGCCGATCTCACCGTGTCGGCGGCGGCCAGCCTCGGCAACGCCTTTCGCGCGCTGGCGCCGCTGTTCGAGGCGGAGAACCCGGGCATCCGCGTGCGGTACAACTTCGGCGCCTCGGGCGCATTGCTGCAGCAGATCGCCAAGGGGGCGCCGGCCGACGTGTTCGCCAGCGCCGACCAGGAGACCCTGGACCAGGCCCAGGCGCAGGGCCTGCTGAAGGCGGGGCTGCGCCGCGACTTCGCTTCCAACGCGCTGGTCGTCATCGTGCCGGCCGCGCGCGCCGCGGCGCCGAAGGCGCTGGCCGAGCTGGCGCAGCCGGCCTATGCCCGCATCGCCATCGGCCTGCCGGCCAGCGTGCCGGCCGGGCGCTACACCCGGTCGGTGCTGGAGGCGGCCCGGCTGTGGAGCGCCATCGAGCCGAAGATGATCGGCGCCCACAACGTCCGCCAGGCCCTCGACTACGTGGCACGGTCCGAGGTCGACGCGGGCTTCGTCTACGCGACCGACGCCGCGCTGATGCCCGGCAAGGTGAAGGTGGCCCTGACCGTGCCGACGCCGCAGCCGGTGCGCTACCCGGCCGCGGTGCTGGCCGGCGCTCCTAATGCGCAAGAGGCGCGGCTATTCATCGAGTTCCTGGGGTCGCCGAAAGCCCAGGCGGTGCTGTCCGGGCACGGCTTCGGCAGGCCCTGAGCACAGGCACGGCACATGGGCGAGGCCTGGACCGCACTGGCGCTGACGCTGAAGGTCGCGGGCTGGGCCACGGCGCTGAACCTGCTGTTCGGCGTCGGCGTCGGCTACGCGATGGCGCATGCGCGCTTCCGCGGCCGCGATGCCGTCGATGCGGTGCTCACGCTGCCGATGGTGATGCCGCCCACGGTGCTGGGCTACTACCTGCTGGTCGTCATCGGCAGCCAGGGGCCGGTGGGCGCCTGGCTGCTGCAGCATTTCGGCATCCGGCTCATCTTCACGTGGCAGGCGGCGGTCATCGCGGCCACGGTGGTGGCCTTTCCGCTGGTGTTCAAGGCCGCGCGCGCGGCCTTCGAGGTGGTGGAGCCGCAGCTCGAGGACGCCGCCCGCACGCTGGGCATCAGCGAATGGGCGGTGTTCTTCCGCGTCTCGCTGCCGCTGGCCTGGCGCGGCATCCTGGCCGGGCTGCTGCTGTCCTTCGCGCGGGCGATGGGCGAATTCGGCGCCACGCTGATGGTGGCCGGCAGCATCGCCGGCCAGACGCAGACGCTGTCGATCGCCGTCTACGAGGCCGTGCAGGCCGGGCAGGACGACACCGCCAACTTCCTCGTCGCGGTCACCTCGATCACCTGCATCGCGGTGCTGCTGGGCGCGGGCCGGCTGGCGCCCGGGCGCGTGGCGGCGCGGGGCTGAAGGCGCGTGGCAGTGGGAGCCGCACCATGATCTGGGACATCGCGCTGCACAAGCAGCTGCGCCACGGCCGGGCGCGCTTCACGCTGGACCTGCATTTCGCCAGCGATGCGCAGCGCGTGGTGCTGCGCGGGCCGTCCGGCTCGGGCAAGACCCAGACGCTGCGCATGATCGCCGGCATCACCCGCGCCGACGCCGGCCGCGCCGTGGTGGCCGGCCGCGTGCTGTGCGACAGCGAGCGCGGCATCGTGCTGTCGCCGCAGCAGCGGCGCCTGGGCTGCGTGTTCCAGGACTACGCGCTGTTCCCGCACCTCACGGTGCGGCAGAACATCGCCTTCGCGGCGCACCGCGGCTGGCTCAACCCGGGCCGCCGGGTGCAGGATGCGCGGGCCGAGCGCTGGATCGAGGCCTTTCACCTCGGCCCCGTGGCCGCTCACTATCCGCATCAGCTGTCGGGCGGCCAGCGCCAGCGCACGGCGCTGGCGCGTGCGCTGGTCGCCGAACCGACCGCGCTGCTGCTCGACGAACCCTTCGCCGCGCTGGACAAGGCCCTGCGCGAGAGGCTGCGCGCCGAGCTGCGCGAGCTGCTGACGGCGCTGCACCTGCCGATGCTGCTGATCACGCACGACGACGACGACGTGCGCGCGCTCGCCGAGCACGTCGTGCACATCGATGCCGGCCGCGTGATCGATGCCGCGGCGCCGTGCGCCGGCGTGGCGGATTGAGGAGGCCGCGCATGCCCGCCGCCGCGCGCCCCGGCCGTTCCGCCAAGTCCGCACCCGGCCGGGCGCCGCGCGGGCGCAAGAAGCCGCGGCTGCAGCTGGAGGGCCAGCTGTGGATGGCGGTGGGCGACCAGAACCTCGGCGGCCCCGGCCGCATCGGCCTGCTGCGCGCGGTGGCCGAGCACGGCTCCATCACGCAGGCCGCCAAGGCCTTCGGCATGAGCTACAAGGGCGCGTGGGACGCCATCGATGCGATGAACACGCTGTCCGGCGCGCCCTTGGTCGAGCGCGGCACCGGTGGCCGGGGCGGCGGCTTCACGCGGCTGACCGACCACGGCCGGCGGCTCGTCGAGCGCTTCGAGGCCGTGGCCGTGGTGCACCAGCGCTTCCTGGCGCTGCTGGACCGCAACTGCATGGACCTGGACCGGGACTTCTCCCTGCTGAGGGTGTTGAACATGAAGACCAGCGCCCGCAACCAGTGGGTCGGCACGGTGAGCGGCATCCGTGCCGGGGCGGTGAACGACGAGGTGGAGCTGACCCTGGCCGGCGGCACGCGGCTGGTCGCCATCGTCACCCGCGAGAGCACGCAGGCGCTGGACCTGCGCCTGCAGCAGACCGCGATGGCGCTGGTCAAGGCCTCGGCGGTGCTGGTCGCCACCGACCTGGGAGACGCCCGGGTCTCGGCGCGCAACCAGCTGCACGGCAGTGTCCGCTCGGTGACGCCGGGCGCGGTCAATGCCGAGGTGCTCATCGAGACGGCGGACGGGGTGGGCATCGTCGCCGTCGTCACCCAGGCCGCCG
This sequence comes from uncultured Burkholderiales bacterium, assembly GCA_946480465.1. The sequence goes on from CAMLJY010000040.1 coordinate 42,282, forward strand.
TGCGCGAGCTGGCGCTGGCCCCCGGCGTGCCGGCCACGGCGCTGGTCAGCGCCGCCGACGTGATCCTGGCCGTGGTTGCCTGAGCCGGGCGGCCGGCCGGGGCGAGCCGCGGCGGTTCAGCGGCTGCCCAGCGGCCGCGCGCGGCCGTGCTTGGACAAGCGCGGCATGAAGCGGGGCGTGACGGCGGCGTAGTCGCGCCAGGCCTGGCCGAAGGCCTGTTCGGAGTCGCGCTCCTCGGCGCGGGCGAGCCGGACGTACATCACCACCAGCACCGGGAACATCGCCGCGGTCAGCAGGGTGGGCCACTGCAGCAGGAAGCCGAACATGATGGCCACGAAGCCGACGTATTGCGGATGGCGCACCCAGCGGTACGGGCCCGCGGTGGCCAGCGCGTGGCGCCGCTGCGCGTGGTACAGCACGTGCCAGGACTTGGACAGCAGCGTGAAGCCGGCGAGGATGAATCCGAAGCTCAGCAGGTGCAGCGCGCCGAAGTGCGGATCGCCCGCGCTGCCGGTCAGCACCCACCACAGGTGGCCGGCCTCATGGCCGAAGAGGTTGACGTCCGGGAAGCGGGCGCTCAGCCAGCCGGACATCAGGTAGATGGTCAGCGGGAAGCCGTACATCTCCGCGAACAGCGCGACGATGAAGGCGCTGTAGGCCCCGAAGCTGCGCCAGTCGCGCCAGTTCAGCGGCTTGAAGAAGCTGTACGCAAAGCCGACGAAGATGATGGAGTTGAGGACGGCCAGGCCCCACAGGCCGTAGTCATTGGTGGCGTTGTTCATCGTCGCGGCTCCCGGACGGCCCGTGGTGATGGTGCCCGCCGTGGCCGTGCCCGCGGTGCATGAAGACGTGCATCAGCGGGCAGGCCAGGATGACGAGGTAGGGCAGCGCGCCGAACAGGTGTGCCGTGTGCTCCGTCACGAGGTAGAAGCCCCCGGCCGCCACGGCGACCAGCAGCGTCAGGCCCGCGGGCGAGCGCCAGAACGAGGGCGGCTCTTGGTGCTCGTGCTCCATGGCCGCTGCGGGATTCACTTGCGCGGACGCGCGCGGGCTGCCTCGCGGTCCACCATCATCTGCATCATCGTTTCCATCATGTCCATGCGCCTGGCCATCATTTCCATGTTCATGGCCATGCCGCCGGACGCTCCAGCGGCCGGCTCACCGCCCCTCATCTGCTTCATCATCGCCATGCCGCCCTGCATGGACTTCATGTGCTCGGCCATCAGCGCGTGGCGTTCCTGCGGCGTCTTGGCCGCCATCATCCGGTCGTGCATCTGGCACATGGATTTCATCTGGGCATCCACCTGCCCCGGCGTCGGCGCGGCCGGCGTGCCCGGTGCGGGCTGGGCCGCTTCCCGCGGCGTGCCGGCGGGGGCCGACGCGGCCTCCGGATGATGGGCCGCATGGTCCTGCTCGGACGGCGTCGACTGGGCGAATGCCGGCCCGGAGAGCGCAAGCGTGGCGGCGAAGAGAAGTGCGGAACGCATGGCGATCTCCGGCTGTGGTGTCGTCGCCAGCGTGGCCCCATTCGCGCGGGCGGGACTTGATGCCCGTCAGATCCGCGGCCTTTGGCGCGACGGGCCGGCGCCGAATGCCCGCGGCGGCTCAAGATTCAACAGCGCACGCCGATCACCGGATCAGCGGATCCGCCGTTCATGCCGCCGGCCGGGCTGCTGCCGACCCATGCCCTTCCCGCGAGCCTTCCCTTGACTGCACGACCCGCCTGGCCGCTCGCCGCCGGCGGCGTGCCGGCGACCACCGGCGCCGCCGGCCCGCTGCCGGCGCTGGACGCCTGGCTGGCGCGGGCGCTGCGATCGGCCGAAGACCTCGCCGCGCTGCACCGCCGCGGCCTGCTGCAGCTGCACGCCAGCGGCGGCCCGGCCGCCCACCGCGCGCCCGAGCAGACCGGCCGCACCGGCCGCGGCGTGGACCAGCGCACCGACCTCTATGCGCTGGGCGCGGCGCTGTACCAGGATGCCACCGGCCAGCCGCCGTTCGACACCGGCGACCCGCTGCGCCTGGTGCACGACCAGCTGACGCGGCCGCCGGTGCCGCCGTCCACGCTGCGGCCGGCGCTGCCGCCCATGCTGTGCGCCATCGTGATGCGCCTGCTCGAGAAAGAGCCCGAGCGGCGGTACCAGAGCGCCGACGGCCTGGTGCGCGACCTGCAGCGCCTGCGGCGGGCGCTGCAGGCCGGTGATGCTTCCGCCTGGCCGCTGGGCGAACAGGATTTCGCGCAGCGCCTGGCGCCGCCCGCGTGCCTGGTGGGCCGCGCGGCGGAGACCGCGGTGCTGCGGCAGGCGCTGGACGAAGCAGCGCAGGGCCGCAGCCGCCTGCTGCTGGTGAGCGGTGCGGCCGGTGCCGGCAAGAGCGCGCTGGTCGATGCGCTGCGGCCGCTCGCCGCGGCCCGCCACGGGCGCTTCGTCGCCGGCCGTTTCGATCCCGGCGGGCGCGAGGCGCAGACGGCAATCGAGCAGGCGATGCGCGCGCTCGCCCGGCTGCTGCTGGCCGAGCCCGAGGCCGAACTGGCACGCCAGCGCGAACGCATCCTGCAGGCGCTGGGCGCCAATGCCGGCCTGGCCACGCGGCTGCCGGAGTACGCGCTGCTGCTGGGTGCGCAGCCCGAGGTGAATGCCGGCGATCCGGGCCAGCGCGAGGCCCGTGCGCTGCAGGCCACGCTGGACCTGCTGCGCGCCGTGGCTTCGGCCGAGCGGCCTCTGGTGATGGTGCTGGAGGATCTGCACTGGGCGCGCGGCCTCTGGGCCCGCTTTTTCGAAGCGGTGCTGGCCGCGCCGGACCTGCCCGGGCTGCTGGTGGTCGCCAGCTGCCGCGACGGCGCGCAGGCCCAGGCCGGCGGGCCGCTGGCCAAGGCGCTGCCGCGCTGGCAGGCGCAGCCGAACCCGCCGCTGCAGCTGGCGCTGGGGCCCCTGGCGCCGGCCGAGCTGGCGCAGCTGCTGGCGCAGATGCTGCGGCTGGCGCCGCCGGCCGCCGACGCGCTGGCGCAGGCCGTGGCCGCGCACACCGGCGGCCATGCCGGCGACAGCATCGAGCTGGTCAACACCTGGCGCCACGATGGCCTGCTGACGCCCGGCCCCGGCGGCTGGAGCTGGGATGCGGCGGCGCTGCGGCGCCACGTCGGCCTGGGCAGCGTGGTCGGCCTGCTGGCCGCGCGCATCGCGCGCCTGCCGGCGGATGCGCAGGCGCTGCTGCAGGCCATCACCTGCCTGGGCGGCGAAGTGCACGGCCGCTTGCTGCAGGCGGCCACCGGCCAGCCGGACACCGCGTGGCAGCCCGCGCTGCGCGCCGCGCAGGACGACGGGCTGCTGCTGCGCGAGCCGGGCGGCGCCTGGCGGCTGTCGCACGACCGCGTGCAGCAGGCCTTGCAGGCCGCGCTGCCGCCGGCGCAGCGTGGCGCGCTGCACCTGGCCCTGGCGCGCCGGCTGGCCGCCGTGCCCGCCTTCGCGGCCCACGCGGCCGAGCAGTACCTGGCCGCGGCCGATGCGATCGACGATGACGGCGAACGCCTGGGCGCGGCGCGGCTGCTGCATGCCGCCGCGGCGCGGGCCCGCGGCATCGCCAGCGATGCGGCGGCCGAGCGCCTGCTGGCCGGCGCACGCGTTCTGCTGGCGCGTGATGGGAGCGGCAGTACCGCCGCGCCGGCCGAGGCGGTTGCGCTGGCCGAGGCGCTGGCGGTCGAGCACCACGCCACGCTCTGCGGCCTGGGGCGGCTGGACGAGGCGGACGCGGTCTATCACGTGATAGAGGCGGCCAGCGCCGACGCACTGGCCCTGGTGGACGCGGCCTGCGCGCAGATCGGCAGCCTGGGCAACCGCGGGCGGCGCCACGAGGCCTGGCAGCTCGGTGTCGCGCTGCTGCGCCGGCTGGGGCTGGACCTGCCGGAGCCGCTGGACGCGGCCGCGCTGGCGCGGCGGTCCGAGGCGCTGTGCCGCTGGGTGCGGCACTGCGACGCCGGCCGCGAGCCGGCGCGTCCGGAGGTGGGCGACGCGCGCGTCGTCGCCATCGCGCGGCTGTTGAACCGGCTGCAGGCACCGGCCTTCTTCACCGACCTGAAGCGGGTGGCCTGGCTGGTGCTGGAAAGCCTGGACCTGTGGGAACGCCACGGCCCCTGCGCCGCGCTGGTGGCCAACCTGAGCCGGGCCACGCTGGTCACCGTCGCGCTGCGGCAGGACTACCGCACCGGCTACGAGGCGGTGCGCCAGGTGCTCGCGCTGAGCCAGGCACGCGGCTACGAGCCGGAGACCTCGCAGGCGCGCCACCTGTTCGCCATCAGCAGCGTGCACTGGTTCGAGCCGCTGGAGCACGCGCTGGGCCAGGCCGAGCGCGCCCGCGACGGCATGCTGGCCGGTGGCGACCTGCAGAACGCCTGCTTCAGCTACCGCGCCTCGATCCCGGCCGCGCTCGACGGCGGCCCCACGCTCGCGCGCTACGCCGACGAGATCGCCGCCGCCTTCGGCCTGGCCGCGCGCACCGGCAACGGCCAGGCGATCACCGTCAACCTGGGCGACCGCCAGCTGCTGCGCGCCCTGCGCGGCGAAACGGCCTGCCCGGGCAGCTTCGACGACGCGGAATTCGACGAGCGGCGCTACCTTGCCGAAGCCGCGTCCAACCCGATGGCGCTGGTCAGCTACCACCTGCGGCGCGCGCTCGGCTGCGCGCTGTTCGGCGACGCCGCCGGCCTGGCCCGGCATGCCGCGGCGGCGCAGCCGCTGCTGCCCTACATCGAGAGCTTCTATCCGATCGCCTGGGGCCACCTGCTGATGGGACTGGCGCTGGCCCAGCAGCTGCGCGATGCCGGCGAGGGGCGTGACGGCACCATGGCGTCCGCGGCCTGCGGGGCCGCGCTGGAGGCCGAGATCGACTGGCTGGCGCGGCGCGCCGCCGACGCGCCCGTCAACTTCCTGCACCTGCACCGGCTGCTGCAGGCCGAACGGGCCTGGGCCACCGGCGACTTCCTGGCGGCGAGCCGCTGCTTCGACGAAGCGCTGGCCGCCGCCGAGGCCAGGCCGCGGCCCTGGCAGCACGCGCTGATCGCCGAACGCGCGGGCCTGTTCCAGCTGCAGCACGGGCTGGCGCGTGGCGGCCGCGCGCTGCTGGCGCAGGCGCTGGGCCTGTACCGCGCCTGGGGCGCGAGCGCGAAGGCCGCGGCGCTGGCGCGGGCGCAGGGCCTGCCGCTGCCGGGGGGTGCCGAGTCGGCCCGGTTCGCCGGGTGGGCCCAGTTCGCCGAGGGGGCCGGGCCGGCAGAACCGGCCGAACCGGCCGAACCGGCCGAAGCGTCCGCCGCGTCCGCCACGGCCCGTGCGGACCAGGGCCTGGACGGCCTGGCGCTGCTGCGCGCCTCGCAGGCCCTGAGTTCGGAAACCAGCCTGGCCGGCCTGATCGCCCGCGTCACCGAGGTGTTGGGCAGCCTGACCGGCGCGACGGCGGTGCGCCTCGTCGTGCACGATGCCGACCTGGGTGGCTGGTTCCTGCACGAAGCCGCTTGCGGCGCGGCGCCGGTGCCCGCCGAGCAAGCCGCGCAGCGCGGCCTGCTGCCCCTGTCGGCCTTGCGTTATGCCGAACGCACGCGCGAGCCGCTGCTGCTGCACGACGCCACCCGCGACGACCGCTTCGCCAGCGATCCCTGCCTGGCCGTGCTCGGGCACTGCTCGCTGCTCGTGGTGCCCGTGCTCGCGCAGGGGATGCCGCGTGCGCTCTTGATGCTGGAGAACCGCGAGCGCCGCGGCGCCTTCTCGACCGCGGGGCTCGACGCCGTCGTGCTGATCGCCGGGCAGCTGGCCGCCTCGCTGGAGAACGCGCGGCTGTACGACCGGCTGGAACGGCGCGTGCAGGAGCAGACGCGGGCCCTGCGCGACGCGCAGGCCGAGCTGATGGCCAGCGCCCGCCGCGCCGGCATGGCCGAGGTCGCGACCGGCGTGCTGCACAACGTCGGCAATGCACTGAACAGCGTGAACGTCTCGGCCGAGCTGATCGGCGAGCGCCTGCGCCATTCCCCGGTGCACGGCCTGGCGCGGGCGGTGGCGCTGCTGGATGCGCATGCGGCCGATCCCGGTGCCTTCCTGACGCAGGATCCCAAGGGCCGGCTGCTGCCGGGCTACCTGCGCGAACTGGCCGGCGTGCTGGCCGCGGAGCACGAGGCACAAGGCGCCGAGCTGGCGATCCTGGCCCGCAGCGTCGACCACATCAAGCAGGTGGTCGCGGCGCAGCAGTCCTATGCCGGCGCGCCGCGGCTCATCGAATCGCTGCCGCTGGCCGCGGTGGTCGACGACGCACTGCGCATGAGCGCCGATTCGCTGGCGCGGCATGGCATCCCGGTGGTCAAGCAGCTCGAGGCCCTGCCGCCGCTGCCGCTGGACCGCCACCGGCTGCTGATCATCCTGGTCAACCTGATCGGCAACGCCAAGCAGGCGATCGGCGCGCTCGCCCCGCAGGCGCCGTGCCTGCGCATCAGCGCCGCGGTGGTGGAGGGCGTGGAGGGCGTGGAGGGCGTGGAGGGCGTGGAGGGCGCGCCGGGCGTGGAGGGCGCGCCGGGCGGTCCGGGCGAAGGGCCGGAGGGTGGGGGACGAGCCACGCGCCTCCTGCGCGTTAGCGTCGCCGACAACGGCGAGGGCATCCCGCCGGAGAACCTGACGCGCGTCTTCTCGCACGGCTTCACCACCCGCGCCGACGGCCACGGCTTCGGCCTGCACACCTGCGCGATCGCTGCCCGCGAGATGGGCGGCCGCCTGACGGCCTTCAGCAGCGGACCGGGGCAGGGCGCCACCTTCACGCTCGAACTGCCGGTCGAGGTGCCCAGGCATCCCGACGCGGGCTGACGCCGGCCCCGTATTCATGCCGGCTATGGCCTGCGCGGATCCGCGCATGGCCCACGGGCGAAGCGCGCTCCTAGACTGGATCGCACGCGGCGGCACCGCCCGCGCCGCGCCGATCCACCGGAGACGCCCTTCATGAAGCTTCGATCCCGCCTGCTCCTGGCCGCCTTGTCGTGCGGGCTGGCCACGGCCAGTTCCGCCGCGCTGCTGAGCACGCGCCATACGCAGGTCGGCGGCAGCCGCTGGTCCGTCGAGCTGGTGCTCGCCAACGACGACGGCCGCCCGGCGGCGATCGAGGCCTTCAGCGCCTACTTCGACGAGGCCCTGTTCGCCAACCTGGTGCTGCTGGCCTCGCCCGAGGGATGGGACACGATCACCGTGGCGCCCTCCGCCACCATTCCCGCGCCGGGCTTCATCGATGCGCTGGCGACCGATCCGGCGCATGCGCTGGGCCTGGGCGCCCACGCCGCGGGCTTCCGCGTGCAGTTCGATTTCCTCGGCTCGGGCGCGCCGGGCACGCTGCCCTTCGAGATCCACGACCCGCTCACTTTCGAAGTCATCGCCGCGGGCACCAGCGTGGACCTGCCCGGGTCGGCGGTGCCGGAGCCGGCCTCGCGGCTGCTGGTGCTGCTGGCCACCGCCGCGCTGGCGGCGGCAGGCGGGCTGCGCCGCCGCGCGGGAGCGGCACGATGATGCGCGCCCGGTCCAGCATCCTGGCGGCGGCCGCCTTGCTCGGTGCCTGTGGCGGTGGCGATGCCGCATCGGGCGCGCCCGCCGAGGCGGCGGACGCGGACCGCCAGCCGCTCGCGGCGCGGGCGCCCGCGGCCGTGACCTCTCCGGCGCCCGCGGTCTCGTCGACCGCAGGGGCGCCCTTGGCCCAGGTGCTCGAGCTGAGCAAGGTGGCCGAGACCCGCGTCGGCCGCACCGTCTTCGACTACCGGTTCACGGTCACCGTGCAGGCCGGCGCGCTGCCGCTGTCCGGCGTCGCGGCCACCATCACCGGCGCCGGGCCCGGCGTGAGCGTCATCGACGGCCAGGTCGCGGTGGGTGCGCTGGCCGGCGGCGCCAGCGCCACGCCGGCCGACACCATCACGCTGCGCCTCGACCGCAGCGTCGCCTTCGATCCCGCGGCGCTGCAGTGGCGCATCGATGCCACGCCGCTGCACGTCGTCCGCTTCGATCCGGCGCTGTGCACGCCGCAGGCGGGCGCGCCCTACGGCCAGGCGGTGGGCATCACCGGCACGCACCTGATGGTGACGTCGGCCGACGTGCAGGCCTCGGCCGCCGGTTGCCGCGTGCTGGCGCAGGGCGGCTCCGCGATCGATGCCGCGATCACCGTGCAGGCCATGCTCGGCGTGGCCGAGCCCTTCGCCTCGGGCCTGGCCGGCGGCAGCGTCATCACCTACTACGACGCCGCGGCGAAGAAGGTCCACACCTACGAAGGCCTGTCCGCCGCGCCCGCGAACGTCGGCGCCGCCGGCACGGCCTCGATCTACCAGATGGCCGTGCCGTCCGACCTTCTCTGCCGCGGCGGCCAGCAGATCGGCGGCAGCCTCGCCGCCCAGCAGGGCCACACCAACATCTCCGGCCGCGCCGCCGGCGTGCCGGGCACGCTGAAGGTGCTGGACCTGGTGCACCAGGCGCACGGCCGGCGCCCGTGGAACAGCCTGTGGGACGAGGCGATCACGCTCGCCCGCGACGGCTTCCCGATGACGCGCTACATGTATTCCACGCTGTACAGCGGCGGCACCCAGTTCGACGACGAGACCGGCGAGCCGCTCGATGCCGGCGGCGTCAAGGCCTGGTGGAACAACGCCCGCGACCGCTGGGGACCCGCGCTGCCGCTACAAGGACATCCAGGCCCGCTACTGCGACCCCGCCGATCCCGCGGGCGAGAAACCGCTGCCCGTGGGCACGCTGATCCGGAACCTGCCGCTGGCGCAGACCATGGCGCTGGTGCGCGACGGCGGTGCCGCGGCGTTCTACGACCCCGAGGGGCCGATCGCCGCCGCCATCCTGCAGCGTTTCGAGGACGACCGGCGGAAGGCCGACGGCAGCAACAACTGCACGTCCATCCTGCCGGCCAGCTACCGCAGCGACGGCAGCACCTCGGCCCCGATCATCCCGGCGCGCATCCCCAGCCTGATGACGGCCGCTGACTTCGCGAATTACCGCGCGGTGGAGCGCAAGCCCCTGGTGAGCCGGCGCTTCGGCATGACGATCCACACCCAGCCCGCGCCGTCCTTCGGCGGGCTGGTCACGCTGCAGTCGCTGGGCGTGGCCGAGCGCAGGAACCTCGCCGCCGAGGCCTGGGGATCATCCGGCTTCCTGTACGTGGTGGCCGAGTCCAGCCGCCTGGCCAACGCCGACCGCCGCAACGTGGTGGGCGACCCGGCCCATTCGAACGTCAATGCCCGGGTGGAGGCGCTGCTGTCCGACGCCTACCTCGACCGGCGCGCGGCCCTGCTCGACGGCACGGCGCTGGGCACGGTGCCGGCCGGCGGCGTGGCGGACGGCATTCCCGCCTTCGCCGCCACCGACCCCGCGGGCTTCGACCCGTTGGCGAGCGGGCCGTCCCGGCGGCTGCGCCCGGCCGGCCCGCCGCCCAGCCGCAGCGGGCTGGCCCGCGCGGACCGCAGCAGTCCCGAGCGCGACGAAGACTGGAACACCACCAGCAGCCTGTCCATCGTGGACGGCTACGGCAACGCGCTGGCGATGACGACCACCATCAACACCCACTGGGGCGCGCACGTCGAGGCTGGCGGGATGATGCTGAACAACGCGCTGTCGAACTTCTCCGCGGCCATGCCGGGGCTGGACGTCAACGGCTATGGCCCCGGGCGCAAGCCCCGCACCTCGACCGCGCCGGCCATCGCGCTGGACGGCCAGGGGCGCCTGCGGCTGGTGTGGGGGGCGGCCGGCGGCGGGCCCATCCCTGACTACATCGTCAAGACCTTCCTCGGCCACGTGGTCTACGGCATGGACATCCAGGCCGCGATCAATGCCGACAACTGGACCGGCCAGGGCCTCGTCAGCTCGGTGGCGCAGTTCGAGAACGGCAAGCCCATCAGCGGGCAGATCGATGGCCTGCGCGCGACCCACGGCTACACCTCGGCGACGCTGAATGCCACCGGACTGACCAGCGGCCTCGCGGGCATCGCGGTCAGCCACGACGCGCATGGCTGGCCCACCTACCACGGGGCGGCGGACTACCGCCGCGCCGGCGGGGCGAACGGGTACTAGCCGACGCTGGCGCGCTACGCAGGAACGGCGCGCGAGGCCGCTCGATCGGCCGCACGGTAGGCGGCGATGAAGTTGTCCGCCGCCTGCGACAGCGATCCCGGCTGCAGGAACATCGCCTGCACCGAGATCGCCGCCTCCGGCTCGATCGGCAGCACCTTCAGGGCCGGCTGGTAGCGCATCGCGCTCAGGTCGTCGACGACGGCGACGCCGAGCCCGCGCGCCGCCATGTCCAGCGCCACCTGGTGCGTCTTCACCGCCAGCCGGGCGGGGAAGGGCCAGCCGTAGCGCTCGGCATGGCTGCTGACGAGGCGGCCGACCGGGTCGGTGTCCAGCACCTCGATGAGCGGCATCGTGCGCAAGGCCTCGGCCGGCACCTTCGCCGCCTGGCGGTACTTGCCCAGCAGCCGCGGCAGGCCCGCGCAGACCAGCCGCCGCACGCCCAGGTCCTGGTAGGCGATGGCCGGGTGCGGCCGCGGCTCGAGCACGATGCCGGCGTCGATCTCGCGCATCAGCAGCCACTGCAGCAGCGTGTCGTGGTGGCCGGTGGAGAACTCGCAGCGCAGGTCCGGGTGGCGGGCCCGCAGCGCCTCGTAGGCTTGCGGCAGGAGACCGGCCACCGACAGCACGCAGCCGATGCGCAGCCGGGCCTGCGGCTGCCGGCGCAGGCTTTGCGCGGTGCGGCGGACGTCGTCGAACCCTGCATGGGCGGCGCGCAGCGCGGGGCCCAGCTGCAGCAGTTCCTCGGTCGGATGCAGCCGGCCGTTGGCGCGGCGGAAGAGGGCATAACCCAGGCCCGACTCGGCCTGCTGCAGGTGCTTGGTGGCGGAAGGCTGGGTGATGTTCAGCAGCCGGGCCGCCGCGCTCAGGCTGCCGGACTGCAGGACCGCGTACACGACTTCGATCTGGCGCAACTTCATCGCGCCAACTGTCGCATGGCCCCTCCGGCCGCGGCGCCGCTGCGGCCACCGCGATCAGCGTGATCGGCGTGATCGGCGTGATCGGCGTGCGGCGTGACCGGCGCGATCGGCGCGTTCAGCGTGCCCGGTGCGATTGCCGCGATCGGCGCGCCCGGCGGCGCGAACCATGAGGGGCAGGGCGCGCCCCGGAAGGCGCGCCCTGCCGATCGCCGCATCAAACCTGACCGTGCGGCGGCGGACCTCTTCAGGCCTCCTGGCGGACGGCGCCGGTGTAGTCCTTGTCGGTCGCCAGCGTCCAGGCCGCCAGCGCCATCGCGATGACGCCGGCGGTGACCGCGGCGTACAGCGCGTTGCGCTCGGCGGTGAAGCCCAGCACCCAGGGCGAGACCACCATCCACAGCCCCAGCGCGCCTTCGGTCCACTCTTCCCAGGCGCGTGGCACCAGCACCGCGCCCAGCGCCGTCGCGGCGAGTGCGAGGCCGCTGATCAACGCACTCCACATCGCGGTGGGGTGCGCCTGGTAGTCCAGCAGCCACGGCGACGCCGCGAACAGCAGTCCGACCACCAGATTGACGGCATCTTGCCAATGCTTCAGTTGCACTTTCACGGTCAAACCTCCTATTGGTTTGGTTTCATCGGCCGGCTTAGATGCGGCCGGCGGCGCGCGTGTTCCGTGCTGGCGCCCGTTACATGCGCCGCCAACTGGTGGGCACGAAAACCGCTGATTTTTCGTGTCCAGAGCCCTGGCGCACCGAGCCGCAGCGGAGCGGCCAGGCCGGATGGCGCACAGGCCCGGTCAGGCGCTGGTCAGTCGCTGCTCATGGCCGGATGCGCTTATTTCAGAAATTAGCGTCAAAAGGCCTGGATGCCGAATGGCGGAATGGCCATTCACGCGCCCGCCGGTCGCCTGGGTGCATTGCCGCATTTCAACAGGCGGGTTGAGAAACGGCGGGCCGGTTCAGCAGGCGGTGGGACGACAGGCGGCCCGCGGCGTGCCGATCATGGCTGCGACTCGTCACAGCAACCTGGAGCGCCGCATGAACGTCCGACCGACCCCCGCCCATTCCGGCCACGGCCCGGAGGCGCAGCCATGACGCCGGCCCAAGACCCCGGAAAGCGCGTGACGCTGCAGGTTTCGACCGCGCAACGTCCCGACTTCAAGCACCCGCTGGTGGCCTACGTCTTCGATGCCCGCGGCCGCCTGGCCGAGCGGGCCGAGGTGCGCGACGGCCGCGTGGAGCTGCCGTCGCCGGCGGCCGGCCGCGCGCGCGTGTTCATCGCGCCGGTGGACGCCCGCATCGATTTGAAGGAACCCGGCATCGCGCAGCTGGAACGGCTGCGCGCCTACGAGCCCGTGCTGCGCTGGGAGGGCGCCGGCGCCGGGCGCATCGAGATCCCCGGCAGCCTGATCGACCTGTGGCCCTTCTGCTTCTGCTGGGTGCGCGGCCGGGTGCTGCGCGCCAGTGACAACCGGCCGGTGTGCGACGCCCGCGTGCACATCTGCGAGGTGGACCGCATTCCGCTGTGGATCCTGCGCTTGCCGGAGCCGCAGGTCTTGCGCCTGCGCGACGACCTGCTGCAGGCCGTCCGCCGCCCGCCCATCCCGCTGCCCGGTCCCGGCCCGCGAGGCCAGGCCGCCACGACGCTGCGCTTTGCCGCCGAGAACGCCTCCGCCCTGCAGGCGCTGGCCGCGCCGGCCGCGACGGCAGCCGAGGCGGCCACGCCGGCACCGGAGCTGCTGGCGCTGCTGGGCAGCTCGTCGCCGGTGGTGGTGCGCAACCTGCTGGCCGAGCACTGGAAGCTGCTGCTGCCGTGGTTCTGCCTGTGGCCGCAATGGTGGTGGCTGTTCCGCTGCGACGAGATCGCGGTGATCGACACCGACGGCAACGGCCGCTTCGAGACCACGGTGTTCTACCCCTGCGGCGGCGACCATCCCGACCTGTACTTCTGGGTCGAGTACGACTTCGGCAGCGGCTTCGAGACCGTCTACCACCCGCGCATCGGCTGCTACACGCACTGGAACTACGCCTGCGGCAGCGAGGTGACGATCCACGTCACCGACCCGCGCGTGCCCGGCTGCGGCGACGAGCCCGACCTGCCGGGTTGCCAGGTGGTGGTGCTGTCCATCGGCCGCGGCGTGGCGGTGCGCGAGGTGCGCATCGCCGGCCCCGAAGGCGTCACCACCGCCGGCGAGCCCTTCGGCGCCACGCTGGAGCCGCGCGTGGACTTCAGCCGCACCGAGCTGATCGAGGGCAAGGGCATTCCGTACTACCGCTGGTCCTACCGGCGGCTGAGCGGGCCCGACGGCAGCAGCGCCACCGTGGCGCCCGGCTCGGTGCCGCTGAACGCCTGGTCGGTGATGACGCGCGACGTCTACCGCCACTACAAGCTCGGCACCAGCTTCCCATCGGACCTGATGGGACCGATGCCCACCTCCGGCCCGGTCGTCGCGCCGGCGCCCAACCTGTTCCGCATCCGCCCGGCGCTGCCGCCGGCGGGCAATGAGTGGGTGGTGCTGGACGAACGTGTCGACCTCGCCACCGCGTACTTCGACACCGCCACGCTGGCCGGCGCGCCGTCTGGCCCGGCGCCGCTGCCCGACGACCTGGCGGCCGGCCGCTACGAGCTGAAGCTGGAGCTGTTCGATGCAGCCGGCGCGCTGGTCAACTGGACGGCGGCGAACATCGACCTGCGCATCACCGACCAGGATGCGCCCTTCGGCAGCGGCACGATCACGACCTCGCCGGCGCCGGCCTACAACCGCATCCTCGTGGGCGGCGACACGATGGGCTTCCGCATGGTCGTGCGGGTGGACAACAACCGCTGCCAGGCGGACATCCTGCCGGTGGGCGGCACCGTCACGCCCGATCCGGTGTGCGGCTTCCACAACTACAGCCTGCCCACCGACACGGCCGGCCTGTCCTTCGTCGCCCGCCACCCGAACGGCTTCGCGACCTATGGCTTCGTGACCACGCGCGGCCCCGGGCCGGTCGTACCGGCGGCGTCCACCTCGGGCACGTCCGGCGCCCCCGGCAACGACGGTTTCATCCACACCGGAGGCTTCACCTACGAGAAGGCGGTCACCGTCTCGGCGCTGCTGGGCGCCTGCTCCAACGCCGCGTTCTCCGAGCGGCTGGACGTGATGGCCATGGCCACCGACGGCTACGCCACCCTCACCGGCTACAACGCGGCCGACAACGCCGCCTTCGCGCTGGCGACGCCGTGCCCGGACTGCGGGGGCGAGGCGGAGGCCTGAGCACCGGCGCCCTGCCTGGTCCGCCGCGCGAGGGGCAGGGCGCCGGGGCGGCCCTGCCTGCTATCACATGAAAGGCGCGCATGACAGGTGCGCAAGAAAGGAGCCCAAGAGAGGAGCCCAAGAGAGGAGCCCAAGAGAGGAGCCCAAGAGAGG
>CAMLJY010000041.1 GCA_946480465.1 uncultured Burkholderiales bacterium
CTTCCTGCTCGATGCCCTGGGCCTGCATCAGCGGGATCAGCTCGCGCGCGATGAACGGGAAGGTCACGAACACGGTGGCCAGCACGATGCCGGGCACGGCGAAGATGATCTTCAGGTCGTGGTCGCGCAGCCACTCGCCCCACCAGCCCTGCAGGCCGAAGACCAGCACGTAGATCAGGCCCGCGATCACGGGGCTGACCGAGAACGGCAGGTCGATCAGCGTCAGCATCAGGTTCTTGCCCCGGAAGTCGAACTTGGCCACGCACCACGCCGCGGCCACGCCGAACACGAGGTTCAGCGGCACGCTGATGCCGGTGGCGATCAGCGTGAGCTTGATGGCGTCGAGCGCGTCGGGGTCGGTGATGGAGGCGAGGTAGACCTCGACGCCCTTCTTGAACGCCTCGATGAAGACCGTGGCCAGCGGCACGAAGAGGAACAGCGTCATGAAGGCCAGCGACAGGCCGATCAGCAGGCGGCGGACCCAGGCCGGTTCGGTGGTGGCGCCGCGGATGCCTTTCGGGGCAACGCCGCTCTCGGCCGGCGCAGCCGTGGCCGCCGGCGCGGCCAGCGTGGTGGTGGAGGCGATGGTCACGACATTCCCTGCCGCTTGCGCGACCAGGCCTGCAGCAGGTTGATGACGAGCAGCATCAGGAAGGACGCCACCAGCATCACCACCGCGATGGCGGTGGCACCGGCATAGTCGTACTGCTCGAGCTTGGTGATGATGAGCAGCGGCGTGATCTCGCTGATCATCGGCATGTTGCCGGCGATGAAGATGACCGAACCGTACTCGCCCAGCGCGCGTGCGAAGGCCAGCGCAAAGCCGGTCAGCAGCGCCGGCATCAGGATCGGCAGGATCACCTTGCTGAAGGTCTGCCAGCGCGTGGCGCCCAGCGTGGCGGCGGCTTCTTCCAGCTCGCGGTTCAGGTCTTCCAGCACCGGCTGCAGCGTGCGCACGACGAAGGGCAGGCCGATGAAGACCAGCGCCACCCAGACGCCGATGGGCGTGAAGCTGACCTTGAACGGCAGCCACTGGCCGATCCAGCCGTTCTGCGACCACAGCGCCGTCAGCGCGATGCCGGCCACCGCCGTGGGCAGCGCGAAGGGCAGGTCGACCAGGGCATCGACCAGGCGCTTGAACGGGAACCGGTAGCGCACCAGCACCCAGGCGGTGATCAGGCCGATCACCGCATTGAGCAACGCCGCGAGCAAGGACGCGCCGAAGGTGAGGCGGTACGAAGCCAGCACGCGCGGCGTGGTGGTCGCCTCCAGGAACTGGCCCCAGCTGAGCGTGAAGGTCTTCAGGAAGGCCGCGGACAGCGGCACCAGCACGATCAGGCAGAGGTACAGCAGCGCGAAGCCCAGCGCCAGGTCGAAGCCGGGCAGCACGGTGTGGCGCTTGAGCAGCGCACGCGACAGGATCACGGATCGGTTCTCCCCGGCAGGCGTTTGGACGCGGTGCTTGTTGGGACTTCGGTTGGTTGGTCAGCGGCCCTGGGCCGCGACGATCGGCTTCGCATGCTAGGAAAGGCATCAGGCGGCGGGAAGGAATCGAACCGCGCTTGCTTATGCGCAAACCGCGGAAGGACGTGGCCTGGGCCGAGTCGCATGCACGACACGCCAGCCGAGGGCACGAAGCCGGCATGGGCATCGGCCTTGCTGCACCCTGGCGACCCGCGCTCCGGCCCGATGGCCGACACACCCATGGACCTGCCCGCCAAGCCCACCCTGTACATCAGCCTGGCCGTGCTGCTGGCCTCGTTCGCTTCCTGCGGCGGTGGCGGCGGCGTCGATGCCGCACCAGCACCACCCGCGCCCCCGCCCGCCGGCGGCGCGGCCTGCGTGCCGCTGGAGACCGGCCCGGCCAACGCGCCCGCGCAGCGACCGGCCTTCGAGGGCCAGACCCGGGCCTGCCCGGCGGTGGCCTCGCCGCCGCTGTCGGTGTCCGTGCTGGCGCGCGGCCTGGAGAACCCCTGGAGCGTGGAGCCGCTGCCCGATGGCGCCTTCCTGGTCAGCGAGAAGCCGGGCCGGCTGCGCCTCGTCTCGGCCGGCGGCCAGGTCGGCGAGCCGATCGCCGGCGTGCCCGCGGTGGACAGCCGAAGCCAGGGCGGCCTGCTGGACCTGGCGCTCAGCCCGCGCTTCAGCAGCGACCGCACGCTCTTCTGGAGCTACAGCGAGCCGCGTGATGGGGGCAATGGCACCAGCGTGGCCCGGGCCGTGCTGTCGGCCGACGGCCGCCGGCTGGAGCAGGTGCAGGTGATCCTGCGCACCCGGCCCACCTACGATGGCCGGCTGCACTACGGCTCGCGCCTGGCCTTCGGGCCGGACGGACTGCTGTACGTCACGCTGGGCGAACGGTCCGACCTGGCCACGCGGCCGCAGGCGCAGCAGCTGGGAAGCCACCTGGGCAAGGTGCTGCGCATCCGGCCCGATGGTTCGGTGCCGCCGGACAACCCCTTCGTGGGGCAGGCGGGTGCCCTGCCCGAGATCTGGTCGCTGGGCCACCGCAACGTGCAGGCCGCGTCTTTTGACGCCCAGGGCCGCCTGTGGGTGGTGGAGCATGGCGCGCGCGGCGGCGACGAGGTGAACCGCGTCGAGCGCGGCAAGAACTACGGCTGGCCACTGATCAGCTATGGCCTGGAGTACTCGGGCGCGCCCATCGGGGCCGGCAGCACCGCGCGCGACGGGCTCGAGCAGCCGGTGTACTACTGGGATCCGGTGATCGCGCCGTCGGGCGCGCAGTGGTACACGGGCGAGGCCTTCCCGGCCTGGCGCGGCAACCTTTTCGTCGGTGGCCTGCGCGCCACGGCACTGGTGCGGCTGGTGTTCGAAGGCGGCCGCGTGGTGGGCGAGGAACGCCTGCTCGCCGACCGCGGCCAGCGCATCCGCGACGTGCGCCAGGGGCCGGACGGGGCGCTGTACGTCGTCACCGATGCGGGCAATGGCGAGCTGTGGAAGATCACGCCGCGGCGCTGATGCCGCGGGGTCGTCCGGCGGCGGCCCGCCGGCGCTGCCCGCGGCCGTTCGGCAGGCGTAGGAGCGCCGCTGGCCGCTCACTTCTTCGTGTAGATCCGGTCGAAGACGCCGCCGTCCGCAAAGTGCGTCTTCTGCGCCTTGGCCCAGCCACCGAACTGCTGGTCGATGGTGAAGAGCGACAGCTTGGTGAAGGTCTTCTCGTGCCGCACGGCCACCGTCGGGTCGATCGGGCGGTAGTGGTTCTCCGCGGCGATCTGCTGGCCCCGGGGTGAGTACAGGAACTGCAGGTAGGCCTCGGCCACCGGGCGCGTGCCCTTGCGGTCCACCGTCTTGTCCACCACCGCCACCGGCGGCTCGGCCAGGATGCTGATGGACGGCACGATGATCTGCAGCTTGTCCGGCCCCAGCTCCTTGGCGGCCAGGTGGGCCTCGTTCTCCCAGGAGATGAAGACGTCGCCCACGCCACGTTCAGTGAAGGTGACCAGCGAGCCGCGGGCGCCTGAATCGAGCACCGGCACGTTGCCGTACAGCGCGGCGACGAACTGCTGCGCCTTGGCGTCGCTGCCGTACTTCTTCTGCGCGTAGCCCCAGGCCGCCAGGTAGTTCCAGCGCGCACCGCCGGAGGTCTTGGGATTGGGCGTGACCACTGAAATGCCGGGCCTGACCAGGTCGTCCCAGTCCTTGATGCCCTTGGGGTTGCCCTTGCGCACCAGGAACACGATGGTGCTGGTGTAGGGCGAGCTGTTGTGCGGCAGGCGCTTCTGCCAATCGGGCGGCAGCAGCTTGGCCTTGGCGGCCAGTTCGTCGACGTCGTAGGCCAGTGCCAGCGTCACCACGTCGGCGTCCAGCCCGTCGATCACCGATCGGGCCTGCTTGCCCGAGCCGCCGTGGCTTTGCTTGACGGTGACCTTGTCGCCGGTCCTGGCCTTCCAGTGGTCCGCGAAGGCCTTGTTGAACTCCACGTACAGCTCGCGCGTGGGGTCGTAGCTGACGTTCAGCAACTGCACGTCGCGGGCGATGGATGCGGTGGCGGCAGCCAGCAGCAGGGTGCCGACCAGGGCGGCGCGGCGGGGCAGCAACGGCAGATCAAACATGGGCAGGGGCTCGGGCCGGATGGGAATGGGCCGCATGCTAGGCAGCGCTCCCTGCGGCGCGAACGAAGGCTTGCGCAGGTGCTTATGCGGTTTCCGATGGATGGCGGCCTGCTCCGTGGTGCCGCTCCTCCCTGTTGTTGCCGATGCGGCGGAGGTGCCAGGGCGCGTCCAATGGGCGGGCGGTGCGCGCGGCAGTGCCACCGGGCAGCACGACCGGCTAGCACGACCGGCTAGCACGACCGGCTAGCACGACCGGCTGGCACGACCGGCTGGCACGACCGGCTGGCACGACCGGCTGGCACGACCGGGAAGTGGCAGGCGGGAGAGCGGCATGGCGACATGGTCCACGAGAGCGCACGGTTCCGGCGCAGGCACCCCGGCACCGACGCTGCTGGAGTTGGAACGGGCGGTGCTGGCGCAGCGCCGCGCGCAGATCGGTGCGCAGATCGGTGCGCAGATCGGTGTGCCGGCCGATCCCGCTGCCGCGGCGAATCCTGCACCGGCCGCGCAGGCGGAGCCGGCGGTCGGGACGGGGCCTGCACCCGCAGCGCCGGCGTCGCAGCCGTCGCAGCCGTCGCAAACGCCGAAGACGTGGTATCGCGCGCTGGCGCTGTCCGGCGGCGGCATCCGCAGCGCCACCTTCGCACTGGGCGTGCTGCAGGCCATCGCGCGCGACCGCAACCCCGCCGCGAGTGCGCTGCCGCCGGACCAGCCCGACACCGCCTTCGCGCGATCGCGCCTGAGCTGCTTCGACTACCTGTCCACCGTCAGCGGTGGCGGCTACGTGGGTGCCTTCCTGTGCAGCCTGTTCCTGCCCAATCGGCTGCGCTCGCACGATGGACTGACGCGCGCCCAGCGCGCCGCCGCGGCCCATGCCGGCGTGCCCGCGATGCTGGCGCAGGCCTGGAGCGGCGCGATGGCGCAGGTGCGCGCAAAGGCCGCGTCGCATGCGGCGGACCATCGCCAATCCCCCGATGAAGCGGAGGCAGAGGCGAAGGCGCCCGCAGCGGCCACACAGGCTGCAGACGCCGCACACGCCGCACCGCCCCCCGAGCTCACCCAACGCCTGAAAGCCGCGGCCGATGCGGTGAACGTGCTCAGCGCCGGTCCGCCGCAGCGCATTCGCTCGCGCCGCGACTACACCGAGGCGGACGCCGTGCTGGGCGCCCCGCTGGCCTGGCTGCGCGAGAACGGCCGCTACCTGATCCCCACCGGCGCGGGCGACGCCTTCTACGCCGCGGCGCTGGGCATCCGCAACTGGTTGGCGCTGCACTACGTGATCGGCACCGTGCTGATGGCGGCGGTGGCGCTGGTGGGCCTGGGCCGGGCCGAAGTGGCCACCGCCTGGCCCGCCGTGGCGCAGGCCTGGGAAGAAGGCGCGCTCCAGGCCGAGGCCCAGGCCTTTGGTGCACTGGGTGATGCGAGCTGCCGCGGCGACCATCCGCCGGACAGCTGCGGCATCGGCATCACGCTGGTGTGGTGGAGCCCGCTGCTGCCGCTGGCGCTGGCGCCCATCGTGCTGGTGGGCGTGCCGCTGGGCGTGGCCTTCTGGCTGGTGCATGAACGCGACGACGGCCGCAGCCTGCCCATCAACGTGGCGATGCTTTGCACGCTGGGCATCGGCCTGGTGCTGCTGGGGCTGGTGTGGCTGCTGTGGTCTGACTTCCTGGCCGGGCTGCTGCCGGACACCCTGGGCCGCCTGCTGCCGCCAGCCCCGCCGGATCCCGTGCCGGACGTGCTGCGCCGCCTGCTGCCCGATGCGCTGGCCGGCCAGTTGCCCTCCATCGTGCCGGCGGCCGCACCGGCCGCCGCCGTCGATCCGGCCACCGCCGCGGCCGCCAGCGGCCTGGCGATGGACCGCCGCGGCATGACGCTGGGCGTGGCCGCGATGGCGATCTTTGCGGCGGTGCTGTCCTTCGCCGTGGCGCTGGTCAACCGTGACGCCACGATGCAGCGAGTGCTGCTGACCCGCCGGCTGGCCGACGTGCTGGTCGTGACCGCGGTGACCGCCGCCATCGGCCTGGTGGACACGCTGGGGCAGACGCTGTACCTGCTGCTGACCTCGATGGACAGCGGCCGCGCGCCGGCGCTGGTGCCGGCCGGGCTGGCCGTGGGCATCAGCTGGGCGGCGCGCTGGTTCAGTGCCCATGACGGTCAAAAGGAGCGGCCAGCGTGGCTGAAGAAGATGCCGCTCACCACGCTGGCCGGCGCCGCCGGCGTGCTGGTCTTCCTGCTGATCGGCGGCATCTGGAGCCTCTTCGTGCACTGGATCGTGTGGAACGGCGCGGTGCCCACCACCGCCGAGCTGCACAGCGGCGCGCAGCGCGCCACGCTGGTCTGGGTGCTGCTGGTCATCCTGCTGCTGGCGCTGGTGGCGGGCCACTTCGCCGCCTTCATCAACCTGTCCAGCCTGCAGTCCTTCTACGGTTCGCGGCTGACGCGGGCCTACCTGGGCGCATCCAACGGCGAGCGCTTCGAGAACGGCCCCGGCACCCTCAGCGCGGCCGAGCCGTTGAAGGACGATCAGCTGGCGATGGACCACTACTTCGACGCCAAGAAGCAGTCGGCCAAGACCCTGGCGCCGCTGCACATCATCAACATCACCGTCAACAAGACGGTCGACCCGGCGGAACAGCTGGTGCAGCGCGATCGCAAAGGCCAGCCGATGGCCGTGCTGCCCATGGGCTTCTCGATCGACGAACAAGCCCAGGTCGGTTTTCCGAAGCCCTCGTTCGTCAATGGCGTGCGGCGGCCGCTGCCCGTGGGCCAATGGATAGGCACTTCGGGCGCGGCCTTCTCCACCGGCATCGGCCGCGAGACCTCGCTGGGCATGTCGCTGCTGATGGGCGCAGCCAACGTGCGCCTGGGCACCTGGTGGGAAAGCGGGCTGCATGCCGGCGTGCCCGGCAGCATGTCCGGCCACAACCCGGTCATCCTGCTGCGGCACGCGCTGGGCGCCGTCTTCCGCACCCAGACCTACCTGTCCTACGAACTGCGGGCGCGCTTCCTCGGCACGCAGCGGCGCTGGCAATACCTGTCCGACGGCGGCCACTTCGAAAACACCGGCCTGTACGAACTGCTGCGGCCCGAGCGGCACGTGGCGCAGATCTTCTGCTGCGACGCCGGCGCCGACCCCCAGTACCAGTTCGACGACCTCGCCAACCTGATCCGCCTGGCCCGAATCGACCTGCGGGTGGAAATCACCGTGCAGACCGAGTTCAACGGCCCGCTGGCCGGCGTGTTCGGCGCGCCGCGGGATTTCAAGCCGGGGCGTGGCGGGGCAGCGGGGCAGGAGGATGCGGCGACTGCGACGGCGCCGGTGGCTATGCCTGCACCGGCGCCTGCGCCTGCGCGCGCCACGGCGGGCGGCACCGGGGTGCCCGCCCGGCCCCCTGCCGCGGCAGCCGTGCCTGGTCCAGCTGCCGGGCCTGCGACATCTGCCACGGCCGCTCCCGCAGGGACGACAGGCGGCCCGCCCCCGCTGCCCGCGTCACCACCTTGCGCCACGTCCGCGCCCACCCCCTGCGCGCTGCTGCTGTGGGCGCATCGCGTCGACCATCCGGAGCGGCCGACCACGCAGATCGTCGTCATCAAGCCCCGCGTGACGCGCGACGTGCCGGTCGACATCTGCCAATACGCCGACCGCCAACCCGACTTCCCCCAACAAACCACCGCCGACCAGTTCTTCGACGAGGCGCAGTGGGAGAGCTATCGGGCATTGGGCCATCACCTGGGATCGAAGGTGTTCGAGCCGGAGGTGATGAAGGAACTGGACCGGTTGGGGAGGGAGCGGGTTGGGGTGGGGGGATGGTCGTGCCTGTGAGGTGGTGCTTTGTGGGCGGGTCTGCAGCGTTGTCGGTCGGTCGTGCAGGAAGGCCGAACTGACGCTGACGCCATCAAGCAGACATTGGACCTTGGGACCGATGGACGCTCGCATGTCAGCAGTGCGAGGTGCAGCGGCCGCAGACCTCACGCAAGGCGATCTGACGCGCCGCGGCCGACTGCCTCGCTCTGGCGCGAAATGACGCAACCGACCCACAGCTGTCATCGACCAGATTGGGCTCGTCGCCCTTGAGCAGACACTCGTGCTAGTCAGGCGCGGCCTAGAGCACCCGCGTCAAGCTCGCCCGGGGCGACAACTGCCAGGTATCCCTGTTGGCCACTCATCGCGCCGCCGCGACAGCCTTGACTTCAATGAGCAAGTTGGGTCGCGCCAGTGAGGCCACGCCCAGGATGGTCCAGGCCGGGAAGTCGCGCGTGATGTACTTGTCCTTGATCTCGCGGAACGTGGCCAGTTGCTCGTCGATGCGCACGTGGTAGGACACCAGTTCCACCAGGTCCTCGAAGCCTAGGCCCTCGTGTTTCAGGATCGTGCCGAGTCGCTGGAAGGCCAAATCGATCTGCTCCTCCGCGCTGTCGGGCACGGTGCCGTCCGACCGGATCCCAACTTGTCCGGCGATGAATAGAAGACCGCCGGCCTTCACCGCCGGAGAGTACTTGAATAGGTCGAAAACCTTATTGCTGCCGAACGCCGGATCGCTTTCAGGCAGGCGCAGGCGTTGGATGTTCTCGTTCATGGTGCTGGTTGATCAGTCTTGCGCTACGTCGATGGTGCCGCACTTGGCCTGGTCCGTCTCCTGGTTCTTGAACAGCACTTTGAAGGTGCCTTCGACAAGGCCGTCCTAGATTCCTTGGGTTCTGCTCGCGCCTGTACCCGAGGCGAGCGCGCTGGCCTGCCGAGGAGCGGCCGGTCCCGAACGCACGCACGTGGCCGGCTGCAGCGCGCATCGCCCATTGGGCTGCTCCTCACTCCGGTTGTTGTATCCATCCTTGACACCCATGTTGGTCAAGAAGTGATCAGCTGGGACGTCCTCTTGGTCGGGATCAGTCTGATTGGCGAGGGAGGTCACTCTTCCGTTCGATCCCCATCCACTGCCTCGCTCGGCACACGCACGAGATCCGCCGCTTCGGACACCCACTGATCCGGATCTTGGCGATAGGTCTCCAGCCGCCGACGCGCTTCGGGCGTCCAGCCCCCTTTCGCGGCCAGTTCGCACAGTAGTCCTAACCCGACGCGGCGAAGGGCCGGGGACGTATCGCAGCCGAGCGTTCCCTCTTGCGTGGAGAGGCTCGGCACGCTCCGGCCAGCAGCGTACTGCGCCATCGCAGCGACCGCGTTGGCGACGACGCCCGGGTGCAGCAAGCCCTCCGCCTGCAATCGACGAAGCACTTCCAGGCCCGCGTCCGGTGCCAGGACCGTGAGCGCCACCTGGACGGCTTGACCAACGTGCCAGCGTCGGTCGATCAGCGTGTCCACGAGCGGGCCTGCGGAGGTCGTCAGTTCCGCCGAACCTTCGCGCCGGAGATCGTGGTATGCAGAGACGATGGCCGCGAGTGAATGTGGCCGCTTCACCGCGGCGAAATCAGCTGCCAACGCCTGGCCTGCGGTGCGACCGTACGTTGCGAGCAGAACCTGCGCGGCCAGTTGAACGAGCGCGGGGTCGACATCGTCAAGCAGCCCGACCAGCGCGTCGCGCAGGGACGTCTCCCCTCTCGCTGGCGGCATCTGGACGAGGCGCTCGAGGGTTTCCTTTCGAATGAGCGCGTCGGCATGTTGCAGCAACAGGGCCATGTGTTGGCCCCAAGCGTGCTGGCCTTCCGACGTCAAGCCGACCTGGGGGATGCGAATCGTGGCACGTGCCAGCGCCTGGGGGCCGTCGAGTGCCGCGGTGCGAAGGCGCAGCCACGTCTTCGGCCGGTCGAGGAAGTTCCAGTAGGCGCGCAGCAGCGCGATCCGCACATCCGGGTGCAGCGACTCGTCCTCGTTGAACAGTGCCAGGAAGTTGTACGCCGCCTCGCTGCGCAGATCGCCGACGAGCCGCACGATTTCCTTGGCCACGGTGACCTTGTTCCGTGGTATCTGGCCGATCAGCCGGAGTGCTGCTGCAGCCGGCATGGCGACCACCGATTGCCGCAAGGCGTAGATCGCAACGCGGGCGCGCGCGTCGTCGAGCGCGGAAACCAGCGTGGGTACTCCGCGTCCTCCGTCCGTGCGCCCAAGTGCTTCCAGCGCCTTGTCACGCAGCGCTGCATCCGGGGCGTCCAGGCGCGCGAGCCGGATCACCGGATCCAAGGGGACCGACGGCATGGCGGCGTATCGCTGGACAACGCCATAGAGTTCCCAGGCGTTTCGCTTCGAGCTGTTCAGTATCGCAAGCAGCGAGTCGCCATAGCGCTGCTGCTGAGCCGCGGTCCAACGCTCGAAGCCGCTGTCAAAGATCGGCAGAAAGGCGGCCTGTGCAGAGGAGAAGCGGCCGCTGAAATGGCGTGCGGTCAAGAACTGAGTCAGAAGGTCGTGCCGGTGCCTGTGCAGGTGCTGCGCCACCGCGTAGACAGTGATCCAGCCGGGCTCTCGCTCGAGCAAAGGCGGAATGCATTCGCTCACCCGCTTCGCAGGCCCTATGTGCACCAATGCCTCGAGCCCCGATCGTGCTTCGGTGGCACGTCCGTCGCGGGCGAGCGCGAACAGGAGATCGGTGAAGTACTCGACCGCCCGCGCCCGTCGACCGAACGCCAGGATCAGCCGCACTGCGACGCTCCCCTGGTTGCGCTGGACCCAAGTCTCGAGCATCGGCCTCAGCGGGGGCGCAACTCGCTGCATCTCACGATCACTCATGCGCGACTCCCAGTGGGCCACGCCGATCCGGCCGATGCCTCCAAGGCGCTCGACCAGGCGCGGCAGCGTTTTCGCGACGAAGTCGGGGTGCGAGATGATAACGCCCATCAGCCACTGCACCGCCGCCGACATGGTCATGGACGAGCAGTCACGCGCGCGAAGTGCCGCGTCGATCAGCGCAGTGAAGTGGGGCAGATGCCTGTCCAGCCAGCGCGAGACGGGCAGCGCCGCGAGCGCCGTGAACATCGCGAGCCGCACCGGA
Source organism: uncultured Burkholderiales bacterium (assembly GCA_946480465.1). The sequence goes on from CAMLJY010000041.1 coordinate 11,009, forward strand.
TCCTGCTCGTTGTCACGCGCCGTACAGAAGTCGAGCACGGCGTCCAAGCTCGCGAATTCGTAGCGGGCGGCGTGGACCACCGCAGCGACAGCCTGTGCGCGCAGCTCGCCATCCGGCTGCGACAGGTACGGCCGCGCCAGTTGCGACGCCTCAGCAAACGGCAGGCAGCCGAGGTAGGCGACCCGCGTCATCGGCTCGGTCTCGAGGAGGCGTGCCGAGAATGCACGGCGTGCTTCGGCCTGCCGCGTCTCCTGCGGCAAGGCGCGCACCAGGGGGATGGGCACCGCCCCGCTGGGCGCTCGCCACCCTTCACCGGCGTGGGCGTAGAGCGCTCCGCGCTGCTCGGGGGTCAGGCGGGGGAACGCGGCCTGCAGGTTCGGCAGCGCATCCGCAACTTGCAGCGCGCACACGGTCGTGGGATCCAACCTCTTCAGCACATTGACCGCCAAGCCGACACGCGCCGTGCCTGCGTGATCGAGCAGGATCCCCGCCACCGCCTGTGGGAAGTGCGCGGCGTAGCGACCCATTGGAAGCATTGCGATTGGCATCCGCTCTGCGGCGGTCTGGAGCAGCGTCAGTCCGGCGTCGCGATCCCGGCGCAGCAGGCCATGAAGGGCCGCCACGACTTTCATGCGGAGGACATAGGAGACCGGATCGGCGTCCTTGAATTCGCGAATCAACGCTTCCCGCACAACCCCCGGCAGCCGTTGGGCCAGCGTTGCCCATCGCGACGGCGCGAGCGAAGCGAGTTCCTCCGTGCCGAGTCTTGCAGTGATGAAGGCATCACTGGTCCAGGGCAGAAGATGCAAACCGTCCGCGTGCGACAGCCGGGACTGGACCGCATCGTTGACATGCGCCCGGCCTTGCTTCCAGAGCCGCCAAGCCAGGGTTTGACGACAGCGCGGCGCCAGATCTGGCATCCGCTCGAGGAGCACGTCGTCAGGAACTATCCGCGCAGCGAGTCGCGCGGCACGCAGGGCGATGTATTGAGACGGATCGCCCAGGAAGGTGGCCACGATGCGTGCATCCCGCGACCCCGATGCTGCCATCAATGCCAGCATTCGCTCGTAGTGGACCTCCGAACCTGACAACGTCCGCAGCGCTTGCGACAGTTGAAGGTCATGGACTGATTGCCGCCCGAGCTCGACCATCCGCCGGAATCGCTGATCGTGGCTGAGGGTGCTGACTTGGTCGACAAGGTCTCTTGCGCTGGGCACGGTCCAGGGGAACTTCATGGCAATGGAAGGTCGGGCGGGAAAGTGATCGTAGGGTACGGCACCGCCTTGCACGGGCTCCAGACGCTGGGGGCGCTCTGAACTGCCTGCGCCAGAATGCTCCGCTCAACAGTTCCAGGGTGAACAATTCCCTCCCCCGTGTTTCAGAGGAGGCTCGTCAGCTTGGGAGCCCACGGCGGCAACGCAGCGGGAGCCGTCAGCCCCAACCCAGACCATCTCACCTTCGGCATTCGCCAAGGCCTCTCATCCGCGGATGAAATGGCGCGAAGGCCTGCACCTCGCCATCCGCGCAGGGACCGGGGCGGACTTCAGCACGGGGACTGTCCGGCGCCAGCCGGCATTCAGCAGCCTTGAAGCCGCCTCGAGTCCCCCCGGAAAGCTGAATGCGGGCACGCCGAGCGCCTTGGCGCGGCCGCACCCATTCACTCAATCCCCGAAATCCACCGCCGCCGCTGCCTGCACCACCATCGTCGGGCCGAAGGTCGTCATGTGCCGCAGGGTGCCGTTGTGGTGCGCGGTGATCTGCGCCGCGCTCAGGGTCTCGGTGTCCACGGTGGAATGGGCGTCGGCGGCCAGCACCACGTGGTAGCCCAGCGGCAGGGCCTGGCGGACGGTGGTGTCGACGCAGAACTCGCTTTGCAGGCCGCACACCACCAGGCGGTTGACGCCGCGCTCTTGCAGCAGTTGGTGCAGCGGGGTGTCGTGGAAGGCGTTGGGCGTGCGCTTGCGCACGCGCAGGTCGGTGTCGGCCTGGTTCAGGCGGCCGTCCAGTTGCCAGCCTTCGCTGCCGTGCACCAGCGGGCCGTCGGCCTCTTCGTGCTGCACCAGCACCACGGGGCGCAGGGCCATGCGGGCACGCTCGCTCAGGGCGTTGATGCGGGCGATGACGTTGTCGATGTCGAAGGCGGCCCAGCGGCCGGTGCACAGGCCGTGTTGCACGTCGATGATGAGCAAGGCGGTGGTCATGCAGGGCTCCTGTAGGGAATGGGTGGCGGGGGCAGGCGGATGCGCGTGGTGCGGTCATCGGGCCTTGATCAGGCCTGCTCTGTCCGCCGGGGCTTCGCAGGCGGCGTGCAGGGCGCGGCGCAGCAGGGCGGCCGAGATGTCGAAGGGCGCTTCGGGCCGCGAGATGGGCAGCGCGAACCAGTGGGGCAGCGGGTGGTCGCCGGCGAATTCGATGGCCTTGGCATGGCGGGTGTCGTGGAACAGCGGCTGCTGCCTCAGCGCGTGCCAGGTGTCTTCGAATCGCGCCAGCGCGGCCGCGGGGTCGGGGATGCGCAGGGCGCCGATGCTCTTCCAGGCATTGACGCAGCCGATCTCGGCAAACGCGGGCCGGGCGTCCGGCGCGGGCAGCTGGAAGCGGCGCTGCATCACGGCCATGAAGCCGCCGGCGCGGGCGGCGTGCAGCGCCTGCAGGCACTGCAGCGCAAAAGGCTCCAGCGCCGTTCGCGGGCCGGTCAGGCGCAGGCCGAAGAAGGCGGGGCCGAAGAAGGCCTCGAAGGCCAGGTCGGTGGCGTCGGCCAGGTAAGCGGGCAGGTCGGCGGCCAGGTCGGCGGGGCCCGGGGGCTGGCGTGCATCGATGCGCCAGGCCTTTTCCCACACGCCGGCCTTGGCGAATTGGGCGCTGGTGGGCGGGGCCTGGAATTCCGCGGCGTCGATCAGGGTCATCGGCTCTCCGTGGGACCACGTGGGCGCGCTCGGCTGCTTGCTGCGCTGCATGGAACGTGATCGGGGGAAGGCTGGAGTCTACGAGTCAGCGTCGCGCGCCGCGCAGGACGGCGATGGGCCAGCCGCTCAGGATGTCGTGCAGCGGCAGGTGGTCGGCGCTGGCGTGTTGTGGATGCGCAGGCGGTGCGGGCCGGCCCGGCGCTGCGGGCGGCGGGGTCGCCAGCACGTTTTCCCAGCGGCCCGCCAGCTCCGGCGGCAGCTGCACGGTGGTGCCGCGCCAATCGTGGTATAGCACGGCATCGATGCGGCCTGCGCCCAGCGTCCACGGCAGGCGCGGCACGATGGTGATCGAGGCGTCACCGCCCTGCCCCACGCGGGCGAAGGCGATGAGGTGGCGTGCCTGCGGGCCGGTGACGTCCAGCGGGCGGTAGTCGCCGTGCGCGTACAGCGCCTGGGCCTCGCGGCGCCATTGCAGCAGGCGCCAGGTGATGAACAGCTTGTGCAGGCCGCCGGGCAGCGGCTCGGCGCGCAGGCGCTGGCGCAGCGTAGCGGGGTCGGTCGCCCAGGCCTGGGCCTGTTTCAGGCGTTCGCGCAGGCGGGCCGGCTCCAGCGGCCGCCGGTTGTCGGGGTCCACCAGCATGAAGCGCCAGTCCTCGCAGCCCTGGTAGAAGTCGGGCACGCCGGGTGCGGTGAGTTTCAGGGTCACCAGCGCCAGGCTGTTCAGGCAGCCGAAGGGGGCGATCTCGGCGACGAAGCGGCGCACGTCGCTCAGGAAGGGGTTGGGCTCCAGGCGGGCCAGCAGCAGCTCGGTGCAGCGGGTGAGGCCCTGTTCGTAGTCGTCGTTCTCGTCCAGCCAGCTGCTGTGCTGCTTGGCCTCGCGCACGGCCTTCAGCATGTACGCGGCCACGCGCTCGCGCAGCGCGGCCAGGGCTTCGTCGCCGGCCAGATCGGTGGGGCAGATGCCGACCAGGGTCTGGTAGAGCAGCAGCTCGTCGCCGGGCGCCGGCAGGCCGGCCAGCCCGCCGATGCGCCACTGGGTCTGCGCCAGCTCGCGCCAGCGCGAGAGGGTGTCGGCCCAGCGCTGTGGCATCTCGGACAGCAGGTCCAGGCGGGTGCGCACGTCCTCGCTGCGCTTGCTGTCGTGGGTGGAGCTGGCAAGCAAAGTGTGCGGCGTGTCGCGCTGGCGCTGCAGGTTGGCGGCGTGGAAGTCGGCCACGTCCAGGCCGAAGCGGCGCGGGTCGCCGCCGACGTCGTTGAGCGACACCAGGCGGTGGTGGCGGTAGAAGGCGGTGTCCTCCATGGACTTGGCCATCACCGGCGCGGTGAACTGCTGCAGGCGCTGCACGAAGCCGAGCTTGGCGGTGCGCAGCGCCGCATCGGTCTCGTCAGGCGCCTGCAGCATCAGCTGGCGCACGAAATCGACATGGCCGGCCAGCGACGGGCGCACCCGGTTGCGCGCGGCGGCGGCGGCCTTCTCGATGCGGGCGCGGTCCTGCGGGCCCACGCCACGAGGGCTGACGTAGCTGCGATAGACGTCGAATGACGCGGCCAGCGCGACGATGGCGGCGGACAGCCCGGCGCGGGTCAGGTCGCGGGTGTGGCGGTTGCCCAGCGCGATGTCGTGCGCGCGTTCGGTGAGCAGGCGCAGGTCGGCGGCCAGCGACTGGTTCATCACCGCGCGCTTGGCGGCGTCCAGCTCGGCCTCGAAATTGAGGGCCGCGGCGGTGAAGGCCTCGACCACCGCGTCCATCGCCGCGGCCTGTTCGGCATCGACGAAGACGCCGTTGGCCTGGTTCGCGAAGCGGTAGCCGGTCTCGCCGTGCAGCGGCCAGTCGCGGGGCCAGGCTTCGTCCTCGCCGAAGATCTTTTCGGCGACGAGGTAGGTGGCGGCTTGGGGCCGGCCGGCGGCGGCCTGCAGCTGGGCGCAGCGGCGGGCCAGGCGCTGGAAGTAGGCCTCGGGGTCGGCCATGCCGTCGGGGTGGTCGATGCGCAGGCCCTGGACCCGGCCTTCGGCCACCCAGGCCAGCACGCGTTGGTGCGCGGCGTCGAAGACGGCGTCGTCCTCCATGCGCAGGCCGGCCAGGCCGTTGATGTCGAAGAAGCGGCGGTAGTTCAGCTCGTCGCCGGCGGTGCGCCAGTGGGCCAGGCGGTAGGCCTGGCGCTGCAGCAGCGCATCCAGCCGGTCCCAGCTGGGCGGGTCGCCGGGGTGGCCGTGCAGCTGCCCGGCGCAGGCCTGCAGCCAGGCTGGCGCCCAGGCTTCCTGCCGGTGCAGGCGCGCCAGCTCGGCCTGCAGCGCGGCGCTGTCGTGCTGGCGGCTGGCGCGGCGCGCTGGGTCGGCCTCGTCACGCCCGGGCAGCAGCGCGAAGCCCTGGGCCAGGGCTTCGATTTGCGTGCGCGCGCCCTCGTCCGCGGCCTCGGGCAGCGGCACCGCACGCATCAAGCCGGCGTGGTCGCGCGGATCGATGGGAAAGCGGTGGTTGAAGTAGCGCAGCTCGAAGCGGCCGAGCGCGGGATCGAACCGGGCGCTGATCTCGCCCGCTTCCAGCGCCGCGCCATAGCCCTGGCCCAGCACCGGCAGCAGCAGCTTGCCGTGCAGTTCGCGCTGCGGCGGGGACCACTCGATGTCGAAGGCCGCGGCGTGGGCGGAGGCGGGGCCGTGCGCCAGCACGTCCAGCCACCAGGGGTTGTCGGCCTCCAGCACGCCCATGTGGTTGGGCACGATGTCCAGCAGCAGGCCCAGGTGCAGCGCGCGCAGGCGGTCGCAGAAGCGGTCGAAGCCGGCTTCGCCGCCGATCTCGGGGTTGACGCGGGACGGGTCGATGACGTCGTAGCCATGCGTGCTGCCGGGGCGGGCCTGCAGCAGGGGCGACGAGTAGGCGTGGCTGATGCCCAGCTCGGCCAGGTGCGGCAGCAGCGCCTCGGCGTCCGCGAAGCCGAAGCCGCCATGCAGCTGCAGGCGGTAGGTGGCGCGCGGGAGGGCGCTGTCGCCGGTGGCATTCATTCCGCCTGCTCCAGCCAGTGCCAGCGGCCGGACCAGGGGCCCAGGTGCGTGCCGTCGGTCTCGCCGATCGCGTGCCACAACCGGGCCTGCGGCGGCGGTGCGGCCGCGGGCAGGCGGTGTGCCGACAGGTTGGCCTGCATGCGCAGCGTGTGCGAGGGCTGCCCGCCTTCCGGCTCGAAATGCCAGTGCAGCTGCAGCACCGGCCCGTGGTGCTGCGCCACGTGGCCGGCGGCGGCCAGGCGGTGCAGCAGCGGGCGCAGCGCATCGGCGCGCAGGCGCAGCAGCTCGGCCAGGCCGGTGCAGGCCGGCGCGGTGGAGAGCCGGCAGCGTTCCACGGTCTCCCAGCTGCAGGGGTCGGGCAGGTGGCCGGCGGCGGCGGCCTCCGCATAACGCGGAAAGTGCGCGAACTCCTGCTGCCGGCCACGGCGCACCGCATCGCGCAGCTCGCCTTGCCAGTCGGCGAAATACAGGAAGGGCTGGGTCGCGCCCTGCTCTTCGCCCATGAACAGCAGCGGGATGGTCGGCGACAGCAGCACGATGGCCTGGGCCAGCTGCAGCGCGGCCGGTTCGGCCAGCGTGGCCAGCCGTTCGCCGAAGGCGCGGTTGCCGATCTGGTCGTGGTTCTGCAGGAAGTTGACGATGGCGCTCAGCGGCGCGTCGCCCTCGGCCGCGCGGCGCGGCGGCGCCCCTTCGGCGTTGTGGGGGCCGCCTTCCCGTGCGAAGCCGTGCGCCAGGCTGCGGCCGAGTTGCTCCACCGGGTCCTCGTACTCGGCGTAGTAGCCGTCGCGCTCGCCGGTCAGCAGCACGTGCAGCGCGTGGTGCACGTCGCCGTTCCACTGGCCGTCGTAGCGGCCGGACTGGGGCGTGGCGGCGAGCCAGCGGTGGTCGTTGCTGTCGTTCTCCAGCACCAGGTGCACGTGGCGGCCGGTGATGGCCTCGCGCACGCGCTGCGACAGCTCTTCCAGCAGGTGCGGCCGGCTGTCGTCGCGGATGGCGTGCACCGCATCCAGCCGCAGGCCGTCGAAGCGGTACTCCTGCAGCCAGTACAAGGCGTTGTGGATCACGAAGTCGCGCACCGTGCGGGCCTGCGCGCCGTCGTAGTTGATGGCCGGGCCCCAGGCCGTGCGGTGGCGGCTGCTGAAGAAGGCGGGCGCGTAGGCGTGCAGGTGGTTGCCGTCCGGGCCGAAGTGGTTGTAGACCACGTCGCCGAAGACCATCAGGCCCAGGCGGTGCGCGGTCTGAACGAAGCGTTTCAGCGCGCCGGGATCGCCATAACCATGAAAAGGCGCGTAAGGCAGCACGCCGTCGTAGCCCCAGCCGAAGCGGCCGGGCCAGTCGCCCAGCGGCATCAGCTGCACGGCGGTGATGCCCAGCGCGGCCAGGCGTTCCAGCTGCGCCGCCGCGCCGTCGAAGCTGCCCTGCGGCGTGAAGGTGCCCAGGTGCAGTTGGTAGAACACCGCGTCCAGCCACGGGCGGCCGTGCCAGTCCTCGTCCCACTCGAAGGTGCCGGGGTCGATCAGCACCGAGGGGCCGTGCGGCCCCGCGGGGTTCCAGCGCGAGGCGGGGTCGGGCACCACGTGCTGGCCGTCGATGCGCCACTGGTAGCGCTGGCCGCCGGTCACGTTCTCGCGCTGCACCTCCACCCAGCCGTCGCCGGCCTGGGTGGCGGGCAGCGCGACGGGCTCGCCCTGGTCCAGGTGCAGCAGCAGCTCGGCGCGACGCGCGGCGGGCGCCCACAGGCGCCAGGTGGCGTGGCCCTGGGCATCCAGCGTGGCGCCGAAGGGCATGTCATGGCGGCAGCGCATCAGTCGTTCTCCCTGGCATCCTGGGTCAGCACCACGATCGAGCGGCCGCTGGCGGTGTGGCCTTCGCGCAGCGGGGCATCGCCGCGGGCCGGCAGGCCGCTGGCGGTGCAGGTGTCGATGCGCGCGCGCCACGCGGCGTCGCCCGCAGGCAGCTGGAAATGCACCGGCTCGTCGCCGGCATTGATCAGCAGCAGCACCGGCGGCGCGCCGTCCACGCCGTCGCCGTCGGCCTCGTCGTCCACCGCGGCCCAACGGCTCAGGTGAGCGGCCACGGCGGTCAGGGCGGGATCGTGCCAGCGCTCGGGCGGCATCTCGCTGCCGTCGGGCAGGCGCCAGGTGATGTCCTTCTCGCCATCCGGGCCGGGCCGGCCGGTGAAGAAGCGCGGCCGGCGCAGGCTGGGCAGTTCGCGGCGCAGGGCCAGCAGGCGCTCGACGAAGGCGAGCGTGCCCTCGCCCTCGGGCGTCAGGTGCCAGTCGAACCAGCTGATCTCGTTGTCCTGGCAGTAGCCGTTGTTGTTGCCGCGCTGCGTGCGGCCGAGTTCGTCACCACCCAGCAGCAGCGGCGTGCCTTGCGACAGCAGCAGCGTGGCCAGCAGGTTGTGCCGCATGCGGGCGCGCCGGGCCTGCACCAGCGCGTCGTCGGTCGGGCCTTCGAAGCCGCCGTTCCAGCCGCGGTTGTGGTTCTCGCCGTCGCGGTTGTCCTCGCCGTTGGCTTCGTTGTGCTTGTGGTTGTAGGCCGTCAGGTCGGCCAGCGTGAAGCCGTCGTGCACGGTGACGAGGTTGATGCTGTCGGTGGGCAGGCGGCCGGCGGCTTCGTAGAGGTCGGCCGAGCCGCACAGGCGCTGCGCCAGCTGCGTCAGATGCCCTTCGCGCTGGCACCAGAAGCTGCGCACGCTGTCGCGGTAGGCGCCGTTCCACTCCGCCCAGCCCTGCGGGTAGCCGCCCACGCGGTAGCCGCCGGGCCCCAGGTCCCAGGGCTCGGCGATGAGCTTGACGGTGGCCAGCAGCGGATCCTGCGCGATGGCGGCGAAGAAGGCGGAGTGCGGGTCGAACTCCACCGCGCCGCGGCCCAGCGCGGAGGCCAGGTCGAAGCGGAAGCCGTCCACCCCCATCTCGGCCACCCAGTAGCGCAGGCTGTCCATGATCAGGCGGATGACGACCGGGCTGGTGGTGTTCAGCGTGTTGCCGCAGCCGGTGTAGTCGACGTTGTAGCGGCGGTCTTCCGGGCTCAGGCGGTAGTAGGTGGCGTGGTCGATGCCCTTGAAGCCGAGGGTGGGGCCGAGGTGGTTGCCCTCGGCGGTGTGGTTGTAGACCACGTCCAGGATCACCTCGATGCCGGCCTCGTGCAGCGCCTTCACCATCTGCTTGAACTCGCGCACCGCGCCGCCGGGCGTGCGGTCGGCCGCATAACGCGCATCGGGCGCGAAGAAGCCGATGCTGTTGTAGCCCCAGTAGTTGGCCAGGCCCAGGTCGGCCAGGCGGTGGTCGTCGGCGAAGGCGTGCACCGGCAGCAGCTCGACCGCGGTGATGCCCAGGCGCTTGAAGTGCGCGATGGCCGGCGCGCTGGCAAAGCCGGCGTAGGTGCCGCGCAGTGCCTCCGGCACGTCCGGATGGGCCTGCGTGTAGCCCTTGACGTGCACCTCGTAGACGACGGTGCGCGACCACGGCGTGCGCGGGTGCGCCGTGCCCTGCCAGTCGAAGGCGTTGTCGACGACGACGCAGCGCGGCGCCGCGGGGGCGCTGTCTTCCAGGCTGCAGCTGAAGTCCTCGGCCTCCTCGCCCGGCACGTAGCCGTACAGCGCAGGGCCCCAGCGCGGCTGGCCGGCGATGGCGCGGGCGTACGGGTCCAACAGCAGCTTGTGCGGGTTGCAGCGGCGGCCGGCGTCAGGGTCGTACGCGCCTTTCACGCGGTAGGCGTACAGCGCGCCCGGGCCCAGGTCCGGCACGTAGCCGTACCAGACGTGGTGCTGGCGGTGGGTCAGCGGCAGCTGGCGTTCGGCGCCGCCGGCGTCGAACAGGCACAGCAGCACCTCGTCGGCCGCCGCCGAGTACAGCGCGAAGTTGACGCCTTTGCCGTCCCAGGTGGCGCCGAGTGGGTAGGGTCTGCCGATGCGGACGCGGTGCTTGGCCATCCTCAGCCGTGCACGGGCACACGCGGCCCTGGCGCATGCTGGGGCGCGGCCGCATCCGTCGGCGCCGCAGAGAAGTGGCCGCGCGGCACGACGACGATGCCGCCGGCGCTGCGCGGGAAGCGCGCGTCGCGCTCGGCGTCGAAGCCGATGCATTCGCCGGGGGGGATGACGTTGTCGCGGTCGACGATGACGTTGCGCAGCCGTGCGCCCTCGCCCACCACCACGCCGTCCAGCAACAGCGTGCGTTCCAGCACCGCGCCCGGGCCGACGTGCGCGGCGCGGCCGGCCACGGCCTGCTGCAGCACCGCGTGGTCGACGACGCTGCCGCTGCCCAGCCGCGCATGGGACAGCCGGCTGCCGTTGGCGCGGGCCGGTGTGCGCGGGTGGGCCGGCGCCAGCGGCCACAGCGGGTTGTCCAGGCGGAAGCGGGGCGAGGGGCCCAGCGTGTCCAGATGGGCCTCGAAGTAAGCGTCCAGGGTGCCGACGTCGCGCCAGTAGCCGGCCTCCTCGTCGTCGGCGAGGCCCGGCACGCGGTGGGCGTGGAAGTCGCAGGCCATCACCCGGTGCGTGGCGAGCAGCCGCGGCAGCACGTGCTGGCCGAAGTCGAATTCGCCGTCAGCGCAGCACTGCGCCAGCGCCTGGCGCAGCACGCCGGCGCGGAAGCAGTAGTTGCCCATCGACGCCAGCGCCTGGCCGTGGCGGCCGGGCATCGGACGCGGCTGGCGCGGCTTTTCATGGAAGGCGATGGCGCGGCCGTGCTCGTCGATCTCGACGATGCCGAAGGACGAGGCCGCGGCCAGCGGCACCGGCAGCGTGGCGACGGTGGCGTCGGCCTGCGTGTCGCGGTGGAAGGCGAGCATGGGGCGCACGTCCATGCGGTAGACGTGGTCGGCGCCGAAGACCAGCACCGGCTCGTCGTCCCGCACGTCCAGCCGGAAGAGGTTCTGCTGCACGGCGTCGGCGGTGCCGCGGTAGCCTTCGGTGCCGCTGCCCGGGGGCGGCGGCGCGATGCCGACGTGGAACCGGCGCTCCGCCGGGCCGTGCGTCCACCAGGCGCGGCGCACGTGCTGGATCAGCGAACCGGGTTCGTACTGCAGCAGCAGGTGGACGCGGGCGATGCCGGAGTTGTGCAGGTTGGCCAGCACGAAGTCGATCACCCGGTGATCGGCACCGAAGGGCAGCGCCGGCTTGCATTGGTCGGTGGTCAGCGGGCGCAGGCGCGCGCCCAGGCCGCCTGCCATCACGAACGCGTGTACTGCAGAGGTGTCTTCGGCCATCGGAAGCGGCTCCCTCCCAGCGGCCGACGCGCGCCGCCGCGACGTGCGCCGGCCGGCGTGGGCTGGAACCCATTGAAGGGCAAGCGCCGTGCCCGCTGCGCTGCGAAAGTCTTGCCAAAGTCTTGCCTGGAGGCAAGACCAGCGGCGCACCCGCGTCAGAGTCCGCTCGGGTAGGTCTCGGGCGGCTCGCCCTCGGCCGCGGGGGCGCCCTCCGCCCGCGGCGGCAGCGGGTCGATCGCGCGGGTTTCGTCCAGGTGGATCAGCGCATCGAACTGCTGCGCGACCCGGCTGTGGAAGTAGTGGCTGAAGCGCTCGGTCTCGGGGCGGTAGATCACGCCGATGGCGCGCTCCAGCCGCGGCTCGCGCAGTGCCTGCGCCAGCACCGCGTCGCCGCGCAGCGGCAGCAGAAAGCGCGGCAGTCCGGCGGCGTGCAGCAGGCCTTCGATGCTGTCCTCGCGCGAGGGATTGACGCGCTTGCGCTCGGCCGGACCGTCCCAGTCGGTGGCCGCCATCACCGTGCCGGCGTGCGTGCTGAAGCCCACCAGCACCGCGCGTTCGCCATGCGCTTCGCGCAGGCGCTGGCCCAGGTTGATCTCGCCGCGCTGGCCCATCTCGGTGGCGCGGGCGTCGCCCAGGTGCGAGTTGTGCGCCCAGACGATGATCTTCGGCTCGGGCGGGCGGCCGCGCTGCCCCGCCCGGGGCGCCCCCAGGTGCCGGCGCAGCGCCGAGACGGTGTCGGCCATGTGGTCGTCGCGCAGGTTCCAGGTGGAGACGTCGCGCCGCACCATCTGCCGGTAGTAGGCCTCGGCATTCATCACCAGCCGGGCGTTCTGCTCGGCATCGAAAGCCGCCTCGGCATCGTCCGCGCTGGCCTGCGGCCGCCGGCGCGCGCGGCGGGCCAGGTCGAGCAGCACCGACACCACCTCGTCCTGGCAATCGTCGGCGTGGCCCAGGCCGGCCATCAGGCCGTAGGCCTGGCCGTCGGGGCCGAAGGCGTCGAAGCAGGCATAACGTTCGCGCGCCCGCAGCGCGGCCTCGGGGTCGCGGCGCGCCAGGTGGGTCAGCACGGCGGCGATGGACGTGTGCAGGCTGTACAGGTCCAGTCCGTAGAAGCCGCAGTGCTCGGCCGCGGGCAGGCGGGCGTTGTGGCTGCGCAGCCAGTCGACAAAGGCAGCGACGACGGTGTTGCGCCACATCCAGGTCGGAAAGCGCTGGAAGCCGGCGAGCGCCGCGTCGGCATCGGCATCGGCGCCCTGCCCGCGCACGAAGCGGTTGACGCGGTAGGCGTCGGGCCAGTCGCCTTCGATCGCCACCGCGGTGAACTGCTTCTCGACGATCAGCCGGCGGGTGATGCGCGCCCGCTCGCGGTAGAACTCATGCGTGCCGTGCGAGGCCTCGCCCAGCAGCACCAGCGGCGCGTCGCCGATGAAGTCGAGCAGTTCGTCATGGTCGTGCTCGTTGCCCGGCAGCGGGCGGGCCGCGGCGCGCACGGCCGACAGCGCGCGGTCGGGATGGCGGGTGCGCATCACCGGTGGCGCTCCTGGGCCAGCGCGGCACGCAGCCGCGCCGGGCGCGGGCTGGCCAGCAGCTGCCGCACCTCGGCATCGCTGACCTGGTCGAAATCCCGGTACCAGCGCCCGACCGCGACGAAAGGCTCGGGCGTGGCCACGGCCACCACCTCGTCGGCCTCTTCGCGCAGGCTGTCCGCGGTATCGGCCGCGGCCACCGGCACCGCGACGACCAGGCGCGACGGCGCGCGGGTGCGCAGCGCGCGCACCGCGGCGCGCATGGTGGCGCCGGTGGCCAGGCCGTCGTCGACGACGATCACCGTGTGGCCGGCGATCGGCGGCGGCGGGCGGTGGCCGCGGTACAACCGGTCGCGCCGGGCCAGCTCCTCGGCTTCGGCGCGGGCGACGCGGTCGATCGCCTCGGGGCTGATGCCAAGCAGGCGCACCACGTCGTCGTTCAGCACCCGGAGTCCGCCGCTGGCGATGGCGCCCATCGCGAACTCCGGCTGGCCCGGCACGCCGAGCTTGCGCACGATCAGCACGTCCAGCGGCAGCCGCAGCCCGTCGGCCACGTGTCGCGCCACGGGGAGGCCGCCGCGTGGCAGGGCCAGCACGAGGGCGTCGGCGGCGGTGGCCGGCGGCTGCAGCACCTGCGCCAGGCGCTCGGCCAGCGCGCGGCCGGCGTCGTCACGGTCGCGGAAGGGCAGCGCAGGGGCAGTTGGCATCGAGGGCCTTCAGTGTGGCCGGATCGCGGCAATCGCCGTGCCGGCATGGCCGACCGAAGCGGCCATACTGCCCGAATTCCCAGATTCCAGAGTTCCCGAATTCCCGATGGCCCGAGTGATGGGGCCGCGCGGTCGCCCGCTGGCTCCGGGTGCGAAGCGTGGCCGCTGTTGCGACACCATCGTGCTTGGCATTCACCGAACCCAGGATCCCGCATGGACCCGATCACCCTCGACGCCCTGCTGGCCGTGGCCCACCACGCGCTGGTGTTCCCGCTGGTCGCACTGCTCGCCGCGGAGCTGGTGCTGCTGGGCGGCGCGCTCGACGCCGGACGGCTGCGGCAGCTGGCCCGCATCGACGGTGCCTATGGCGCCTGCGCCGGCCTGCTGCTGGTGGCCGGCGGCCTGCGCGCGGTGTACGGCGCCAAGGGCTGGGCCTTCTATGCCGGGCAGCCGATGTTCTGGCTGAAGATGGGCCTCTTCGCCGCGATCGGCCTGCTGTCGATCGCGCCCACCGTGCGCATCGCCCGTTGGCGCCGAGGGGCCCCGCTGCCGGACGACGGGGCGCGGCGGGGCGTGAAACGCTGGGTGCATGCGGAACTGGGACTGCTGGCCTTCGTGCCGGTGGCCGCGGTGCTGATGGCGCGGGCGATCGGCACGTGACGCGCGGCATGCACCGCACCCCGCGCGATCCCTTCGCCGGCCCGCCTCCGGCAGCCGCCACGCCGGTGGACTGCCCCTGCTGCGCCCGGCCCATGCAGTTGCAGACGCTGGCCGGCCACTATGGGCGGCAGGTGGTCATCGACCTCTGCGCGGCCTGCCGCCTGGTGTGGTTCGACACGCTGGAGTCGGTGAACTTGAGCCCGGACGGCTGGCTGCAGTTGCTGCTCGCGCTGCAGCGTGCGGCCGCCACCGACACGCCCTGGTCCGGGCGGCCGCTGGCTTGTCCGGCCTGCCGCTCGGCGCTGGTGCCGGTGCACAACCTCACGCGGTTCGGGCGCTTCGCGGCGCTGGAATGCCAGGGCGGCCGCCACGGTCATCTGCAGAGTTATGCGCTGCTGCTGGCCGAACGCGGCCTGGTGCGGCCGATGCTGCCACCGGAGCGTGCGGCGCTGGCGGCCGCGGACCGCCCGGCCCCGTGCCTGAACTGCGGGGCGCCGCTCGATGGCCGCCGCGAGGCCTGCGGCCATTGCGCGAGCCCGCTCGTCGTCATCGACCTGCCGCGGCTGGCGGCGGCACTGCTGGCGCGCCCCGGTGATCCGCTGCCACGGCCGGACGGCCGCCTGGCCGCGTGGCATTGCGCCGGCTGCGGCCAGGCCGTCGACCCGACCGCCTCCGCGGCCTGCCAGGGCTGCGGCCAGCTGCTGGCGGTGCCGGCCCTGGCCGAGCTGGGCCCGATGCTGGAGGCCTGCCAGGCGCAGGCCTGGACGAGGCGCCAGCCACCGGGCCCGGAGGCGCCGCGCCGCCGCGCCAGGCCCGCGGGCGAGCGCTGGCGGGACACCGGCTTCGCCCGCCTGCTGCGGCACCTGGTCTCGTTCCTGCGCGACTGATCGGCGCAATCGATCAGCGCCACGGATCGCCGGCGCCGCGGCCACGTGGGACTGGCTTGGCCCGGCGCACAACGCCGCTGAAACGCGGCGCCTGTGCCGGCGAACGAATGAAGCGATCCGGTCCTGGCCCCTGCAACGCCACCGCGACGGCCGCTGCAGACACTGCCTGTCGCCGGCCGCCCTGGCCGTCCACGTGACAAGCAAGGACCCGAACGATGACATCCGCCACCCTCTCCGACATCGCCGCCGCTGCCGCCATCGCGTTGCTGATGACCGCGCCCGAGGCCTTTGCCGCGCCGGTGTTCGAGCAGAAGCCGATCGAGCCGAACGTCGGCTTCACCTGGATCTCGCAACAGGGCGCCGACATGGTGCGGGCGCTGGACGATTTCCAGCTGGCGCAGACCACCGACCTCGGCCGGGTCAGCTGGCGCGGCATCTACCTGGACGCCGCGGGCGGCAATGCGGCGCCGAACACGCAGCAGTGGGTCGTCAGCTTCTGGACCGATGCCAGCGGCACGCTGCCCCCGAGCTACAGCGTCACGCTGGACGCGGCGGCGGTGCAGCACAGCGTCGCGGCCGGCGCCGGCTGGTTCGGCGCCACGCCGGTGGACGTGCACGACTTCGAACTGACGCTGCCCAGCGCCTTCACCGCCAACGCCGGCGCCACCTACTGGCTGTCGGTGATGTCCAAGTCGGACGATCCGGCCGTGCCGTCGTACTTCGGCTGGACCATGGCCGAGGGCGACTGGCAGGCGAACAAGTCGCGGCAGCAGTACACCGATGCCAACGGCAACTTCGTCGGCAGCTGGGCCAAGGACGGCGACCGTGCCTTCGCACTGCATGCCGCCGTGCCCGAGCCGGGCAGCTGGGCGCTGGCCGGCGTGGGCCTGCTGGCCGCGGGCGCCGCGCAGCGCCGCCGCCCCGGGAAACCGGCGCGGGTCTGTAACGGTGCCGTTACGCCCCCGGCTGGCGCGCTGTAACCAATCCTGCACGCCGGGGCGCCCCGCAGGCAGGCGGCGCCGCACCGGCCACGCCCGGCGGCCCCCCGAATCGGCCATGCGGCACGACGCTGGCATGGCGGTTGCAGCCGCTGCGGCCCATCGGGCACCTTGCCCGCCCTCGATGGAGCCGCCGCCATGAATATCGTGCACGCCTTCCTGTCGGCCACCCGGCCCCTGGTGACCCTGGTGGCCGCGGCCCTGATGGCCGGGCTGGCCGGAAGCGCCTGGGCCGGCCCGGCGCTGGAGCGCATCAAGAACCGCGGCGCGATGGTGCTGGCCTACCAGACCGGCGCGCCCTTTGCGATCAGCCCGGGGCCGGGGCAGGCGCCGGTGGGCTACTCGATCGACCTGTGCAAGCAGCTGGCCGAGGCGGTGCGCAAGGCGCTGGACCTGAAGCAGATGCGCATCGACTACCTGCCGGTCGGCTCGTCCGAACGCCTGCCGACGATCGCCGGCGGCAAGGCGGACATCGAATGCGGCTCCACCACCAACAACGAACAGCGCCGGCGCGAGGTGGCCTTCACGGTGCCGCACTACATCACCGGCACGCGTTTCGCGGTGCGGGCGGATGCGCAAGTCGGGACGGTGCGCGACCTGGCCGGCAAGAAGGTGGTCTCCACCGTGGGCAGCACGCCGCTGGCCACGGTCAAGCGCGTCAGTGACGAAGGGCTGCTGGGCATCCAGGTGATCGGCGTGGCGACCTTCGAGGAAGCCATCGAGATGGTGGAACAGGGCAAGGCCGATGGCTTCGCGATGGACGACGTGCTGCTGTACGCGCTGATCGCCGAGCGGCCGCAGCCGGAGCGGTTGAAGGTGGTGGGCAAGTTCCTGACCATCGAGCCGCTGGCGATGATCCTGCCCAAGAACGACCCCGAGCTGAAGGCGATCGTGGATGCGGAGATGCGCCGCCTGATCCACAGCCGCGAGGCGCACGCGCTGTACCAGCGCTGGTTCGAGCGGCCCATCCCGCCCCGGGCCAAGCCGCTCAACATCCCGATGAACTACCTGCTGAAGGACTTCTGGAAGTACCCGAACGACTGGGTGCCCAACTGATCGGGAAAGGGGCCCGGCGGCGGGGAGGTCGGGAGGCCGGGAGGCCGGAGGGCCGGAGGGCCGGAAGGCCGGAAGGCCGGAAGGCCGGGCGGGATGTCGCGACCGGCCGACGGCGGCCGGGGTTCCGCGGTGCGACCGGCTTCAGTGGGGCACGGTCAGCGCCATGAACGCCCCTGGTCCTGGGCGCTGAAGCTGACCACCCGCTGCGGCGAGATGGCCGCCCGCACGCCCTCGGCCGACAGTTCGATGACCTGGCCGCGGCTGTTGTAGGCGTAGCGCAACTCGCCGCCGCCGATGAAGCGCACCACGTGCGAGGTGCTGCCGACGATGCGCGCGATGCGGTGCTCCAGCACCTCGGCCAGGTCGTCGACGCGCACGGCGCTGATCTCGTCGAGGGCGACCCGCAGCGTGCGTTCGCCATCGTCCACCGACACGACCATGCGCAGCGCGGGTTCGGCCGGCTGCGTGCTGGCGGCCAGCCAGCGCCGCATGGTCGTCGACCAGCCCAGCGGGGCAGGCAGGGTCTGGGGCAGGCGTTTCATCGCTGCGCTTCCTGCGCGGTGGCGCGGCCCCCGAGCCGGCCCGGTTCGGCCAGTTTCGCCAGCAAGGCCGGCGGCAGCGCCCGCGGCAGGCCGCCCGTCAAGGTGAATCCCATCGCACCCCCTCCCTGGGGTCCTGGTTGACGGGGCGCGATTCTGGGAGGCACCACTGGGTGTGCCAACCCCTAATGTGATCGGGAGTGTGACAGCTTGTGCCGCGTTGTCCGGCAGGGTCCGTGCCGCGGCGCCGTCAGGGGCATGGGGTGTGGATGCGCCCGGCAGGGACCGGGGCCCGGCTCAGCGGCCGGCCGGCCCGGTGCCGAGCTTGTCGCTGCTTTCCGGCGCCAGCGAGGCATCGTCCTCCGGCACCTGGGCCGCGGCCGAGCCCTTGTCGATCGCGCCGCCCTTCTGCCGGGGCGGCGCTTCCGGGGTCGAGGCGCGGCCGGGCCGGTCCTGTGCCTCGGGCTTGTCGCCGCTTTCGGGCGCGCGCTTGGGGTTGTCGTCGGAACGGGGCGGAGGTGGCTGCTTCATGGCGGCGCTCCTGGGGGCTGGCCGGGGGAAGCAGCAAGTGCCGTGCCCGCCATCAGCGCGGCCGGAGGCGGCCGGGGCCGCGCCGGCCGCGGCCGCTGGCCGCTCATCTGGCGTGTCATCGGCGCGGATTGCCGGCGCGGCCCGCGGCGCCGGGCCGGCGCGGGGGATCAGCGCTGGATCGAGTCCGATGTCTCGGTGTTGGTCGTCGGCGCGTAGCTGAAGCTCGCGTGGCTGACGTCGGTGACGGTGAACACGAAGGTGCCGCGCTGGCGGGTCGGCGGCGAGGTGAAGCGGGCGATGCCGGCGCTGTCGGTCACGGCGCTCTGGCCGCTGGCCGAGACCACGCCGCTCCAGTTGCCGCGCACGCTGGCGTTGGGCACCGGCGCGCCGTTGCCGTCGACGATCTTCACGGCGGCGCCGGCGCGGGCCTGCCCCGAGCCGCCTTTGCCCTGCACCGTCATGGCGATGTCGGCCACCCGCATCGGCAGGATGGCGACCGGGGCGTCGACGGTGATGGTGACGCTGCTGGCGCCGGTGAGGCCGCTGTCGTCGGTGACGGTCAGCGCCGCGGTGTAGGTGCCCGGCGTGGCGTAGGTGCGGGCCGCGGTGGCGCCGGTGGCCGTGCCGCCGTCGCCGAAGGTCCAGGCGTAGCCGACGATGCTGCCGTCGCCGTCGGTCGAGGTGGTGCCGCTGAAGTTGACGGTCAGCGGCGCGGTGCCGCGCACGCTGGAGGCGCTGATGCGTGCCACCGGTGCCTGGCTGCCGGCGGTGGGGTGGCTGACGCTGAGCGCGTACTGGCCGATGCTGCCGTAGTTGCTGTAGCCGGTGGCCAGCGGATCACCCTTGCCCGTGCCCTGCACGAAGACGTAGTAGGTGCCGGCGGCCGGCAGCGTGACGGTGGCGCTGGCGTTCAGCGCGTCGACCGGGTTGATCGTGGCCAGCGTGGCGCCGGCGCTGTCGCGCACGGTGACCAGCACGTCCAGGTTGGCCGAGCGCGCGGCCGGTGCCAGCGCGATCGTGGCGCTGCCCGCGCCGGCGGTGAAGGCGAATACGTCGACGTCGGTCGGGCGCTCGACCACGCCCTGCGCGCTGGCGCTGCTGGTGCCGCCCGCGGCCGTGCCGGCCAGCGGGGTGGCGGCCGCGGCGCTGTTGCCGTGGTCGTCTGTGCGCAGCGGCAGGCCGTTGCCCTGCATCACCACGTAGTCGTCCTGCGCATTGTTGGCGCCGCTGTACTCGCCCTTGCTCCACTGCACCAGCGCCTGCGAATAGCCCACGCCCATGATCGGCGCCCAGCCGGTGGCGCCGCTGCCGTGGCCGCTGTAGTAGCCGGCGGTGGCGGTGCCGTCGTGGCCCAGGCCCATGTTGTGGCCGGCCTCGTGCGAGATGGCCTCGGCCACGTACTTCTCGTTGCCCGAACCGAGCGCGTCGTAGAAGACCAGCGCGGGCTTGTAGTACTCGCTGGTGTCGTCGAACACGCCCAGGTAGGCCACGCCGCCGCAGCTGCAGCTGAAGACGCCGGCGCGGGTGGTGATCAGCACCGTGGTGCCGAAGACGTCGTCGGTGGAGCCGCTGCGGGCGATGCGGTCGAGCGGGACGGCCTCGGTCGTCACGTTGACGTCGAAGGCGGCGTAGTCCTCGGCCACGCGCTGCCAGATGTACTGGATGCGCTGCAGCTCGGTGGTCGAGAAGGTGCCGGGCACGCCGTCGATGTCGTACGGCGGCGCGGTGATGCTGCCGCCGGCGCTGTTCCAGGCGGTGCCGGTCAGCGTGGCGCCCTTGAAGTTCAGGTAGATGGTGCGCTTGGCGCCGGGGCGGCTGTGCAGCAGGAAGGTCTGGTCCAGCGGCGCCAGCGTGCCGTCGAGCAGGCCGGTGGTCTGCTGCGGCGCGAGCGTGGCCGGCAGCGGCGCGTCCAGTTCGTCGATCGCGAACAGGCGGCCGCGCTGGTCGATCCGCAGGCGGTGGTCGTTCAGCAGCTCGGCCTTCAGTTCGTCGGCCGACTTGCCGTAGAACGCCGCCACCTCGGGCAGGCGGTCTTTCAGCAGGTCGATCGCGCGCTGGCCGGCGGCGGCGCGGTCGGGCAGCGTGAGGATCGGGAAGGCGGGCTTCTCGCGGTGCGGCACGCGGTCGGCGGGGGGCGCGGCCAGCGCGGCGGAGGCCGCCAGGCCCAGCGCGAGCGCGAGGGGGGCGAACAGGGCGGGGAAGGACTTCTTCATGGACGGCGGTTGGGTGTCGGGCTGGGCTGGAACGAAGAGGGCCTCAGCGGGAACCACAACCGACGCGACGCGTGGGCAGGCGGCCCCGCTGCCGTGGCCGCACCGGTGGCTTCGGCGCGGCGTTAGACCGGGAACTTTGCGACCCCGGCTTTCGCACGGGTGTGCCAACGGGCGCGATGGTAGGCAGGCGGCGCTGGCGGCGCCCGCGGCTTTGCCAGTCGTTACGTCGGCATCAATTCGTCCACCACGCGCCGGCGCCCGGCGTGCGAAACCGCACGCCGCCGGTCGTGGGGTTCATGGCAGCTGCGGCGCGGCGGCGGTGCCGGAACGGGCGGGTTGGCCGGCGCGGGCGCGCCGCCGCAGCCACCACATCCACCAGCCGCTGGCGCCCAGGCCGGCCAGCGCCAGGCCCAGCAGCAGGTTCAGCGCTTCGTGCGCCAGGCCGCCCAGCGTGCCGGTGTGCAGCGGGTAGATGACCGCGTAGGCGCGCGCGCCAACGTCCAGGCGGTTCCAGCGGTCGACCTGCAGCACCGCGCCGCTGGCTGGGTGGCACCAGACGGAGGTGAGGCCGTTGGGGTGCGGGTCGTCGGGCAGCTTCAGCCGCACCCGCACCGGCCGCGCGGTGCCGGCCGGAGCGGGTGGTGCGGGCGGGACCTGCACGTAGCCCACCATCCCCTCGGGGAAGCGGGCCTGAGCGCCGGCCACCAGCTGGTCCAGCGTGGCCGGCTCGGCCACGGCACCGGCCGGCACGCGCGGCGGCTGGACCGGTGGATGGCCGGCCCAGGCGGTGATGGTGGCCGACAGCGGCCGCCACGCCATGTAGGCGCCGCTGGCCACGGGCACCAGGATCAGCAGGCCCAGCAGCGAGCCGCCGGCGCGGTGCAGGTCGAACAGGCCGCGCAGCGTGCCGCGGTGCAGCGCCACCGACCAGGCGCGCCGCCACTGGCGCGGCCACCACAGCACCAGGCCGGAGGCCAGCAGCACCAGGTAGCCGGCCGCCAGCGCGGCGAGCAGCGGCTTGCCGGCGTCGTCGAGCAGCAGCGTGCTGTGCAGCTCGAACGCGAGGTTGAAGAAGCCTTCGCGTTCGCCGCGCCGGCCCAGCTCGGCGGCGGTGGCGGGATCGAGGTAGACCGTGCCCTGCCAGGGCCCGCGCACGATGACGGCCAGGCTTTCGCCCGGCGCGCGCGGCGGGCGGAAGGTGAGCGCGGCCCGCGGGCCGAATTCGTGGACCAGGATGGCGCGCGTGCGCTCCAGCAGGCCGGGCGCGGGCGGCGCGGCGGTGGCCTGGAACAGCCGCGCGTTCAGCGCCTGGTCCAGTGGCTTCAGCACGATCAGCGCCGCCCCCAGCAGCGCCACCGCCACCAGCGGCAGGCCCAGCGACCAGGCCAGCCAGCGGTGCACGCGCAGCCAGGCGGTTCGCAGGCGGGCGCCGCGGCGGGCGGTGGGTTCGGGGGCGGCGCGGTCCATCGTCAGAAGCTGCGCCGCCAGCTCAGCGTGACGGTGCGGCCACGGCCGGCGAAGTAGTCGTCCTTGGTGCCGGCCGGGTTGGCCTGGGCGAAGTAGCCGACGTACTGGCGGTCGAACAGGTTCTCGATGCCCAGGCCGAACTCGCCCCAGCCGGTGTTCCAGGTGCCGATGAAGTCGGCCAGGGTGTAGCCGTTGAAGCGTTCTTCCAGCCGCGCGGTGCCGACCCTGCGGCCCAGGTTGATCGCGCGTGAGCGCAGGTGCGTGGCCTGCAGCCGCGCCGCCGCCTGCGGCGTCACCTGCCACGCCGCGCCCAGCACCAGCTTGTCCGGCCCCTGCGAACGGGCGCCCAGGTCCACGTCCATCGGCGCGCCGGCCTGCGCGGCGGTCTTGCCGCGGGTCAGCGCCAGGCTGGCCGACAGCGTCCAGCGCGGCGCCGGCCGCAGCTCGCCGGAGAACTCCAGTCCCTTCACGTGCACCGGCACGCGCTGCACCGAGCCGACGCCGGTCGTCGCGTCGACGCGGATCTGCGAGCCGAGGTCGGAGCGCGAGTCGTAGACCGAGGCCGAGAAGCTGCCCGCCGCGCCGCGCCAGGCGATGCCCAGTTCGCGGTTGTCGGTCACCACCGGCTCCAGCGCGATCAGCCGGTCGACCGACTGGTTGGCGGCGCTGACGGCGCGCAACACCAGGCCGACGTCGGGCACGCCGAAGCCTTCGTTGTACGAGAGGAAGGTGGACCAGCCGCCGCCCAGGCGCCACACGCCGCCCAGGCTCTTGACCCACTGGCTGAAGCTGCGATTGCCGCCGCCGACTTCCCGGCTGTTGTAGAAGGCCAGCGTGCGGTAGGTGTCCACCTCCAGCGTGGCGCGCTCGCGGCGCGCGCCGCCGCGCAGCGTGAAGTCGCCGAACTCGTATTCCAGCTGCGCGAAAGGCGCGAGGCTGCTGAACTTCAGTGGCGGCACCCAGCTGCGGCCGGTCAGCGCCAGGCGCTGCTGGGAGGTGTCCTTCAGCCAGTCCAGGCCGGTGGTCAGTTCCAGCCCTTCCAGGCCCAGGTCCGGCCGCACCCAGCTGAGCTTCGCGCCGGCCTTGTCGGCGACGACCTCGGACTGGTCGACCAGCGTGCCGCGCGGGGCGATGGCGGCGTCCTGGAAGGTGGTGGCGGCGGTGGCGCCGTACAGCGCGCTGAAGTCCTGCTTGTAGACCTGCGCGCGGGCCTGGCCGCCGGCCAGGTCGTGGTGCGTCCAGTCCAGCGAGAGGGTGCGCACCTCGTTGCGCGGGGGCATGCCCGCCGGCGTGCCTTCGGTGGCGCCGGTGAGGCGGCCGGTGGCGCGGTTGCCGGGCACGGCTTTCCAGTCGCCGTCGCCGTCGAGCTCGAAGCGGTTGAAGGAGAACTGCAGCCGCTGGGCGCCGAAGTCGTGGCCGAGCTTCAGGAACAGGTCGCCGGCCTGGGAGTCCTGCGTATCGCCCTGCACGCCCTCGAAGCCCAGGCGCTGGCCATGGCCGTCCACCCCCACGCCGCGCAGCGTGCCGCCCAGGTACAGCAGCGCGTCGAAGGCGCCCTTGTGCTCCAGCGTGTAGCCGGCCTTCCACAGTGCGTCGTCGTGGTGGCCTTGCGTGCCGTACTTCAGCTCCACCCGCTGGCGGGTGCCCTCGGTGCGTGGGGTGCGCGAGATGAAGTTGATGATGCCGCCGGTGGCGCCCAGGCCCTGGATGGCGGAGGCGCCGCTGATGACCTCGATGCGCTCGATCACCGACGGATCGGCGAAATAGCCTTCGCGCGCGCCGTTGCGCAGCGGGTTGCTCTGCGGGATGCCGTCGAACAGGATCAGCGCGTTGCGGCCGCGCATCGACTCGCCGAAGCTCGTCAGCTTCTGCCGCGAGGGTGCGTACGACGGCGCGAGCACGGACAGCAGCTGGCTCAGGTCCTCGGCCACCAGGGTCTGCTGGGCGATGTCCTGGCTGCTGATCACGGTGACCGCGCCGGGGATCTTCTCGACCGCCTTGCTGCCGCGGGTGGCGGTGACCACCACCTGCCCGCCCTCGGCGGATTGCGCCGCCACCGGTGACGCGCCGCCGGCCAGCAGGACCAGCAAGGACGCGAGGGCGGTGGCCCGGAGGGCCGTGGCGGGGGGAACGGATGGGGCGGGTGCGACAGGCGTGAGGGAGCGGAGCATGGATGCAGGGTGAGGGAGGGGATCGGGGCGGCCCGAGGGTCTTGGGGGTCTTGGGGGGGGCCTGGGGGGTCTTGCACCGAGGTGCCCGGGGCGAAACGGCGCGGATTCTAATCGTAGTAAGAACGATTCGTGTTTAAATGTTGCGTCACCGCCTTCTCACCGGACTCAGCCTTGAACCCACACGCCGCCCCGGCTCGCGGCCTTCCTTCGGCTCCGCGGGCGGCCGGCTCGCCCTGGCTCGATGCGTTTGCCGCCAGCCACCGCGACCTGGTGCGCTTCCTGCGCCGCCGTACCGGCTGCAGCGAGACCGCGCGCGACCTGGCGCAGGACGCCTGGCTGCGCGTCAGCCAGCGGCATGACGGCGAGGCCGGCGCGGCGGTGCCGGCCACCGCGGACCATCGGCGGGCCTACCTCTTCACCGTCGCCGAACGGCTGGCGATCGACCACCTGCGCCGGCAAGACCACTGGCGCGGCGAGCTGGTGCCGCGCCTGCTCGGCGGGCCCGCCCATGCGCCCGACGTGGCGGAGTCGCATGCCTACGGGCAGGCGCTGCGCGCCGTCGAAAGCGCACTGGCCGCGTTGCCGGAGCGGGCGCGCGCGGTGTTCCTTGCCCATCGGCTGGAGGGCGCACCGCACGAGGCGCTGGCGGACCGCTTCGGCGTCTCGCGCAAGACCATCGAGCGTGAAGTGACGCGGGCGATGGACGTCGCCCAGGCGGCCTTGCAGCAGGGTGCCGCGCCGGCCCGGGGCGCCGTGCATGCCGAGGGCGCCGGGGCGCTTGGCGGACGGTTTGCGCCGGCGCCCGGCGCGGCGCGCAAGGGTCGTCGCCAGGCCCTGGGCGCGCTGCTCGGCCTGGCCGGATGCGGCAGCGCCGCCCTGCTGTCCTGGCAGGCCTGGCGCGAGTGGATGCCCGAGTGGCAGACCGCGCTGGCCACGCCGACGGGCCGCACCGCGCGGCTGCCGCTGCCCGAGGGCTCGGCGCTGACGCTGGATGCGCACAGCGCGGCGGAGGTGCGCCTGACCGCCCGCCGCCGCGAGGTGCATTTGCTTGCAGGCGGCGCGTTCTTCGCCGTCGCCCGGGACGCCGAACGGCCTTTCGTCGTGCAGGCCGGCGCGGCCCGCGTCATCGTGCTGGGCACCCGCTTCGAGGTGCGCATCGAGGCGGATGGGGTCCGCATCGCGGTCGAGTCGGGCCGGGTGCGGGTGGAAGGCGCGCGGGCGGCCGGGTCGCCGGTGCTGCAGCTGGAAGCCGGGCAGGCCGCGCGCGTCGACGGCGCCGGCGCCCTGCTGGCCGAGCCCGCGCCGGCCACCGTGGCCAGCTGGCGTTCCGGCTGGCTGGAGTTCGACCGCGTGCCGCTGGGCGAGGTGGTGGCGCGGCTGAACCGCTACCGCGCCGGCGGGCCGGTGCGCATCGAGCCGGCGGCCGCCGCGCTGCCGGTGCTGGCCCGGGTCGACATCGCAAGCGGCCAGCACTGGCTGCGCGGCCTGCCGGCGGTGCTGCCGGTCACCGTGGACACCGACCGCGACGGCGGCCTCACGATCCGCCGGCGCTGACCCGCGGCTGAACCCAGGGCCGCCACCACGCACGCCGTGCCGGGCAGCCGGCGCCGTGCGGCACGGCACGGCACGGCACGGCACGGCACGGCACGGCACGGCACGGTGCGGTGCGGTGCGGTGCGGTGCGGTGCGGTGTGGTGTGGTGCGGTGCGGTGCGGTGCCTTGCGGCCCTGTGCAGTGCGGTGCGGGGGATGTGGAACGCGCGTGAGGGAATCGCCGCGCCCATTCGTAGTGCAGGGGAAACCGTCTTTCCACGAGCAATCCCCATGAACCCCGACCTGACGATCGCTGCCCTGCCCGACAAGCACCCGCCCTCCACCGCCGTGTGGCCCCACCCGCGCCACGGCGGCCACCGTGCCACGCCGTTCGCGCTGGCCTGCGGCGCGGCGGCCATCACGCTACTGTTGGCCGGGCCGCCGGCAGCAGCCCAGGCCACCCCCGCCACGGCCGGGCCGACGCTGAACGTCGCGCTGCCGCCCCAGCCGCTGGACCAGGCGCTGGCGATGCTGGCGCGCCAGTACGGCCTGCAGATGGCCGCCGCGGCCGACCTGCTGCAGGGGCGGCAGGCGCCACGCGTGCAAGGCGCCTACACCGCGCCGGCGGCGCTGGCGCAGCTGCTGCAGGGCAGCGGGCTGCGCGGCCGCATCGACGGCCGGCTGCTGGTGGTGGACCGCGCCCCCGCCGCGCCGGCCGCCACCGTGGCCGTGCTGCCGGTGGTGCGCGCCCGCGCGAGCCAGGCGCGCGAAGCCGGCACCGGCCCCATCGCCGGCTATGGCGCTCGCCGCAGCGCCACGGCCACCAAGACCGACACGCCGCTGCTGGAGACGCCGCAGTCCGTGTCCGTCATCGGTGCCGAGCAGATCGCCGACCTGAAGGCGACCAGCATCGCCGAGGTCCTGGCCTACACGCCCGGCGTTCTGCACGACCCCGGCTACAGCAACTCCTACGACGTGTTCTACAGCCGCGGCTTCCGCATGCACGATGGCAGCGGCAGCATCTACCGCGACGGCCTGAAGCTGGGCGGCTCGGGCTGGGCCACCGGCCAGCAGGAGCCCTACGGCTTCGAGCGGGTGGAACTGCTGAAGGGCGCGGCCTCGCTGCTGTACGGCGCCGCATCGCCCGGCGGCGTGCTCAACGTCGTCACCAAGCGGCCGCAGCCGCAGCCGCTGAACGAGCTGGTGCTGGAGGCCGGCAACCAGCGCCACCGCCAGCTGGCGGCCGACCTGGGGCTTGCCTGGTCGTCCGGCGAGGCGCCGGGCGCCACGTCCGGCGACTGGGCGGCCCGCCTCGTCGTGCTGGCGCGCGATGCGGACACCAGCATCGACCACGTGCCCAACGACGCCCGCTACCTGGCGCCTTCGCTGCGCTGGTCGCCGAATTCGGACACCTCGCTCACGCTGCTCGCGCACCACGCCGAGCGGCGCACCGCCTACATCTGGGGACTGCCCGCGGAAGGCTCGCTGCTGCCCGGCCCGCAGGGAGGCCGGCTGCCGCGTGACCGCTTCGTCGGCGAGCCGGGCTACGACCGCCAGGACACGCGGCAGTCCTCCTTCGGCTGGTTGCTCGAGCAGCGCCTGGGCGACGGGGCGACGCTGCACCACGGCCTGCGCTGGATCGACACCAGCAACCACGTGCGCTTCTCCGGCCTGCGCGGCGCGGACCCGGCCAATCCCGTGCTGTGGAACCGCGTGGCCTGGGACGAGCTGGAGACCACCCGGGGCATCAGCACCGACACCCATGTGCAGCTGCAGCTGGACACCGGTGCGCTGAAGCACCAGCTGCTGGCCGGCATCGATGCGGTCAACCACCACATCGGCAGCCGCTGGCTCGGGGCCGACCTGGCACCGCTGAACCTGGCCGCGCCGCAGTACGGTGCCGCGCCGGGCGCGTTCTCGCTGGATTCGGACGATGCCGAACACCAGAAGCGGATCGGCCTGTACCTGCAGGACCAGGTGAAGCTGGGCGCGCTCACCGCGCTGGCCGGCGTGCGCCGCGACGAGGTGCGCAGCAGCCTGCGCGGTGCCGGCACCGAGAAGACCGGCGCCACCACCGGCCGCGTCGGCCTGGTCTACGAGATCGCGCCGGGCCTGGCGCCCTTCGCCAGCTGGAGCCAGTCCTTCGAGCCGCAGTCCGGCACCGACAACGAGGGCCGCCGCTACCGCCCCACCCGCGGCGAACAGTTCGAACTGGGGCTGCGCTGGCAGCGCGGCAACCTGGTGCTCTCGGCCGCGGCCTACGAGCTGCGCCAGACCGAGGTGAAGAAGCGCCGCGCCGGCCTGCCCAAGCCGGTGCAGACCGGCGAGGTGCGCTCGCGCGGCATCGAGCTGGAAGCCAAGGGCGAGCTGGTGCGGGACGTGCAGCTGATTGCGTCCTACGCCTACACCGATGCGGTGACGACCCGCAGCGAACGCGCGGCGGAGGTCGGCCTGCCGCTGGTGGGCCAGCCGAAGCAGCAGGCGGCCGTGTGGACGCGGGTGGACCACTGGTTCGTGCGCGGCCTGCATGCCGGCCTGGGTGTGCGCCGCGTCGGCCGCACCGAAGACTGGGAAGGCACCCGCGCCACCGTGCCCGCCTTCACCACGCTGGACGCGCTGCTGGGCTACACCACCGGCGCATGGACGCTGCGTTTGAACGTCAGCAACCTGGGCGACCGCGAGACGCTGCTGTGCAACGGCGGCTGGTGCGTGCCGGGTGACGGGCGGCGTGCGACCGCGTCGGTGGCGTACCGCTGGTAGGCGCAGCGTGCAGGCGATGGACACGCCCCGCCGTGCGCCGCGCACGCTGCCGCAGCGGCTGCGCGCCGCGGCACAGCGCTTCCACCGCTGGTTCGGCCTGGCCGCCGCGGCGGCGCTGTTCATCGCCGGGCTCACCGGCGCGGTGATCTCGTGGGACCAGGAGCTGGACGCCTGGCTGAACCCGCAGCTCTTCAACGCCACCAGCGAAGGACCGCCGCGACCGCCGGCCGAACTGGCCGCCGCGATCGAAGCGGCGGACCCGCGCGTGCGCGTCACCTACTTCGAACTGGCGGCGGAGCCCGGGCGGGCGCAGGGCTTCTCGGTGCAGCCGCGCATCGACCCGGCGACGCAGCGGCCGTTCGAGCTGGACCACAACCAGGTCACGGTCGACCCGGCGAGCGGGCGCATCGTCGGCCGCCGCCTGTGGGGCGAGGTGTCGCTGTCGCGCGAGCACCTGCTGCCCTTCCTCTACAAGCTGCACTACAGCCTGCACATCCCGGCCGGCGGTGGCATCGAGTTCGGCATCTGGCTGATGGGACTGATCGCCATCGGCTGGGTGGCCGACTGTTTCGTCGCGCTGTGGCTGGCGTTTCCGAAGGCGACGGCCTGGCGGCGCTCGCTGGCCTTGCGCTGGCGCGCCGGCGGCCACCGCCTGGTCTTCGACCTGCACCGCTCCGGCGCGGTCTGGACCTGGCTGCTGGTGCTGATGCTGGCCGTGACCTCGGTGTCGATGAACTTGCAGGACGAGGTGATGCGGCCGGTGCTGTCCTGGTTCTCGCCGCTGGCGCCCTCGCCTTTCGCCAGCCGCAAGCCGGCACCGCCGGAGCGGCCGATCGAGCCCGCCTTCGGTGTTGCGGAGGCGGTGGAACTGGGCCGCGCCGAGGCCCGCCGCCGCGGCTGGACGGTGCCGGCCGGCGCCGCCTTCGTCTCGACGCGGCATGGCGTGTGGGGCGTCGGCTTTTTCCTGCCCGGCCAGGAACGCGCCGGCGCGGGGCTGGGCAACCCGTGGCTCTATTTCGACTCGCGCAGCGGCGCACTGGTCGGTGAACGCGTGCCCGGCACCGGCAGCGCGGGCGACGTCTTCCTGCAGGCGATGTTCCCGCTGCACTCCGCCCGCATCGCGGGCACGCCAGGGCGGGTGCTGATCTCGCTGATGGGCGTCGCGGTGGCGGTGTTCAGCGCCACCGGCGTGCTGATCTGGCTGCGCAAGCGCCGGGCGCGCGCGGCTGCGCGGCAGGGGGCATCGCCGGCCGTGATCGAACGCGGGATGGGCGTGGCCGCGCCGGCGGGCCGCGTCAGGTGATCACGCGGGGATCGTCCGGTCGCGCATGCAGCCGGTCGACCTCGGCCGCGCGGCGGGCCAGCACCGCGCGCTGGTTGACGTAGCCTTTGTCGGTTATTTCTCCGGCATCCGCGCTCGGCGGCTCGGTCAGCAGCATCACCCGCGCCGGGCATTGCGACGAGCCGCCGCCTTCCGCACGCAGGTGCTGCAGCGCGGCGGCGATGGCGCCGCGCACGGCCGCCGGGTCGGCCGCTGCCGCGGCCGGGCTGGGAAAGACCAGCGCGCCCAGCTCGTCGCCGCCGTGGCCGGTCAGCACCACGTCCTGCGCCCAGGGCGCGAAGGCCGACACCAGCTTGACCCGCAGCGTGCCCACCGAGACCCAGGTGCCGCTGCCGAGCTTGAAGTCCTCGGCGACGCGGCCGTTGAACATCACGCCCCGCTCCGGGTGCTCGTCGTCCACCAGGTAGCCCGCGTCGCCGATGCGGTAGAAGCCTTCCTCGTCGAAGGCCTCGGCCGTCAGCTCGGGCGCGTTGCGGTAGCCGGGGAAGACCGAGACGCCGCGCACGCGGATTTCCAGCTTTTCTCCGTTCGGCACCAGCTTGAGCTCGATGCCCGGCAGCGGCGCGCCGATGCAGCCGGCGCCTTCGAGCTTCCAGTGCGCGCTGGTGGCGGCGGGCGAGGTTTCGGTGGAGCCCCAGGAGGTGGTGAGCCACAGCGGGGTGTCGCGTACTTTGGCTGCCAGCGCCTCCAGGCGCTGCCAGCTGGCCGGCGGCAGCGCGGCGCCGGCGTAGAAGATCAGCTGCAGGTTCGACAAGGCATCGCGCGCCAGCTCAGGATCGGCTTCCAGGTGCGGCAGCAGCATGTCCAGCCCGCGCGGCACGTTGAAGTGCAGCGTCGGCTGCACCTCGCGCAGGTTGCGCACGGTCTTCTCGATCAGGCCGGGCGCGGGCCGGCCCTCGTCGATGTACAGCGAGCCGCCGTGCTTCAGCACCAGGTTCAGGTTGTGGTTGGCGCCGAAGGTGTGGCTCCAGGGCAGCCAGTCCAGCAGCACCGGTTTGGTGTGGGCCAGGAAGCGCCAGGTCTGCGCAATCATCTGCTGGTTGGCGCACAGCATGCGGTGGGTGTTGATCACCACCTTCGGATGGCCGGTGGAGCCGGAGGTCAGCAGGTACTTGGCGTGGTCGTCGGGCTGGATGGCTTCGAAGGCCTGCGTCACGGCCGGTGTCTCGGCGGTGGCGCGCAGCGCCGCGAAGTCGATGGCGCCGGGCACGTCGGCGGCGCCGCGGCTGAAGACGATGGGCACGTCCACGTCGCACGCGGCGATCGCCGGGCCGTACACCGCGGCGTCGGACGCGTACACCAGCCCGGGCTGCAGGGCCTGCAGGATGCCGCGCAGCTTGCCGTGATCCCTGGTCAGGCGCGAATAGGCACTGGAGACGGTGCACACCGCGCGCCCGACGTGCATCGCGGCCAGGGCCAGCAGCGCATGGTCCACGGCGTTGTCGCTCAACACCACCACCGGGCGGCCGGCGGGCAGCTCCAGGCCGATCAGCGCCTGCCCGATGCTGCCGATGGCCGCTCTCAATTCACGGTAGGACACCCGGCGCCAGCCGCCGGTGGCATCACGCTCGGCCAGGGCCAGCGCATCGGGCGTCTCGCGCGCCCACTGCTGCACCCACTCGCCGATGCAGCGGGCGTAGTCGCTCAGCGGCTCGGGCGAGCGCAGCAGCAGCGAGCCATCGGGCCGGCGTTCGCACAGCGTGCGCGGCGGGGCCAGTTGCGTGGGGTCGTCGAAGAAGTCGGCCATGTCGGACCTCGCTCGAAACTCGTTCAGACGCCAAGGCAGCCGGCCAGCGCGGGGTCGGCGGCGACCGTGGCGGCCTCGCCCTGCAGCACCACGCGGCCTTTCTGCAGCACCAGCGCGCGGTCGCTGCGCGACAGCACCTTGCGGTAGTCGCGGTCGACGATCAGCGTGGCGATGCCGCTGGCGCGGATCTCGCCGACGACGCGCCAGATCTCGGCCACCACCAGCGGCGCCAGGCCTTCGGTGGCCTCGTCCAGGATGATGAGCGACGGCTGCGTCATCAGCGCGCGGCCGATCGAGAGCATCTGCTGCTCGCCGCCGGACAGCTGCCCGCCCAGGTGCCCGAAGCGCTCCTGCAGCCGCGGGAAGGTGGCGAGCACGCGGGCCAGCGTCCAGCCGCTGCCATCGGCCGCGGGGCGCGAGGCCATCAGCAGGTTCTCGCGCGCGCTCAGGTTGGGAAAGAC
Source organism: uncultured Burkholderiales bacterium (assembly GCA_946480465.1). Next base: position 42,724 of record CAMLJY010000041.1, read on the forward strand.
GCCGCGGCCCTCGGGCACGTAGGCGATGCCGCGGCGTGCGACTTCGTGCGGTTTGGCGCGCGAGCAGTCCGCGCCGTCGATCGCGATGCGGCCTTCGCGCTGCGCCACGTGGCCCAGCAGCGTGCGGATCAGCGTGCTCTTGCCCATGCCGTTGCGGCCCAGCAGGCCCACCGTCTCGCCGCGGCGGATGCTGATGTCCACGCCCTGCAGCACGTGGCTGGAACCGTACCAGGCGTGCAGGCCGCGGGCGTCGAGCAGGATGTCGGTGCTGGGGCGGCCGTTCATGAATGACTTCCAAGGTACGCGGCCTGGACTTCCGGGTCGTGGCGCACCGCTTCGGGCCCGCCGCTGGCGATCACCGCGCCGTTCACCATCACCGTGATGCGGCCGGCGATGCGGAACACCGCGTCCATGTCGTGCTCCACCAGCAGGATGGCGTGGCCGGCGCGCAGTTCGGCCAGCAGGGCCAGCATGCGTTCCGTTTCCTCGGCGCCCATGCCGGCCAGCGGTTCGTCCAGCAGCAGCACCTGCGGCGCGGTGGCCAGGCACATCGCGATCTCCAGCTGGCGCTTCTGGCCGTGCGACAGCAGGCCGGCCGGGCGGTCGAGCACGGCGTTCAGGCCGGCGCGCGCGGCGGCGTCACGCGCGGCGGCCCCGCTTTGCGCGTCGCGCCGAGCATCCCGCCACCAGGCCCAGGGCTGCTGCACGCGTGATTGCGCGGAGAGGCGGCAGTTCTCCAGCACGGTGAACTGTGGGTAGATGGTGGTGCGCTGGTAGCTGCGGCCCAGGCCCGCCCGCGCCCGCTTCGGTTGCGGCCAGGCGGTCACGTCCTGCCCGAGCAGCTCGACCCGGCCCGACGACGGCGGGATCTCGCCCGACAGGATGTTGATCAGCGTGGACTTGCCGGCGCCGTTGGTGCCGATGACCGCATGAACCTGGCCGCGCTTCAGTTCGATCGACACCCGGTCCACGGCCACCAGGCCGCCCCAGCGGCGGGTGATGGCGTCGCCGCGCAGCAGGATCTCAGTCATGGCCCGCCTCCACCAGCGCCACTGCGGGCGCGCTGCGGCGGCCGGTGAGTCGCTGCTTCCATTGCCCGGGCAGCCCCACCAGGCCGCGCGGCAGCAGCGCCACGCTGGCGATGATGGCCAGCCCAAGTCCCAGGTGCCAGTGCTTGGCGAAGCCGCCGAAGATGGCCTCGGACTTGAAGAACTCCTGCAGCAGCGCGAAGGCGAAGGCGCCGACCAGCGCGCCGCGCAAATGGCCCAGCCCGCCCAGGATGATCATGATCAGCACCGCGCCGCTGAAGTGCCAGCTCATCAGCTCGGGGTTCACGAAGCCGTCCTTCACCGCGAACAGGAAGCCCGCCACGCCCGCCAGCGTGCCGGACAGCGTGAAGGCGGCCAGCTTGTACGGGTAGGTCGAGAAGCCGGTGGCACGCATGCGCTGCTCGTTGGCTTTGATGCCGGCCAGCGCGCGACCGAAGGGCGAGCGCTTGATGAGGGCCAGCAGCACGAACACGCCGGCCAGCCAGGCCAGCGTGACGCCATAGATCACGAAAGGCGCGTCCATGTCCAGCCCCAGCAGCGTCGGCTTCATCATCAGGTAGATGCCATCGGTGCCGCCGCCCAGCGGCGTGTCGTGCACCACGTAGTAGGCCATCTGCGCGAAGGCCAGCGTGACCATGATGAAGTAGACGCCTTGCGTGCGCAGGGACAGCGCGCCCACCACCAGCGCGTACAGCCCCGCCGCCAGCGCGGCCACCGGCAGCAGCCACAGCGCGGAAGCCGGCGCGTCGGCCGGCGACAGCAGCACCGCCGCGTAGGCGCCGATGCCGAAGAACGCGGCCTGCCCGAAGCACACCAGGCCGGTGGTGCCGACCAGCAGTTCCAGGCTCAGCGCCAGGATGGCGTAGACCATGATCTTGTTGACCAGGTCCAGCCCATAGGAACCGGCGGCCAGCGGCCACAGCGCCAGCGCGGCGAACACGGTGACGACGAAGGCGGCGCGGGGGCGGGTGTCTTCCATGGTGTCGCCTCCTCAAGCAGCTTTGAAGAGGCCCTGCGGCCGCCACAGCAGGATCAAGGCCATCAGCAGGTACACGCCCACGCCGGCCGCCTGCGGCACGAAGACCTTGCCGAAGGTGTCGACGATGCCGATCAGCATCGCCGCCAGCAGCGCGCCGCGGATGGAGCCGATGCCGCCGATGACGACCACGACGAAGCAGACGATCAGCACGCTGTTGCCCATGCCGGGGTACACAGAGGACACCGGTGCCGCCAGCATGCCCGCCAGCACCGCGATGGCAACGCCCGCCGCGAAGACCACGCGGTACAGGAAGCTGATGTCGATGCCCAGCGACTGCACCATCTCGCGGTTGGCGCTGCCGGCACGGATCATCATGCCGAGCTTGGTTCGTGTCAGGACCAGGTACATGCCCAGCGCCAGCAACAGGCAAACGGCCGAGATGAAGAGGCGGTACACCGGGTAGGTCATCACCTCGCCCAGCGGCAGCGTGCCGGCCAGCCAGGCGGGCGGCTGCACGCCGTGCACGTCGTCGCCGACGATCAGGCTGCGCAGTTCCTCGAAGACCAGGATCAGCCCATAGGTCATCAGCACCTGCTGCAGGTGCTCCCGTTCATACAGGTAGCTGAAGAAGACCCACTCGAGCAGGTAGCCCAGGATGACCGACAGCACCAGGCCGACGAACAGCGTGGCGAAGAAGCCGCCGCCGAAGGTGGCCCCCACCACCGGCGCCAGCGCGTAGGCCATGTAGGCGCCGATCATGTAGAAGGCGCCGTGGGCGAGATTGATGACGCCCATGATGCCGAAAATGAGCGTCAGTCCCGAAGCCACCAGGAACAGCAGCAGGCCGTACTGCAGTGCATTGAGGCACTGGATCAGGAAGGTGGCGAGGTCCATCGGGCAAGGCTTTCCCACGCGGCCGCGCTGTTCGGTGCGGCCGTCGAGACGAATGACGCAGGCGGGAGCGGGGCGGCCTTACATGCGGCAGCCGCGGCCCGGGTCGGCCAGGGACTTCGAAGCGATGCCGATCGACTTGTTCTCCTTGCCGCTCACCTGCCGCAGGTAGATGTCCTGCACGGGGTTGTGCGACTTCGACAAGGTGAAGGGGCCGCGGGGGCTGTCGATCTTTGCGTTGCGCAGCGCGTCGGCGAAGGCGCCCTTCTTCGAGATGTCGCCCTTCACCGCATTCAGGCCGACCGCCAGCATCTGCGCTGCGTCATAGCCCTGCACCGCGTACACGTCGGGCTGCAGCTTGTAGCTCTTGGCGTAGGCCAGGCGGAAGGCGTTGTCGCGCGGGGTGCCCAGGCTGTCGGCGTAGTGCAGCGTGGTCAGCAGGTCGGCGGCATCGGCGCCCTGGGCTTCCAGCGTGCCGTCGGTGAGGAAGCCGGCACCGTACAGCGGGATCTTGCCCTTCAGGCCCGCCGCGGCGTAGTCCTTGACGAACTTGACGGCGCCGCCGCCGGCGAAGAAGGTGTAGACCGCATCGGGCCTGGCCGCGGCGATCTCGGTGAGCAGGGCCTGGAACTCCACGTTCGGGAAGGGCAGGCTCAGCTCCTTGGTCACCTTGCCGCCGCTTTTCTCGAAGGCCTCCTTGAAGCCCTTGACCGACTCGTCGCCCGCGGCGTACTTCCAGGTGATGGTGACGACGTTCTTGTGGCCCTTCTTGGCCACCACCTCGCCCATCGCATAGCCGGGCTGCCAATTGGAGAAGGAACTGCGGAAGATGTGCGGCGCGCACATCGGACCGGTCACCGCATCCGCGCCCGCGTTGGGCACGATCAGCATGGTGCCGCTGTCCTTCGCGGCCTTGGCCATCGCCATGGCCACGCCGGAGTGCACCGTGCCGATCAGCACGTCGACGTTGTCGCGCTTGATCAGCTTGTTGACGTTGTCGGTGGCCTTGGACGGGTCGGACTCGTCGTCGACCTTGAAGAACTCGATCTCGCGGCCGCCGAGCTTGCCGCCCTGTTCCGCCACGTGCAGCCTGAAGCCGTTCTCGATCGCGGTGCCCAGCGCCGCGAAGGTGCCGGTGTAGGGCAGCATCAGCCCCACCTTGAGCTTGCCCGTGTTCTGGGCTGCAGCCGGCAGGGCCAGGGCGGCGGCGCAGGCGGCGGCGGTGGCGAGGGCCATGAAGCGCGGGGTCATCGCAAGTCTCCTGTGATGGGATTCCGGTGCGCGGGAAGGCGCGGAATGCTTTAACTCTAAAGTAATTGCATGAAGCTGCCAACGGCGCGGATCACCGCCTCGGGTTGATCCCGATGCGGAGAATGGCCGCAGCCGGGCAGCTCCAGCAGCCGGGTCTGCGGCACCCGCCGTGCGATGCCGCGGACCTGCTCTAGGGTGCCATATTCATCGTCCAGTCCCTGGATGGCGAGGACCGGGCCGTCGATCGTGCCGACCTCGCCTTCGATCGACCATTCGCGGAAGGCCGGGGACAGCCAGACGTCGTTCCAGCCCCAGAAGGCGGAATCGGGGTCGTCATGGTGGCGCGCCAGGCGCTGGCGCAGGTCGGTGTCGGCGTAGGCGCGGCGGGCGGCGGCGATGCTGCTGATGGAGAGGTCCTCCACCAGGATGTGCGGCGCCAGCACGACGACGCCGCGCACCCGCTGCGGGAAGCGCGCCGCATGCAGCAGCGCGATGGAGCCGCCGTCGCTGTGGCCGAAGAGCCAGGGCTTGTCGGCCGCGGTGTCCACGTGCAGCGCGTTGAACAGCGCCGGCAGCACCTCGTGCGCCTGGCGGTGCATGAAGTCCGGGCCCCAGCGTTCGTCGCGGTCGCGCGGGGTGGAACGGCCGTAGCCCGGGCGGGAATACACCAGGCCGCGGCATTGCAGGGCATCGACCAGGCGTTGCGGAAAGTCCCGCCACATCGACACCGAGCCAAGGCCCTCGTGAAGAAAGACCACCAGCGGGTGGCCATGCCTTTCTGGTGATAGCCACCGGTGCTCGATGCGCACCACCCGGCCGTGCCAGTCGACGTCGACGTGCGCGCTTGCGCCGGGGTGGGCGGCGGCCGTGCCGGCCAGGGCGCCGGCTGCACCGGCTGCCGCGGGCCGGTGGAGGGGCGTGCCCACGGCATTCACGGCTTCGCCGCCTCCCGCTCCCGCAGCCGGAAGCGCTGGATCTTGCCGGTGGCGGTCTTGGGCAGCTCGGGCACGAACTCGATCGCGCGCGGGTACTTGTAAGGCGCCAGGCGGTCCTTGACGAAGGCCTTCAACTCCTCGTCGCCGGCGGCGGCGCCGGGCTTCAGCACCACCAAGGCCTTGGTCTTGGTCAGGCCCTGGGCGTCGTTGACGCCGATCACCGCCGCCTCCAGCACCGCCGGGTGCTGCATCAGCGTGGATTCGACCTCGAAAGGCGAGACGTAGATGCCGCTGACCTTCAGCATGTCGTCGCTGCGGCCGGCGTAGGTGTAGGTGCCGTCGGCATTGCGGGTGTACTTGTCGCCGCTCTTGGTCCAGCCGCCCTGGAAGGTCTCGCGCGATTTGTCGCGGTTGCCCCAGTACATCAGCGCCGCGCTGGGGCCGCGGATGTAGAGGTCGCCGGTGTCGATCGAGCCATCGGCATGGGGCGGCAGCGGCAGGCCATCGTCGCCGCGCAGCTCGATGTCGTAGCCCGGCACCGGGTAGCCGGTGGTGCCGTAGCGCACGCGGCCGGGAATGTTGGAGATGAAGATGTGCAGCATCTCGGTCGAGCCGATGCCGTCGACGATCTCGCAGCCGTAGTGGGCCGTGAACTTCTGGCCCAGCTCGGCAGGCAGCGCCTCGCCCGCGGAGGAGCACAGGCGCAGCGCCACTTCGGAGCGCGCGGGCAGCAGGGGCGAGGCCAGCATGCCGGCGTAGCCGGTGGGCGCGCCGTAGAACACGGTGGGCTCGAGCTTCGCGGCGCGCAGGGGCTCGGTGTCGCCGGTCCAGCGCCGGAACACCGCGTCCGGCGTCGGCCGCTCGGCCATCAGCACCGTGGTGGCGCCCACGCTCATCGGGAACGTCAGCGCGTTGCCCAGCCCGTAGGCGAAGAACAGCTTGGCGGCGGAGAAGCAGACGTCGCGCTCGGTCAGGCCCAGCACCGGCGTGCCGTACAGCGCCGCGGTCCAGTAGGCATTGGCATGGGTGTGCACCGTGCCCTTGGGCCGTCCGGTGGAGCCGCTGGAATAGAGCCAGAAGCCGGGGTCGTCCGGTCCGGTCGCGGCGGGCTGGGCGAGGGGGGCGTGGGCTTCGAGCAGGGCGTCGATGTCGTGCGCACCGGCGGGCAATGCGGTGGCGGGGTGCGAGACGATGACGTGCTTCAGCTCGTGCCCGCCCTCGCCCGCCGCGGCCGCGGCCGCGGTGGCGGCGTCCAGCATCGGCAGCAGCGCCGCTGACACCAGCGCGGCCTGCGCGCGGCTGTGGCGCAGCATGTAGGCGTAGTCGTCGGCCGTCAGCAGGGTGTTGACCGCCACCGGCACGATGCCGGCGTACAGCGCGCCCAGGAACGCCACCGGCCAGTGGTTGTTGTCATGCATCAGCAGCAGCACGCGTTCCTCGCGCCGCAGGCCCTGGGCCAGCAGGGCGGCGGCGCAGCGGCGCACACGTTCGGACAGCTCGCCGTAGCTCAGCGTGCCGTGGTCGTCGATGAAGGCGGGCTTGGCGGAACGGCCCGCGTTTCGGTCCAGCAGGTGCTGCGCCAGGTTGAACACCGGACCAGGGACGCTCACATTGGGCGGCATGTTCATCACAGGCTCCTCCGTCACAGCGCGGCCAGCACGCCGGTGCCGGCCTGCACGGCGCAGCGCCGGTGGTAGAAGTCCAGCGCCCGCAGGCCGCCCAGCTCCTCGCCGCCGCCGGCGCGGCCGGGGCCGCCGTGCAGGGATTGCGGCATCACGTTGCCGTGGCCGCTGTGCGAGGCCGCCACCTCGGGCGAGACGACGTGCACGCGGCCGTGGCTGTCGGCCAGCTCGAGGGCCGTGCGGGCCAGGGCCGCGGCCTCGCTGCCGTAGACCGAGGCGACGAGTGAACCCTGGCCGCGCCGAACCAGCGTTTGCGCGTGCCCGGCATCGCGGTAAGGCAGCAGCGTGGCGACCGGGCCGAAGATTTCCACGTCGTGCACGAGCGCGGCGCCATCGGCATCGCGCGTGCCCAGCAGCGTGGGGCCGACGCAGCAGGCGACGGCCGGATCGGCATCGACCAGCGCGTGCGTGGCGCCGTCATGCAGCGTCTGCGTTTCGCGCCGCAGCTGCGCCAAGCCATCGCGCACGGCCACCAGCTGCGCGCGGCTGACCAGCGCGCCCATGCGCACCGTTTCGTTGCGCGGATTGCCGACGCTGATCTTCGCCAGCCGGGCGCCGATGGCCTCCGCCGCACTGTCGTACAGCCCTTCGGGTACCAGGATGCGGCGGATCGCCGTGCACTTCTGGCCGGACTTCACCGTCATCTCGCGCACCACCTCCTTCACGAGCAGGCCGAAGGCCTCGCCGTCCGGCGCCTCGCCTTCCAGCAGCAGCGCGGTGTTCAGGCTGTCAGCCTCGATGTTGACGCGCACCGACTGCCGCGCCACGGCTCGGTGGCTGCGGATCAGCGCGGCGGTGTCGGCCGAGCCGGTGAAGGACAGGACGTCGAAGGGCTGCAGCGCATCCAGCAGCCCGGCGGACGAACCGCAGACGACGGACAGCGCGCCGACCGGCAGCACGCCGGCGTCCACCACGTCCCGCACCATCTGCTGCGTGAGCCAGGCGGTGGCCGTGGCCGGCTTGACGATGACCGGCACGCCCGACACCAGCGCCGGCGCCGCCTTCTCCCACAGCCCCCACGCCGGGAAGTTGAAGGCATTGATCAGCAACGCGATCCCGCGCGTGGGCACCTGCAGGTGCTGGCTCTGGAAAGACGCGTCCTTGCCCAGCTTCACCGCCTCGCCGTCGGCGAGGAAGTGGCCATCGCCCAGCGTGTCTCCCCATCGGGCGTACTGGCCCAGGGTGTAGATGGCGCCATCGATGTCGACGGCCGAATCGCTCTTCACCGTGCCGCTGTTGGCGGTGGCGATGGCGTAGTAGGTATCGCGGTTCGATTGCAGCACCTGTTGCACGGCGGCCAGCAGGCTGGCGCGCTGGCGGTAGCCGAGCGCCCGCAGCGCGGCCCCGCCCTGCTCGCGGGCGAAGGCGAAGCCGGCGGCCAGGTCCAGGCCGCCGGCATCGACGCGCACCAGCTCGTCGCCCAGCACCGGATCGAGCAGCGGCGTGCTGGCGCCGGTGCCGGCGATCCAGCGGCCGGCCAGGTGGTTCAACAACAGTTCGGACATCGCGGCTTTGGTTCGGGGGCGGCGCCGTCCGGCACGGGACAGGACGGCAGCTTCAATTGAACGAGGTCAAATCCCGCACTTTCATCGCACTTGCAGCCCGCGAGTCGATGAATTATTGTGCGTGCGATGCACGATAGGACCGCGGAGCAGACGTGTCAAGCACTATAGTTCAGGAGGCCGGGTTAACCCCGGGGAACGGCGCGGCCGAAGGCCAGGGCGCCGCAGCCGTGGAGGCGGCAGACAAGAACCCCTTCCTCGTCGCGCTGGGCGAGCGCGTGCGGGCGCTGCGCGCGCGCCGCGGCTTCACCCGCAAGGCGCTGGCGGCCGCGGCGGACGTGTCCGAGCGCCACCTGGCCAACCTGGAATACGGCATCGGCAATGCGTCCATCCTGGTGCTGTTGCAGGTGGCGCAGGCGCTGCAGTGTTCGCTGGCCGAGCTGCTGGGCGACGTGACGACCAGCTCGCCGGAATGGCTGCTGATCCGTGAACTGCTGGAGCAGCGCGACGAAGCCACGCTGCGCCGCGTGCGCACGGCGGTGGCAGAGATGCTGGGCACGGGCACCGGCTCGGCCCAGCGCAGTCCGCGCGTGGCGCTGATCGGCCTGCGCGGCGCCGGCAAGTCCACGCTGGGGCAGATGCTGGCGGACGACCTGGACTTCCCCTTCGTCGAGCTGAGCCGCGAGATCGAGAAGTTCGCCGGCTGCAGCATCAGCGAGATCCAGGCGCTGTACGGCATGAATGCCTACCGCCGCTACGAGCGCCGCGCGCTCGAGGAGGCCATCCAGATCTACCCCGAGGCGGTCATCGCGACGCCGGGAGGCCTGGTGTCCGACCCCGCCACGTTCAACCTGCTGCTGGCGCATTGCACCACCGTGTGGCTGCAGGCCGATCCCGAGGACCACATGAAGCGGGTGATCGCCCAGGGCGACACCCGGCCGATGGCCGCGAGCCCCGAGGCGATGGACGACCTGCGCCGCATCCTGGCCGGCCGCGCGGCCTTTTATTCCAAGGCCGACCTGCAGCTGGACACCAGCGCGCAGCCGCTGCAGCCCACCTTCGAGGCGCTTCGCGGCCTGGTGCGCGAGGCCCTGGTCCTGCCCTCGTGAGTCCCGGGCCTGGAGCCGAAGATGAAATCCACTGCTTGACGCCACGCAACATAGTGCACTATTCTGCCGGCCATTCCGATCGAACTGATGCACGATAGTGCCAACTCCCGGAGGCCCCGATGAGCAGCCCCAGCCGGGTCGACTACCAGGTCGACCCTTCGCAGTACCGCCACTGGAACCTGAAGTGCGAAGGCGCCATCGCCACCCTCGCGCTGGACGTGGACGAGAACGCCGGCCTGCGGCCCGGCTACAAGCTCAAGCTCAACAGCTACGACCTGGGGGTTGACATCGAGCTGAGCGATGCGCTCAACCGCATCCGCTTCGAGCACCCGGAGGTGCGCACGGTCGTGGTCACCAGCGCGCGCGACAAGGTGTTCTGCTCCGGCGCCAACATCTTCATGCTCGGCGTCTCCAGCCATGCCTGGAAGGTGAACTTCTGCAAGTTCACCAACGAGACGCGCAACGGCATCGAGGACTCGTCCGCTCATTCGGGACTGAAGTTCGTGGCCGCGGTGAACGGCGCCTGCGCCGGCGGCGGCTACGAGCTGGCGCTGGCCTGCGACGAGATCATCCTGATCGACGACCGGTCGTCCGCGGTCAGCCTGCCCGAGGTGCCGCTGCTGGGCGTGCTGCCCGGCACCGGCGGCCTGACGCGCGTGACCGACAAGCGCCGCGTGCGCCACGACCTGGCCGACGTCTTTTGCACCACCAACGAAGGCGTGCGCGGCCAGCGGGCGAAGGACTGGCGCCTGGTGGACGACATCGCCAAGCCGGCGCAGTTCGCGCAGAAGGTGCACGAGCGCGCGGCGCAGCTGGCGGAGCAGAGCGACCGGCCGGCCGAGGCACGCGGCATTGCGCTGACGCCGCTGCGGCGCACGATCGAGGCCGACGCGCTGCGCTACACCCACGTCACGGTGCAGATCGACCGCGCCAGGCGCACCGCCAGCCTGACGGTGCAAGGCCCCAGCGGCACGCAGCCCGCCACGCCGGACGACATCGTCGCCGCCGGTGCCGCCTGGTACCCGCTGCAGCTGGCGCGTGAGCTGGACGACGCCATCCTGGAACTGCGCAGCAACGAGACCGAGATCGGCACCTGGCTGATCAAGACGCAGGGCGACGCCGCCGCGGTGCTGGCGCTGGACGAAACCCTGGCCCGCCATGCGCAGCACTGGCTGGTGCGCGAGACGGTGGGCGCGCTGCGCCGCGCCTTCAGCCGGCTGGACGTTTCCTCGCGCAGCCTGTTCGCGCTGGTGGAGCCGGGATCGTGTTTCGCCGGCACGCTGCTGGAACTGGCGCTGGCCTGCGACCGCATCTACCACCTGGCCCTGCCCGACGACGAGGCCGGCGCGCCGAGGATCACCGTCGGTGACGCCAACTTCGGGAGTTATCCGATGGCCACGGCGCAGACCCGCCTGGCGCGCCGCTTCTACGACGACCGCGACCAGCTGTCCGCGGTGAAGGCCGCCATTGGCCGCCCGCTGGACGCCGATGCCGCCGCCGCGCTGGGCCTGAACACCGCCGCGCCCGACGACATCGACTGGGCCGACGAGCTGCGCATCGCGGTGGAAGAACGCGCCGCGATGAGCCCGGACGCGCTGACCGGCATGGAGGCCAACCTGCGTTTCAACGGCGTCGAAACCATGGCCACGCGCATCTTCGGCCGCCTGACCGCGTGGCAGAACTGGATCTTCCAGCGGCCGAATGCCGTCGGTGAAAAGGGCGCCCTGAAGGTCTATGGCACCGGCCAGAAGTCCGCCTTCGACTGGAACCGCGTGTAGTTCACTGACGAATTGCTTCGCAATTCTTCAGTGGTGTTTAGTCAGTGCATGGAGGACCGGCAAGCCGGATCCTCCACGCAAGGGAGGTCGCGCTGCGTGTTACGCCGCGCGACCTGTAGGCCAAAGTGAGCGGCCCGCGAACAACCTGGAACATCTCATGAGCACCGTCAACTACGCCGAGAAGATCCCCAACAACGTCAACCTGAGCGAGGACCGCACGCTGCAGCGCGCGCTCGAGCAGTGGCAGCCCAACTTCATCAACTGGTGGGACGACGTGGGCCCCGAGGGCACGAGCAACCACGAGGTGTACCTGCGCACCGCCGTCAGTGTCGATCCGCAGGGCTGGGCCCAGTTCGGCCACGTGAAGATGCGCGACTACCGCTGGGGCATCTTCCTGAACCACGGCACGGCGGACCGCGAGATCCACTTCGGAGACCACAAAGGCGAGAAGGCCTGGGACCAGGTGCCGGGCGAGCACCGCGCCAACCTGCGCCGCATCATCGTCACCCAGGGCGACACCGAGCCCGCCTCGGTCGAACAGCAGCGCCACCTCGGCCTGACAGCGCCCAGCCAGTACGACCTGCGCAACCTGTTCCAGGTCAACGTCGAGGAAGGCCGCCACCTGTGGGCCATGGTCTACCTGCTGCACCGCTATTTCGGCCGCGATGGCCGCGAGGAGGCGGAAGCGCTGCTGGACCGCCGCTCGGGCGACGAGAACAACCCGCGCATCCTCGGTGCCTTCAACGAGAAGACCCCGGACTGGCTGGCCTTCTTCATGTTCACCTACTTCACCGACCGCGACGGCAAGTTCCAGCTCTCCGCGCTGGCCGAAAGCGCCTTCGATCCGCTGGCGCGCACGACGAAGTTCATGCTCACGGAAGAAGCGCACCACATGTTCGTCGGCGAATCGGGCGTCAGCCGCGTCATCCAGCGCACCGCGCAGGTGATGAACGAACTGAAGACCGACGACGTGAACAAGCTGCGCGCGGCCGGCGTGATCGATTTGCCGACGATCCAGCGCTACCTCAACTTCCACTACTCGGTGACCATCGACCTCTTCGGTGCCGACCAGTCCAGCAACGCGGCCATCTTCTACAGCTCGGGCCTGAAGGGCCGCTTCGAGGAAGGCAAGCGCGAGGACGATCACCTGCTGAAGGGCCAGAGCTACAAGGTGCTGGAAGTGCAGGGCGGGCAATTGGTCGAGAAGGAAGTGCCGATGCTCAATGCCCTGAACGAGGTGCTGCGCGACGATTTCATCAAGGATTCGGTCGCCGGCGTCGGCCGTTGGAACAAGGTGCTGGAGAAGGCCGGGCTGCCGCACCGGCTGGTGGTGCCGCACAAGGCCTTCCACCGCAACATCGGCGCGCTGGCGGGCATCAAGCTATCACCCGAAGGACGCGTGGTCAGCGACGCCGAATGGAACGCGAAGCAGCATGAGTGGCTGCCCAGCGACGAAGACCGCGCTTTCGTCGCCAGCCTGATGGGTCGCGTGGTCGAGCCCGGCAAGTTCGCGCACTGGATCGCGCCGCCGATGATGGGCATCAACCGCCAGCCCGTCGAGTTCGACTACGTGCGCTTCGGCTGATGGCGCCCCTGAACAAGTCCCCACGGCTACCGCGTTCGCTGCCCGGGGGCATCAATACCTTCGGAACGGACGGGCGGTACTGACCATGGACATGCCGGTGGCCGGGCTGTTGAAGCAGCACCTGATCGACCCCGAGATCTGCATCCGCTGCAACACCTGCGAGGCCACCTGCCCCGTGGGCGCGATCACGCACGACGACCACAACTACGTCGTGATGGCGGACAAGTGCAACTTCTGCATGGCCTGCATCGCGCCCTGCCCCACCGGCTCCATCGACAACTGGCGCACCGTGGTGCAGGTGCGCGCGTATTCCATCGAAGAGCAACTGGGCTGGGACGAATTGCCGGCCGAGCTGGATGCCGATGCGCTGAGCCGGCAGCTGGCCGAAGCCGGCGTGGTGACCGAGCTGCCGGTCGCCGTGGCTGCGGCGCCCGCGGAGGAAACAGCCGTGGCCACCGAAGGCGCCGAGCCGTCATTCAACGCGACGTCCTGCGGCGCCACGCTGCCGCCCTGGTCGGCGGCCCATGCCTACACCAACCTCTATGGCCCCAAGGCCGCGGAGAAGTCGGTGACGGCGACGGTAGCGGGCAATGTGCGCGTCACCGAGGTGGGCACCGACTACGACACCCACCACATCGTGCTGGACTTCGGCGGCATGCCCTTCCCGGTGCTGGAGGGCCAGTCCATCGGTGTGCTGCCGCCGGGCGTCGATGCCAAGGGCCGGCCGCACCATGCGCGCCAGTACTCCATCGCCAGCCCACGCAATGGCGAGCGGCCGGGTTACAACAACCTGTCGCTGACGATCAAGCGCGTGCTGGAGGACCACCAGGGCCGGCCGGTGCGCGGCGTGGCGTCCAACTTCATGTGCGACCTGAAGGTGGGCGACAAGC
>CAMLJY010000042.1 GCA_946480465.1 uncultured Burkholderiales bacterium
GTCCCTGCGGACTGTCTGGCGCCTGGCGAAGCGGCCGGGCATGCAGGCCCGGCCGAATGGTGAGGCGGCAGATGGCCGCCTCTTTAAGCTGCTAGAGACCCATCGGCGGCGGCAGCCGGATCTCGAACACCGCCCCGCCGCCGTCGCGGTTGCGGGCGCGGATGCTGCCGCGGTGGGCGGCGAGGATCTTGCGGCAGATGGCCAGGCCCAGGCCGGTGCCGCCCGAGCCGTCCTTGGTGCGGGATGACTGCACGAAGGGCTCGAAGATCGATTCCAGCTCGTCGGGCGGGATGCCCGGGCCGCGATCGGCCACCGTGATCAGGCTGCCGCCTTCGACCGTGCGCGACCACTCGATCTCGATGGCGCTCTCCGCCGGCGCGAAGCGCAGGGCATTGGCCAGCACGTTGCGCAGCACCTGCTGCAGGCGCACGCTGTCGGCCTCGGCACGCAGTGGGCGCGCGCCCTCGGGCAGCACGAAGCGCAGGGCGCGTTCCTCGGCCAGCGGCGACAGCTCGCGCGCCACCTCGCGCAGCGTGGGTTCCAGGTCCACCGGCCGCAGGCGCACCGCGCCGACGGTGGAATCGAGGCGCGACAGGTCGAGCAGGTTGTTCACCAGCACCAGCATGCGGCGGCCGGAGCGGGCGATGTCGTCGAACATCTCCTGCAGCGCGGCCTGCTTCTGCGCCTTCGCGCGGCGCAGGCCCAGTTCGGAAAAGCCGAGGATGCCTTGCAGCGGCGTACGCAGCTCGTGGCTGATGTTGGCGATGAACTCGCTCTTCGCATCGTTGGCCCGTTCGGCGGCTGCGCGCGATTGCTCGGTGCGGCGCTCGGCCTCGCGGTACTCGGTGACGTCCAGCAGCGTGGTGATCACGCCGTTGACCTCGCCGCGTGCATCGGTGAAGGGCAGCACTCGCACGATCACGTCGCGCAGCAGGCCGTGCGCGTCGGGCAGGCGGTTCTCGTACTCGACCAGCTGGGCCCGCTCGATGGCTTCGCGCTCGTGCTGGCCGTAGTGCTGCGCCCGGTCGGGCGGGATGTCGGCTTCCTCGAAAGTGCGTCCCAGCACCTGCTCGGCGCTGAAGCCGGTGAAGTCGCACCAGGCGCGGTTGACGCGGCGGTAGCGCCCGTCGACGCCGCGCACGACCATCGGCACCGGGCTGACCTCGAACAAGCGGTCGGTGAACGCGAGCTGGTTCGCCGCCGCCGCATGCGCGGCCGCCAGGTCGTCGCGCGCGGCCTCGTGGCCGCGCAGGCTGCGCCAGGCCAGCAGGCCCGCGGCGCTCGTCAGCAGCAGCATCGCGCCCGCGATCGCTGCCGTGCGCCGTCCCAGCAGGCCCAGTTGCGCGGTGACGCTGGCCTTCGGCGTTTCCGCCAGCACCAGCAGGGCGTGGCGATGGGCGGTGCGAAAGGCGCCGAAGGCCGGCCGGCCGTCGAGCCCGACGTCGCGGTAGCGGCCCGACTCCATGGCCGGCAGGAAGCGTGCGAAGACCGGGTGGGCGGCCGGCGGGCCGTCGATGGAGCGCGGCAGCACGCCGCTGGCCGCGATGAGCTGGCCCTCCTGGTTCAACATGGCCGCGGCCATCGGCTCGCGGCCCAGCAGCAGCGCGTACTGGTTGGAGAAGTAGTCGACGTTGACCAGGGCGGCCAGCACCAGGCCCCGGCCGGGCAGCGGGCGGAACACCGGCAGCATCGCCTGGCGCGGCGCCTGCCGGTCGTTCAGGCTGGCCAGGTCGCTGCCCTGCAGCAGCGGCCCCACGCCCTGCGGCAGCGGCGCGCCGCGCGGCGTCCAGGCGGCCAGCGGCAGCACCAGGTTGACGTTGGCGTCGTTGGAGCTGGCCAGCACGCGGCCGCGGGCGTCGAGCAGGCTGATGCTGCGCAGGTAGGGCTGCCCGAGCAGCGCGCTGGCCAGCAAGGAACCTTGGGCGCCGGGATCCATCTCGGTGCGCTGCGGGTCGATCGCGTGGGCCAGCGCCTGCAGCGCCAGCTCGGTGCTGTCCAGCGTGCGGTTCGCGTGGTCTTCGAGCACGCGCGCATAGAGCTCGGCGCGGTCGAGCGCCGCGTCTTCCAGCAGCCGACGTTCATAGGCGACGAAAGACGCGGCCGCAGCGACGATGACGGCCGCCAGCACCGCGCCAGCCCAGGGCACGTGGCGGCTGAGCAGCCAGCGCGGCAGCGCCGCGGCTTCCGAGCGCCCCCGCGACGGGGCGGCACCCAGCCCGTCCCCGCTCGGGATCAGGGAGGCCGGTGGGACCCCGGCGTCTCCTTCAGCGGCGGGGCGGGCTGGGGGCAGCGGACTGGATGGCGGCGGCGCGGGCATCAGCGCGCGAGTGTCACATCCCCGCGCGCCGCTGCCGGCGCCAGACACCGCGAATCAGGTGTCAGAGCGCGGTGCGCAGCGTCCAGATCTCCGGGAACAGCACCACGCCCAGCATCTGCCGCAGGTAGCCGACGCCGCTGGTGCCGCCGGTGCCGCGCTTGTCGCCGATGATGCGCTGCACCGTGGTCAGGTGGCGGAAGCGCCAGAGCCGGAAGGCGTCCTCCAGGTCGGTCAGCTCCTCGCCCAGCTGGTACAGGTCCCAGTGGTGCTGCGGGTCGCGGTAGGCCACCAGCCAGGCCGCCTCCACCGCTGGGCTGGCGGCGTAGGGCTGGGTCCAGTCGCGCTCGGTGTGGCTGGCCGGCACCGGCAGCCCGCGCCGGGCCATCAGGCGCAGCGCCTCGTCGTACAGCGACGGTGCGCGCCAGGCCGCCTCCACCTGCGCCAGCAGTTCCGGGCGGTGCGCGTGCGGCTTCAGCAGCTCGGCTTCCTTGTTGCCGAGCAGGAACTCGATGCAGCGGTACTGGTGGCTCTGGAAGCCGGACGAGCGTGCCAGGTAGGGGCGGATGGCGCTGTACTCCGGCGGCGTCATCGTCGCCAGCACGTCCCACGCATGCACCAGCTGTTCCATGATGCGCGAGACCCGCGCCAGCATCTTGAAGGCCGCCGGCAGCTGGTCCGACGCCACGGCGGCGACCGCCGCACGCAACTCGTGCAGCATCAGCTTCATCCACAGCTCGCTGGTCTGGTGCTGCACGATGAACAGCATCTCGTCATGGTGCGGCGACATCGGGTGCTGCGCCGAGAGCAGCTGCTCCAGGTGCAGGTAGTCGCCGTAGCTCATGTCGTGCGCGAAGTCGAGCTGCGCGCCGTGCGACGAGGGGGCGCGGCCGGGGGCGGCTCCGCCATCGCTGGCCGGGTCCGCGGTGGCGCCTGTGTAGGGGCAGCCGCTCATGGGGTGGTCTCCGTGCTGGTGGGGTGGGGGCGGAGCGCGCACGGGCTCATGTCACCGCGCCGCGCTGGTGGAAGCGCGCCTCGCGCCATTCCCCGCTGGACAGCACCTGGCGCAGGTGCTCCACCGCGTCCCAGACGTCGACGAAGCGCGTGTACAGCGGCGTGACGCCGAAGCGCAGGATGTCGGGCAGGCGGTCCGCCGCGTCGCCGGCGCGGAAATCGCCGACCACCCCGCGGGCGATCAGCGCCTGCACGATGGCGTACGCGCCTTCATCGCGTGACAGGCAGACCTGGCTGCCGCGCTGCTCGTCGTCGCCGGGCGAGACCAGGCCGAGGCCATGGCCCGCGCAGCGTTCCTCGACCAGCGCGATGAACAGCCGCGTCAGCGCCAGCGACTTGGCGCGGATGGCGGCCAGGCCGCCCAGCGGCTCGGCGGCCAGCATGGTGTCGACGCCGCACTCCAGCGCCGCCAGGGCCAGCACCGGCGGTGTGCCGCACAAGTAACGTGATATGCCCTCGGCCGGTGCATAGCCGGGCGTGAAGGCGAAGGGCGCGGCATGGCCGATCCAGCCCGACAGCGGCTGCCTGAAGCGCGAGACGTGCGCGGGCCGCACCCAAGCGAAGGCCGGCGCGCCGGGGCCGCCGTTGAGGTACTTGTAGCCGCAGCCCACGGCGAAGTCGGCGCCGTCGCGGTTCAGGTCCACCGGCAGGGCGCCGGCCGAGTGGGCCAGGTCCCACACCGCCAGGGCGCCCACGGCATGCGCGGCGGCGCTCAGGCGTGCCATGTCGTGCATGCGGCCGGTGCGGTAGTTCACGTGCGTGAGCATCAGCAGCGCGGTGCGTTCGTCCAGCGCGGCCGGGATCTCCTCCGGCGAGCCGACCAGGCGCAGCGTGCAGCCGTGCTGCCCGGCCAGCGACTCGGCGATGTAGAGGTCGGTCGGGAAGTTGCTGCGCTCGCTGACGATGACCGTGCGGCCAGGCCCCGGCCGGGTTCCGTCACCGGCTTCCTGCTGCATGCGCAGCGCCGCGGCCAGCACCTTGTACAGGTTGACCGAGGTGGAATCGGCCGCCACCACCTCGCCCGGGCCGGCGCCGATGAGCCGGCCGATCTTGTCGCCCACGCGCTGCGGCAGCTGCATCCAGCCGGCGGTGTTCCAGCTGCCGATCAGGCCGCGGCCCCATTCGTCGCTGATCACCTGCGCCACGCGCGCCGCGGTGGCGCGCGGCAGCACGCCCAGCGAATTTCCGTCGAGGTAGATCAGGCCCTCGGCCAGGTCGAACTGGGCGCGCAAGGGCGCGAGCGGGTCGTCGGCGTCGCGCTGCAGCGCGGCTTCTCGGGTCAGGTTCATCGGAGGTCTCTTGCTTGCGTCAGAGTTCGCGCAGCACTGCGCGTACCGGCGAGGCGTCGGCACTGATCAGCTTCAGGGGCAGGGCGATCAGTTCGTAGTTGCCTTCGGGCACCTCGTCGAGCACCAGGTTCTCCAGCACGCGCAGGTCGCGCCGGCGGATGACCTGGTGGCTGTCCAGCGTCTTGCTCGCGGCGGGGTCGATGCTGGCGGTGTCGATGCCGATCAGGCGCACGCCGAGATCCGCCAGGCGTTCGACGGTCTCGGGGGCGTAGGCGGGCAACTCAGGGTCCCAGCCGGTGGGTGCGCGCTGGTAGGTGCGCACCAGCACGCGGGGCGGCAGGCCTTGCAGCGCGTGCTCGAGGTGGTGCCACTCGATCAGCGGACCGCAGCCGATGGCATGGATGACCCGGCAGGGGCCGAGGTAGGGCGCGAGGTCCACCGCGCCGATGGGCGCCGCATCGTTGGCGTAGTGCAGCGGCGCATCGGCATGGGCGCCGGTGTGGGGCGACAGCGTGAGCGTGCTGACGTTGACCGGGCAACCCGGACCGAGCGTGGCGGCCCAGCGCTGCTCGTAAGGCGCATCCCCCGGAAACACCGGCGAACCGGGCCCAACGGGCGGCGAAATGTCCCACAAGCGCTTCATCGCCGCGATGATAGGCGCCGGCGATTTAATTGACAACTAAAGTATTTAACCCTGATGCACCGCGCTCCGGGCGGGTGGCGGCTACATCGGCAGCGGCGGCAGCCCATGCCACTTGCGGGCCTTGGCGCAGGCCTCGTCGCCGATGCCCTGCGGCGCGCGCAGGCCGAATTCGCGGCAGGGGCCGGGGCGCCATTCGTAGATGCCGCAGTGGACCTTTTCGCCGACTGTGCCGACCAGCGCCGCGCAGCGCGGGCGGGCGTGGTCGGTGCCGCGCATGCGGTGCAGGCCGGGCAGCAGCGGCACGGCCAGGCCATCGGGCACGCAGCCACCGTTGCCTTGCAGTTCTTCGCTTGCAAAATCGACGCGGAAGCTCGCGCAGCAGGCGCCGCAGCGGGTGCAGGGGTTGTCGTCCATCAGCAGGAATGTGCAGGGGAGGGGCCGTGGCCACGCCAGCCGGGTACAGCGGAACGCCATTGTGGAAGAAGCTCGGGCTCCAGCCCGGCCTGCGCCTGTGCGCGGTCAGGGCACCCGAGGATTACGACGCGCTGATCGCCGGCGCACCGGAGCCCATCGAACGCGTGGCTCGGCCGGGCAAGGCGGTGGGCATGGTGCACCTCTTCGCCGAGCGGCGCGCCGACTTGGCCGACCAGCTGCCACGGCTGCGTGAACAACTGGCGCCCGACGCGGTGCTGTGGGTGTCGTGGCCGAAGAAGGCGTCGAAGCGGCCGACCGACATCACCGAGGACGTGATCCGCGAACTGGCGCTGCCGATCGGCTGGGTCGACGTGAAGGTCTGCGCCGTGGATGCGGTGTGGTCGGGGCTGAAGCTGGTCGTGCGCAAGGAACTGCGCTGAAGCCGCGTCACTCGGCCGCCGGGCCCGGCGCGCGCACCACGGTGACGGTGCAGTCCGTCTCCGCCACCACTTCGGACGAGACGCTGCCCAGGTAGCGGCGCAGCCCCGAACTGCCGCGCGCGCCCATCACGATGTGGTCGGCCTGGTTGCGCCGGGCGAACTCGATGATGGCCTGCCCGACGTCCGGCGACCCCAGCACATGGAAGGTGAGCCGGCCGTCGGCGATCTGCAGCGACTGGCCGAGCGGCCGCGCCCAGTGCTTCAGCGCGACCAGCTGCTTCACGTGCTTGCTCTGGCCGTCGTCGTCGACCAGCTCGTCCATGCCGATGCGCGCCGTCTTCATCACGCTCACGCAGGCGAGGCGTGCACCGGGCTCGGCCTGCACGATGCGGCGCACCGATTCGCGCAGGCGTTCGAGCAATTCGTCGCTGGCACCTTCGACGTCGACCGCGGCCAGCACGATGGGGCTTCGCGCCAGCTGCTCGCTGGCCTTGGCGCGCGGTTCGGCCGGTTCGGCGCCGAGTGCGAAGAACCAGCGCTTGAAGGTCTTCACCATGCCGCTGCGCTGCAGCTTGTGCGCCCGCTTGGTCAGCGCCACCTGTGACGGCGTCTGCAGGTCCAGCGCCAGCTGCGCGGCGCTCTGGTGGCGGCGGTCGGGCTTCACTTCCAGGCAGCGCAGGATCAGCTCCTGCAGCCAGGGCGGGCAGTCCGGGCGGATGGCGCGCGGCGGCACCGGGTCCATCCACAGGCGCCGGCGCAGGCCGCGCACGCTCTCGGGCGATCCGAAGGGGCGCTCCCCGGTGGTCAGGTGGTACAGCATGACGCCCAGCGCGAACAAGTCCGAGCGCGGATCGTTGCGCACGAACTGCACCTGCTCGGGCGACATGTACGGCCCGGTGCCCATCGGCAGCATGAACTCCTCGTCCAGCAGGTCCGGCAGGTGGTCGTGACGGGAGAGCCCGAAGTCCACCAGCACCGCCGTGCCGTCGGGGCGGAACATGATGTTGCTGGGCTTGATGTCCAGGTGCACCAGGTGCTGGCGGTGCAGGTCGTGCAAGGCGGTTGCCACGCGCGAGCCGATCTCGATCACCTCGTCCAGCGGCAGCGGCGCGGCGTCGAGCCGTGGCTTCAGCGAGGGGCCTTCGATGCGCTCCATCACGATGTAGGGCTGGCGGGTGAAGTCGCCCTTGGCGATGAACTTCGGCACGTGCGGGCCGGCGAGCATCGGCATGATCATCTGCTCGACCTCGAAGCCGACGATCGTGGCCGGGTCCTCGCCGCCCTTGATGCGCGGCACCTTCATGATCAGCGGCAGGCGCGAATCGCCGGCGTGGTTGACCTCGCTGACGCGCCAGATGTGCGCCATGCCGCCGGTGTGCAGCTTCTCCTCGAGCCGGAAGCGGTCGATGACCTGACCGGGCACGAGCAGCGTGGGGCCTGCCACGCCGCTGCTGGCGGCGAAGCCGAGGGTGGCCGGCTCGCTGTCGCTATCGAGCATTGCTAGCTGTCAAAATGGGCGGCCACGGTCAATGGCCATCCTCGAGCCGCGTAGCCAGGCGCTGCGGCATGCCTGCGGCGAGGATCTTGGCGCCCGCGGTTTCATGGTCGTAGGGTACGCGGTGGAAGGTCAGCGTGCCGGCGGCGTCGTCCAGCATCGCGTAGCAGGCCGCGGGGTTGCCGTCGCGCGGCTGCCCGGCGGATCCGGGGATCGCCAGCCACTGGCGGTGCGGCGGCACGGGAATCGCCACCCCGGGCGTCGGCGTGAAGTCGCCGCACTTGCCGGTGGGCGAGACGTTGTAGAGCTTGGGCTCATGCATGTGGCCGCAGAAGGTGTAGCGGCAGCCCGTGGCGTGCAGGCTGCGCACCGCTTCCATGCGGCCGGTGATGTACTCCCAGCCCTCGGGGGACCAGGCGTTGGCGTGCACGTAGAGCCGGTCGCCGTCCTGCGCGGTGAGCGGCAGCGAGGCCAGGAAGTCGATCTGCGCCGCCGACAGCTGCGCGCGCGTCCATTCGATGACCTGGCGCGGCTCCGGGCGCATCGACGGCGTCGGGCCCTTCACCACGGCCAGGTCGTGGTTGCCCTGCACCGCCAGCGCCCCGTTGCGCACGAACTCCTGCACCCGGTCGACCACCCAGCCGGGATCGGCACCGTAGCCCACGTAGTCGCCCAGCAGCACCCACGCCTGCGCGCCGTGGTCGCGCGCGTGATCGATCACCGCTTCCACTGCTTCACGGTTGGCATGCAGGTCCGACAGCAGCGCGGTTTTCATGGGCAGATCGCTCAGCCGATTCGACCCAGCAGAAGGTACTCCATCAGCGCCTTCTGCACGTGCATGCGGTTCTCGGCCTCGTCCCAGACCACGGATTGCGGGCCGTCGATCACCTCGGCCGCCACCTCCTCGCCACGGTGGGCCGGCAGGCAGTGCATGAAGAGCGCTTCCGGGCGTGCCAGCGACATCATCTGCGCGTCGACGCACCAGTCGGCGAAAGCCTTCACGCGGGTCTCGTTCTCGGCCTCGTAGCCCATGCTGGTCCAGACGTCGGTGGTCACCAGGTCCGCGCCTTCGCAGGCGGCGAAGGGGCTCTTGAAGACCTTCAGGCACGAGGTGTTCGACACGCCGGCCAGCACCGGATCCACCTCGAAGCCGCTGGGCGTGCTGACGTGCAGCGTGAAGCCCAGGATGTCCGCCGCCTGCAGCCAGGTGTTGGCCATGTTGTTGCCGTCGCCCACCCACGCCACCACCTTGCCCCGGATGTCGCCGCGGTGCTCGATGAAGGTGAAGATGTCGGCCAGGATCTGGCAGGGGTGGAACTCGTTCGTCAGGCCGTTGATCACCGGCACGCGCGAGTGGGCGGCGAAGCGTTCGAGCTTGGTCTGCTCGTAGGTGCGGATCATCACCAGGTCGACCATGCGGCTGATGACGCGCGCCGAGTCCTCGATCGGCTCGGCACGGCCGAGCTGGCTGTCGCCGGTGGTCAGGTGCACCACCGAGCCGCCCAGCTGGTACATGCCGGCCTCGAAGCTGACGCGGGTGCGGGTGCTGGCCTTCTCGAAGATCATCGCCAGCGTGCGGTCGGTCAGCGGGGTGTAGCGCTCGTAGTTCTTGAAGCGCGTCTTGATGATCTTCGTGCGTTCGAAGAGGTAGGCGTATTCCTCGGCGCGGAAGTCCTTGAACTGCAGGTAGTGCTTCATGAGGCTGTAGCCCGGCTTCATGGCTTGGGCGCCGATGCGGCGAGGAAGTCCCGCACCAGCGGGACCAGGCGGGCGACGATCTCGTCGGCTTCGGCCGCGCTCAGGATCAGCGCCGGCAGCAGGCGGATCACGCTGTCGGCGGTGACGCTGATCAGCAGGCCGGCTTCCTTCGCGGCCCGCGCGAGCAGTTCGTTGCAGGGGCGGTCGAGCTGGATGCCCAGCATCAAGCCCTGGCCGCGGATCTCGACGAAGCCCGGCAGGTCCTTGAGCCCGGCGGTCAGGCCCGCCGTGAGGCGTTCGCCCATGGCTGCCGCGTTGGCGAGCAGGTTTTCCTCTTCCATGATGCGCAGCGTTTCGATGCCCGCACGCATCGCCAGCGGGTTGCCGCCGAACGTGGTGCCGTGGTTGCCGGGGCCCAGCACCTTGGAGGCGCGGGGCCCGGCCACGATGGCGCCGATGGGGACGCCCGAGCCCAGGCCCTTGGCCAGCGGCATCACGTCCGGCACGATGCCGGCCCACTGGTGCGCGAACCACTTGCCGGTGCGGCCGATGCCGCACTGCACCTCGTCGAGCATCAGCAGCCAGTCGTTCTCGTCGCAGACCTTGCGCAGCTCGCGCAGCGTCTCGATGCGGGTGGGGTTGATGCCGCCTTCACCCTGGATGGTCTCCAGGAACACCGCGACGACGTTCTTGTTCGTGCGCGCGACCTCGCGCACCTTCTCGATGTCGTTCAGCGGCAGCCGCACGAAGCCCTCGACCAGCGGCTCGAAACCCTTCTGCACCTTGGGATTGCCGGTGGCCGACAGCGTGGCGATGGAGCGGCCGTGGAAGGCCTTGTCGTAGACGATGATCTCGGGCCGCTCGATGCCCTTGTCATGGCCGAACTTGCGGGCGATCTTCAGCGCGCCTTCGTTGGCTTCGAGCCCGCTGTTGCAGAAGAAAGCGGCCTCCAGGCCGGACAGTTCGCACAGCCGGGCCGCCAGCGTTTCCTGCAGCGGGGCCTGGTAGTAGTTGGAGCAGTGGATCAGCTTGGCCACCTGGTCCTGCAGCGCAGGCACCAGCTTCGGGTGGGCATGGCCGAGCGTGTTGACGGCGATGCCGGCCAGCGCATCCAGGTACTCACGGCCCTCGGTATCCCAGACGCGACACCCTCGGCCGTGCGACAGCGCGAAAGGCAGCCGGCCATAGGTGTTCATCACATGGGAAGTCATTCGAGTGCTCCGTGAAAGGGAAGGCCGAAATGGCCAGGCCGGCGATCCGCCCCGATGGGCAGAACGCCGGCCTGCTGGGGCGTCGATTCTAAACAGCCGGTCCGCGCGGGCAGCTGCCGGGCGTGAACGATGCGGCTCGTCGGCGGCGCACCGTGTGCTGCAGCGCAGCACTTCCGCGGCACAATCAGCGCTTTGCCCGATTCGCGCCCGCCACCAGGATTCGCGCTCGCACCGCATGACCGCTTCACCCCCCCGCGAGTTCTTCATCCAGGGCCTCACCCGCAGTGGCAAGACTTTCCGGCCGAGCGACTGGGCCGAGCGCCTGGCAGGCGCCCTGTCGTGTTTCCGCCCCGGCGGCGTGAAGGGTGGCCCCGGCTCCCACATCGGCTATTCGCCGTACTGCGTGCCGACGGTGGTCAACGGCGTCAAGTGCGTGATCGTCAACGAGGCGCTGCGCGGCATCGAGCCCATGGCCTGGGACTTCGTGATGAACTTCGCCCGCGACAACGACCTGCAGGTCGCGGAGGTCTGTTCGCTGCCCGATCCGGGCACGCCGGGGCAGGCGGGCTGACGTCGGCGCGGCGCCTGCCGGCGTGAATCCGCCCGCAACGCGCCCATCGCTCCGCGGACGCAATGGATCCATGAAAAAGGCCCGCATCTGCGGGCCTTTGTTCAGCTCATCCGGTGGTTCGATCAGGCGGCGACGGACAGCGCCTTGATCTTGGCGGCCAGGCGGCTCTTGTGACGCGCGGCCTTGTTCTTGTGGAAGATGCCCTTGTCGGCGACTGAATCGATCACCGGTTGGGCGACCTTGAACAGCTCGGCCGGAGCGGCCTTGTCGCCACCGGCGACGGCCTTGTCGATGGCCTTCTGCACGTTCTTGATGACGGTGCGGAAGTGGGAGCGCAGTGCGGTGTTCTGCGCGTTCAGCTTGACGTCCTGGCGGGCGCGCTTGCGGCCCGAAGCGAGGCGGACGGTCTTCTTCTTGGCTTTGGAGGAGGTGGCCATAGGGTATTTGAGCCCGGATGAGCAAAGACCGCGAGTATAGCATTCGACTTTCGCCCGGACCAAGCTGCCACCCGGGCGCGCAGCGGGGATTCCTATAATCCGCCGCCTTTCGCGGGGGAGCCCCCGCTTGCCCCGAACCCTGTCGCTTCTCGTTGCGCCCGCGCCTGAAGGCCGGTGATGCCCGAGCCCTGCTGCCGCGCGATGAACCTCCTCAAGGCCGCCTTTTCCGTCTCGGCATTCACGCTGCTGTCGCGCGTGACCGGCCTGGTGCGCGACAGCATAGGCGCCGCGCTCTTCGGCACCAGCGCGATGATGGATGCGTTCCAGATTGCGTTCCGCATTCCCAACCTGCTGCGCCGCTTCTTCGCGGAAGGCGCCTTTTCGCAGGCCTTCGTGCCGTTGCTCGCCAGCAGCCGGGCGGAGCAGGGCGACGAGGCGACTCGAACCCTGATCGACGCCACGGCCACCGTGATGGCCTGGGTGCTGGTCGTGGTCAGCGCGCTGGGCATCGTCGCCGCGCCGATTCTGGTGTGGCTGCTGGCTTCGGGCTTCGACGCGGAGACCACCGAGGCGTCGGTGCTGATGACGCGGGTGATGTTCCCTTACATCGGCTTCATGTCGATGGTGGCGCTGTGCTCAGGCGTGCTCAACAGCTGGCGGCGCTTCGCGGTGCCGGCGTTCACCCCGGTGCTGCTCAACCTGTCGATGATCGCCGCCGCGCTGGCGCTCGTGCCGGTGTTCCGCGCGCATGGAGTCGAGCCGGTCTATGCGCTGGCCGTGGGGGTGATGGTGGGCGGCGTGCTGCAACTGGGCTTCCAGTTGCCGGCGCTGGCGCGCCTGGGGGTGCTGCCGCGCGTCGCGCTGTCGCCGCGCCGGCTGCGCGAGGCCTGGCGCCATCCCGGGGTCGGCCAGATCCTCGGCAAGATGGGTCCCGCGGTGATCGGGGTGTCGGTCGCCCAGCTGTCGCTGATCATCAACTCGCAGATCGCATCCCGGCTCGGCGAGGGCGCGGTGGCGACGCTGACCTTCGCTGATCGGCTGATGGAGTTGCCGATCGCGCTGCTGGGGGTGGCGCTCGGCGTCGTGCTGACGCCGCAGCTGTCCGCCGCCCAGGCCAAGCAGGACTGGGAGCGCTACTCCAGCCTGCTCGACTGGGGACTGCGCATGGTGCTGCTGCTGGCGCTGCCCTGCGCGGCGGCGCTGCTGGTCTTCGCGGCACCGATGGTGGCCACCCTCTACCACTACGGTGCCTTTACCGACCAGTCGGTGCGTGTGGTGTCGCTCGCGGTGATGGGTTACGGCGTCGGGCTGATGGGGCTGGTGGGCGTCAAGGTGGCAGCGCCCGGTTACTACGCGCGCCAGGACATGAAGACGCCCATGCGCATCGGCATCGCGGTGATGGTGCTGACGCAGGTCTTCAATGCGGCACTGGTGCCCTGGCTGGGGGTCAGCGCGCTGACCCTCTCGATCGGCCTGGCGGCGACGGTGAATGCAGCCTGGCTGCTGCGCGGGCTGCACCGGCAGTCCCTGTGGCGGCCGGCTCCGGGCTGGCTCGACTTTGCGCTTCGGGTGCTGCTGGCCACGCTGGTGATGGCGGCCGGGCTGGCCTATGCGGGCTGGCGCCTCGACTGGCTGGCGCTGAGCGCGAAGCCGCTGCTGCGCGCTGGCGCACTGGCCGCGGTGATCGGCCTTGCAATCGCGGTCTATTTCGCGGTGCTGGCGATCAGTGGCGTCAAGCTGCGCGAAGCGCTGCGGCGGGTCTAGACTCGGTCCGATGAAGCACCTGCCGCTGCGGGCCCCTACGGCGCTGGAGTACTTCGCGTCGCTGGTGGCGGAGGACGAGGGCTTTGCGCTGCTCGAGGCGGCGGTCGCGATCGCCCAGGACGCTTACCCGCGGCTGGATCCCCAGGCGGTGCTGGCCGAGATCGACGCGCTGGCCCAGCGCCTGAAGCGCCGGCTGGCGGCCGATGCCTCCGCCATGCAGCGGCTGCGGGCGCTGAACCACTTCTTCTTCGCGGAACTGGGCTTCGCCGGCAACGTCAACGACTACTACGACAGCCGCAACAGCTACCTCAACGACGTGCTCGAGACCCGGCGCGGCATCCCGATCACACTCGCCCTGCTGTACGTGGAACTGGCGAGCCAGGTGGGACTGGCCGCACGTGGCGTTTCCTTCCCGGGCCACTTCCTCGTGAAGCTGCGCCTGCCGCAGGGCGAGGTGGTGCTGGACCCGTTCAGCGGCCGCTCACTCTCGCGTGAGGATCTTGACGAGCGGCTCGCTCCGTACCGCAAGCGCCACGGTCTCGTCGGCGATTTCGAAACACCGCTCGGGCTGTTCCTGCAGGCGGCCGAGCCACGCGACGTGCTGGCGCGCATGCTGCGCAACCTGAAGGAAATACACCGCAGCGCCGCCGACTGGCCTCAGCTGCTGGCGGTGCAGCAGCGCCTGGTGCTGCTGTTGCCTGGGGTGCCGGAAGAGCGCCGCGACCGCGGTCTGGCCTGGGCAGAGCTCGGGTGGGCCGATGCCGCCGTCGATGACCTGGAGGCTTACCTGCAGCAGCAGCCTGACGCGCCCGATGCCGAGGAACTGCGTCAACGCGTGCGCACACTGCGCCGCCCGGGGCGCACGCAGCTGCACTGAAATTGGCCTGAGGTCGCCTCTTACAATGCGAAATTGCGCCCGGCGTGCGGCCGGGTTGTTGCGCAGGCCGCGCCCGGCCCGCTGAACTTCCTACGATGACCCTCACCGCTGCCCAACGACAGACGCTGACCTGGCTTGCGCTCGCCGCCGGAATGGCGCTGTTGCTGTGGCTGCTGGCGCCGGTGCTGACGCCGTTCGTCGTGGGCGCGGTGCTCGCCTACGTGCTGCACCCGGTGGTCGAGCGCCTGGCCGCGCGCCGCGTCCCGCGCGTCGTTGCCGTGCTGGTGGTGGAGGTGGTGGCGCTGCTGGTGGCGATTGCCCTGGTGCTGTTGCTGGTACCGGTGCTGGTGAAGGAGCTGCCGCTGCTGAAGGCGCAGGTGCCGCCGCTGCTGGATCGGCTCGACCAGGCGCTGTCACCCTGGCTCGCGCAGTTCGGCATCCACATCAACCTCGATGTCGCGAGCCTGAAGGCTTGGCTGTCGCAGCTGCTCGACGCCAACATGGAAGACTGGCTCGCCGCCGCGCTCAGCTCCGCGCGGCTGGGTGGCAGCGTGCTGCTGTCGCTGATCGGCAATGCCGTGCTGATCCCGGTCGTGCTGTTCTACCTGCTGCTGGACTGGCCGCGTCTGGTGCTGGAAGCGCAGTCCCTGGTGCCGCCGCGCATGCGTGAGTCGGCCTTCGGCTTTCTCGAAGAGTGCGACCAGATGATGGGCCAGTACCTGCGCGGCCAGTTCGTCGTGATGGGCGTGCTGGCCGTGTACTACTCGGCGGGCCTGGCGCTGGGCGGATTCGACCTGGCGCTGCCGCTGGGCGTGTTCACCGGCCTTGCGGTCGCCATTCCCTACGTCGGCTTCGGCCTGGGCATGCTGCTGGCGCTGCTGGCCGGGCTGCTGCAGTTCGGCAGCGTCAACGCGGTGCTGGTGGTGGCGGTGGTGTTCGGGATCGGCCAGCTTTTCGAGAGCTTCGTGTTGACGCCGCGCCTGGTCGGCGAGCGCATCGGCCTGAGCCCGCTGGCGGTCATCTTCGCGCTGATGGCCTTCGGCCAGCTGTTCGGTTTCGTCGGTGTGCTGGTCGCGCTGCCGGCCAGCGCCGTGGCGGCGGTGGCGATGCGTCGCGCGCGCGAGGCCTACGTGGCCAGCCGGCTCTACGCCGGTTGATCGGCGGCCGGTGCGTGCAGCATGAAGCAGATCCCCTTGGCCCTGGCCCCCCCGGCGGCAACCGGCTTCGACTCGCTGGTCGCGGGGCCGAACGCCGAGGCGGTGCAGCATCTGCGCACGCTGGTGATGCCGGCCGCGCCGGTCTACCTGTGGGGCGGCAGCGGCACCGGCAAGACGCGGCTGCTGCGCGCCCTGGCTTCGCAGCGCCAGGCCGAGGGCGAGCGCGTCGGCTGGTTCGACGCCGCCGATCCCACCCCATGGACGCTGGACGAGGGCTGGAGCCTGGTGATCGTCGACCGCTGCGAGGCGCTCGATCCGCTGCGCCAGCAGGCGGCCTTTGCGCTGTTCGTCGAGGCGGGCACGCAGGGCGTGCAATGGGCGGCGGCGGGGCGCGTGCCGCCGGTGGACCTGCCGCTGCGCGACGACCTGCGGTCGCGCCTGGCGTGGGGCCACGTGTTCGCGCTGCAGGCGCTGGCCGAGGGCGAAACCCGCGCCGCTTTGCGCCGAGAGGCCGACCGCCGCGGCATCCTGTTGTCCGACGAGGTCATGGACTACCTGTTGACGCGCTTCGAGCGCGATTTGAAGCACCTGATGAACCTGCTCGACCGGCTTGACGAATTCGCGTTGTCCGAACGCCGCGCGGTCACCGTGCCGCTGCTGAAGAAGATGCTGGCCGAAGGGGCGGGATCACGATGAGGCTGGCGCTTTTTGACCTGGACGGCACGCTGATCCCCGGCGACTCCGACCATGCGTTCGGCGAGTTCCTGATCGCCATCGGCTGGGCGGACGAGACCGAGTTCCACCGGCGCAACGACGAGTTCTTCCAGCAGTACCAGGCCGGCCGGCTCGACATCGACAGCTACGTGGACTTCGCCACGACGCCCTGGCGCCGCCGGACCATCGTTGAACAGCAGGCGGCCCGGCAGCGTTTCATGGCCGAGGTGCTGCAGCCGCAGATCCAGCCCGCGGCGCTCGACCTGGTGCGGACGCACCAGCTGCAGGGCGACTTGGTGGCCATCGTCACCGCCACCAATGAGTTCGTCACCGCGCCGATCGCCGAGGCCTTCGGCGTCGAGCACCTGATCGCGGTGCGCCTGGCCCGCGACGAGCGCGGGGCCGTCACCGGGCGGATCGAGGGCGCGCCGTCCTTCCGTGAAGGCAAGCTCCAGCGCGTCGACGACTGGCTGCACGGGCTCGGCCACCGCTTCGCGGACTTCGAGGAAACGTTGTTTTACAGCGATTCGACCAACGACCTGCCGCTGCTGGAGCGCGTTAGCGTTCCGGTGGCCACCAATCCCAGTGCCGGGCTGGAGGCCATCGCCATCGAGCGCGGCTGGCGCATCCTGAGGCTCTTCCGATGATCAAGCGTTTGATCGACAAGCTGCTGGGCAAGCCGGCGGCGAAAACCGCGGCTGCCGTGCCGCCGCCCGCCCTGCCGCGCATCCCTCTGGGCAAGCGCATGGAGGTGCCGGCGTCGGAGCACGGCATCGACCCGGCGCTGCTGGACGAACGAGCGGTCAAGGTTGTGCACACCCTGAAGGAGGCGGGGTACGAGGCCTACGTCGTCGGCGGGGCGGTGCGCGACCTGCTGGTGGGGCGCCGGCCGAAGGACTTCGACGTCGCGACCAATGCCACGCCCGAGCAAGTGAAGGCGCTGTTCCGCCGCGCCTTCATCATCGGCCGCCGGTTCCGCCTGGTGCACGTGATCTTCGGCCGCGGCCGGGACCACGAGGTGATCGAGGTCTCGACCTTCCGCGCCTACCTGGACGCCAGCGAGGCCACGCAGGTCGAGGGCAACGAACGCACCAGCAAGGCCGAACTGGCCGGCTCCGCCCATGCAGTGGACGCCAGCGGCCGCGTGCTGCGCGACAACGTCTGGGGCCCGCAGATCGAGGACGCGGCGCGCCGCGACTTCACGATCAACGCGATGTACTACGACCCGGAGACGCAGACCGTCGTCGACTACCACGGCGGCATCGGCGACGTGAAGCAGCGCCTGCTGCGCCTGATCGGCGACCCGGCCACGCGCTACCGCGAGGACCCGGTGCGCATCATCCGCGCGGTGCGCTTCGCGGCCAAGCTGGGCTTCCAGCTGGAAGCCGGCACCGCGGCGCCCGTGCAGTCACTGGCGCCGCTGTTGGCCAACGTGCCGCTGTCGCGCCTCTTCGACGAGATGATCAAGCTGCTGCAGACCGGCCATGCCCTCGACAGCATCGAGGCGCTGAAGCGTCATGGCCTGCACCGTGGCGTCTTTCCGGTGCTGGACGTCGTCTTCGACGAACGCCTGTCCGAACGCAGCCGCGAGTTCATGCGCTTGGCCCTGGCCGACACCGACCGCCGCGTCGCCGAAGGCAAGCCCGTGGCGCCGAGCTTCATGCTGGCCTGCCTGATCTGGCACGAGGTGCTGGCCGGTTGGCAGCAGCGCCGCTCGGCGGGGGAGCACCTGATCCCGGCGCTGCAGCAGTCGATCGACGCTGCCTTCGATGCCCGCATCGGCGACATATCCGGCCGCGGCAAGCTGGGCGCTGACATGCGCGAGATCTGGATGATGCAGCCTCGATTCGAGCGCCGGCAGGCCAACACCGCCTTCGCGCTGATCGAGCAGCCGCGCTTCCGCGCCGGCTTCGATTTCCTGCGTTTGCGGGCGGACGTCGGCGAGGCGCCGGCCGAGTTGGCGGATTGGTGGGAAGACTTCTCGCTGGGCGACGACGACGAGCGGGAGGCGCTGCTCGCCGCCGCCCGCGAAGCCAGCCGCGGCGGCCCACGCCGAGTGCCCGCGCCCAAGCGGGCTGCAGCCGCTGATGCCGATGCAGAAGCCGACGCGGGCGACCGTGACGCATCCGGCACCGAACCCACGGGTGATGCGCCGGTCCCGCGCAAGCGCCGCCGGCGGCGGCGCAAGCCCGCCGGGTCTGCGCCTGCCGCCGAGTCGACACCTCCGGCATCGTGACTGTCGCGGCTGCGTCGCCGGTGCCGACCGCGTTCGCCTACGTCGGTGTCGGAGCGAACCTTGGCGACGCGGCCGTTACCGTGCGGTCTGCCATCGAGCGCCTGCATCCGCTGGGACTGCGCCGTGTCTCCCCGCTGTACCGCAGCGCGCCGATCGATGCGGCCGGGCCGGACTTCGTCAATGCCGTAGCCGAACTGGACACCGGCCTCGCCCCGCTCGACCTTCTGCAGGCGCTGCAGGCGATCGAGAACGCCTTCGGTCGCGAACGACCGTACCGCAACGCTCCTCGTACCCTCGATCTCGACCTGCTGCTGCACGGCGGACAGTGTCTCGACAGCGAAGCGCTCACGCTGCCGCATCCTCGCCTGCACCAGCGCGCCTTCGTGCTGCGGCCGCTGCTCGATTTGGCGCCGGACCTGGTGCTGCCCGGTCTCGGGCCGCTGGTGAACCACCTGCCGGCAGTGGCCGATCAACTTCTCGAAACGATGGGCCGATGAACAGTGTCACGCTGCAGACTGTCGGCCTCCTGGTTGCATCCAACCTGTTCATGACGGTGGCCTGGTACGGCCACCTGAAGCACCAGGCCAGCGCCCACTGGCTCGTCGCGGCGCTGGTCAGCTGGGGCATCGCGCTCTTCGAGTACCTCCTGCAGGTGCCGGCCAACCGCATCGGCTATGCCGGTGGCATCACGCTCGCCCAACTGAAGATCCTGCAGGAGGTGATCACGCTGTCGGTGTTCGTGCCCTTTGCGGTGCTCTACATGCACCAGCCGCTGAAGCTGGACTACCTCTGGGCAGGGCTGTGCCTCGTCGGTGCGGTCTACTTCATCTTCCGCGGCTGAGCACCCCGCCCGCGCGCGGCCGGACCCTGAGGATTGCCCCGCCTACAATCGCGGCCCGTGACGGTTTGATGACCGTTCGATGACCGTTCTGGCCCCGCTTGGCCGACCCTCCTGGAGACTCCCATGCTGTTCGGCAAGCTGCTGCCGCGCGAAGGCAATTTTTTCGAGCTGTTCAATGAGCACGGCAAGCACATCGCCGAGGGTGCTCGCGCCTTCACCGCGATGGTGCAGTACTACAGCGATCCCTCGCTGCGCCAGAAGTACGCGGTCGACGTCGACGCCGCCGAGAAGCATGCAGACCGCGTCACCGCGGAAGTGAACCGCCTGCTGCACAAGACCTTCATCACCCCGATCGACCGCGAGCAGATCCACGGCCTGATCAATGCGATGGACGACATTCTCGATCTGTTGCAGGACTCGTCCGAAGTGATGTCGCTGTACGACCTGCAGACCGTCAGCGAGGATGTGCTGCGCCTGTCCGACATCTCCGCCAAGTGCTGCGAGCGCGTGCAGCACGCGGTGAGTCTGCTGCCCAAGCTCAGCCAGCCCAGCACCGCCGAGGCCGCGCTGAAGACCTGCGAGGAGATCGACCGCCTCGAGTCGGACGCCGATCGGGTGATGCGCTCGGCGATGAGCAAGCTCTTCCGCGACAACATCGAGGTGCGCGAGCTGATCAAGCTGAAGGCCGTCTACGAGCACCTGGAGTCGATCTCCGACCGCTGCGAGGACGTCGCCAACATCATCGAGGGCATCGTCCTCGAGAATTCCTGAGCGGCGCGGTCCCTTCACGCCATGGAGTCCATCCAGATCGGCTTCTGGGTCGTCGCGCTGCTCGTCGCGCTGGCCCTGGCCTTCGATTTCATGAACGGCTTCCACGACGCGGCGAACTCCATCGCCACTGTCGTGTCCACCGGAGTGCTGAAGCCGCAGCAGGCCGTGTTGTTCGCGGCGTTCTTCAACGTCATCGCCATTGCCGTCTTCCAGCTGAAGGTGGCGGCCATGGTCGGCAAGGGCATCGTCGACCCTGGGGTCGTTGATCACCACGTGGTCTTCGGCGCGCTGGTCGGTGCGATCACCTGGAACGTCATCACCTGGTGGTACGGCATCCCGTCCAGTTCGTCGCACGCGCTGATCGGCGGCATCGTCGGTGCGGTGATCGCCAAGGCCGGCGCCGGCAAGCTGATCGCGGCCGGCGTGATCAAGACCGTGGCCTTCATCTTCGTCTCGCCGCTGCTCGGCTTCCTGCTGGGCTCGCTGATGATGGTGATCGTTGCCTGGATCTTCCGGCGCACGTCGCCGTTGAAGATCGACCGCTGGTTCCGCCGATTGCAGCTGGTGTCGGCCGGGGCCTATTCGCTGGGCCACGGCGGCAATGATGCGCAGAAGACCATCGGCATCATCTGGATGCTGCTGATTGCCGCCGGCATGGTGGGCGTGGGCGACAAGGCGCCGCCGAACTGGGTGATCGTCACCTGTTACCTGGCGATCGGCCTGGGCACGATGTTCGGCGGATGGCGCATCGTCAAGACGATGGGCCAGAAGATCACCAAGCTCAAGCCGGTGGGCGGCTTCTGCGCCGAGACGGGTGGGGCGCTCACGCTCTTCATCGCCACGGCCGCCGGCATCCCGGTGTCGACCACCCACACCATCACCGGCGCCATCGTCGGCGTGGGCTCGGTGAGGCATCCGTCAGCGGTGCGCTGGGGCGTCGCGGGCAACATCGTCTGGGCCTGGATCTTCACGATCCCGGCCTCGGCCTTCGTCGCCGCGGTGGCCTACTGGATCAGCCTGCACTTGTTCAACTGAGCCTGATCAGCGCGGGGGCGGCCGGGCTTCGCGCTCGGCCTGCCATTCGAAAAACTTCTGGCCGCCGAAGGCGAGCGTTCCCATCAGGGCTGCACCGCCCACCATCAGCGCGGCGATCACCGCGATCACCGCGGCCCAGCCCGTGTTCCGCGGGGCCGTGCCGGGATTGAAGCGGGCCTGCCAGCGCTCGTCGGGCGTGAGGCCGATGAGGATCGCGGCCAACATGGCCTGCGCGATCATCAGCCCCAGCACCGGGATCAGCAGCCATGCGACCTGGTCGTCCTGGCCGAGCGCGCGCATGCGCAGCACGCCCGCCACGCCGAGCAGCGTGGGCCACGGGTGCAGCCAACCCCACAGGTCGCCCCGGCCATGCAGGTAGAACCGGTGGGCGCCGAGCGGGCCTGCGAGCAGCGCGAGCCAGGCCGCGAGTGTCTTCGAGCGGTAGCGCACCCTTCAGCCCACTGCCGGCGTGCTACTGCCGGTGCCGAGGCTGCGCTGCATCAGCACGACGTCCAGCCAGCGGCCGAACTTCCAGCCGGAGGCTTTCAGTACGCCGGTGTGCGCGAAGCCCAGCGCGGCGTGCACGCCAATTGAGCCGGCGTTGGCCGAGTCGCCGATCACGGCCAGCATCTGGCGCGCGCCCTGCGCCTCGCAGCGGGTCAGCAGTTCGGTCAGCAGGATGCGGCCGACGCCCTGGCCGCGAGCATCGGGGTGCAGGTAGATCGAGTCTTCCAGGCAGAAGCGGTAGGCGCGGCGAGGCCGGAAGTGGTTGGCATAGGCATAGCCCAGCACCCGGCCCTCGGCCTCGGCCACCAGCCAGGGCAAGCCCTTCGCCAGCACGTCGTCGCGGCGTCGCCCCACTTCCGCTTCGTCGGGCGCTTCGAGTTCGAAGGTGCCGGTGCCGTGCAGCACGCTGTGGGCGTAGATCGCCGTGATGGCCGGGACATCGGCCGGAAGGCTCGGGCGAATGAGCAGGGCAGGGGTGGCGGTCATCGAGTGGGCATTCCTGGGTGAATTCGAAAGTCTATAATGCGCGGTTTCGGTGCTGGCCGGCAGGGATGCCGGCGTATCTACGGAACCGGAAACTGTGCCGACCGATGCCTGCCGCTTCAGCAATCGCTGGCGGGGCCGCGGAAGGCGAAATGATCGGTTCGGCCTCGCGTGTCTCCTTGGCTGGCCTGTCGCCAACGATTTTTCGGAAGATCAAACATGGTCGTCATTCGACTGGCTCGTGGCGGCGCCAAGAAGCGCCCGTTCTACAACATCGTCGTGGCCGACTCGCGCGAGCGCCGCGATGGCCGCTACCTCGAGCGTGTGGGTTTCTACAACCCGATGGCCGCTGGCGGCGAGCAGCCGCTGCGGGTGGCGATGGACCGGGTCACCTACTGGAAGGGCGTCGGCGCCCAGCTGTCGCCCACCGTCAAGCGCCTGGTGAGCGACGCCGCCAAGGCCCAGACTGCCGCGGCGCCCGCCGCGGCCTGACGTGCGACCGGGGCCTCGCCGCCCCGGGCATGCTGACCTGACGCCCGGTGTGTCGGACATGACGATGCCCAGCACACCTGGTGCAGACGACGAACCCGCCTTTCCTGCCGACGCGTTCGAAGTCGGCCGGGTCATGGGCGCGTTCGGCATCAAGGGCTGGATTCGCGTCCAGCCTTTCTCGGCCGATCCCAAGGCCTTGTTTTCATCCCGCCGCTGGTTCATCCAGGCGCCTGAGCGGCCCGGTCCGAAGACCGTGGCCGCGCTGCCGCGGCTGCTGCGCATCACGCAGGCCAAGGACCAGGGCGACGACGTGGTGGCGGCGGCGCAGGAATTGCCCGACCGCAATGCAGCAGAGGCGATGAAGGGCGCACGCATCTTCATCTCCCGCGCGAGCTTCCCCACCGCGGGCGACGGCGAGTTCTACTGGGTCGACCTGATCGGCCTGCAGGTGGTCAACAGGACGGGCGAACTGCTGGGCACCGTGAGCGACCTGCTCGACACCGGCGCGCACAGCGTCCTGCGTGTGCAGCGGCCGGATGCCGCCCCCGACGCGGCGCTGGATGAGCGCGAGCGCCTGATCCCGTTCGTGGCGGCCTACATCGACGACGTGAACCTGGCCGAGCGCCGTATCACGGTCGACTGGGGCCTGGACTACTGACGGCCGCTTGCGGGCGCCGCTGCCGATGCGTTTCGACGTCATCACGCTGTTTCCGGAGCTGTTCGGGCCGCACCTGACCCAGGGCATCACTCGGCGCGCTTTCGACACTCGGCAGGTCGATGTGCGGCTGTGGCCGCTGAGGGATTTTGCCGAGGACGCTTACCGCCGGGTCGATGACCGGCCCTATGGGGGCGGGCCCGGCATGGTGATGCTGGCCGAGCCGCTGGAGCGCGCGCTGCGCGCCGTCCAGGCGGACCGTGGCGCGGTGGCGCCGGTTCCCGTTGTCCACTTCACGCCGACCGGCCATCCGATCACCCAGGCCCGCATCGAGGCGATGGCCCAAGGGCCGGGGGCCATCTTCGTCTGTGGGCGTTACGAAGGCATCGACCAGCGGTTCCTGGATCGTCACGTGACGCTGGAGCTGAGCCTGGGTGACTTCGTGTTGTCCGGTGGTGAACTGCCGGCGCTGGCCTTGCTCGATGCCGTCGCGCGGCTGCAGCCGGGTGTGCTGAACGCACCTTCGCACGAGCAGGACAGCTTTTCCGACGGCCTGCTCGACTGCCCGCACTACAGCCGGCCCGAAGTGCTCGTTACCCAGGAAGGCGAATTGCCGGTGCCGGCGGTGCTGCTGTCCGGCCACCATGCCGAGATCGCACGGTGGCGCCGAGAGCAGCAGTTGCGGCTGACCGCGCGCCGACGGCCCGACCTGATCGTCGCGGCGCGCGCGGCCGGCCGGCTGTCTACGCAGGACGAGAAACTGCTTCAGTCGCTCGACGGCTGATCGGGCTATAATCGACGGCTTTTCGATCCTCTGCCGGGCAACTCCTTAGCGCCGGTATCGATCGCTTCAGGAGAACCTCGTGGATCTGATCCGCACCCTCGAACAGGAAGAGATCAACCGTCTCGCCAAAAACATCCCGGCCTTCGCGCCTGGTGATACGGTGATCGTCAACGTCAACGTCGTCGAAGGCACTCGCAAGCGCGTGCAGGCCTACGAAGGCGTCGTGATCGCCAAGCGCAACCGCGGGCTGAACAGCAGCTTCATCGTGCGCAAGATCTCCAGCGGCGAAGGCGTGGAGCGGACGTTCCAGCTCTACAGTCCGCTGATCGCCTCGATCGACGTGAAGCGCCGTGGCGACGTGCGCCGCGCCAAGCTGTACTACCTGCGCCAGCGTTCCGGCAAGTCCGCCCGCATCAAAGAGAAGCTCGCCTGACGCAGTCAGGCCGCGCCGTAGGCGCCATGGCGCGAAGCGCCATGAAGAGCGGACGCCGAGAGGCAGAAGCTCGCCCGGTGCATCGTTCGACTGCATTGAAAAGCCGCCTTCCGGGCGGCTTTTTCATGCCCGCCGTTATCCTTCGTCGATGACCCGCGTCCCGCGCATCACCGATCCCCGTTCGGTACCGGTCGTCGGCATCGACGATCATCTGGCGCCGATCGCGCCGGCGGCGCTCGATCCGCAGGCGTTGCGAGCCCGGTTCGGTGCGGCAACGGAATGGGCGCCCGAATGGCCGGGCGATGGCATGCGCTTCATCGACCGCGAGCCTGCGGCTGCGGCCGTGCTGGTTCCGCTCGTGATGCGCGAGTCCGGCCTGCAGGTGCTCTTGACCCGCCGCACGGACCACTTGCGCGCCCATGCGGGCCAGATCAGCTTTCCCGGTGGACGTGCCGAGCCCGAGGATGCCGACGCAGTGGCCACGGCACTGCGCGAGACCGAGGAAGAGATCGGCCTGCAGCGTGCGTACGTCGAGGTGATCGGCGCACTTCCGACCTACACCACCGTGACCAGCTTCGTCGTCACCCCGGTGGTGGCGTTGGTGCGCCCTGGTTTCACGCTGGCACTGGACACGTTCGAGGTCTCCGAGGCCTTCGAGGTCCCGCTGCACTACCTGATGACGCCCGCACACCATCGGCGCCACGAGGTGGAGATCGAAGGCCAGGCGCGCCGCTTCCTGTCGATGCCGTGGCCGGCGGAAACGGAGGCGATGGATCCCGCTGCGACCTACTTCATTTGGGGCGCCACCGCGGCGATGCTGCGCAATCTCTATCGATTCCTCGCGTCCTGATTCGCCCCAGAGGGCCTCCGGCGCGCTGGGTATGATGCGCGCCGATGAGTTTCTTCGCCGTCTTGTTCGCGCTGGTCATCGAGCAGTTGAAGCCCCTGCCGCGCGACAACTGGGTGCACCACGCGCTGGTCTCCTGGGTCAGCTGGACCGGCCGCAATTTCGACGCGGGACGCGAGCACCATGCCTGGGTCGTCTGGTGCGTCTCGGTGCTGGCGCCTGGGCTGGTGATTTCCGGCCTGTACTTGGCGCTCAACTACTACAGCGCGGTGCTGGCCCTGGTCTTCGACGTCGCGGTGTTGTACCTGACGCTGGGCTTTCGCCAGTTCAGCCATTACTTCACCGACATCCGGGATGCGCTGGAGCGCGGTGACGAGTACGAGGCGCGCCGCCTGCTCGCGCAGTGGCGCCATCTGGATGCGAGCGAGCTGCCGCGCACCGAGCTGATGCGCCACGTCATCGAGCACGCGCTGCTGGCCGCGCACCGCCATGTCTTCGGCGTGTTCTTCTGGTTCGTGCTGTTGTCGACGCTGGGCTTCGGTCCGCTGGGTGCCGTGCTGTACCGCATGGCCGAGTTCGCGAGCCGTTATTGGACTTACCCGAGCAAGGCCCTGGGCGTGCCCGCCAACGAGCGGTTGATGCGTGTTTCGCAGCGCATGTTCGCGTTGATGGACCACGTGCCGGCGCGCATGACCGCCTTCGGTTTCGCGGTGGTCGGCAACTTCGAGGAAGCGATCAACAACTGGCGCCGCGATTCCGCGCTGTGGCGGCACCTGAACGAGGGCGTGATCCTCGCAGCCGCCGCGGGCGCGGTGGGTGTGCAGCTCGGCGGCGACGCCGCACCGGGTGTCACGCCTGAACGCTCGCGCACCTTCGAGGCAGGCCCCACCGACACGCCGGGCGCCGACGGTTCCACCGGCGGTGTGCCGCCGCAGCTCGGTCACCTGCGCAGTGTCGTCGGGCTGGTGTGGCGGTCCGTGGTGCTGTGGATGTTGCTC
Source organism: uncultured Burkholderiales bacterium (assembly GCA_946480465.1). The sequence goes on from CAMLJY010000042.1 coordinate 26,121, forward strand.
GTCGCGCTGCTGACCCTGGCGAACCTGATCGGTTGAGCCTGGCGGTCGGCGAGGCGCCTCGCCGACCGGGCGCGGTGCCCGGAGCCATCGGGTGTGCCGCCCCAGCCACCGGTCGGTATCAGTACCGCGTGGCCGACAGCTCTTCGTGCAGTTCCTGGTAGATCCTGTAGCGCGACGGGCTGATGTCGCCGCGTTCGAGCGCCGCCCGCACGCCACAGCCAGGCTCGTGCAGGTGGGTGCAGTTGTAGAAGCGGCAGCCGTTGGCGTGGGCGCGGAAGTCGGGCATGTGGGCCGTCAGCTCGGCGGGCTGGAGCTGGCGCAGGCCGAAGTTCTGGAAGCCCGGTGAGTCGATCAGCGCGCTCTTGCGGTGTTCGTCCAGCCAGTACCAGGTGGTCGTGGTGGTGGTGTGGCGGCCGGTGTTCAGCGCCTGCGAGATCTCCCCCACCTGCGCCGCAGCCGCCGGCACCATGCGGTTGATCAGCGTGCTCTTGCCCATGCCGCTCGGACCCAGTACCAGCGTTGCGCGGTCTTCGAGCAGGGGCGCGAGCAGGGCCTGGGCTTCGTCGCCGGCCTTCTTCAGCGACAACTCGACCACGGCCGTTCCCATTGCGCGATAGGGGGCCAGCCGTTCGCGCGCGGCGTCAGCCGAGGGCAGGTCGATCTTGTTCAGCACGATCAGCGTCGGGATGCCCGCCGCGTCCGCGGCGATCAGCGCGCGCGCCAGCTGCGACTCGGCGTACATCGGTTCCACGGCCACCAGCACCATCAGCTGGTCGAGGTTGGCGGCGAAGGACTTGCTGCGCACTTCGTCCTGGCGGAACAGCAGATTGCGGCGCTCCGCGACGCGCTCGATCACGCCTTCGTCACCCGCCGGCTGCCACATGACGCGGTCGCCGACCACGGCGTCGCCCTTCTTGCCGCGCGGGTGGCACAGCAAGCGGCGGCCGTCGTCAGCCTCGACCATGAAGTGCCGGCCGTGCGCGCCGACGACGCGGCCATTGGCCGCCGTGGCGGCGGAGCTAGGCGTGGCCATGCAGGGAATGGGCGGCCATGCGGCTCAGCGTGGCTGCAGGTTCAACGCCGCCAGGCGTTCGCCCGCCGGCGGGTGAGAGTAGTAGAAGCGCACGTACAGCGGATCCGGCGTCAGCGTGGCGGCGTTGTCTTCGTGCAGCTTGATGAGCGCACTCGCCAGGTCGTTGCCGCTGGCCTGATCGCAGGCGTAGGCATCGGCTTCGAATTCGTGTCGGCGCGACAGGCGCGACATCAGAGGAGAGGCGAAGAAGCCGAACACCGGCACGGCGATCATGAACAGCAGCAAGGCCAGCGCATTGTTCGGCGCACCCACGTTGGGCTGCACCCCGAGGCCGGTGTAGAAGGCCGGCTGGTTCGCCAGCCAGCCCAGCGCCGCGAGGCCGGCCAGGCTGAGCAGCATCATCGCGGCGATGCGCTTCGTCACGTGGCGGTGCTTGAAGTGGCCCAGCTCGTGCGCCAGCACCGCCTCCACTTCCGGCGGTGACAGCTTGGCCAGCAAAGTGTCGAAGAACACCACGCGCTTGGCGGCCCCCAGGCCGGTGAAGTAGGCGTTGCCGTGCGCGGAGCGGCGGCTGCCATCCATCACGAAGAGGCCCTTGGCGGCGAAGCCGCAGCGCTCCATCAGCGCCTGCACGCGGCTGGCGAGCGCGGCGTCTGACAGGGGTTCGAACTTGTTGAACAGCGGCGCGATCACCGTGGGGTACAGCACCATGATGACAAGGTTGAACGCGGCCCACGCTGCCCAGGCCCACAGCCACCACCAGCGGCCCGTCGCCTGCATGATCCACAGGATGAGCGCCGCGAGCGGCACCCCGATGACCGCGCCGACGAGCAGTCCTTTCACCAAGTCGGTGAAGAAGAGCTTGGGCGTTGTGCGGTTGAAGCCGAACTGCTGCTCGATGCGGAAGGTGCTCCACAGGTCGAACGGCAGTTCGAGCGCGGCACCGATGAGCATGAAGCTGAACAGCAGCGCCAGCTGGTAGGCCATGTCGCCCCACGCCGGCCTGACGCTGCCGAGCAGTTGCACGTTCAGCGCGTCCAGCCCGCCCAGCAGCGTCCAGCCCAGCAGCACGACGCTGCCGAAGGCCGTGGTGAGGATGCCGAAGCGTCCCTTCGCCAGCGTGTAGTCCGCGGCGCGCTGATGCGCTTCCAGCGAGACCGTGCGGCTGAACGCGGGCGGCACCGCATGGCGGTGTGCGGCCACGTGCCGCATCTGCCGCGAGCTGAGCCAGAGCTTGATCGCCAGCGACAGCACGAGCGCCGCGGCGAAGAGCACGGTGAGCAGATCCGAAGACATGGGGGCGGAGTTTATGCGGCGGCGACTGCGACAATCCCGCGGATGGACACCACCGACCAAGCCACCGCCGCATCCGCCCCGACCCTCGCCCCCAGTGACCAGAACCTGATCTGGATCGACCTGGAGATGACCGGGCTGTACCCGGCGACCGACCGGATCATCGAGATCGCGGTCGTCGTCACCGATGCGCAGCTCTCGCAGCGTGTCGAGGGTCCCGTCTTCGCCATTCACCAGAGCGATGCGACGCTCGACGCGATGGATGCGTGGAACAAGGGCACGCACGGCCGCAGCGGCCTGATCGACCGTGTCAAGGCGTCGACGGTCGACGAGGCGATCGCGGAGGCGCAGGTGATCGCCTGGCTGAAGCAGTACGTGCCGGCGGGCAAGAGCCCGATGTGCGGCAATTCGATCTGCCAGGACCGCCGCTTCCTCGCCAACTACATGCCGGCGCTGGAGTCGTTCTTCCATTACCGCAACCTGGACGTCAGCACCTTGAAGGAACTGGCGCGGCGCTGGAAGCCGTCGGCGCTGGAAGGTTTCAAGAAGGCGCAGTCGCACACGGCGCTGGCCGACATTCACGAGTCGATCGACGAATTGCTGCACTACCGCCAGCACCTGCTGGCGGTTTGAGCACCGCGCCGGCCGCGGGCCAGGGCCGGCGCTTGGCCCGCGCTCAGGCGGCGACGGGCCCGGCGGCGGCAGGCTTCTTCATGCGGCGGTAGAGCATGAAGGCGCCCACCGCGAACATCACGGCGCCGATCGCGTACATCCCGCCGGAACTGTCGCCGGCGTCGGCCAAGTAGACGGTGTGCGGGTCTTCCGGCAGGTAGCGCACCTTGATGGTGGGTTCGGCCGTGCCGTCGCGCAGCCGCTGGCCCAGCGCCTTGTCGACCGACAGCTTGGCCTGCACCGTGTCGTGCGCTTCGGTCTCGAAGTGCACGTCGACCTTGAAGTTCTTTTCGGTGCCGCTCAGGCGCTTCTCTTTCCATTGCACCTGGTCGACCTGAGCGACCGCTTCCTTGCCATGGTCCTTCAGCTTGGCCATGTCGCGCGATTCGCTGAAGCCCGCGAGGACGACGAACGGCCCGCCGATGAGCAGGACGAGGATGGTGATCCAGGCGCGTATCGAACTGATGCCGGCGCCGATGGCTTTGAGCATGGTGGATTCCCTCGGGTCTGATGTGTTTGGTGGAGGAACGGAAAGGGCCCGGCGCATCTGCGCGTGCAGACGGGTCGGGCTGGATGGGCCTGCGCGCTCAGGCGGCTGAGCAGCGCAGGCCGCGGCGATCATAGGAAGCGCGGTGGCGCCCAAATGCAACCAAGTGTGGCGCGGGTGGCCGAACCTCAGCACTGGAGATGAAGCGTCGCACGGGGCCGCGGCCCGCGTCCACTGGATCCACCGCGGCCTGTTGCTGGCCGAGCGGGCCAGCGGCTGCGCCTCAGGTGCTCGGTGCCGCCAGTGTTGGCGAGGGCGGAGGCCGCCGCTCGGTGCGCGGGGTGCTGCGTTGGCGGCGCATGGCGCGCCAGGCGCCCAGCAGCGCGCGTGTCTCCTCGTCGGGACGCGCGGGCAGCTTGCGGTATTCCGAGCAGTCGCTCTTGCGAGCCATCAACCGGTGGTTGATGAGCTCGCGCCGCAGCGTGACGTGGTCGCCGAAGGCATTGGCCGCCTTCAGGATCTGGTTGACCTCGTGCTCGGTATAAACGCGGCGACCGTCGAACTGCGTCCACAGCACCCACATCGCCATCTTCTGCACGCTGAACTTGTTCGGCCAGCGCAGCAGGCGGCCGCGCGAGTCGAACTGCATCAGCGTCTTGCGCGCGTTTGCGCTCAGCGGCAGTGCGGCAGGACGGTCCTCCAGCGCCAGCGGCGCTTCCGGCAGCGTGGGTGGCCGCGCGGCCTGCAGCGCCTGCAGGTTGCGGTGGCCCAGGGCGCGGGCCACCAGGTTCAGCAGTTCGACGTGGCCGGGCGGCGGGGAGCCCGCGTCATGGCGTGCCTTCAGGGATGTGCCGAGCGCCCGCGCGAACTGGGACGCGTCGGGCACGACGAACGACAAGGGAATACGGCTCATGGCCAGTCCTCCACGCGCGCGCTTCGAACCCCGGGCGGGGCGCTGGCGGTTGCCGACTTCCAGCCGGGCACGCGCGAGAACGACGCATGAGGCTTGGTGGTTCGCAGACTGCATCGCGAGGATGCAGTGGGCGAGGGCAGGTTTAGCTCGCGAGGGGAGTCGCGCGGCAACGCCTGGGTGAACTGCCGACCGGGCCCGGATTCTAGGGCGACGGCCGACTGCTCCCCGAGAGGGCGCCGTGTTTCAGTTGTGCAGGCGGAAGGCCGTGACCACCTGTGCGAGCCGTGTCGCCTGCTCGTCCAGGCTGGCGGCCGCGGCGCTGCCCTGCTCGACCAGGGCCGCGTTCTGGTGCGTCATCTGGTCGAGCTGGCCGATGGCGCCGTTGACCTGGCCGATGCTGCGGCTTTGCTCGCCGGCAGTGGCGGAGATGTCGCCCACCATGTCGCTGACGCGCTGCACCGAGGCGACGATGTCGCGCATCGTCTCGCCCGCCTGCACGACCAGGCGCGAGCCGGTCTCGACCTTGTCCACACTGCTCGCGATCAAGCCCTTGATCTGGCGCGCGGCATCGGCGCTGCGCTGCGCGAGCATGCGCACTTCCGCTGCAACGACGGCGAAGCCGCGCCCCTGTTCACCGGCGCGCGCCGCCTCCACCGCGGCGTTCAGCGCGAGGATGTTGGTCTGGAAGGCGATGCCGTCGATGACGCCGATGATGTCGGCGATCTCGCGCGAGCTGGCATGAATCTGGTCCATGGTCGTGACGACCTCGGCCACGACCTCGCCCCCGCGGCGGGCGACGCTGGCCGCGGAGCCGGCCAGCGCATTCGCCTGGCTGGCCGCTTCGGCGCTCTGCCGAACGGCGTCGGTCAGTTCGCTCATCGTCGATGCGGTGCGCTGCAGGCTGCCGGCCGCCTGCTCGGTGCGATTGCTGAGGTCCAGGTTGCCGGCGGCCACCTCCTGGCTGGCCTGGCGGATGGAGCTCATGCCGCCGCGCACCTGGTTCATTGCCGCATGCAGCCGCGTCACCATCGTGCTCATCGCCTGATGGAGCTGGCCCACTTCATCGTGCAAGGCGGTGGCATCGATGGGCACGCGGGCGCGCAGGTCGCCATCGGCCACCTCGCCCATCACTTCCGCGGCGGCGCGCAGCGGCCGGCTGACGACGCGCTGCACCACCGCCCACAGGAGCAGCCCGAGCAGGCCGAAGCCGCTGGCGACCAGGCCCGCGATCATCAGCGCGCTGCGGCTGATGCGCTCGTCGATCTGGTCGACCGGCACCACCACCTCGACGATCCCGCGCACGTCGCCCACTTTCCAGTCCTTCTTCGGTGACTGGGGATGGCTGTTGTGGCAGCTGACGCAGCCGGCCTTCATCACGTCGGCGACGGCGTAGCGCGCCGACAGCCGGCCGCCCACCGCCTCGAGACGGAACTGCGGCTCGCCGGGCCGCTGTTCGAGCGCGGCCAGTGCTTCGGCCTCGAAGCCGTCGAGCTTGGATTCGGCCGCCCGGTGCGGAAAGGGATGGCGCGACAGCAGCCGCACGTCCATGCCGGGGTAGTCCCGCGCGATGCTGGCGCCCAGCGCCTTCACCAGCGTGGCCGGCAGCGGCAGGCTGCCGTCCTTGCCGTCGTAGTCGTGCGCCAGCGTCATGCCGGCCTTCTGCGCGCGGGACGCGATTTCAGCGGTGTAGAAGCCGCGCAGCGTGACGACCTGGCTGGCGACGGCGCGACCGGTGGCGAGGCCCGCCTCGGCCACGGCTTCGCTGCGCGTCTGGGCCACCACGGCCAGCACCGCGCCGGTGACGCCCAGCCCGGCGAGGGTGAGGGGAAGCAACAGCTTGCGGGACAAGCTGAGGCGGCGAAAGAACTGCATGACCGCTCCACGGCAAGGACAGGACGGGATGGCCGCGGCGGCACCGCAGCCGCCGCGAACGAGAGCCCATCATCCGTGGTCGATCTCCCTTGTCATGCCGCAAAAAACATGGTCCGCCCGGCTCAGTTCAGGAACTTGTAGTAGTTGAAGTTGTCCTTGCCGACCTTGTGCACGCTGCGGCGCTGGATGCGGCCCCAGTCAGTGTTGCCGTCGATGGTGGTCAGCGCCGGCGCTGCGCCGGTGCCGATCTCTTCGATCAGGAAGTGGTGGTTCTGGCTGGCGACGCAGCCGATGTCCGCCTTCTTCATGTTGGCGACGAACTGCGGGCTCCAACTCGACATCTGGATCGGCCCCACCGGGCCGCCACGGCCGATGTCCCAGCGCACCGGTGCCCCGGCCTTGCGGTAGCAGTAGACGGCGAAGATGCCGCACCAGCTCTTCTCCTGGCTGGTCAGGCCGATCCACGGCTTCCAGTGCCAGTCGCCGGTGCCGCCCTTCCTGAAGTTGGCCTCGGTCAACTGCACGTCGGCGGCGAAGCGGAACATCTCGATCAGGAATTCCAGCCCGCGCGGGCGGCCGTTGATGCGCTGCGAGAAGTCCACCGCGCCGAGGTGCTGGTTGGCGATCGTCAGCACCAAGGGGCGCAGCGCGTCGAAGCTGCTGGTGGGCATGTTGGGCACGGTGGGCACGCCGCCTTGCGCCACCTGCTGCAGCAGCTTCAGCAGCATGTCCCAGGTCATGGGGCCCACGACACCGTCCGGCGCGAGCTTGTTGCCCTGCTGGAATTCGATGACGCGGCTGCGCGTCTTGGAGCCGAACTGGCCGTCCGGCACCAGTTTGGCGAACTGGCTGGCCAGCTTGTTCAGGCCTTCCTGAAGCTGGGTCACCGCCGGGCCGACGGAACCGAACATGAGGGTGGCGGGCATGGATGTCTCCTGCATGGAACGCGATGCCGTCCATGCTAGGAAGTGCCCGTATCGGCGGGGTATCAGGACCGTTTCATTCGCACGGCCGCGTTTCGCGGCGTCCCATCGGCTGATGACGAGGACGCCGCGCCGCCGGAGGCGTCAGACCGCGAGCAGCTCGACCTCGAACAGCAGCGTCGCGTTCGGCGGAATGACGCCGCCGGCGCCGCGCGCGCCGTAGCCCAGCTCGGCCGGGATCAGCAGCAGTCGCGTGCCGCCGACCTTCATGCCCTGCACGCCCTCGTCCCAGCCGCGGATGACCATGCCGGCGCCGAGATCGAACTCGAACGGGTCGCCGCGGTCCTTGCTGGAGTCGAACTTGCGGCCGCGGCCTTCGGGCTGCGCCGGGTCGTGCAGCCAGCCGGTGTAGTGCACGGAGACGGTCTGGCCGGCTTTCGCCTCGGCCCCGGTGCCGGGGATGGTGTCGTCGTACTGCAGGCCGGAGGCGGTGGTGATCATGGTGGGGTGGCCGCGCGTCAGGGCGGCGTGGGTTGCGAACGGGCCGCGATCATGCCACCCAGCGCGCGCGCCAGGCCTGCACCGCGGCGGGCAGCCAGTCGGAGACGGTGGCACCTTCCAGCGGCGGCAGGCCGAGGGTGGCCGCCGCCGACTGCAGCGCGGCCAGCGGCGCGCTGGCGTCGAAGGCCTGCGCGCCGTTCTGCTTCGACAGCTTGTGGCCGTCCGCGCCCAGCACCAGCGGCGTGTGCAGGTAGCGCGGCGTGGGCAGGCCGAGCAGGCGCTGCAGGTGGATCTGGCGCGCGGTGTTGTCGGCCAGGTCCTCGCCGCGCACGATGTCGGTCACGCCTTGCCAGCCGTCGTCGACGACGACGGCGAGCTGGTAGGCCCAGAGGCCGTCGGCGCGGTGCACGACGAAGTCGCCGACCTCCCGCGCGACGTTCTGCTGCTGGCGGCCGAGGCGCCGGTCGGCCCAGTGGATCACCGCCTCGATGCCGCCGCACACCGTCAGCACGCGGGTGGCGCGCGCGGGCTTGCCGTGCAGGCCCTGGCGGCAGGTGCCGGGATAGACACGTTCCTCGAAGCGCTCGTGCAGCACGCCCATCTGCACCAGCGCTTCTTCGATCGCGCGCCGGGTGCAGCCGCAGGCATAGGTCAGGCCCAGCCGTGTCAGCAGGGCCAGGGCCTCGGCATAGGCCTCGCCGCGGCGGGACTGGTAGACCGGCACCTCGTCCGGCAGCAGGCCGCAGATGGCGAGCTGGCCGAGGATGACCTCGTCGGCGCCGGGCACGCAGCGCGGGGTGTCCACGTCTTCGATGCGCACCAGCCAGCGGCCCTGGTGGGCGCGCGCGTCGAGCCAGCTCGCCAGCGCGGCGACCAGTGAGCCCGCGTGCAGCGGGCCGGTGGGCGAGGGCGCGAAGCGGCCGGTGTAGCCGGTGATCATCAATCGACGGCCGGTTGGCCGAGGTGGCGGTCCAGCAGCGCGCGGCGCGTGGCCGGGCTCTTCAACTGGTCCAGGAACCACTGCAGCGCCAGCCCTTGCGGGGCCTGGCGCGGCTGCGGCGTGGCGCCGCTGCGCCACGCATAGGCCAGGCGCACCGGCGGATTGCTGCGCGCCACCGGCCGCACCACGAGGCGGCCGGCGCGGATGTGTTCCCGCGCCAGCGGCTCCGGCAGGAAGCCGCAGCCCAGGCAGCGCAACAGCGCGTCGATCTTGGCCTGGGTGCTCGACACCGTCAGCACGTCCTGGCCTGGCAGCAGGTTGACCGTGCGGGGCGACAGGCGCTGGGCCGAATCGGCGACGGCGACGGCGCGGTAGGGCAGCAGTTCCTCGTCGGTGATCGGCTGCTCGCGCGCGGCCAGCGGGTGGTGGGGCGCGGTGCAGAAGACGAACTCCACCTCGCCCAGCAGCTGCTGTTCGATGCCGGCGTGCGGCGGCATGTCGCGCCCGATGCCGATCGCGAGGTCCGCCTGGCCGCTGACCAGGGCCTCCCACAAGCCCGCCATGACCTCGGTGCGCAGGCGCAACCGCGTGCCCGGGGCCTGGGCGCCGTCCGGCCGCAGCGCATAGAACCCTTCGACCAGCTCGAGCAGGGTGAGGCGGGAGATGATGCCGTCGACGGCGATCGTCAGTTCGGACTCCCAGCCGGTGGACACCCGCTTCACCCGGTTGGCTACCGCATCCATCTCGGCCAGCAGGCGGCGGCCTTCGCTGAGCAGTTCGTGGCCGGCGGCGGTGAGCTGGGCCTGGCGCGAGCGGCGGTCGAACAGCAGCACGTCCAGCGCGTCTTCCAGTTGCCGCACGCTGTAGGTCAGCGCCGAAGGCACGCGCCCCAGTTCGCGCGCCGCCGCCGCGAAGCTGCCGCTGCGCGCGATGGTGTCCATCATCAACAGGGCTTCGGGCGTGAGTGCGTTGCGGCGCAGCGTGGTCATCGAAGGCGGCGAGGGGGCGTCAGGAAAGACGCGGGCGGGGTGCCCGTCCGGGCGAGGGGTTCTTCATCTTATTTGAACGGGCACTTCAAGCGCCGTGCCGCCGCGGATGCAGCCTGAGTGCGACCATCGCCGCGAAAGGAGACCAGGACATGCTGAGCATCCGCCGATCCGAGGACCGAGGCCAGGCCGACCACGGCTGGCTCGTCAGCCGCCACAGCTTCTCGTTCGCCGACTACCACGACCCCGCGCACATGGGCTTCGGCAACCTGCGCGTCATCAACGAGGACCGCATCGCCCCGGGCACCGGCTTCGGCACCCACGGCCACCGCGACATGGAGATCGTGAGCTACGTGCTCGAGGGGGCGCTGGCGCACCAGGACAGCATGGGCAACGGCACCGCCATCGTGCCCGGCGAGGTGCAGCGCATGAGCGCCGGCACCGGCGTGCGGCACAGCGAGTTCAATCACGCAAAGGACGCGGCCACGCATTTCCTGCAGATCTGGCTGCTGCCTGACCGCACCGGCATCGCGCCCGGCTACGAGCAGAAGGCCTTCAGCGACGCCGAGAAGCGCGGCCGCCTGCGGCTGGTGGCCTCGCCGGACGGCCGCGACGGCTCGGTGACGGTGCATGCCGATGCATCGATCCACGCCGGCCTTTTCGACGGCGACGAGGCGGCGGAGCTGGGACTCGATCCGGCGCGCCTGGGCTACGTGTTCGTCGCGCGCGGCGAGGTGGAGGTGAACGGCCAGTCGCTGCGCGCCGGCGATGCGCTGGCGCTGCGCCAGGAAGAACGCGTGCAGGTGCGGCACGGGCAGGGCGCCGAAGTGCTGGTGTTCGACCTGGCACCCTAGTCTGGACCAGCGGTCGGCACTGCCCGCAGCAGGGGGAGGCACTCGCTACAGTGCTCCCCCCATGAACATCCTGCTGACGCCCCTGAGCCTGCTGCCCGCCCTCGACTGGGCCGCGATGCTGCTGTTCTTCGGCGGCTGGGTGGGCTACGCGGTGTGGGCCAAGCGGCGCGCGGAGGTGGAGCATTCGGTGCTGGCGACGACCAACCGTTGGCGCCGGCACTGGATGCTGCAGACCACGCGGCGCGAGAACCGCATCGTCGATTCCGCGGTCGTGCAAAGCCTCTCGGCCAGCCCGCAGTTCTTCGCCTCGACCACCATCCTGATCATCGGCGGCCTGCTGGCGGTGCTGTCGACCACCGACAAGGCGACCGAGCTGGTGCGCGAGATCCCGTTCGCCGCGCGCACCTCGGTGCTGGTGTTCGACCTGAAGCTGGTGCTGCTGACGGCGATCTTTATCCATGCCTTCTTCCGCTTCACCTGGAGCCTGCGGCAGTACAGCTTCGGTGCCATCCTGGTGGCCGCGGTGCCGGAGGCCAAGGCCATCACCGACGAGGCCGAGCGCGAGGCCTTCGCCGACCGCGCCGGCCGCGTGATGGGCTTGGCGGCCGAGACCTTCAACGACGGCCTGCGCGCCTACTACCTTTCATTCGCCGTCGTCGGCTGGTTCTTCTCGCCCTGGGCCTTCATCGGCTGCACGCTGCTGGTGCTGGGCGTGCTGTACCGGCGCGAGTTCCGGTCCGAGGTGCTGAGCGCGCTGCGTGCCGGCTTGAAGTGAAGGGCCGGCGGGGCCGAGGGGCGGGCGCCGCAATCGCTTACAGCTCGTAGCCCGGGCGAAACAAGCGCCTGGGCAAAGTGCGTGCCTGGCACAGCGCCGGGGGACGAGCGATGGACGACGAACGTGACGGCGTGGCCATGGCCGGCCTGCCACCCGCACCTGCGGAGGACGCACGAGGCGCCGAGCCGCCTTTTCGGCTGGGGGCCGCCGCCGCGGCGGCGCTGATGCTGGCCGCATGCGGGGGCGGCGGCGGTGGAGAAGAGGTGCGCGCACCTTCACCCGCTCCTGCACCCGACCCCGGCACGGGCGGCGGCGCGCCTTCGCCGGCACCGGCCGCCAACCCGCCAAGCGCACGTGATGCCGCGCGTTTCCTCAGCCAGGCCAGCTTCGGGCCGCGGTCCGCCGAGGAGGTCGAGGCGCTTCGGCGCACCGGCTACGAGGCCTGGCTGGCTGCGCAGTTCGATGCGCCCACGAGCGCGCACGTCGCCTACCTCGAGGAGCAGCGCACCCGCGATGCCCACAACAAGGCGCGCGACGAGATGAGCTACGAGGCGATCTGGCAGCAGTGGCTGTTCGGCACCGACCCGCTGCGGGCCCGCATGGCCTGGGCGCTGCTGCAGATCTTCGTGATCTCGAACATCGCGCCCGACCTGCGGCCGCATGCGATGAGCAGCTACATGGACATGCTCAACCGCAACGCCTTCGGCAGCTACCGCCACCTGCTGGAGGAGGTGACCCGCCATCCGGCGATGGGCTACTACCTGAACATGCTGGGCTCGGCGAAGCAGGATCCGAAGAAGGGCACGCACCCGAACGAGAACTACGCGCGCGAGGTGCTGCAGCTGTTCTCGATCGGCCTCGTCAAGCTGAACCTGGATGGCACGCCCCAGCTCGATGCCGAGGGCAAGCCGGTACCCACCTACGACGAGCGCGCCGTCAAGGGCTTTGCGAAGGCCTTCAGCGGCTGGAGCCACGGTGGGCTGGACATGGGCAATGCGAAGCTTTTCCACGGCCACGACGACAACGTCGAGGCGCTGTGGGTGACTCCGATGCAGGCCTGGCCGGCCTACCACGATGCCGGCGAGAAGACGCTGCTGGACGGACGTTCGCTGCCTGCCGGGCAGACGCCCGCGCAGGACCTGAAGGACGCGCTGGACAACATCGCGAACCACCCCAACGTCGGTCCCTTCATCGGCCGCCAGCTGATCCAGCGCCTGGTCAGCAGCAATCCCAGCGCGGCTTACGTCCGGCGGGTGGCGAGTGTCTTCAACGACAACGGCGCCGGCGTGCGCGGCGACCTGAAGGCGGTGCTGCGCGCGGTGCTGCTGGACCCCGAGGCCCGTGGCGACGACGCCGCCGCGCGCCCGCGCCACGGCAAGCAGCGCGAGCCGGTGCTGCGCTTCGCGCAGCTGCTGCGTGCGCTGGATGCGAAGAGTGCAAACGGCCGTAACGCCATTCACTACCTCGACGATGCCGACGACGCGCTGGGCCAGAGCCCGCTGCTCGCGCCCTCGGTCTTCAACTTCTACTCGCCGAACTTCCGGCCCGCGGGCCCGGTGGCGGCGGCGGGCCTGGTGGCGCCGGAGTTCCAGATCACCAGCGAGACCACCGTGGTCGGCTCGCTGAACTTCTTCGCGGCGCTGATCCGGCGCGGTGGCTACGGCAGCGGCGATGCCAAGCTGATGCTGGACTTCGCGCCGCTGGTGGCGCTGGCCGAGGGGGATGCCTCGGCGTTGATCGCGCGCCTGGACCTGCTGTTCTTCGACCTGCAGATGAGCGCGTCCACGCGCTCGCGCCTGTCGGCCATGTTGGCGGCGATGCCCGGCACCAACGCCGACCGGCGGCTGCAGCGCGTGAAGGCGGCACTGACGCTGGTGACGCTGTCGCCCGACCACGTGATCCTGCAGTGAGTCCCTGCACCATGATCCAACGCCGCACTCTCCTTCAAGCCGCGCTGGCCGCGGCCACGCCTTACGCGCCGCTCCAGGTGCTGGCCCAGACGGCCGGGGGCAGCGGCTACCGGGCGCTGGTGTGCCTGTTCATGTTCGGCGGCAACGATGCCAACAACATGCTGGTGCCGGTGGACGACGCGCGCTACACGCTGTACCAGCGCGGCCGGCCGAACCTGGCACTATCGCGCAATGTGCTCGTCCCGCTGGCGCCCGCGGGCAGCGCCAACGGCTACGCCGTCCATCCCGCGATGCGGGCCCTGAAGCCGCTGTTCGACGGCGGCCAGGCGGCGCTGGTCGCCAACGTGGGCCCGCTGCTGGTGCCCACCACGAAGGCCCAGGTCCAGGCCCGTTCGGTGCCGTTGCCGGCCAACCTGTATTCCCACAGCGACCAGCAGGCCGCGTGGCAGAGCGCGCTGGTCGATGCGCCGGCACGGCACGGCTGGGGCGGCCGGCTGCTGGAGCGGCTGGTGGAGACGTCCGTCGCCAACCGCGGCTACAGCGGCGTCAGCCTCGCTGGCGGCAACCTCTGGGAGGCGGGCGACCGCGGCCTCTCGCCCTACCGCGTCTCGGCCAGCGGCGACTTCGGCTTCGACTTCTACGACCCTGCGGGCAAGGACCCGCTGTCCGCCGCGATCAACGCCGTGCTGGGCGAGGCGCGCAGCGACCCCTTCGAGCAGACCTGGCTGACGATGATGGGCCGCTCCATCGACAACCAGCGCATCCTCAGCGGCGCGATCGGCGCGTCCACGCTGCAGACCCCCTTCCCGGGCACGGGACTGGGGCGCCAGTTGCAGATGGCCGCGCGGCTGATCGGCGCCCGCGGCCAGCTGGGGCTGCGGCGGCAGTGCTTCTTCTGCAGCATCGGTGGCTTCGACACCCATGGCGACGACCAGTTGTCGCGCCAGGACGAGTTGCTGGGCGACATCGCCGATGCGGTGGCCGCCTTCCACGCCGCGACGGTGGAGCTGGGCGTGGCCCGCGAGGTCACGCTGTTCACCGCCAGCGACTTCGGGCGCACCTTCGCTTCCAATGGCGCCGGTACCGACCATGGCTGGGGCGCACATCAGTGGGTGGTGGGCGGCGCGGTGAAGGGCGGGCGCATCGTCGGCCGCTTCCCGGACCTGGGCGTCGGCGGCCCGGACGACGTGGGCCAGGGCGTGTGGATCCCCGGTGTCGCGCTGGACCAGATGGGCGGCGAGCTGGCGCGCTGGTTCGGCGCCGATGCGACCCTGACGGACGAGGTCTTCCCACGCCTGCGCCAGTTCGACCGCGACCTGGGCCTGATGAACCTGGCCTGAACGGCCCCCAACGCGTGCCGGGATACGGCGCGTGCCGAGCGGGCCGGTCCCAGGCCTGCGCAGGGCCGGTCAGGGCGGCAGGCCGAGGAAGGCCTTCACCGGCACCAGGGTCGCGGCAGGGTCTTCCTCGTGCGGGACGTGGCCCAGCGTGTCGAACAGCGCCAGCCGGCTGCCGGGAATGTCGGTGATGAAGCGCTGCGCGGTGTCCGGTGGGATCAGCCGGTCGCGGCCCCCCCAGATCACCAGGGTCGGCTGGCGCAGCGTGCGCAGCGGCGAGGGATCGGGCGCATGTCCGAATTCCTTCAATCGCTCGGCCAGTGCCCGGCGGTTGCCTTCGCGAAGCGTCATCTCGAAATAACGGTCAACCAGCACGTCCGTGACCTTCGAAGGATCGCCGTAGACGCTGCGCAGGCTGTCCACGATCACCGCCCGCGGCAGCAGGTGCTGGCCGATCCAGGCCGCGCCGGGCAAGCCGGCCAGGCGCAGGCCCAGCGGCAGCGCGCCCGGGCGGAAGGGGTAGCCGGCGGAGTCGACCAGCACCAGCCGTTCGACCCGCTGGGGCGCGGCCACCGCCGTGCGCCAGGCGACTTCGCCGCCCAGCGAATGACCGCCGATGACGAACTGCCCCACCTGCAGCGCGTCCATCAGGTCCAGCACGAAGCGCGCGTAGTCCTCGCCCCGGTAGCGCTGGCCGGCGTAGGCGCCGGCGAAGGGACCGGTGAGGCCGAAGCCGGGCAGGTCGAAGCTGATCACCCGGCGCTGGCCGCGCAGGCCCTTGGCCCAGCCTTCCCAGGCGTGCAGGCTGGCCGAGGTGCCATGCACCAGCACGATCGGCCGCGGGTCGTTGCGCGGGCCCTCGTCCCGCAGGTGGACCAGCTGGCCCTTCAGGTCGATGAAGTCGGAGGGCGGCGGCGCCCAGCGGTGCACCAGCGACTCGACGCTGCGGTCCGGGGCCCTCATCAGCGCGACGGCCAGCGCCGTCACCATCAGCAGGCCGCCGACGAGCCGCAGCAGGAAGCCGGACATTGTCAGTCCAGCAGGTCGGTGTCCAGGGCCACGCGTTCGTCGAACACGAAGCAGCGCCCGCGCCAGCCGGGGGCCGTGCCACCGGTCTCCTCGAAGTACTTCAGGATGCCGCCTTCGAGCTGGTAGCTGTGCGTGAGCCCCAGGTCCTGCATCACCAGCGCCGCCTTTTCGCAGCGGATGCCGCCGGTGCAGTAGCTGACCACGGTGTGGTCCTTCAGCGCGTCGCGGTGGCGCTCCACCGCGTCAGGAAACTCGCTGAATTTGCCCAGCCGCCAGTCGATCGCGCCTTCGAAGGCACCGGCATCCACCTCGAAGCCGTTGCGCGTGTCCAGCAGCGCCAGCGGGCGGCCTTGGTCGTCGTGCCCCTGGCTGATCCAGCGCGCCAGCGTGGCCGGGCTCACCGCTGGCGCGCGGCCCGCTGCCGGGCGCACCGCGGGGCGGTTCATGCGGATGATCTCGGCCTTGATCTTGACCTTCAGGCGCTTGAAGGGCTGCGCGGCGCTGTGGCTGCGCTTGGCCTCGAAGTTGGCGAAGCGGGCATCGGCCTGCAGCGTGCCGAGCCAGGATTCGATGGCTTCGGGCGGGCCGGCCAGGAAGAGATTGATGCCTTCCTCGGCCAGCAGGACCGTGCCCTTCAGGCCCAGGGCGGCCGCCGCGTCATGCAGGCGCGTGCGCAGCGTGGGCAGGTCGTCCAGCGGTACGAAGCGGTAGGCGGAGATGTTGAGGACCGGTGTCACGGACGCGGATTCTAGGAACGCGTCTGGCCGTGCCCCCCGGCTCCTAAAATTCCGCATGCCTTTCGTCCACCTTCGCACGCACACCGAATACTCCGTCGTCGACGGCACCCTGCGCATCGACGATGCCGCCGCCGCCGCGAAGGCCGACAGCCAGGCGGCACTGGCGATCACCGACCTGTCCAACCTCTTCGGCGCCGTCAAGTTCTACAAGGCCTGCCGCGGCAAGGGGGTCAAGCCCATCATCGGGGTGGACGTCCACCTGGAGCCCGACCCCACGCTGAGCGGCAGCGACAAGCAGGCCAGCCGACTGATGCTGCTGGCCCAGGACCGCACGGGCTACCTCAATCTCTGCGAACTCTTGGGCCGTGGCTGGGTGCAGAACGCGCAGCGGGCGCAGGCATGGTTGAAGTGGGAGTGGCTGGCCGAGCGTGGCGCGGGGCTGATCGCGCTGTCGGGCGGCGACCTGGGGCTGGTCGGCAGCGCGCTGCTGGCCGGTGACACCGCCCGTGCGGCCGCGGCCGCGCGCCGCCTGGCGGAACTCTTCCCCGGCCGCTTCTACATCGAGCTGCAGCGCGCCGGCCTGCCCAACCACGAGCCGCACGTGCGCGCCGCGGTGCCGCTGGCAGCCGAGCTGGGCCTGCCGGTGGTGGCGACGCACCCGATCCAGTTCGCGACGCCGGACGACTTCGATGCGCACGAGGCCCGCGTCTGCGTGGCCGACGGCGAGGCGCTGGGCAACCCCAAGCGCGTCAAGCGCTTCACGCGCGAGCAGTACTTCAAGACCCAGGCGCAGATGGAGGCGCTGTTCGCCGACGTGCCCTCGGCCCTCGCCAACAGCGTGCAGATCGCGCGGCGCTGCAACTTGACGCTGGCGATGGGCAAGAACTACCTGCCCGACTTCCCGACACCCATCGAGAACGGCGTGCCGATGCCGATGGACGCGTACTTCAGGCAATTGAGCTTCGAGGGCCTTGAAGACCGCCTGGCGCTGCTGTTCCCCGACACCGCCAAGCGCGACGAGGTGCGTCCCCGGTACGTCGAGCGCCTGGAGTTCGAGATCGAGACCATCCTGAAGATGGGCTTCCCGGGCTACTTCCTGATCGTGGCGGACTTCATCAACTGGGCCAAGAACAACGGCTGCCCGGTGGGGCCGGGCCGGGGATCGGGCGCGGGCTCGCTGGTGGCCTATGCGCTGAAGATCACCGACCTCGACCCGCTGCAATACAACCTGCTGTTCGAGCGCTTCTTGAACCCGGAACGCGTGTCGATGCCCGACTTCGACATCGATTTCTGCCAGGGCAACCGCGACCGGGTCATCGACTACGTCAAGGACAAGTACGGCCGCGAGGCGGTGAGCCAGATCGCCACCTTCGGCACCATGGCCGCCAAGGCCGCGCTGCGCGACATCGGCCGCGTGCTGGGCATGGGCTACGGCCACGTCGATTCCATCGCCAAGCTGATCCCCGCGCCACCGGGCAAGACCGTGACCCTGGCCAAGGTGCCGGACGAGCCCGACGGCAGCGTGATCTACGCCCGGAAGGAAGCGCCGGAGCTGGAGCAGCGCGAGGCCGCTGAAGAGGAAGTGGCCGAGCTGCTGGCACTGGCCACGCGCGTCGAAGGCATCGTCCGCAACATCGGCATGCACGCCGGCGGCGTGCTGATCGCACCCGGCAAGATCACCGACTTCTGCCC
Source organism: uncultured Burkholderiales bacterium (assembly GCA_946480465.1). The sequence continues at coordinate 44,075 of CAMLJY010000042.1, forward strand.
GCTGTACCAGCAGCCCGGCAGCGACTCGGCCGTGAGCCAGTACGACAAGGACGACGTCGAAGCCATCGGCCTGGTGAAGTTCGACTTCCTGGGCCTCGCCACGCTGACCATCCTGGAGGTGGCCAAGGAATTCATCGTCGCGCGGCACCCGCACCGCAAGGACTTCAGCTTCGAGACCATTCCGCTCGACGACCCGCGGGTCTACAAGCTCTTCAGCGAAGGCCTCACCGAGAGCGTGTTCCAGTTCGAATCGCGCGGCATGCAGGGCATGCTGCGCGACGCCAAGCCGAGCCGGCTGGAAGACCTGATCGCGCTGAACGCCCTGTACCGTCCGGGCCCGATGGACCTGATCCCCAGCTTCGTCGCGCGCAAGCACGGCCGCGAGAAGGTGGAGTACCCGCACCCGCTTCTGGAGGGCGTGCTGGCCGAAACCTACGGGATCATGGTCTACCAGGAGCAGGTGATGCAGGCCGCGCAGGTGCTGGGCGGCTACTCGCTCGGCGGCGCCGACCTGCTGCGCCGCGCGATGGGCAAGAAGAAGCCCGAGGAGATGGCCAAGCACCGCATCATCTTCCGCGAGGGTGCGGCGAAGAAGGGCATCTCGGAGCAGACCGCCGACGAGGTCTTCGACCTGATGGAGAAGTTCGCGGGCTATGGCTTCAACAAGAGCCATGCCGCCGCGTACTCGCTGCTCGCGTACCACACGGGCTGGCTGAAGGTGCACCACCCGGCCGAGTTCTACGCGGCCAACATGACCATCGAAATGGACAACACCGACAAGCTGAAGGTGTTGCTCAACGATGCCAAGCTCTTCAACATCGCCTTCGAGCCGCCGGACGTCAACCGTGGCCGCTACCGCTTCGAGCCGGTGAACGACAAGCTGGTGCGCTATGGCCTGGGTGCGGTGAAGGGCACGGGGCAGGGCGCGATCGAGGCGATCGTGGAGGCGCGCGAGGCCGACGGCCCGTTCCGCAGCTTCTTCGACTTCTGCTCGCGCGTGGACCGCAAGCGCGTGAACAAGCGGGTGGTGGAGGCGCTGATCAAGGCGGGCGCCTTCGATGCGCTGTGCACCGACCGCCCTAGCCTGCTGGCTTCGGTGGGCCTCGCCTTCGAGTGGGCCGAGACGCAGGTGGTGCATGCTTCGCAGGGCGGGCTGTTCGACGACCTGGGCGACGCGCACGGCTCGTCGACGCAGGAGCCACCGCTGGTCGCGGGCGAAGCCTGGGGCGTGCGCGAGCGCCTGGGCCACGAGAAGGTGGCGCTGGGCTTCTACTTGAGCGGCCACCTGTTCGACGAGAACGAGTCCGAGGTGCGCCGCTTCTGCAGGCGCCGCATCGCCGATCTGGTGGACAGCCGCGATCCGCAGCTCTTGGCTGGCATCGTCAACGACCTGCGCTTCGTCAACGGCCAGCGCGGCCGGGTGGCGATCTTCAAGCTGGACGACAAGAGCGAGACCATCGAGGCGGTGGCCAACGACGATCTGATCGAGGCCAACAAGGACCTGTTGAAGGAAGACGAGCTGCTGATCGTGCAGGGCAAGGTGCAGCCGGACCGTTTTTCCGGGGGCCTGCGGCTCAACGTCAACGCGGTGTTCAGCCTGGCGGCGGCACGTGCGCGCTTTGGGCGTTATCTGCAGGTGGCGCTGGGCGGCGCGCTGGAGGGCGAGGTGCGCCCGCTGGCCGAGCTGCTGCGCGCCTGGCCGCCGCGGCGCGAGGCCACCGAGCAGGGCGACCTGATCCAGGGCCTGTCGGTGCGGCTGTCGGTGCGGCGGCCGAAGGCCTGCGCCGAGCTGGACCTGGGCGACGATGGCCGCTTCTGGCCCTGCGACGAGGCCCTGCAGCGCTGGCAGGCGCTGGCCGCGGGCGGGCAGGCGGCCATCGTCTACGAAGCGTGACGGGACGGGGCATCGTCCTACAAGCGATGTCGCATGGGCTTACAGCCTGTCGGCACGCCGGCGGACAACGGCTGCGGTCGCGCTCGCGTTCAATGCCGATGAGGACGCCGGGGAACCCTTTATGAAGACCATCATCACCGCCGCAACGATCGGCTTGGCTCTCGTCGCCGGCGTGGCCCAGGCCGCGGACGTGGGCGTTTCGATCAACATCAGCCAGCCCGGCATCTACGGCCGCATCGACATCGGCCGCTTCCCGCCACCGGTGCTGTATGCGCCGCGGCCGGTGATCATCACCCAGCGGGTGATCGAGGAGCCGGTCTACCTGTGGGTGCCGCCGGGTCACCGGCGGAACTGGCGCCGCTACTGCGGCCGCTACGACGCCTGTGGCGCGCCGGTCTACTTCGTGCAGGACCGCTGGTACCGCCAGCACGTGATGGCGCCGCGCTACGTCGAGGAGGGTCACCGCGACCACCCCGGCCGAGGCCACGGCCACCACAAGCACGGGCACAAGCATGGCCACAAGCACGGGCACCACGACTGAGCCTCGCTGAGGCGGTCCACCCGGGCAACTCCCAGGCCGTTGCCGCGGCCGCACGGCGCCAGAATGGCGCCTCATGTACGAGACACCCATCACCGGCCTCGTGCTCACGGGCGGGGGTGCCCGTGCGGCTTACCAGGTCGGTGTGCTTTCGGCGCTGGCGCGCCTGCGCCGCGAGTCCGGCACCGACCTGCAGCGCAATCCCTTCGCGGTGATCTGCGGCACCTCGGCCGGCGCCATCAACGGTGCCGCGCTCGCCTGCCAGGCTGACCGGTTCGATGCCGCCGTGGAAGTGCTGTCGCGCGTGTGGCGCGAATTCCATGCGGAGCAGGTGTACCGCGCCGACTCGCTCGGCGTGATCCGCAGCGGCGCGCAGTGGCTCACGATGCTGTCCATCGGCTGGGTGGTGGCGCGTTGGCGCCGCGCGCGGCCGCGCTCCCTGCTGAACAACAGCCCGCTCGGAGAACTGCTGCAGCGCACCGTGCAGTTCGACCGCCTGCCGCAGTTGCTGCAGTCGCGCCACCTGCAGGCGCTGGCCATCACTGCCTCCAGCTACAGCAGCGGCGAGCACGTCACCTTCTACGACTCGGCGATGCCGATCGAGCCCTGGACGCGGTCGCAGCGGGTCGCGGTGCCGGCACGGCTGGACGTCGGCCACTTGCTGGCCTCGTCCGCGATTCCCTTCGTGTTCCCGGCCGCCGAACTGCGGCGCGATGGCCGTACCGAGTGGTTTGGCGACGGTTCGATGCGCCAGACCGCGCCGATCTCGCCGGCCATCCACCTGGGCGCGCAGCGGTTGGTGATCATCGGTGCCGGCCGCATGCACGAGCCGCCGGGGCGCCAGGTGGTCAACACCGGCTACCCGTCGCTGGCTCAGATCGCGGGCCATGCGCTGTCGGGCATCTTCCTGGACGCGCTGATGCTCGACGTCGAGCGCATGGAGCGCGTCAACCGCACGCTGGCGCTGCTGCCGGAATCGGCGCGGCTGAAGACCCCGCTGCGGGCGCTGCAGGCGCTGGTGATCGCTCCGTCGCAGCGGCTGGACGACATCGCCGCGCGCCACCAGCACAGCCTGCCGGCGCCGGTGCGGGCCCTGCTGCGCGGCGTCGGCGTGTCCGGTTCGGGGCAGGATGCGCGCGGCGCGGCGCTGGCGAGCTACCTGCTGTTCGAGTCCACGTACACGCGCGAGCTGATGGCGCTGGGTGCGGCCGACGTGCAGGCGCGGCGCGACGAGGTGCTGAGCTTCTTCGGCTGGCAGCCGGCGGTGGTGCCGTCCCAGACGGCCCGGCTCACGGCTTGAGGGCTTCGAATTCCCACAGCAGGTGGCTCAGCGCGCCGCGCCGTTCGCGCGCGCGATGGCGCAGGCGATCGGCCCAACCGGCCTGCGGGGGCTCGTAGTCCGAGCGGGGTTTGAAGCGCTGCACGCGCCGTACCGCGAAGTCGCCCTGGAACCCGTACATGCGCGCCGTGAGTTGCGGGCGCGCGAAATAGTGGTGGGTGTCGTTGGCCAGGATGTTCACGTGGGTCGGATCCTGGAATGCGGCCGGGTGCGGATAGGCCGGGGTCTGTGCGTAGAACAGGCCGCCCGGGCGCAGCACGCGCCAGACCTCGTTCATCAGCTCGATGAATGGGAAGCGCGTGCCGCGGCCATCGGCGGTCGGCAGGATGCGCGGCACGTGTTCGAGGAAGTCGTAGGCCGAGAGGGCGTCGAATTCGCCATCACCGTACGGAATCGGCTCCAGCGACAGGTTCGCCCGCCGCAGGACCACGCCGGCGGCCGCTGCCCCGGGCGCGATGTCGACGCCGTGCAGTTCCTGCAGCCGGTACGGGTTGCGCGGCGTGCTGCCGCAGCCGAGGTCGAGGTGGCGGGTGGGGCGGGTCATCGTCATGGAGCGTGGGGGTGGATCGATGCCGTGGTCGTGCGGGAACGCCAGCGCGCCCAGCCCAGGCGCGCGCGCAGCCGCCAGGTGCGGCGGTCGTGCATGCCCAGCCGGCGCCGTGCGTCGACGATCAGCTGCGCGCTGTCGAGCCGTCCGGCGCCGATCAGTTGGCGCGCCAGGTCGTGCGCGTCCAGGCCGCGCAGCATCGTGTCGGGCAGTCGTGCCAGCAGTGCGTGCAGCTCGGCCGGCGGCAGCACGCGATCGAAATGGAACAGGCCATGGAAGCCGAAGCTCGGACCGGCAGGCGCGGTGCGCTCGAAGGCAAAGCGCTCGGCCATCGCGCGTGGCGCGAAGCGGATGCCGTGGTGCCGTTCCAGAGCCGCACGGTGGTCGCGGCAGATCGACAGGTCTTCCGGATGCGATGGCGCGAGCGCCGGGTCGTGCAAGGCCCGCAGCAGCCGTGCGGAGCGCAGCGAGAAACCGCCGTTGCCGACGCCGGCGTCGCCTGGGATGTCGTGCCAGGGCGCGCCGAGGTAGTCGTAGGCCAGGAAGGCCGGGTCCCAGGCGGCGGGATCGAGCACGAAGCCGTCCCACTGCACGACGAGCACGTGGCTGCCGTGCACATGCTCGGCCAGGCCGCGCAGCATGAAGGCGGAGTAGTCGGCGACGCTGGCGATGCGCGCCGGCAGCAGCTCGATGCCCTCCGGCACGGGCGACGCCACGCGGGCCAGGTCGGTGAACAGCAGCGCGCGGCCGAAGCGCACGCCGGCGCGGCAGCGCTGCAGCGCCTCGATCGCCAGGGCCGGTTCGCGCGTGTCGACGCAACACAGCGTCACTTGCGGCAGTTGCAGCATGGCCCGCGTCACGTTTCGTCCAGCAGCCGGAAATAAAGCGCAATGTGTGCGTCCGCGCAGCGACGCCAGCTGAACCGGCGCGCATGGGCAACCGTGGCCTCGGCAGTGCCGGGCGTGTGCGACGCGAGGCCGGCTTCGATCACGCGGCGCATCGCGGTGCCATCGAAGCTGTCGAAGTAGTGCGCGATCGGCCCCCCCACCTCGGGCAGCGAGGTCAGCCGCGACAGGAACACCGGCTTGCCGAAGTACATGGCCTCGATCGGCGGCAGGCCGAAGCCTTCGGCCAGCGAGGGGAACACGAAGCCGGCGCAGTGCGCGTAGAGCCAGGCCTTCTGCGCTTCGCTGACGTCCAGCCGCAGCGTCACGTTGTGCAGGCGGCGGTCGGCGATGCTGCGCGCCACGCCTTCGGTGTAGTCGCTGCGGGCACCGGCCAGCACCAGCGGCTGCTCGGGCCAGGCGGCGGCCAGGTCGAGCAGCGCGGCGATGTTCTTGGTCGGCGCCAGGCGGCTGACGTGCAGCAGGTAGGGGCGCGCCCGCGGTCCCGCATCCACTCCCTCGACCGGGGCTTGCACGGCCCGGCTGAGGTCCGTGGCGCCGTTGTGGATGACGTGCAGCGGCGAGGCCAGCGCCGGCATCTGCGTGCGGATGTCGCCCGCCACGTGGTGGGTGATGGCGATGACCGCGTCGGCGCCGGCCAGGCGGCGCTGCAGGCGCAGGCGGTACCGCTCGGCCTTGGCCGCGTCTTTCGTGTGCAAGAAATTCAGGTCATGCACCGTCTCCACCCGCCGCCCCGTCCCCCAGGGGGCGCGCAGCCGGTTGTGCTGGTGCAGCGTGTGCCACAGCGCGAAGCCCGGCCGCGCCAGGTGCAGCCAGCGCTGGGTGGTGGCGGTGTCGAGGTAGCCGACCGCCGGGCCGAACACGCCATGGAAGGCGCGCGGCAGGTGGGCGTGCAAGCGCACGCGGTGGCGTTCGCGCAGCTCGTCGGCGCGCTCGGCCAAGGCCAGCAGTAGCTGGCGCGAGAACTCGCCGAGCCCATCGTTCCAGTGCCGGATTCGGCCCAGGCCCAGGCCGACGTGGCGCATGGGGCGCGGGGGGCTCACTCGACCAGGCTCCGGGTGCGGATCATCGAAGCGGGATGCTTGTCGCGGCGCTGGTTGGCGTGGCCGGGGCAGCGGCATGCGCCACCAGCGCCTGGGCCCGCGCCAGCACTTCGTCCACGGTGGGCCAGCGTGGCCAGTGGCGCACGACGTGCACCGTCGGCCCCCAGGGGGCCCATTGCTCGGGCTTGGTCGGGCCCAGCACGCTCAGCACCGGGGCGCCGACCGCCGCCGCGAGGTGCGCCGGTCCGGTGTCGTTCGACACCACCAGCGCAGCGCGCCGCAGCACGCCGCCATAGGCACCGAGGTCCACGCCGGCCAGCAGCTTCACGCCCACGTGCTGGCTGCTGATGATCGCGTCCTCGCCGGGGCCGGGGCAGGCGACCACGTCGCGCCCCAGCGTGAGCAGCCGGCGGCTGAAGTCGGCGAATGCGGGCCAGGTCTTGTCCTGGTCCTCGAACAGGCCTCCGGCAAAGGGGCAGATCACGATGAAGCCCGGCTGCACGCCGTGGCGGGACAGCACCTCGTCGGCCCGCTGCTGGTCCGCGGGCGCGGTGCGCAGGCCGATCTGCGGCGGCGGCGTGGCATCGATGCGCAGGAATCGGCAGGCCAGGTCCCAGTAGCTGGCGAGGGCATGGCCGCCGTAGGTGAGTGGCTCGGCCCGCGCGAGCAGCAGGCCGCGCGCCTCCTGGCGGTAACCCACCGCCTTCAAGCCGGCCAGCCGCATTTCGAGCGCGGCGGAGAACGAGGTCGGCAGCACCAGCGCGTTTTCACGGCGGTCGAAGGCGGGGTCGAGTTCGCGTGCCTGCAGCCGCATCTGCCGCAGTTGCCCCGCGCGTTCACGCAGCGGCTTGGGCCGGGCGTGCGTGGCCCAGCCTTCGCCGCGCAGCAGCGGCCCGGCCCAGCGGGCACCGACCAGCTGCAGCGCGTAGCCGTGCGACTGCAGCAGGTGCAGCGCCGGCACGCCGAGGATCACGTCTCCCACCCAGTTGCGAAGGCGAACGATCAGCGGGCGGGACGTCATGCGTGAGGGGGGCTGCTGCGGCGGCCTGCGCGGGAGGCGCACCGTCGATAATTCCTGTTTCGATTCTGCCATTCGACCATGAGCGCGACCCTCCCGCTGCCCACCGCCGCCGACGTGATCGGTCTGCACGACGCCTTGATCGCCTCGCCCGGATGGCCGCTGCAGCAACCGGCGCCTCGCGACGAGGGCCTGTGGCACTGGGTGCAGACCAATCACGTCTTCAATTGCCGCCTCTGGGCCGAAGAGGACCTGGCGCGGCGCACGCGCGTGTCCGATGCCGAGATCGCAGCCAACAAGCGGGCGATCGACGGCTTCAACCAGGCCCGCAACGATGCGACCGAGCGCGTCGACGAAGTGCTGCTGACCGCCCTCGGCCTGGTGGACGCGGCTTCGGCGCGCACCGACGCACCGGTGTCCACCGTGCCCGCGGGTGCGCGCCTGAACAGCGAGACCGCCGGCAGCATGATCGACCGCCTGTCCATCCTGGCGCTGAAGGTCAATGCGATGCGCGCGCAGACCGAGCGCACCGACGTCGATGCCGGCCACGTCGCCGCCAGCCGGGTGAAGCTGGACCGCCTGCTGCAGCAGCGCGGCGACCTGGGCGGGTGCCTGGATGCGCTGCTGGCCGATGCCCAGGCGGGACGCGCGTACTTCAAGGTTTATCGCCAGTTCAAGATGTACAACGACGCGCGCTTCAACCCGGCACTGGTCGCCGAGCAGCGCGGCTCGAAGGCCTGATTGCCCGGCTTCGACGTGAAGCTGCTGATCGTCAAGACCTCGTCGATGGGCGACGTGGTCCATGCGCTGCCCGCCATCAGCGACATCCGGCGCATCCGGCCCGGCGTCACGATCGACTGGCTGGTCGAGGCGCCGTTCGCGGCCATCCCACGCCTGCATCCGGCGGTGCGCCGCGTGCTGCCGCTGGGCTGGCGCAAGTGGCGCAAGAGCTTGTTCAAGCGCGAGACGCGCGAAGCCATGGCCGCGCTGCGCGCCGAGCTGCGTGCCGAGCGCTACGACCTGGTGCTGGACCTGCAAGGGCTGCTGAAGAGCGTGATGTGGGGCTTGCAGGCGCGCGGCCCGCTGGTGGGCTATGACCGCACCAGCATCCGCGAACCCTTGGCAGCGCTGTGCTACCAGCGCACGGCGGCGGTCTCGCGCGATCTGCATGCGGTGGAACGCTGCCGGCGCCTGGCCGCTGCGCATCTGGGTTATCCGGTGCCTGCCCAGGCGCCCGACTTCGGCATTCAGCCCCCGGCCGGCAACTGGCGTCCGCCGGTGCTCAGCGCGGCGCTGATTCCCTGCGCCAGCCGGCCGGAGAAGCTGTGGCCGGAGGAGCACTGGATCGCCATCGGCCGGCGCCTGCAGCAGGCGAAGCTGAAGCCGGTGGTGCTGTGGGGCAGCGACGAGGAGCGCCAGCGCGCCGGGCGCATCGCCGCCGGCTGCGACGGCCTGGTGCCGCCCTTCCTGAGTGTGGCCGACACCGCGGCGGTGCTCGGCCAGGTGCGGCAGACGGTCGGCCTGGACACCGGCTTCTCGCACCTGGCTGCCGCCTTTGGCGGGCCGGTGGTGGGCATCTACTGCGATCACGAACCCGGCTTGGCCGGCATCACCGGTTCCGGCCCGGTCGCGAGCCTGGGCGGCAAAGGGCAGGTGCCGTCGCTGGCCGACGTGATGGCGGCCCTGGAGCGTCAGCTCGCGGGCAAGCGCCCGCGCTGAGCATTGCCGGCGCGCTACTGTTCTTCGATGCGCTGCGGCGGGAAGCTGTCCCAGCTGAGGCAGCCGGGGCACTGCCAGAAGTGCCGCTGGGCCTCGAAGCCGCAGGCGGCGCAGCGGTAGCGTTGCAGCGGCCGGGCGGCACGGGCCACCGCATCGCGCACGCTTTGGCGGGCGAACTCGGGCCAGGTCTCGCGCGGCGTGTCCAGCAGCTCGATGGCGGCGGACAGCGTGGGCTGCGTCTTCAGCAACTCCAGCAGGCGCGGCGACGCGCCGGGCGGCGTGCCCTCGAGCGTGGCCAGGGCCCGCAGCAGGTCCATGCCGGGCAGGCGTTCGTACAGCGCCTGCAGCACCGGTGCCGCCGCGGCGGCCTGGCCAGAGGCCTGCACGAAGGCGACGAACTCGGCCGAGACGCGGGCGAAGGCTTCAGGCGCACGCTGGCGCAACTCGGACCAGGCGGCGGTCGCGCCCGCCGTGTCGGCCTGGCGGGTGAGGCGCTGGGCCCGCATCAGCAACGGCCGGGGCGCGTGCGGGGCGGCGTCGATCGCCTTGGCCAGCGCGGCATCGGCGGCCGCGGGATCACCGCGGTCGTCGGCCTCGATCGCCAGTTCGCACTGGTAGTGCGCGATGCGGGTGGCGAAGGAGCCGGTGCCGCTCTTTTCCAGCTGGGCCGCGACGTCTGCGGCCCCCTGCCAGTCGCGCGAGCGTTCGTACAGCCCCAGCCGTGCGAGCCGCGCCTCCGTGTCGAAGGGGGTGCCTTCCAGGGCGCGGAAGGCTTCCTCGGCGCGGTCGAAGAGGCCCGCCTTCATGAAATCGTGGGCCAGGGCGTGCTGTGCCCGTTCGCGGTCGGTGCGCGACAGGTCGGCTCGCTGCAGCAGGTGCTGGTGCACGCGCACCGCGCGCTCGAACTCGCCGCGTCGGCGGAACAGGTTGCCGAGCGCGAAGTGCAGCTCGCTGGTGTCGGGGTCGGCCTGCACCGCCTCGATGAAGGCGTCGATCGCCTTGTCCGGCTGCTCGTTCAGCAGCAGGTTCAGGCCTTTGAAGTAGGCCTTGGGCGCCTGGCGGTCCGTGCGCTTCCATTGCCGCAGGTCCAGGCGGGAGCCGATCCAGCCGAGCGCGAAAGCCACCGGCAGGCCGATCAGCAGCCATTGGAAGTCGAAGCCGTCCATTCAGTGCGCGCCGCGGATCACAGGCCCTCGCGGGGCGGATGCTCGGGACCGAACTCCGAGGGCGTGACGGTGATGGGGTCGGAGGCGGGCTTGGGCGGCGGCGCGGGCGGCGGGGCGTGTCGCTTCGCGTCACGGCGGTGCTTCCACCAGGCCGGCACCATCGCGAGCACGCCGAGAGCCGCGCCGCCGGCGAAGGCCACCAGGACGATGATGACCATGGGCGCCCGCCATTGCGCACCGAAGAACCAGTGGATGACGGCCTGCTGCTCGTTGTTCAGGGCAAACGCAAACAGGGTGAAGAAGATGAAGGCCCGGAAGGCCCAGACGAGCAGACGCATCGGGCGGCGATTCTACGGAAGCCACCCATGAAAAAAGGGACCGCTGAGCGTCCCTCTGCATCGAAAGAGGGATCGCGGAGGTCCCTCGTGCATCGATTCGGCGAACGCTGGCTCAGCGCGCCATCGGCTCGTCGTCTGGCACCGGCAGGCGATCGTCGACCGACTCGCGCAGCGCCTTGCCCGGCTTGAAGTGAGGCACCAGCTTCTCGGGGATCGTCACCTTCTCGCCACTGCGTGGGTTACGTCCCACGCGCGGCGGACGGCGGTTGATCGAGAAGCTGCCGAAGCCGCGGATTTCGATGCGGTGGCCGCGCGCCAGCGCATCGGTCATCGCATCCAGGATCGTCTTGACCGCGAACTCGGTGTCCCGCTGCGTCAGCTGGCTGAAGCGGTCGGCGAGCCTGGCAACGAGGTCGGATCGGGTCATGAACGCGGAGGTCCTTGTTCGAAGCGGGTCTTCCGTCCCCCGGGGGGGGGACAAGCCGCCGAAGGCGGCCAGGGAAGCGCAATACCAAGCGAAGCGCCAAACCGGACCCGAGCTTGCTCGGTCCGGTTTGGTCAGCCCCTAGGGGGCGGCCGCCAGGCGGCCGGGGCCCCAGGTCATTCGCGGTCGTTCAGCTTGGCGCGCAGCAGGGCGCCCAGGCTGGTCGTGCCGGCCGTCTCGCGCTCGTTGCTTTGCGCCAGGCGCTGCATGGCTTCCTGCTGGTCGGCGGCGTCCTTGGCCTTGATCGACAGCTGGATCGAGCGCGCCTTGCGGTCGACGTTGACGATCATGACGTTGACGTCGTCGCCTTCCTTCAGCACGTTGCGCGCGTCTTCGACGCGGTCGCGGCTGATTTCGGAAGCGCGCAGGTAGCCGGTGACGTCTTCGGTCAGCTGGATCTCGGCGCCGCGCGGGTCGACGGTCTTGACCTTGCCGGTCACCAGTGCGCCGCGGTCGTTGACCGAGGTGTAGTTGGCGAACGGGTCACCGTCGAGCTGCTTGATGCCCAGCGAGATGCGCTCGCGCTCGACATCGATGCCCAGCACCACGGCCTCGACTTCCTGGCCCTTCTTGTAGTTGCGCACCGCGGCTTCACCCGCTTCGTGCCACGACAGGTCGGACAGGTGCACCAGGCCGTCGATGCCGGCCGAGAGGCCGACGAACACGCCGAAGTCGGTGATCGACTTGATCGGGCCCTTGACCTTGTCGCCGCGCTTGACGTTGGAAGAGAACTCTTCCCACGGGTTGGCCTTGCACTGCTTCATGCCCAGGCTGATGCGGCGCTTGTCTTCGTCGA
>CAMLJY010000043.1 GCA_946480465.1 uncultured Burkholderiales bacterium
GTGCCGGTGCCGGTGCCGGTGCCGGTGCCGGTGCCGGTGCCGGTGCCGGTGCCGGCGGCGGTCACAGCAGGCATGCCGCGCTCCGCCGGCTGCACGGTGGCACCGCCGCGCGGGGGGTCGGGCTCGGCGCCGACACGGCGGGCGATCTCGCCCACGGGGTCCGCACTGCCGGCGGCCGGCTGCGGCGCGGCGGCGAAGGCGGTGTCCTCGGCCGGCCGCTTCCAGCTGCCGGTGCGGATGGCCTCGTAGGTGATGCGTTCGACCTCCACCGGCGCGACACCACGGAGCAGGCCCAGCTTCAGGGCCGCGGTGTAGCTCAGGTCGATGATGCGGCCGCGGTGGAAGGGGCCGCGGTCGTTGACGCGCACGACCACCTCCTTGCCGTTGGCCGGGTTGCGCACCCGCGCATAGCTCGGGATCGGCATCGTCTTGTGGGCGGCCGTCATCGAGTACATGTCGTAGATCTCGCCGCTGGCGGTGGAGCGGCCATGGAACTTGCGGCCGTACCAGGATGCGAGGCCGCGCTCGACGATCGGCGGATCGCCCTTCTCGGGCACGTAGGCCTCGCCCAGCACTTCGTAGGGCTTGTTCGGGCCGCCGGCGCGCGGCGTCTCGAGCCTGGGCTCGGCGTCGGGCACCAGGTGCAGGTCGGGTGGCGGGTTGGCCCCGGGCCCGTCGCGGCCAGCACGGTTGTCACGCTGATCGCGGGTCTCGCGCGGGGCATCAGTGCGGGCAGGTGCCGACTGCGCGGCGGGACGGGCGGATGGCCCCGGCCCAGAAGCACAGCCTGTCACGAGCAGCGCGCACACGGCGCCAGCGGCCGCGGCCAGGTGGCAACGCAGCGGGCGCGGCAGGCGCGAATGATCAGGGGGAGTTGGCGCGACCGGCAAGAATCGAACTTGCGACGCGGCCTTCGGAGGGCCGCATGATATCCACTTCACCACGGTCGCCGGGGTCGGATGAGGCTGCGGATTCTAGTGCAGTGTTGGACGCCAGCCTGTGGCGCGTGCGGCACGCCTCACCAGCGAGCCGCCACGGCCGGGTCTTCCAGCAGGTCCACCCCCCTATAATCCGCGGGTTTTGCTCGGGGCAATCGCCCCTGTGGCAAACGCCCGATGGCAACCAGCGGCAGCGACCATCCGCCGTGGCGAGCGACCCCGAGGAATCATGAGCGACGCGCACTCCGAACACCAAGTCCACGAAGGCCCGATCAAGACCCCGAAGCAGCTGATCGTCACGATCGTCGCCTCCTTCGTGATCCCGGTGATCGTGATCATCATGCTCACCAACTTCGTCGCCTTCGGCACCAAGTCCGGCGCCGGCAGCGATGGCATGTCGGACCAGGCGGTGGCCAAGCGCATCGAGCCGGTCGGCCGGATCGAGGTCAAGGACGTCAACGACGCCTCCGCGCTGAAGACGGGCGAGCAGGTCTACCAGGCCCAGTGCGCGGCCTGCCATGCCAGCGGCGCGCTGAACGCGCCCAAGCTGGGCGACGCCGCCGGCTGGGGCCCGCGCGTGAAGTCCGGCTACGAAGCCCTGCTGACCTCGGCGCTGAAGGGCAAGGGTTCGATGCCTGCGCAAGGCGGCGGCGAGCACAGCGACCTCGAAATCGCCCGTGCCGTGGTCTACATGGCCAACCAGGGCGGCGCCAGCTTCAATGAGCCCGCGGCGCCGGCGGCCGCAGCCAGTGCTCCTGCCGCGGCGGCGAGCAAGTAAGAGCGCCCGGCCGGGCCACTCGGCGGCCCCAGGAAGGAACCGGCTCGATCGAGCCGGTTTTTTTTCGCCCGCATGCTGCATCCATGCCGCCCGGCGGCGCGTAGTCGTCCTGGAACGGGCGGCTTCGCCCGGTTGAGTTCAGGAGGCAGCTTGCGGATCGAGCAGGAAGCCGAAGCGCGCCGGCGCTTCGGCAAAGCGCAGCGGCTCGGGCACCCAGTGCCCCGCCTCGACGGCCTGCGCCGCCGCGACCATGTCCTGGCTGTGCACCAGGCCGAAACCGACGTCGGTGTCGAGGAAGAGCCGGCCGGCCTCGTCGACCCAGCAGCCGCGCGCCTCGGCGGCGCGGCCGGTGTGGCTGGTGACGGCCGGCGCCCCACCCTGCCCGTCCACGCGCCAGACCCAGGGCGCCGCCTCCAGCTGCACGTAGACGCGCTGCGGGCCGTTCTGGAAAAACCAGCGGCCCCGGTCGTCGGCCAGGTAGTTGCGGCCGATGAAGGCCTTCAGCCCCTCGTGCTCGATGCGGCTGCCCTTGATCGCCGGGAAGGTGCCGGCACGCTGGGCCGACTCGTCGCGCAGGTACCAGTCGCCGCGCGCATCCAGCGCCAGCCAGCCGTGGCAATGCGGCACGTTCGGCCACTTGCGCATCGCGGCGAGGACGATGTCATCCATGGCGTGGACCTTAGTTCAGGTGCGGCCCTGCATCCAGTTCAGCACTGCTTCGGGCAGGCCCATCACATGGCCGGGGAAGCGGCCGCGCGGGAAGCCCACGTGCCCGCCGTGCGCCGGTTGCCACAGCGTGACGAAGCGCCCCACCTCGTGCGGCCGCGGCAGGCTGGCCGCCGGCAGGAAGGGGTCGTTGCGCGCATTGAGCACCAGCGCCGGAATGCGGATGCGCGCCAGGTGCGGCTTGGCCGAAGCGCGCGACCAGTAGTCGTCGACGTTGCGGAAACCGTGCACCGGCGCGGTGAAGGCGTCGTCGAACTGGTAGAGGTCGCGCGCCGCCAGCAAGCGTTCGCGGTCGAACAGGCCCGGGTGCTGCGCCAGCTTGGCGAGCGCCTTGGGCTTCATGGTGCGCAGGAACATGCGGGTGTAGACCAGCCGGTTGAATCCGCGGCCGATGGCCCGGCCGCCGGCAGCCATGTCGATCGGCGAGCTGATCGCCGCGATGGCGGCCGCGGTGGCCGCGGCGCTGTCGCCGGCTTCCTCGGCCCAGCGCAGCAGCGCATTGCCGCCGAGCGAGACGCCCACCACGCGCAGCGGCCCCGCCGCGCGGGTGCGCACGCGCTCGAGGATCCAGCCGATCTCCGCATAGTCGCCGGAGTGGTAGGCGCGTGGCGCCCGGTTCAGCTCGCCCGAGCAGCCGCGGAAATGCGGCAGCGCAAAACCCCAACCGTGGGCGACGGCCTGGTGCGCGAAGGCCAGCGCGTAGTGGCTTTGCGACGAACCTTCGAGCCCGTGGAACAACACCAGCCAGGGCGCGTCCGGCCGCGGCGGGTCGTGGAAATCGACGTCGATGAAGTCCTGGTCCGGCGTGGTCCAGCGCTCGCGCCGCGGCTGGGGGCAGGTGCCGGGGTGGCGCCGTGAGAACAGCGCGGGCCAGATCGTCTGCGCATTGCCGCCGGGCAGCCACCAGGGTGCGGCGAACTGGTGCATCAGTGCAGGATGGCCGGCGCCTCGGTGATCTCGGGCGGCTCGGCCTCGGTGCCCGGGCTGGCGTGGTGCGCGACGAGCCGCCAGCCCAGCGTGGTCTTGTGGTAGACGTTGGTCGCCAGCACGTGGGCGACGCGCGGCCCTTCGTCGGTGTGCACCTCGATGCGCTCGACCACGTTGTGCATCGCCGCGTCGAGCAGGCGCACGCGGTGGATCCTGTCGGGATAGGCGCGGATGCGGCCCGAGGCGAAGATCGCCTCGAAGGCCGCCCGCACGGCGCCCGGGCCGATGACGCGCGGACCGCCCGGGTGCACGCAGACGATCTCCTCGTCGTCGGACCACAGGGCCATCAGCTTGTCCAGGTCGCCGTCGCGCAGCGCTTCGTAGAACTGCGCCTCGACGTCGTCGGGCGAGGCGAGCAGGTGGGCGGCCTGGGGCTTGTTGCGCGGCATGGTCTTCGCCTAGCGGAAGACGACCGTCTTGTGGCCGTTCATCAGCACGCGGTGCTCGACGTGCCAGCGCACCGCGCGCGCGAGCACCACGCATTCGACGTCGCGGCCCACCGCGGTCATCTCCTCGGCCGACTGCGCATGGTTCACGCGCTGCACGTCCTGCTCGATGATGGGGCCCTCGTCGAGGTCGGCGGTGACGTAGTGCGCGGTCGCGCCGATCAGCTTGACGCCGCGTGCGTGGGCCTGGAAGTACGGCTTCGCGCCCTTGAAGCTGGGCAGGAAGCTGTGATGGATGTTGATCGCGCGGCCCTTCAACGCGTGGCACAGCTCGGCACTCAGGATCTGCATGTAGCGGGCCAGCACGATCAGGTCCACCCGCTCGCGGTCGACCAGCGCTTCGATCTCGCGCTCCTGCGCGCGCTTGGCCGCAGCGTCGCTGCCGGGAGGCAGCGGCAGGTGGTGGAACGGGATGCCGTAGCTGTCGGCCAGCGCGGCGTAGGTGCCGTGGTTGGAGACGATGCCGCGGACGTCCACGTCCAGCTGGCCGCTCTTGACACGGAACAGCAGGTCGTTGAGGCAGTGCCCGTGCTGGCTGACCATCAGCAGCAGGCGCGGGCGCTGCGCGACGGCATGGAAGCGCGCGTCCATCTGAAACTGGCCGCGCACGTGCGCGAACAGGTTGTCCAGCATCGCCGCGTCCGCCAGGTTGGGCGGCGCGGCGAAGTGCACGCGCATGAAGAACAGGCCGGTGGCATCGTCGCCCTCGACGTCGCCGAACTGCTGCGAATCGATGATGTTGCAGCCGGCCTGGAACAGCAGCCCCGAGACCGCGTAGACGATGCCCGTCTGATCCCTGCAGGACAGGGTGAGGATGAATTCTTGGTCGCGCGGCATGGGGCGGGATTGTAGGGAGGGCGCCGCAGCGCCTCGTCGAGCCAGGAGAATCGCCACGCCATGAAAACCGCCCCGGAGGATTGGACCCAACGCAGCCGTGAGCTGGCGCAGCACCTGTCGCGCGCCGCGCTCGGTGACCGCCAGGCCTTCAAGCAGCTGTACGACGCCACCAGCGCCCACCTCTTCGCGGTGCTGCTGCGCATCCAGCGCGATCGCGCGATCGCCGAGGACCTGCTGCAGGAGGTCTACGTCAGCGCCTGGAAGGCCGCGGCCAGCTTCGACGCGCAGCAGTCGCAGCCGCTGACCTGGCTGACGCACATCGCGCGCAACAAGGCCATCGACAGCCTGCGCCGCGCCCAGTCGCAGCCGCGGCTGGAAACGGTGCACGCCGACAACGAGGACGACGACCGCCCCGACCTCGACCAGCGCATGGCCGACGAGGGCCCGGGCCCGGCCGAGCTGCTGGAGCGGGCCAGCGACGCGCGCCAGCTGGTGCACTGCATGCAGGGCCTGTCGGCGCAGCAGCGGCAGAGCGTGGCGCTGGCCTTCTTCGACGGCCTGTCGCATGCCGAGGTGGCCGAGCAGCTGCGCCAGCCGCTCGGCACCGTGAAGAGCTGGGTGCGGCGCGCGCTGATGACGCTGAAGACCTGCCTCGAACGCGCGGCGCGGCGCGACGTGGTGGCGGGGGAAGCCTGATGGACTACGGCAACCGCGACCTCGCCGACGCGCTCGCCGCGCAGTACGTGGCCGGCACGCTGCGCGGCCCCGCGCGGCGCCGCTTCGAAACGCTGATGGCGGCGCACCCGGCGCTGCGGCAGGCCGTGGCCGCGTGGCGTGCGCGGCTCATGCCGCTGACCGGTGCGGTGGAACCGCAGGCGCCCCCCGCGTCGGCCTGGGCCGGCATCGAGCAACGGCTGTGGCCCGAAGCGAAGCCGGCACCCACGGCGGCCCCCGCCGCGGTGCCTTGGTGGCGCGCGCTGTCGTTCTGGCGCGCAGCCTCGGCCTTCACCACAGTCGCCGCGATCGGCCTGGGCGTGCTGCTGGCCACGCCGCAGCCGCAGGCGCCGCCGGTGGTGGTGGTGCTGCAGGCGGCCGAGGGCGCGCCAGCCGGCGCCAGCACCTTCGTCGCCAGCTTCTCGGCGGACGGACGTTCGCTGGTGACGCGGCCGGTGCAGCCGGTGGCGCTGCAGGTGGACCGCGCGCTGGAGCTGTGGGCCGTGCCGCCGCAGGGTGCGCCGCGTTCGCTGGGCCTGATCTCGGCCAACGGCCTCACCGTCATCCGCCCCGACAAGCTGCCGCAGGCGCTGCTGGACCAGCGCAACACCGCGGCGCTGGCCGTCAGCGTCGAGCCGCCGGGGGGATCGCCCACCGGCGCACCGACGGGGCCGGTGGTGTTCGCGGGCAAGCTGCAGTTGTAGCGGCCCACGCCCGGCCGCCACGGAGGGTGGCCGCGCACCCGCTTTGCCGGGCGGGCTCGCTTGGCCGCGAGCCGGCGCGCCCGGGTCCATTCAAGGGCGGTACTCGGCCCAGGTCTTCGGCGTTTCGCTGACCCGCACCGCCGCCACCTGGGCCCAGATGGCCTTCGCCCGCTGGTGCAGGTAGAAGGCCAGGTGCTCGGCCGTCGTGGGGCCGACGATCACGTCGTTCAGGTGGCGGTGGTCCAACTCGTCGTCGAGCAACTGCTTGAAGGGCTTCAGGTCGCCGTAGTCGACGACGAAGCCGATGCGGTCCAGCGTCGGCGCCTCAAGCACCAGCTCGACGGCGTAGTTGTGGCCGTGCAGCCGGGCGCAGGGATGGCCTTCAGGCAGCCCTTCGATGACGTGGCTGGCGCTGAAGTGGAATTGCTTGGTAATCGTGAACATGGCGGACGCAGTGCATGAATGACCGCACGCCTGCCGCAGCGGTGCCGCGGGCGTGGGACGGGACGCGGCTACAGTGTCCCCCGGTTCCCGCTTCCCGTTCGCCACCGCGTGCGCCCGCCCCCCTGTTCCGACGCCTGGTCACGCGGTACCGACCAGATCGCCCCCGACGACGAGCTTGCCGACCGGCTGCTGCGCCAGCTGGCGGACGGCCATTTGCGGGCCGTGCACGCGCAGGCCGAGGCGCTGACCCAACGGCGGCCCGATTTCGGCTTTGGCTGGAAGCTGCTGGGCGTGACGGCGCAGCGCCTGCGGCGCCCGGCCGCGGCGCTGGCGGCCAAGCAGCGCGCCGCCGCGCTGCTGCCGCAAGACGCGCAGGCCCACAACAACCTCGGCAATGCGCTGAGCGCCGCCGGACGCTTCGACGAAGCGGTGGCGGCACTGCAACGTGCCATCGCGCTGCAGCCCGGCTTCGCGCAGGCGCACAACAACCTCGGCCTGGCGCTGCAGTACCTGCATCGCCACCAGGACGCCCGCGCCAGTTTCGAACGTGCGCTGCAGGCCGACCCGGGATTCGCGGCCGCGCACAGCAACCTGCTGTTCATGCTCAGCCACGACGCCAGCCAGCCGCCCGAGGCGCTGCTGGCGGCGCATCTTGACTTCGACCGCCGCCACGGCGCCCCGCTGCGCGCCACCTGCCGTCCGCACGGCAACCCGCGCGATCCGGAGCGCCGGCTGCGGCTCGGCTTCGTCTCCGGCGACCTGCGCCAGCACGCGGTGGCGCACTTCGTCGCGCCGATCTGGCAGGCGCTGGACCGCTCGCGCTTCGAGATCCACGCCTACAGCACCTGGGGCGCCGGCGATGGGCAGACCGCCGCGCTGCGCGCGCTCACCGCGCGCTGGACCGACGCCGCGGCCATGGACGACGAGGCGCTGGCCGAGACCATCCGCGCCGACGGCATCGACATCCTGTTCGACCTGTCCGGCCACACCCGGCACAACCGCCTGCTGGTCTTCGCGCGCAAGCCGGCGCCGGTGCAGGTGACAGCCATCGGCTACCCGAACACCACCGGCCTGGCCGCCATCGACTACCGCATCTCCGACCCCTTCCGCATGCCGCCCGCGCTGCGGCCGCTGAACGCCGAGCAGGTGGTGATGGTTCCCTGCGCCAGCACCTTCGCGCACGGGCCGGCGCCGGATGCGGGCCCGCTGCCGGCCCTGGCCCGAGGCACCGTCACCTTCGGCAGCTTCCAGCGGGCGCTGAAGGTGACCGACCACACGCTGCACCTGTGGGCGCGCGTGCTGCATGCGGTGCCCGGCTCGCGCCTGCTGGTCGGCGCGGTGAGCGACGCCGCGGCCCAGCAGCGCATCGCGGCGGCGCTGGCGGACGCGGGCATCGCTGCGGAACGGCTCGCTTTCCAGCGCCCACTACCGATGCAGCAATACCTGGCGCTGCACCGCGGGGTCGACCTGCTGCTCGACAGCCACCCCTACCCCGGCGGCACCACCACGCACCATGGCCTGTGGATGGGCGTGCCGACGGTCACCCGCACCGGCACGGCGCTGGTGTCCTGGCAAGGCGCCTCCACGCTGCTGCGCCTGGGCCTGTCCGATTTCGTCGCGGCGGACGACGACGGCTACGTCGCCATCGCCCGCCGCTGGGCGGCCGACCCCGCGGCCCTGGCCGCGCTGCGCGCCAGCCTGCGCGAACGCATCCGCACCCACCCGCTGCTGCAGCCGGCCGCGGTGGCCGCCGGCTTCGAGCGGGCGATGCGCGGCATGTGGCGCCGCTGGTGCGCCGGCCTGCCTGCGGCACCGTTCGAGGCGGCGCCATGACCACCGCCTTGCCGCCGCTGCAGGTCACCCGGCCCGACCTGCCGGCGCTGGACGAACTGCTGCCGGCGCTGCGCGCGATCTGGGACAGCCGGCAGCTGACCAACCACGGCCCCTTCCACCAGCAGCTGGAAGCGGCACTGGCGGAGCACCTGCGGGTGCCCGCGCTGTCGCTGTTCTGCAATGGCACGGTGGCGCTGCTGGCGGCGCTGCGCGCGCTGGCGCTGGACGAGCACCCGGACGGTGTCGAGGTGCTGACCACGCCCTACTCCTTCGTCGCCACCACGCACGCGCTGCGCTGGGCCGGGCTGACGCCGGTCTTCGTCGACATCGAGCCCGGCAGCTTCGGCCTCGACCCCGCGCGCCTGGCCGCGGCGCTGACGCCGCGCACCCGCGCCATCCTGCCGGTGCACGTCTACGGCCACCCCTGCGACACCACCGCGATCGATGCCTTCGCGAAGCGCCACGGCCTGAAGGTGCTGTACGACGCGGCCCATGCCTTCGGCGTGCCCGGCGTGCTGCGCGCGGGCGACCTGTCGGTGCTGTCCTTCCACGCCACCAAGGTCTTCCACACCTTCGAAGGCGGCGCGGTGGTGGCGCCGGATGCGCCGACCAAGCGCCGCCTGGACCAGATCCGCAATTTCGGCTTCGTCGACGAGGTGACCGTCGACACCGTGGGCATCAACGGCAAGATGAACGAGCTGCAGGCGGCCGTGGGCCTGCTGCAGCTGCCGCACCTGGAAACGCGGCGGCTGCGCCGCGCCGCTGTGGACCGCGCCTACCGCGCGGCCCTGGCCGACCTGGCGGCTGAGGGCACGCTGGCGCTGCCGCCGGCACCTCCGTCGGACGCTCACAATTTCGGTTATTTCCCTCTGCGCGTCTGTCCCGGGTTCGGCCACAGCCGCGACGGGCTGTACCGGCGGCTGCGCGACGCCGGTATCCTCGCCCGGCGCTACTTCCACCCGCTGATCAGCGAATTCCCGATGTACACCGCCATGCCGGGCGCGGACCCCGCGCAGCTGCCGGTGGCCACGCGCATGGCGCGCGAGGTCCTGTGCCTGCCGATGCATGCCGGCCTCTCCGACGAGGACGTCGCGCGAGTCGTCCAGGAGATCCGCCGTGCCGCCTGAGAGTCGGGAAAGCCCCCCTGGCGCTTCGCGCCTGCCCGCCACGCCGCGGCCGGAGCCCGGCGGGCGGCCGTGCGGGGCTGGCCGCTCCACCGTCATCATCACCGCCGTCGGCAGCGGCGTCGGCCGCACGCTGCTGCAGGCACTGCGGGGGCGGCGCGGGCGGCTGCGCATCGTCGGCCTGGGCAGCCGGGCGGATGCGCCGGAGCTTTACGACTGCGACGCCGCCTGGCAAGTGCCCGAAACGGCCGAGCACGCGGCACACCAGGCGCGGCTGCGCGAGCTGATCGCGCTGGAGGCCGCCGACCTCGTGATCCCCGGCCGCGACGACGACGTGCTGGCGCTGGCCGAACTGGGCGATATCCACCCCGGGCTGCGGCCGCGCCTGCTGGCCGGGCCGGCCGACGCCGCGCGGGTGCTGGTCGACAAGCGCCGCAGCGCCGCCTTCGCCGAGCAGCAGGGACTGCCTTTCGCGCCCACCGTCGACGCCGGAGCGGCCGATGCGGCAACGCGCGCCGCCGAGCTGCTGCGCCGCCACGGCTTCCCGCTGATCGCCAAGCCGGCCGACGGCAACGGCTCGCGCGGCGTGCGCGTGCTGCTGGACGACGCGCAGCTGCAGCGCCAGCTGGGCCGCACCGGCGTGCTGCTGCAGCCGATGATCGACGCCCCCGGCCCCGAGGCGCTGCGGCCGGACCTGGCCGACGGCGTGCCGCTCTTCTGGGGCGTGCCTGAAGAGCGCCTGTACGCGGTGCGCGGCTGGATCGGACGCGACGGCGCGGTGCACGCCGGCTGCGCCTACGTGATGACGATGGCCGCCGGCCGCTTCGAGCGCATGGCGCTGGCCGGCGACCCTGCGCTGCAGGTGCTCGGCCAGCGCTATGGCCAGGCCTTCGCCGAGCGGCTGCGCTGGCGCGGGCCGTACCACCTGCAGTGCAAGCGCGACGCGGCGGGCCGCTACTGGCCGATCGAGCTGCACGGCCGCTTCGGCGGCGGCACGGCCGGGCGCATGCTGCTGGGCCATGACGAAGCGGGCGAAGTGCTGCGGCACTGGCTGGGCGACGACGCGCTGCCGCTGCAGGGCACCGCCGCGCGCGAGGTGGTGGCCGTGCACCTGCGGCCGGAAGACGCCGCGCTGCCGCGCCAAGGCCCGGCGGTGCTGGCCACCGGCCGCCGCTGGTCCGCGCCGGGCTGAAACGCGGGCCCCAGGCGCCGCCTGAGAAGCCGCCGAGGGTCAGGCCGCCGGCCGCCCCGGCCAGACGACGCGGAAGGTCGAGCCGACGCGCGGCGCGCTGTGCACCTCGATGCGCGCCCCCATCAGCGTGACCAGCGCCTGCGTG
This sequence comes from uncultured Burkholderiales bacterium, assembly GCA_946480465.1. The sequence continues at coordinate 10,869 of CAMLJY010000043.1, forward strand.
ACCGCCAGGCCGATGCCGGTGCCCTCGATCGGCCCGTGCGCATGGGACAGGCGGTTGAAGGGCTGGAACAGTTGCGCCAGCTCGTCGCGCCGCATGCCGAGGCCGGTGTCCTCGACCTCCAGCGTCGTGCCGCCGTCCGCATGGCGCCAGGCACGCAGCGCCACCTGGCCGCCGCGGCGGTTGTACTTGATGGCGTTGGACAGCAGGTTCAGCAGCACCTGGCGCAGACGCGTGCGGTCGGCCTGCAGCACCAGGCCGGGCGGGCAGTCCAGCGCCACCTGCACGCCGGCCTCGGACGCGCTGGCATGCAGCATCGCGGCGCCGTCCTGCAGCAGCAGGTCGAGGGCCACGGTTTCGGGCACCAGCGTCAGGCGGCCGGCCTCGATGCGGGTGAGGTCGAGCAGGTCGTTGATCATCGCCAGCAGGTGTTCGCCCGCCTCGCGGATCAGGCCCACTCGGCGCCGCTGCTCGGGCGCCAGCGCGGCGCCCGGATCGACTTCGAGCAGTTGCGCGAAGCCCAGCACCGCGTTCAGCGGGGTGCGCAGCTCGTGGCTCATGCGGGAGAGGAATTCGGTCTTCGCCCGGTTCGCCGCCTCCGCGGCAGCGCGCTGCTGGTGCGCATGCTCGACCGTCATCGCCTCGGTCACGTCCTCGAAGTAGCCGTGCCAGGTGATGGCGTCGGTGGGTCCCGGCTGCGGCGTCGCCTGCCCGCGCAGCCAGCGCAGCGCGCCGTCGCGCCGGTGCACGCGGAAGCTCAGCTGCCAGGGCTCGAAGCTGCGGGCCGAGGCGTCGATGCTGTCGAGCATCGGCTGGCGGTCCTCGAAGTCGATGCGGCGCAGCATCGCGGCCGCATCGGCCATCAGCGCCTCGGCCGGAACGCCCAGCAAGGGCACACAGCGCTCGCTGACGTAGGGGAAGTGCGTGCTGCCATCGGCACGGCGCACGAACTGGAACAGCATGCCCGGCACATGGGCGGCGATCTTCGACAGCCGCGCCATCGCGCCGGCTGCCTCGTCCTCGACCGCGCGGCGTTCGGTGATGTCGGTCTGGATGCCGACCATGCGCAGCGGTTCGCCTTCGGCGTCCCACTCGATCACGCGGCCGCGCTCGGCCAGCCAGCGCCAGGAGCCGTCCGCGGCCAGCGCGCGGTAGCTGCTCTCGTAGACCGAGGTCTCGCCGCGCACGTGGCGCAGGTAGGCCTCATGGCTCCCGACGCGGTCCTCCGGGTGGATCAGCGCGTCCCAGTCGCGCTGTGTCGCGCCGCCCTCGGGCAGCGGGTAACCGAGCTGGGCGAAACCTTCGTCCGTGTCCGAGAAACGGTCGCTGCGGATGTCCCATTCCCAGACGAAGGTGCCCGCACCCCGGAGCGCGGCGCGGATCAGCTCGCCGTGGCTGCCGCCGGGCCGGCCGGCTGCGGCGCCCTGGTCACGCAGCAGCAGCGCGGCGGCGGTGCGCAACAGGGGTTCCAGCACGCGGGCGCGCTGGCCAGCCGGATCGGCGGGCATCGTGGAATCGCCGGACGAGGCGCCATCGGCCGGCAGCAGCCAGGCGCCCACCGGCTGGCCCAGCCGCCAAAGCGGCAGCCAGTAGAAGCCGTCTTCCAGGTACGGCTCGCGCCGCCCCGCCAAGGGGGTGCCGGGCCGCTGCGCGGCATCCGGGACATGGCCCGTGGCCCAGCGCGGCTGGCCGGTGGCGTCCACCGCCAGCAGCCCGCAAGGCAGGCCCAGGTGTGTGCCGGCATGGGCGACCAGCTGGCGCAGCGCGTAGGCGGGGTCGTCCCGGTCGAGGTGATCGAGCAGCGCGGCCTGCGTCAGCGACCACAGGCCGGCGGGCACGGCATGCCCCTCAGTGCCCGGCGTGCAGCTTTTCGCCGGCCTTCAGCCGGTAGGTGGTGCCGCAGTACGGGCAACGGCCCTCGCCGGTGCTCGCCACGTCGATGAAGACCTTCGGATGATTGCTCCACAGCGCCATCTTCGGGTTCGGGCAGGCGATCACGCCGGGGCCTTGCAGGTCCTTGGCGCTCAGCTCCACCAACGACTTGGGTTCGTTGTTCGTCATGTTCGGTCCCTCGCCCCGGGCGTTCAAACCTTGGTCAGCCACTCGGCGTACTTGGGGTTGCGGCCGTTGACGATGTCGAAGAACGCGGCCTGGATCTTTTCGGTGATGGGCCCGCGCGAGCCGCGGCCGATCTCGACGCGGTCGAGTTCGCGGATCGGCGTGACTTCGGCGGCGGTGCCGGTGAAGAAGGCCTCGTCGCAGATGTAGACCTCGTCGCGGGTGATGCGCTTCTCGACCAGCTTCAGGCCCAGGTCCTGGCAGATCGCGAAGATGGTGTTGCGGGTGATGCCGTTGAGCGCACCGGCCGACAGGTCCGGCGTGTAGACCACGCCGTTCTTGATGATGAAGAGGTTCTCGCCCGCGCCTTCGCTGACGAAGCCCGAGGCGTCCAGCAGCAGCGCCTCGTCGTAGCCGTCGTCCGTGGCTTCCATGTTGGCCAGGATCGAGTTGGTGTAGTTGCTCACCGTCTTGGCCTGCGTCATCGTGATGTTGACGTGGTGGCGGGTGTAGCTGGAGGTCTTGACGCGGATGCCGCGCTTCAGGCCTTCTTCGCCGAGGTAGGCGCCCCAGGCCCAGGCGGCGACCATCAGGTGGATGGTGTTGCCCTTGGGGCTGACGCCCAGCTTCTCGGAGCCGATCCAGGTCAGCGGGCGCAGGTAGCAGCTTTCCAGCTTGTTGGCGCGCACCACCTCGCACTGGGCCTCCATGACCTGCTCGATCGTGAAGGGGATCCTCATGCGCAGGATCTTGGCGCTGTTGAAGAGCCGCTCGGTGTGCTCGCGCAGGCGGAAGATGGCGGTGCCGTTGGCCGTGTTGTAGGCACGCACGCCCTCGAAGGCGCCGCAACCGTAATGCAGCGTGTGGCTCAGCACGTGGATCTTCGCGTCGCGCCAGTCGATGAGCGCACCGTCCATCCAGATCTTGCCGTCGCGGTCGGACATCGACATGGAATGCCTTTCGGGTAGGAATCGGAAAAACCGCGATTTTAGGCGCCGCCCTCCGGCGCTGCGGCGGCATCGGCCGCGCGCTGGAAGCGCCAGGCGCGCACGCGGCCGCCGACCAGCTCGACCTCGACCGCATCGCCGCCCGGATCGCGCCAGCGGTAGGTCTCGGGTTCCTCGGCCAGCTTCTCGCCGAGGCTGCGTGTCAGCATGATGAGATCCATCAGCCGCAGGCCGTTGCGCATCTTCGACTGCAGCATCACCGCGCTGGGCACCGTGCCCACCGGCGACTGGCCGGCCACGCGCATCACCCGCATCGCGCGGCTGAACTGCAGCAGCAGCCAGAACACCATCGCCGACACGGCCAGCGCCACACCCGGCCAGCCGTAGACCATGTAGCCCAGCGCGGTGGCCAGCGCGGCCAGCCCCCAGCCCAGCGCCGCGTTCATGCCTTCACCTCCCCGTCGAGGCGGCCGACGAAGCCGGTGCGCAGCGCGTCGGCCCAGTCGGGCCGGCCCTGCAGCTCGGCACGCGCGGCAGCCGATTCCCAGTCGTAGGGCGTGGCACGGAACTCCACGCGCCAACCGGCACCGGCGCTGGATTCCGCCAGCGCCCAGCGCGCCAGCGGGCTGCCGGTCTCGACCCGGTGCTCCGGCTCGTGCGGGATGTGGAAGGCCTGCAGGCCGACGCTGCCCGGGTTGACCACCAGCGTCGCGCCCTGGCGCATCAAGCGCGGCACGTGGCTGTGGCCGCACAGCAGCAGCGCCGCGCTGGTGCCGCCCAGGCGTGCAGCCAGCTCGTCGCGGGTGGCGGCCCGGATGCCGGGGGCGCCGTGGCGATCGTGCCCGGCCTCGGCGGTTTCCATCAGGTAGACGAGGTCGCTGGTCGGCGTGCCGTGGCAGCAGAACACGCCGTCGTCCAGCCAGCGGGTGGCCGGCAGCGACGCCAGCCAGGCCTTGTGGCGCGCGGTCAGCAGCGGCAGCGTTTGCGCGTCGCTCTTCGACACCTGCTCCGACGGCTGCGCCAGCACCTGCCGCTCGTGGTTGCCGGCGATGGTGGGCAGGTCCAGCGCCATCAGCCGGTCGGCGGTCTCGGCCGGCCAGAGCGGGCCGCTCAGGATGTCGCCCAGGTTCACGATCATGTCGACGTTCGCCCGCGCGGCCTCCGCCAGCACCGCTTCCAGCGCCGGCAGGTTGCCGTGGATGTCCGACAGGATCGCCAACCGTTTCGTCAAGACGTTCACGTTTCCCCCGATTCACGTGGGCCGCGCCCCATGGTTTGGGGTTGCAGCGGCGCGCGGGCAGGCGCAAGCTGTGTCCCAGCCGGCAACATCCGAGCGCGTTGCCGGCCACTGTACCGGGGCCCGCCCCGGGCCAGCTTTTCGTTGTGAAACTCCTCCAGGATGAATTCCGGCCGTCTTGCACGGCCGGTTTTTTGTCCGGACGGCGGAGCCGCCGCCCGCCACGCCAGCGGCGAAGCCGGCTACAGGCCGCGCACCACGTCGATGGCTTCCTCGATGCGCTCCACCGCGTGCACGGCCAGTCCTTCGATCGGCTTCTTCGGCGCATTCGCCTTGGGCACGACGGCGATCGAGAAGCCGAGCTTGGCCGCTTCCTTCAGGCGCTCTTGCCCCCGCGGTGCCGGGCGTACTTCGCCCGCCAGTCCGACCTCCCCGAAGGCGATGAATCCGGCCGGCAGGGCCTTGCCCCGCAGGCTGCCCTGGATCGCCAGCAGCACCGCCAGGTCCGCCGCCGGCTCGCTGATGCGCACGCCGCCCACCGCGTTGACGAAGACGTCCTGGTCCAGGCAATCGACGCCGGCATGGCGATGCAGCACCGCCAGCAGCATCGCGAGCCGGTCGCGCTCCAGGCCCACCGAGAGCCGCCGCGGCGCCGCGCCGCCGGAATCGACGAGGGCCTGGATCTCGACCAGCAGCGGCCGCGTGCCCTCCAGCGTGACGAGGACGCAGGAGCCGGGCACCGGCTGGCCGTGCGTGGACAGGAAGATGGCGCTGGGGTTGCTCACGCCCTTCAGCCCGCGCTCGGTCATCGCGAAGACGCCGATCTCGTTGACCGCGCCGAAGCGGTTCTTGATGGCCCGCACCAGCCGGTAGCTGGAGTGGGTGTCGCCCTCGAAGTACAGCACCGTGTCGACGATGTGCTCCAGCACGCGCGGTCCCGCCAGCGCGCCCTCCTTCGTGACGTGGCCCACCAGCACGATGGCGCAGCCGCTGGCCTTGGCGGTGCGGGTCAGCTGCGCCGCGCACTCGCGCACCTGGGCCACCGAACCGGGGGCGCTGGTGAGCTGGTCGGAGTACAGCGTCTGGATCGAATCGATGACGCAGAAGGCCGGCTCTTCGGTGGCCAGCGCGGCCTGGATCTTCTCGAGCTGGATCTCCGCCAGCACGCGCAGCTGCGTGCCGGCCAGGCCGAGCCGCCGCGCGCGCAAGGCCACCTGCGCACCGGATTCCTCGCCGGTCACGTACAGCACCTTGATCTGTTCGCTCAGCGACTCGGCCGCCTGCAGCAGCAGCGTCGACTTGCCGATGCCGGGATCACCGCCGATCAGCACGACGCCACCTTCGACGATGCCGCCGCCGAGCACCCGGTCCAGCTCGGGCTGGCCGGTAGGCGTGCGTTCGACCTCCGCCGCCTCGATCTCGGACAGCATGGCCACCGGCTGCGACTTCGCCAGCGACTGGTAGCGGTGCCTCGTACCACCGGCGGACTCGGCGACCGTCTCTTCCAGCGTGTTCCATTCGCCGCAATGCGGGCACTTGCCCAGCCACTTCGGGCTGGTACCGCCGCAGGCGGAACAGGTGTACTGCGTCTTGGGCTTGCTCATCGGACCGGGCACTGTAGCGGCCCGGCGCGGCGGTGGCGGCCGGCCGGTCACGCCGGCGATGGACGATGCGCCGCCTGGCCGCTCACTTCGAGAGCTTGACGACCACCGGCTTGCCGTCGACCGGCACCTGCGTCGTCTCCCAGGTCGGGGCGCTGAAGGCCGGCGGCTTGCCGGACGCGCCGTAGGGCTCGCTGGGGATGCCGAAGGCGTTGGTGTCGAGCTTGCCGTTGCCGTTGATGTCCTGGAACAGGCGGATGGCCACCACCCCGGTGCGCAAGCCACAGAGCTGGAAACCGACGGTCTCGCCGTCGGCCCCGACCTGCAGCGTGGCGACGGCGGTCTTGCCGTAGTCGTCGGCGGCGTCGAAGGCGCGCACGAACAGCTTGCCCTGCTCGGGGCGCACGTTCTGCACTTCCACCGGGGTGCAGGTGGTGGCCGGGGCCTGGGCGTGTGCGGCGGCGGCAGCGAACGCCAGGCTGGCGGCGATCACGAGGCGGGAGGCGGGGAAGGTCATGGCGCGGATGCGTGGCGAGTAGTGATGCCTCCCACTCTAGGAACCGGCCCCGCCGTCCGACAGCGGCGAGCGACGAGGCGCCGCCACGTGTCGCGAAGCGGCGCCTCCCGTTCGCGAGATGCCCCTGACGCAGGCGTTCAGGCCACCACGGTGGGCACCCGCTGCGCCAGCGCACACATGATCTCGTAGCCGATGGTGCCGGCGGCCGCGGCGATCTCGTCGATCGGCAGCACCGCGCCGTTCGGGCCCCGGCCCCACAGCGTGACCTCGCTGCCGAGCCCGGCCTGCGGCACCGGCGCCAGGTCGACGGTGATCATGTCCATCGACACGCGGCCCACGGTGCGGCAGCGCACGCCATCGACCAGGATCGGCGTGCCGCTGCCGGCCAGGCGTGGGTAGCCATCGGCATAACCACAGGCGACGACGCCGATGCGCATCGGCACCTCGGCGGTGAAGCGGCTGCCGTAGCCAACGGTGTCGCCCGGCTGCAGTTGCTGCAGCCCGATCAGCTTCGCGCGCAGCGTCATCGTCGGCTGCAGGTCCCAGTGGGCGATGTCGTGCTCGGGGAAGTCGGGCGCGCTGCCGTAGCTCAGGATGCCGGCGCGCACCCAGTCGGTCTTCAGGCCGGGGTGGCGCAGGATGGCGGCGCTGTTGCTCAAGGACCGCTCGCCGGGCAGGTCGCGCGTGGTTTCGTCGAACACCGCCACCGCATGGTCCACGCCGCGCGGGCCGTCGGCATCGGCGAAGTGGGTCATCAGCGAGATCTCGTCGACCTGGGGCAGCGCGTTCAGCCGGGTCCACGCGGTGCGGTAGGCCGAGGGCGCGAAGCCCAGGCGGTTCATGCCGCTGTTCATCTTCAGGAACACGCGGTGCGGCTGGTGCGTCTTGTGGGCGGCGAGCCAGTCGATCTGCTCGTCGCAGTGCACCGCGTGCCACAGGTTCAGGCGCGAGCACAGCTCCAGGTCGCGCGGCTCGAACACGCCTTCCAGCAGCAGGATGGGACCGCGCCAGCCCAGCGCGCGCACGCGCTCGGCCTCGGCCAGGTCGAGCAGCGCGATGCCGTCGGCACCGCGCAGGCCTTCGTACACCCGCTCGATGCCGTGGCCGTAGGCGTTGGCCTTGACGACCGCCCAGAGCTTGGCGTCAGGCACCGACGCGCGCGCGCGCGCGAGGTTGTGGGCCACCGCGTCGGGGTGGATCAGGGCTTCGATGGGACGTGGCACGACAGGCTTTCTGGGCAGGGACAGGGGTCGCCGCGCGGTGGCGGCGTGGCGGAATTCTGCCAAGGGCGCGTGCTATAACCGCCGGCCGGCTGAGGGGACGACCTGCCGCGCCAGACGACAAACGAGGCAGTGTTGAGCGTGCGGAAGACCAGACAGAGCGAATGAAAAAGGGCTTCCACACCATCATGTCGGCGCAGTTCTTCAGCTCGCTGGCCGACAACGCCTTGCTCGTCGCCGCGATCGAACTGCTCCGCAGCACCCAGGCCCCGGCCTGGCAGATCCCCGCGCTGACGCCGATGTTCGCGCTGTTCTACGTGATCCTCGCGCCCTTTGTCGGCGCCTTCGCCGATGCGGTGCCCAAGGGCAAGGTGATGCTGGTGTCGAACGGCATCAAGATCGCGGGCTGCCTGATGATGCTCTTCGGCGGCCACCCGCTGCTGGCCTATGCGGTGGTGGGCCTGGGCGCGGCGGCCTACTCGCCGGCCAAGTACGGCATCCTCACCGAGCTGCTGCCGCCCTCGCAGCTGGTCAAGGCCAACGGCTGGATCGAGGGGCTGACGATCGCGTCGATCATCCTCGGCATCCTGCTCGGTGGCCAGCTGGTGGGCCCGCGCATCGCGCCGATGCTGCTGGGCTTCGACCTGCCGATGCTCACCACCGGCATCGACACCGCACCCGAGGCCGCCATCTCGACCATGGTGCTGCTGTACATCGTGGCCGCCGTCTTCAACCTCTACATCCCGCGCACCGAGGCGCCGCTGCAGCCGCTGTCGTCCAACCCGGGCGAGCTGGTGCGTGATTTCTCGCAGTGCAACGCCCGCCTGTGGGGCGACAAGCTGGGCCAGATCTCGCTCGCGACGACGACGATGTTCTGGGGCGTGGGCGGCAACCTGCGCATCATCGTCTTCCCCTGGGCCGCGGCGGCGCTGGGCTACACGACGACGCAGGCCTCGTCGCTGGCCGGGGTGGTCTCCGTGGGGGTGGCGGTGGGCGCGGTGGTGGCCTCGATGCGCATGCGGCTGGACCGGGCGACGGCGGTGATCCCGCTGGGCGTGGTGATGGGCGTGCTGGTGATCGGCCTGAACGTGATCCGCGACGTCTGGGTCGCCGTGCCCTTCCTGATGCTGCTGGGTGCCGCCGGCGGTTTCCTCGTCGTGCCGATGAACGCGCTGCTGCAGCACCGCGGCCACAACCTGATGGGCGCGGGCCGCTCGATCGCGGTGCAGAACTTCAACGAGCAGGCGTGCATCCTCGGGCTGGGCGCCTTCTACACCGGCATGGTCAAGCTGGGGCTGTCGGCCTTCACCGCCATCGCCGTGTTCGGCCTGGTCGTCGCGGGCACGATGGCGCTGATCGGCCGCTGGCACAAGCGCAACTGCGTGACGCACCGCGACGAGGTCGAGCGCCTGCTGGCCATCGCCCGCAGCGACAAGCACTGATGCACCCGGGCGCCGGCGCGCACGCGCACGAGCAGCGCGGACTGGCGGCTTTGGCGCTGGTCTTCAACGCCTTCACGTGGGGCGTCTCGTGGTGGCCGTTCCGCCAGCTCGAGGGCGCCGGACTGCACCCGCTTTGGCTGACGGCGATCACCTTCACCGTGGCGGTCATCGGGCTGCTGCTCGCCCGGCCGGCGGCCCTGGGCGAGGTGCTGCGCACGCCGGTGCTGTGGGTGCTGGCCGCCGCCGCGGGCACGACGAACGCCTGCTTCAACTGGGGCGTGACGGTCGGCGACGTGGTGCGCGTGGTGCTGCTCTTCTACCTGATGCCGCTGTGGGCGGTGCTGCTGGCGCGGCCGCTGCTGGGCGAACGCATCCGCCCCGCGGCCCTGCTGCGCATCGCGCTGGCGCTGGCCGGCGCCGTGATCGTGCTGTGGCCTGCGGGCGGTGCGCTGGCGCTGCGCCTGACGCTGCCGGACGTGCTGGGCCTGGTCGGCGGCTTCAGCTTCGCGCTGAACAACGTGATGCTGCGCCGCGAGGCCAGACGCAGCGAGCCGGCGCGCGCGCTGGCGATGTTCGCGGGCGGGGCGCTGATGGCACTGGCCTTCGCGCTGGCGCAACCGGCCGGCGGCGCCGTGCCCCTGCCGCCGGCGCCGGCCTTCGGCTGGATGGCGGGCACGGTGGCGCTGGCAGCGCTGTTCATCGCATCGAACCTGGCGCTGCAGTTCGGCGCGGCGAGGCTGCCGGCGCAGGTGACGGCGGTGATCATGCTGACCGAGGTGGTGTTCGCCAGCGGCTCGGCCCTGGCGCTGGGCGCAGGCGTGCTGGACGGCCGCACCGCGCTGGGCGGCGCGCTGATCCTCGGCGCGGCGGCGCTGGCGGCCTTGCGCCGCTGAGGGCTCGGCGCTGACTACAGCGCCGTCCCGGACGGCGCAGGAGGCCAAGCGGACCGGCGTGAAGCCGCAGCGGGAACTACTCGGTCGCCGGCACCGGCAGCTCGGGGCCGCGGGTCAGGCCCTGTCCGATGAGCCAGCGGTCCAGCTGCTCGAAGTCCAAGGGCTTGCCGAGGTGGATGTCCGCCCCGGCCAGGGTGCTGCGCACGCGGTCGACCGGCTCGTGGAAAGCCGACACCACCGCCAGCTGCGGCGGCCGCCCCCCCGGGTGCACGTGCCGGTGCTTGATCTGCTGGCACAACGCCAGCCCGTCGAGGTCGCTGTGCGGCCCCAGGTCGACGTCGAGGAAGACGAAGCCGAACACGTTCGTGGACAGCAGTTCCAGCGCCCGGCCGCTGTGGTGCGCCCATTCGGTGGCGAGGCCGTAGCGCTGCAGCTGCCGGTCGAGGAAATGCAGCGCCAGCTCGCTGTCGTCCACCAGCAGCGCGCGCTTCAGCGGCTGCGGGCGCAGCGCGGCCTCGCGGCGCTGGCGCGAGGCCTCGGCGGCGGCGCGGCGCTCCTCCGGGCTGCGGCTGCGCTCCTCGTCGGCGGCGCGGCGGGCCGGCGCGGGAATCGCCTTGCCGATCGTCGTCGGGCGCAGGTGCGCGTGGCTGGGCGACATCAGCGGCAGCGGCCCGCTGCCGGGGTTGTCGCGCAGCGCCACCAGGGTGTCCAGCTCGCGCAGCACGTGCACCGGGTCGATCGGCCGCATCATCCAGCTGGCCGCGCCCTCCGGGCCCTGGGCGCCGACGAACACCGCATCGGGGATGCGGCCCAGTGCCTGCAGCAGCTCAGGCACGCCGGACTGGTCGGCATCGGCGACGACGAAACGCGCCTCGTCGACGTCCAGCACGTGCACGTATTGCGGGTTTCGCCGCACCGCCAGCCTGAAATAGGACGCCAGCGCATTGCGTTCGAAGGCACTGAAGCCCAGCAATGCCACTGGAATCGGAACGGAGCTCACGAACGAAGGTGCGAAGAAAGGGAACGGAGGGTGGACTCGGAAGGGGCCCGCATCCTCCGCGGCCGCTGCTCCCGCGTCAACAGAAGTCAGTGACGTGCCGGGGATAACATGCCGCAGCCATGTCGGCTGGCCTTGCGCGGAGTGTGTCAGCAATGTCTGAACAAAGCATCGGTGATTTTGACGCTCGCACGATCGACGGCAAGACCGTCAAGCTCTCCGCCTACAAGGGCAAGGTGCTGCTGATCGTGAACACGGCCAGCGCCTGCGGCTTCACGCCGCAGTTCGGCGGGCTGGAAAAACTGTGGGAGCGCTACAAGGACCAGGGCCTGGTCGTGCTCGGTTTTCCCAGCAACGAGTTCGGCGGCCAGGATCCGGGCAGCAACGACGAGATCGCGTCCTTCTGCCAGGTGAACTACGGCGTCAGCTTCCCGATGATGGCCAAGATCGAGGTCAACGGCCGCGGCGCCCACCCGCTGTACCAGTGGCTGACCAAGGAGGCGCCGGGCTTCCTCGGCACGCAGGCGATCAAGTGGAACTTCACCAAGTTCCTGGTCGGCCGCGACGGCCGCGTCATCAAGCGCTACGCGCCCCAGGACGCGCCCGAGAAGCTGGCCGGCGACATCGAGGCCGCCCTGGCGGCTTGAGGTACGGCCGCGCGGCAGACGGTCGCGGCGTGGACCGTCACGTCCCGCGCGAGGCCGCCGCGGGCAGCCTCAGCCGCCGCCGGATGCGCGACAGCGCCACGTTGGTGATGCCGAGGTAGCTGGCGATCTGGTGCAGCGGCAGCCGCCGGGCCAGCTCGGGCTGCGCCGCGATGAAGGCTTGGTAGCGCTGCTCGGCGCTTTCCATCAGCAGCGTGGCCTCGCGTCGCGCCAGCGTGGCCATGCTGGTGGCCAGCGCGTCCAGCAGCACCGCCTGCACGGCGGGATGCCCGACCTGCCATTGCAGCAGCACGGCGTGCGGCAGCTCGACGACGATGCTGTCCTCGACCGCCTCGATCGCAAAGGGTGCCGGCTGGGCCGCGTGCGACGGCGGCGCGCCGACCCAGTGGCTTTCGGGATGGAAACCGCGGTTGCGCTCGCGGCCCCCGGCATCGGTGAAGCAGCTGCGCAGCAGGCCCTGCTCGACGAACCAGGCGCGGTCCATCGGTGCGCCGACCGCCTGCAGCAACGCTCCGCGCGCCAGCGGCTGCCGGCGCAGCGACCGCCAGGCTTCGCTCAAGCGCTCGTCACGGGCGAGCCACTCGAGGAAGTCGGGGCCGCAGGCCAGGCACTCGTCCGTCATGTTGAACCTCGGTTAATGCGCGCAAGGCCGGCTGCCGCCAGCATCGCACCGTCCTTGACCGATGGAGCATACCGATGACCCGATGGAACCTGCCGCACCTGCTGCTGCTGGTGGCCCTGGCGCCGACAGCCTGGGCGGCGCAGGCAGGGGGCTGGCCGCCCGCGCTGGTGCTGGCCGTGGCCACGCTGGCGATGCTGGCCTGGCTGATCGGCGCCGAGCGCTGGTGGCCGCACCGTGCCGACTGGCGTCCCGGCCCGAGCGACCTGCGCCGGGACGGCGCGTTCCTGGGCGTCAACGCCGTCGTCGACACGGGTGCATCCGTGGTGCTGCACGGGGCGGCGATCACGCTGGCCGCTGCCGGCGTCGGCAGTGGCTGGGCCGGCGGACTGCCCGCCTGGGTGCAGTGGCCGCTGGCCGTCGCCATCGGCGAACTCGGGCCGTACTGGCTGCACCGCTGGGCGCACCGCGGCGGCTGGGGCTGGCGCGTGCACGGCGTGCACCACCGGCCCGAGGCGCTGCACGCCAGCAACAACCTGACCACGCACCCCATCAACGTCGTCTGGAACCGCCTGTCGCGGGCGCTGCCGTGGCTGCTGCTCGGCTTCGATGCCGAGGTGCTGCTGGCCGCGTCGCTGTTCATCCAGGCGCAGTCCTTCGCAACCCACGCCAACGTCGCCGGCACGCTGGGCCCCCTGGCGCGGGTGATCGGCAGCGCCGAGGCCCACCGCTGGCACCACAGCACCGTGCTGGCCGAGGCCCGCAACTTCAGCACCGCCATCCCGCTGTGGGACCAGCTCTTCGGCACCTGGTACCTGCCGCCGCGGCCCGGGCCGGAGCGCGTGGGCATCGACGACGCGGGCCACAGCTGGCCGGCCGCGACCGACTGGCGCCGACTGCTGCTGGCCCCGGTGTGCCGGCGCTGCGCGGCCTGACCCCCGCACCACGACGGCAGCGCGCGCGACCTCAGGCCACGCGCGCTCAGCCGGCCTCGCGCGGCGGCGAGGCCTGCATCCGCAGGCCACCGTAGACGATCCGCAACCAGCCCTGCGCCTGCCAGCGCTGCAACCACTGGTTGACCGTCTGGCGCGACAGTCCCGCCAGCGCCGCCAGTTCAGCCTGCGTGGTGCGCACCAGGCAGGCGCCGTCCTCCTCCGGCGGTCCGGCGCGGCCCGCATCACGCAGTTGCGCCAACGCGATCGACAGGCGCTCGGCCGCAGACTGCAGGCGCGAGGCGTGCAGCAGGCGCAGCGTGCCATCGTGGCGCTGCGCGAACTCGGCCATCAGCGCACGGCCGAAGCCGGGCAGACGGTCCATCAGGCACTCGTAGGCCGCCGGCGCGATCACCAGCACCTGGCTGGCGTGCCGCGCCACGGCTTCGTAGCTGCTGGGCCGACCGCCGGCGAGCGCGGCCAGGCCGAACAGGCGCCCCGGCGGCGCCACCTCGATCGTCGACACCGCGCCGTCAACGGCGCTGAAGCGCAGGTCCATCTCGCCTTCGACCACGCCGTACAGCCCACGGGCCGCCGAGCCCTGGACGAACAGCGTGGCCCCGGCGGCGAGGCGCCGCACGCGGCAGTGCCGCGCCGCTTCGGCGAGCGCAGGCGCATCGGCCGGCAGCGGCAGCGCCGGGAAGTTGTGGCCGATCAGCCGGCGCAGCGCGGCCACTGGCGAGCTCATTCGGAGGATTGTCGGATGCCCGACAAAGCCCGCACCCACACGGCGCTAGGCTGTCATGCACGATCCGAACCCGGAGCCTTCGCATGACCACCTGCCACCCGGCCGGCCGCACCGACGTTACGGCGCCCGGCCCCGGCACCGCCACGCTGGACGAGCGGCGCCGGCAATTCCAGCGCTTCGCCGAGACGGAGTGCGGCGAAGACCCGCTCTACGTCGCGCTGTGCCGGCTGCTCGCCGAACGGCCGGGCGCGCTGGCGCTGCTGGACGCTGCGCCGGCCATGCAGCAACGGCCGAACCTGCTGCTGGCGGCGATCCACGAACGTGTGCTCGATGGCGCCGGCGGTGCGCTGGCCGCCTGGTATCCCAGCGTCGGCGGCCAGCTTGCCGCGGACGAGCCGGCGTTGGCCGCGGCCCTGGACGAGCTGCTGGCGCGCGAACAGGCCGCCCTCGCCGCGAACTGCGCTTCACGCGCCACGCAGACCAACGAAACCGGCCGCTGCGCGGTGCTGTGGCCGGCGCTGGCGCAGATCGCCGCGGCCACCGGCGGCCGGCCGCTGGCGCTGCTGGACTTCGGCTGCAGCGCCGGGCTCAACCTGGGCGTGGACCGCTATCGCTACGACCACGGCGGCGAACGCTGGGGCCCCGACGACGCCGCCGCACCGCTGATCGCCTGCCATGCCGTCGGCGGCAGGCCACCGCCGCGGCTGCCGCCGGCGCGCATCGCCGCGCGGCTGGGCATCGATCCCGCGCCGGTCGACCTGCACGACGCCGCGGCGGTGCGCTGGCTGCGCGCCTGCCTGTGGCCGCACGACCGGGTGCGGCGGGAACGCTTCGACGCGGCGGTGGCCATCGTGCGCGCGGCCGGCTGGCCGGTGCGCGCCGAAGCCGACTGCGCCGCGGCGATCGAGCCCTGGCTGGACGGCCTGCCCGCGGGCGTGCAGCCGGTGGTCTTCAACAGCTGGGTGCTGGCCTACTTCACGCCGGCCGAGCGGGCCGCTCACATTGCGCGCATGCAGGACCTGGTGGCGCAGCGCGGCGTGGCGTGGCTGAGCGCGGAGGGCCCCGGGCTGCTGCTGGGCCAGCTGCCGCCCGCGCCGGTGGCCGATGAGCGCGCCGGCAGCGCCGAGATCGCCAACGCCTCGCTGTGGTGGTCGAGCCTGCCCGGCGCCCCACCCCGGCTCGTCGCCCGCAGCCACGCGCACGGTCGGTGGGCGCATTGGGCCGATTGACAGCAGGACGCTTACTTCAAGCGCAATCAACAACGCGCGAAAGTCCGGCCGCCCGGGCTGGCCGAAGAACGCCCCGCCGGTGCGCGCCGCGCCTGCTCGTCCGGCCTGATGGGGCGATCCGCCGCGTCCTGCGCCCGCATCGGTCGATGCGCACAAGGCATGCCGGCCGGCACAACACGCGCTCGATAATCGCCGCTTCTCCACCGGAGCCCCCTTTCATGTTCCAGCACATCACGCCCTATGCGGGCGATCCGATCTTTGCGCTCGTCGATGCCTACAACGCCGATCCGCGGCCGCAGAAGGTGAACCTCTCCATCGGCATCTACTTCGACGAACAGGGCCGCCTGCCGGTGCTCGAGAGCGTGAAGGCGGCCGAAGCGCAGATCCTGGCCGCCGACGGGCCGAAGCCCTACCTGGCGATGGAAGGCGCGGCCGATGCGCGCCGCGAGGTGCAGAAGCTGCTGCTGGGCGCGGACCACCCGGCCATCGCCGCCGGCCGCGTCGCCACGCTGCAGACCGTGGGCTCCTCGGGCGGCCTGAAGGTCGGCGCGGACTTCATCAAGACCTGGCTGCCCGAGTCGCAGGTGTGGGTCAGCGACCCGACCTGGGACAACCACCGCTCGATGTTCGAGGGCTCGGGCTTCAAGGTGAACACCTACCCGTACTACGACGCGGCCACCGGCGGCGTGCGCTTCGAGGCGATGCTGGACACGCTGCGCGGCCTGCCCCCGCGCAGCGTCGTGCTGCTGCACGCCTGCTGCCACAACCCCACCGGCGTCGACCTGACCGCCGCGCAGTGGGACGCGCTGATCCCGGTCCTGCGTGAACGCGAGCTGCTGCCCTACCTGGACCTGGCCTACCAGGGCTTCGGCGACGGCATCGCCGAAGACGCCTATGCGGTGCGCGCGATGGCCGATGCCGGCATCACCTACCTCATCGCCAACTCGTTCTCCAAGAGCATGAGCGTGTACGGCGAGCGCTGCGGCGCGCTGTCGGCCGTGTGCGCCGACAAGGCCGAGGCGGACCTGGTGATGGGCCAGCTGCGCTTCACCGTGCGCCGCATCTACTCCAGCCCGCCGATGCACAGCGCGCAGATCGTCGCCCGCGTGCTGGGCGACGCGAAGCTGCGTGCGATGTGGGAAGGCGAGCTGGCGCAGATGCGCGAGCGCATCGCCCGCATGCGCCGCGCGCTGCACGACCGCCTGGTGGCGCGCGTGCCCGGCCGCGACTTCGGCTACTTCCTGACCCAGCGCGGCATGTTCAGCTACACCGGCCTGTCCGCCGCCCAGGTCGACCGCCTGCGCGAGGAGCACGCGGTCTACCTGATCCGCTCGGGCCGCATCTGCGTGGCCGGCCTCAACGAGGCCAACGTCGAGCGCACGGCCGAGGCGATGGCCACCGTCATCGGTGGCTGACATCGGCGGCTGACATCGGCGGCTGACGGCCGCCCGGCATCTGTCATCTTCCTCGAGCGCGGCATCGCAGCGTCCCGTGCGGGGCGCTGCATCCGACCCCGGCGCGGCCGCGTATGTGAGCCCGGTCGATCGGCCGAATCGATCCCGCTGTAAGTTCCGCGGGGCCGCCGGAGACACACGTGGGCGCCGGCCGGGAATTGGTTCCGGGCGGCGTCCGTAGACAACCCTCTCGTCAAGGAAGAGACCATGAAGAACGTCAAGACCGGCGTCGCCATCGCCACCGCCGCTGCCGCCCTGTTCTCCACCGGCCTGCTGGCCACCGGCACCGCGCATGCGGCCGATGCGGGCGTGAAGTGCTCGGGCACCAACAGCTGCAAGGGCACCAGCGAGTGCAAGACCGCCAGCAGCTCCTGCAAGGGCCACAACAGCTGCAAGGGCCAGGGCTGGGTCACCGTCAAGTCGGCCAAGGACTGCACCGACAAGGGCGGCAAGGTCGTCAAGTAAGACAGCGCCGGCGCCTGCTGGCCCGCGGCACCGCGGGCCACCGGGCGCCTGGCGCGTGCGCCGGCGCTCGGCGGCGGCCGGCGCACGCTCCAGGGGCTGGTTTCCTGGTGCCTTTCTTCACCCGGCCACCGCTCGGCGGCGCCGGGTGCTTTTGCCGTTACCAGACCGATGCGACGAGCAAGGCGATGAGCGAACAGACGATCGCGGGTTTCGGACTCGGCCTGCGCACCGAGCACTATGCCGACTTCGAGCAACGCGGCGCGACGGTGGACTGGCTCGAGATCCTGAGCGAGAACTACATGGTCCCGGGCGGCCGCCCGCTGCACCACCTGGACCGCATCCGCGCCGATCACCCGATGGTGATGCACGGCGTATCGATGTCCATCGGCGGCACCGACCCGCTGGACCTGGACTACCTGCGCGAGCTGAAGGCGCTGGCCGCCCGCGTGCAGCCGGCCTGGCTGTCCGACCACCTGTGCTGGACCGGCGTGAACGGCCGCAACCTGCACGACCTGCTGCCGCTGCCGATGAGCGAGGCCGCGCTGCGCCACGTGGCCGCGCGGCTGGACGAGGTGCAGCACCGGCTGGGACGGCGCATCGCGATCGAGAACCTCTCGAGCTACGTGCGCTTCGCCGCCGACGAGATGCGCGAATACGAGTTCGTCGCCGACCTGTTGAAGCGCACCGATGCCTGGCTGCTGCTGGACGTAAACAACGTCTACGTCAGCAGCGTGAACCACGGCTTCGACGCCCGCGCCTACATCGACGCGATGCCGGCCGAGCGGGTGGTGCAGATCCACCTGGCGGGGCACAGCGCGCAAGACGGCTTCCTCGTCGACACCCACGATGCGCCGGTGTGCGACGCAGTGTGGGACCTCTACCGCTACACGATCGCCCGGATCGGACCGCGGCCGACGATGATCGAACGCGACGACCACATCCCGGCGCTGGACGAGCTGCTGGCGGAGCTGGACATCGCGCGTCGCCTCAGCGCCGAGGCGACGGGCGCGCGCATGGAGGCCTGGGCATGACGGCCGCGGCCGACACGCTGCGCGCGCAGCAACAGGCCTTCGCCGCCGCCACCGCCGACGGCGCGGCGCCCGGCACCCTGCTGGCCAGCGACCCGCAGGGCGGTCCGCCGCGGCTGGACGTCTACCGCCATGCCTACCGTGCCCGCCTGACCGATGCGCTGGCCGACAACTTCGAGATTCTCGCCCGCGCGATGGGCGACGAGGCATTCGCCGCGCTGGCGGACGCGTACCTCACGGCCCATCCCTCCAACCACCCGTCGATCCGCTGGTTCGGCCATCGGCTGGCGGACTTCATGGCCGCCACGGCCGACGCCGGCGACGACGTCGTGCCGCACCCCGCCTTCGTGGACCTGGCCCGCATGGACTGGGCGCTGCGCGCCGCGTTCGACGCCGCCGACGCGCCGGCCCTCGGCCGCGAGGCGCTGGCCGGCTGGGCGCCGCAGGATTTCGCGGCGCTGCGGCTGGCGCCGCACCCCAGCGTGCAGATCGTCCGCCTGCGGTGGGCGGTCGAGGCCGCCTGGCGCGGGTTGCGTGAACACGACCCGGACAGCGGCACCGAACCCGAGCTGCCAGCGCCGGAGGAACGGCCGCACACTTTGCTCGCTTGGCGCCGCGGACTGGACACGCTGTGGCGCTCGGTCGAGCCGGCCGAAGCCGCGCTGCTGGACGGCCTGGCCGCGGGCGAATCCTTCGCCGCCCTGTGCGAGCGCGCCGCCGCGCTCGAACACGATGCGCTGCAGCCCGCGCAGCGGGCGGCCACCACACTGGCGCAGTGGCTGGATGACGGGTTGATCAGCCGGATCGATTGACCGCGCCCGCGCCGGCCTGCCGCAGCGCTGCCAGCACCTGCGCGCCGTCGCTGCGGCCGTGCGGCAGCAGGCTCCTGAGCAGCAGCACGCCGTTCAGCGGCAGCCAGGCCAGCACCAGCGAGGTCACGGCGGGGCTCCACGGCCCGCTGGGCGCTTGCATCAGCAGCAGCCCGACACCGGCCAGCCCGAGCTGCATGCCCCAGCCGGCCGACAGGTGCAGCAGGCGTCCTCGCAAGCCCACGCCGGCCGGCAGCTTCGCCACGCACAGGCCGCCACCGCCACCCAGCCACACCTGGATGCGCCGCGCACCCAGCAGCGCCGCCGTCGCCGCATGCCCGGCTTCATGCAGGACGAGGATCGCGGCATAGCCGACGGCAGCGCCGGCACCGACGGCCCAGGACCCGCGTCCGGCGAGAACGCAGGCCAGCAGGCCCACCACCAGCAGCACGCCGAACAGGGACGGGTGCAGGTAGAACTCGAACCGGCCGGCACCGAAGGCGACGAACGGCATCCGGCCCACGGCCGTGTTCCAGCTCATCGGCGGCCCGCGTCCGCCGGGCGCAGCGGACCGGCCAGGGCCAGCGGCCCCGCGGCGGTGGGCTGCCCGTGCCGTTGCACCAGCCGCTGCAGTGCCCAGCGCGCATGCGCGCGGTGGCGCAGCGCCAGCTGCCGCAGCTCTTCGCTGCGCGCTGCGGCGCTCGCCTGGTCGGGTGCCAGCGCGGGCGCCGGATCGCCACGCAATTCGGCCTGCCGCCAGCGCTCGTGTCCGGACTGCGCCAGCCCGTGCCAGCGCTGGCGCTCCGCCTCGGACTTCTCGGCGCGCTCCAGCTGGTCGGCCGCCTCCTTCAGGTCATAGGCGTTCTGGCTGTGGACATGCACGGCCACGGGGCCGCGCACGTGGTCCAGGCTGGCCAGCGTGCGGGCCAGGAGCACGCCGGCCTCGCGCGCGTCGAGGCTGCCCTTCAGGATCAGCTCGCGCGCCAGCAGCTGGCTGCCCAGCAGCGCGCCCTGCAGCTCCAGCCGCTGCCGCTCCGGCGAGCGCGCCGACTCGGCCCGCCACGCCAAGGCCTGCCCGACGGCCGTCGCCACCGCGGCGCCGACCAGCGCCGCCGCCAGCAGGCGCCAGACGCCGCCATCGATGCGCAGCCGCACCACCGGCACGGTGGCCAGGTCGGGCGGCGAGGCGGGTGTCGGTGGGGTGGCAGCCATGCGGGCAACGATTCTTCGGTGTTCGCCCGCCGGCCCACAACCCCTAGAAGCGCCCCAGGGCGTGTCAAGCGGCAACAAGGCGCAACGCAAGCGCTATCGCTCGAAACACGCGTCCAGCCGTCGCGGCGGCGCATGCGGCAGCGAGCATTCGCAGGATGCCTCGCCGCTGCCCTTCAGCCACGCCGAGATGAACTCGGTCTGGTGGCGGTCGGCCAGCACCGGCGTGTGGCCGGTGTCGGGCAGGTGCACGACCGTCATCGGCCGGCTGCGCTGCATGCGGCTGATGGTGCCGGGCGACAGCGCGTCGGAGGCCATGCCATGCAGCAGCAGCACCGGGCAGCGCACGCGGGCCCAGTCGTCCCACTGGTCGACGCTCATCGCCGCCTCGTCGCGGTAGGCCAGCATGGCGCGCGGGTCGTGGCGATAGATGCGGCCGCCCTCTTCCTCGGACCAGCGCGTCTGGTGGTGGGCGATGAACTGGCGCACGTCCTCGCCCACCGGGCCGTCATGCTTCTGCGCGGCGCCGGTGCGGCGCATCAGGTCGGCCGGGTCGTGGAAGACATAGTGGCGTGCCAGCGTCTCGGCGCGGCGGGCACGGCGCGCACGCGGGATGTGCGGGCCGACGTCGTTGAGCACCAGGCGGGCCACCAGCGCGGGGTGGCGCGCCGCCAGCTCGATGGCCGCGCTGCCGCCCATCGACGAGCCCAGCACCGCGACCGGCGCGCCCAGGTGCTCGATCAGCTGGCGCAGCAGCTCGACGCAGGTCTCGCGCCGGTACTCGCGCTTGTCGGCCAGCCATCCGGAAGCGCCGCGGCCGGGCCAGTCGATGCAGATCACACGCAGGCCGGCGCGCGCCAGGTCGGCGGCCAGGAAAGCGAAGCGCATGGCCGTGTTGGCCACGCCACCGCCGCACAGCAGCACCGGCGCGTCACGCGGGCCCCAGTCGGTGACGGCGATGCGGACGGTGTAGGGCCGGCGCAGGCGCGAGGGCACGCCGCGCTGCAGTGCCAGCGGCTGGCGGTACTCGAAGGTCGCGCGCAGGAAGTGGCCGTCGAAGCGCTGGTTCAGTCGGCGGGCCGCGTCGTCCCAGGCGCGCCAGGCGGCGCCGTGGTCGCTCAGGTCCGTGCGCCGCCGGGCCGACGTGGGCGCCGGTTCGCCATGGGACTGGGCGCCGGGGCCGGGGCCGGGGCCGGGGCCGGGGCCGTCGGCCAGCGCGGCCGGCGCGGCCGGCGCGGTCGGCGCGGCCGGCGCGGTCGATGAGCCTGGCGAACGGTCGGCCAAGGCCAGCCTCACCGCGCATCCCGGCCGCCGGGCCGGGTGGCTTCGCGCTCACGCTCGCGCTGGCGCAGCACGTCGATCATCACGTTGAAGGTGCGGGCCAGCTGGCCCACCTCGTCGCGGCTGCGCACGGTGACCTCGGCGCGGTCGAAGTCGCCTTCCTTGAGTGCGTGCGCGGCGCCGGTCAGCGCCTGGATCGGCCGCACGATGCTGCGCGCGAAGCGCAGCGCCAGGCCGGTGAAGAGCAGCCCCACCAGCACGACGCTGAGCGCCAGGTGCTTGTACAGCGTCTGGAACGGCTGCTCGAAGGTCGAACGCGCCTGGCTGACGCCGACCACCCAGTGGTGGCCGGGCACCGGGGCATAACCCGCGATCTCATCGGCCTTGCTGACGGTCGAGGCGAAGCTGGTGTGGCCGGAATCACGTGCACCCACCATCACCCGCGCCAGGTCCGGCATGTCCAGGCTCTGGATGGTGTCGCGCCGGAAACGCTGGTCGGCGCGGATCGCCTTCAGCGTGTCCGGCAGCAGCGGCACCAGGCTGCGGTACAGCAGGTCCTCGCGCGGGTGGTACACCAGCACGCCGTCGCCGTCGATCATGAAGGGGCCGAGTGTGGACTCCTGCTTCACCTCGTCCAGGATGGCGGCGAAGGACGAGGCGTGGATGCGCAGCACCACCGCGCCGATCACGGCCTGCGAGGCATCGGTGACCGGCACCGCGAAGAACACGCCCGCCTGCCCCGCCACCGCGCCCACGACGATGCTGGTGACGAAGGGGCGGCCGGCCATGGCCTCCTGGAAATACTGGCGGAAGCGGAAGTTGCGGCCCATCACCTCGGGGTCGTTGGCGATCTGCGCGGTGCCGGCCGCGTCCATCACCATCACCAGGTGGATGTCGCGGTTGGCCTGGGCGATGCGGATCAGCTTGTCCCGCAGTGCGGGCTTGGCTTCCGGATCGGGCGCGGCCAGCCAGCGCACGAGGTCGGCATCGGTGCCGATCACGCGGGCCAGCGCCATGCTGTCGTTCAGCAGCTGGCCGATGCGGCCTGCAGTGTTGTGCGCGATGCGCTTGGCCGACGCCAGCTGGTTGGCCGCCAGCGCATCGAGGCTGTTCTCGAGGTTGTAGATCGTGGTCGCCAGCATCGGCAGCAGCGCGGTGGCGGCCATGGCCAGCGCCATCTTCAGCGCCAGCGGCCAGGCCGAGGGCGTGAACACCGTGCGCAAGGCGCCGGCCACGCGGCCGCCGGCAGGCGCGGCCTCGTCGCCGCGCTTGAGCACCTCGGTCAGGCGCAGCGAGGACACGTGGTCCGCGAACAGCGCCTCGCGCCACGCGGCGATGTCGCGCGGGCGGCCGCCGGGGCTGGAGGTGAGCGCCCAGTCGATGGCGCGCAGGAAGGCCTCTCCATAACGTCCACGGCCAGCGTCCACCGCCGGCACCATCGGCACACCGGCGTTGCGTGATTCGGCATCGGGCGGTTTCTTGCCGGTCACTGCCCAGTACAAGGTGGCGCCGAGCGCGTACACGTCGGTCCACGGGCCCTGCTCGCCGAAGCCGTATTGCTCGATGGGCGCGAAGCCGGGCGTCACGACCACCGCATCCTGGTCGCCGAGAGCCACGGTTTGCGCGGCGGAGCCGAAGTCCAGCAGCACGAAGCGGCTGTCGTCGTCGCGCACCTGGATGTTGTCGGGCTTGATGTCGCGGTGCAGGAAGCCCGCGGCGTGCACCACGGCCAGGCCATCGAGCAGCGGCATCAGGCGCTCGACCAGGCCGCGCTCGCCGAAGCCCTGGTGCGACGGCCACCAGCTGCGCAGCGGCTGGCCGCGCTCGTACTCCAGCACCATGTAGGCGGTGCGGTGGGCCTCGAAGAAGCGCGCCACGCGCACGATGTTCGGGTGACGGAAGGTGGCCAGCGTGCGCGCCTCGGCCAGGAACATCTCCAGGCCCATCCGATAGCGCTCTTTGTGGCGGGAGGCGTTGGGCGCCACGCTCTTGTCGCCGGCGCGGAAGGCGATCTCCTCCGGCAGGTACTCCTTGATCGCCACCGGCGCGCGCAGGTGCACGTCGGTGGCAAGGTAGGTGATGCCGAAGCCGCCCTGGCCCAGCACGCGTTCGATGCGGTACTCGTGCAGGCGGAAGCCCGGCGCCAGCGCCAGCGGCGTCTGCCGCGCCTGCAGTGCGGCGGGCAGCTCGGGCATCGGCGGCTCGTCGTCGCGCAACAGCGGCTGGGTGGTGCCGTCGCGCCCGGCGGCCTGGCGCGTGCGGTCGATGCGGCGGGTGCGCTGCACGCGGGTGGGTTCGTCGTCGATCGGCACCGGAGCGGCGACCGGGCGCACCGGCGGGCTCGACGGGGCCGCGGGGCGGACACGCATTCCTTGCGGATCGGGGCGAACGCGGGTGGCATCGGGATCGCGAACGCGGGTCGCGTCCGGGTCGCGCACGCGCGTGGCGTCGGGATCAGCCGCCCGCACCCGTGTCGCGTCGGGATCGGGCACGGCGGCGCCACGCACGCGGGTGGCGTCGGGGTCGCGCACGCTCACTTCAGGCGTCAGCGATCGTTCAGATGCAGCGGCCGCCGTCGACTTCCATGCAGACGCCGGTCAGCATGGTCGCCTCGTCGCTG
Source organism: uncultured Burkholderiales bacterium (assembly GCA_946480465.1). Next base: position 34,837 of record CAMLJY010000043.1, read on the forward strand.
CACAGGAAGCAGGCGGCGTTGCCCAGATCCTCCGGCAGCGAGAAGCGGCCGATGGGGATGGTGGACAGGAACTTGGCGCGCATCTCCGGCGTGTCCTCGCCCATGAAGGTCTTCAAGAGCGGCGTCTCGCCGGCCACCGGGTTCAGCGCCACCACGCGGATGCCGAAGGGCGCCAGCTCCACCGCGCAGGCCCGCGTCGCGGTGATGACCCAGCCCTTGCTGGCGTTGTACCAGGCCAGGCGCGGCCGCGGGCTGACGCCGGCGGTGGACGCCATGTTCAGCACCACGCCGCGCTGGCCGTGCACGCCGGGAGGGTTGTCCTTGAAGCGCGGCACCACCTCGCGCATGGCCAGGTAGATGGCCTTCATGTTGACCGCGGTGAGGCGATCGAACTCTTCTTCGGGCAGTCCTTCCAGCGGCTGCGGCAGGTGGCCCACGCCGGCGTTGTTGACCAGGATGTCCAGCCGGCCGAAGTGCTGCTCGGCGGCCTCGAACATCAGGCGCACGTCGGCCGGGTCGGCCACGTCCACCTTCAGCGCGCGCGCCGCCGGGCCGACGGCGGCCGCCACGCGCAGGCCGGCTTCCAGGTCGCGGTCGGCCACCAGCACCTGCGCCCCCTCGGCGGCGAACTTGCGGACGATGCCTTCGCCGAAGCCGGAACCACCACCGGTGACGATGGCGATCTTGTCCTGCAGTCGATTTCCCGCGCTTTTCATGTGTTATCTCCTGGCAGGGCCTGTGAAGTATTCCGGCGCGTCCGAGCGGGTGCCCCAAACGGTGCCGATCTAGGCGCGAAGCCGCCGGTGTGGCCGTTCCCCCACCAAGGCTTCGCTTTCGACGAGCGGCGCCGTTTGGGGCGCACGAGCGGGCGTGCCGGAATGCTTCACAGGCTCTTAGTCGTGCTTGATGGCCACGGTCTTCAGCGCCGAGAAGCCGTACAGCGCCTCGAAGCCCTTCTCGCGCCCGTGCCCCGATTGCTTGACGCCACCGAAGGGCAGCTCGATGCCGCCGCCGGCGCCGTAGTTGTTGATGAAGACCTGGCCGCACTTCAGCGCGCGGGCCAGGCGGAACTGGCGCGCGCCGTCGCGGGTCCAGACCCCGGCCACCAGGCCGAAGGCGGTGCCGTTGGCGATGCGGATGGCGTCCGCCTCACCGTCGAAGGGGATCACGACCTGCACCGGGCCGAAGATCTCTTCCTGCGCCAATCGTTCGTTAGGCTCCACCGGCGACAGCAGCGTCGGCGCCACGTAGCAGCCACCGGCAGGCAGTGACGAAGGCAGCGCCGCCTGCGCCGCCACCTGCAGGCCGGTGTCGCGCGCCAGCGCCAGGTAGCCCTGCACGATCTCGCGCTGGCGCGCCGAGATCAGCGGCCCGACGTCCAGATCGTCCAGCGCCGGGCCCACGCGCAGCGCGCGGTAGCGCTCGGCCATGCGTGCGACCACGGCGTCGAAGACCGGCCGCTCGACGAGGATGCGCGAAGCGGCCGAACAGGTTTGCCCCGCGTTCTGGATGCCGGCGTTGACGAGGAAGGGCAGCGCCGCGTCCAGGTCCGCATCGGCGAAGACGATCTGCGGGCTCTTGCCGCCCAGCTCCAGCGTGACCGGGATGGTGTTGCGCGCGGCCGCGGCCTGCACCAGCCGGCCGACCGGCACCGAACCGGTGAAGGACAGGTGCGCGACGCCGGGATGCGCACTGAGCGCGGCGCCAGCCTCCTCGCCCAGTCCCGGCACGATGTTCAGCGCCCCCGCCGGCAGCCCGCATTCGGTGGCGATGCGGCCGAAGGCCAGCGCGCTGAGACAGGCCTCCTCCGCCGGCTTCAGCACGCAGGCATTGCCCATCGCCAGCGCCGCCCCGACCGAGCGGCCGATGATCTGCATCGGGTAGTTCCAGGGCACGATGTGGCCGGTGACACCGTGCGGCTCGCGCAGCGTGAGGGCGGTGTAGCCGGCGGCGAAGGGAATGGTCTCGCCATGCACCTTGTCGGCCGCGCCTCCGTAGAACTCCAGGTAGCGCGCCAGCGCCACCGCATCGGCCCGACCCTGCTTCAACGGCTTGCCGACGTCCAGCGCCTCCAGCCGCGCCAGCTCGTCGGCCTGTTCCAGCACCCGGGCGCTGATGCGCGACAGCAGCCGGCCGCGGTCGGCGGCGGTCAGGCGGCCCCAGGCACCGTCCAGCGCTTCCTGCGCCGCGACCACCGCGGCATCGATGTCCGCTGCCGTGCCGCGCGCGATCGGTGCCAGCAGGCTGCCATCGCTGGGATTGCCCAGCGGCAGCGTCGCGCCGCTGGCGGGCGCGCGCCAGGCACCACCGATCAGCACCTGCGCGGTCTCGAAGGGGACAAGCGCCATCGCGGTCTCCGAAGCTCGGAAGGGGATCGGGCATGATAGTTCTCATGCCTGCCACGCCCAGTGCAATGCGCCACACGCCGCACGCGATGTCTACCGCCGGCCGATGAGCGTCTTCCTCGCCAAGCGCCTGGCCACCTTCCTCGCGACGCTCGCGGTGGCGTCGCTGCTGGTCTTCGGCGTGCTGGAGCTGCTGCCGGGCAACGTGGCGCAGGTGATGCTGGGCGACAGCGCCACGCCCGAGACGCTGGCCGCGCTGGAGAAGAAGCTGGGCCTGGACCAGCCCGCCGCGCAACGCTACGGGCACTGGGTCAGCGGCCTGCTGCGCGGCGAGACGGCGCTCAGCGTCTCCTACGGCACGCCCACCGCCGAGCTGATCGCCGAGCGCCTGCGCGTCACGCTGCCGCTGGCGCTGCTGGCAATGATGCTGACCACGGTGCTGGCGCTGACGCTGGGCATCTACGCCGCGGCGCGCCACAACAAGCTGGGCGACGTCGGCGTGATGCTGGGCTCGCAGCTGGGCATCGCGGTGCCCAGCTTCTGGTTCGCGATCCTGCTGATCCTGTTGTTCGCGGTGAAGCTGCAGTGGGTGTCGGCCGGCGGCTTCCCGGGCTGGACCGAGGACGAAGGCGGCGGCCTGCGGGAAGGCCTGGTCGCGCTCGCGCTGCCGGCGCTGGCGCTGGCGCTGGTGCAGGCGGCCATCCTGGCGCGCGTCACGCGTTCGTCCGTGCTGGAGGTGATGCGCGAGGACTACGTTCGCACCGCCCGCGCCAAGGGCCTGAGCCGCCGCGCCACGCTGTGGAAGCACGTGCTGCGCAACGCGATGATCCCGGTGCTGACCATCATGGGCCTGCAGTTCGCGAACCTGATCACCGGCACCATCGTCATCGAGAACGTCTTCGTGCTGCCCGGCATCGGCCGCCTGGTGTTCCAGGCCATCGCCAACCGCGACCTGGTGGTGGTTCGCGACGTGGTGATGCTGCTGGTGGCGGTGGTGGTGGTCGTCAACTTCGCGGTCGACGTGCTGTATGCGCTGGTCGATCCGCGGCTGAAGCCGAGCGACGCATGAGCCGGAACGATCCGGCAACGGGCGCAGGCTGGCGCACCCAGCGCGAAGGCTCACCGGCACGCCCGCAGGGGGACGCCCGATGAACAGCCCGTCGCTCGCCCTGCGCGCCTGCCGCCACCCCAGCTTCGTGCTGGGCGCGCTGCTGTCGTTGACGCTGATGCTGGCCGCCTTCGTCTCGCTCTTCTGGTCGCCCTACCCGCCGGCCGAGATCGACATCCCCAACAAGCTCAAGCCCCCCAGCGCGGCGCACTGGTTCGGCACCGACAGCCTGGGCCGCGACATCGCCTCGCAGCTGCTGGTCGGCGCGCAGAACTCCATCGTCGTCGGCGTCATCGCGGTGGCGATCGGGCTCGTGGCCGGCGTGCTGCTGGGCTGCCTGGCTTCCGCGAAGCGCGGCTGGGTGGAAGAGCTGGTGATGCGCGCCGCCGACTTCACCTTCGCCTTCCCGGCGCTGCTGTCGGCCATCATGCTGGGCGCGATCTACGGACCGGGCCTGGTCACCGGCATCGTCGCGATCGGCATCTTCAACATTCCCGTCTTCGCCCGCATCACGCGCGGCGCCGCGAACGCGGTGTGGTCGCGCGAGTACGTGCTGGCCGCGCGCGCCGCCGGCTTCGGCGGCTGGCGCATCACCACCGACCACGTGCTGCCCAACATCGCCAGCGTGCTCATCGTGCAGGCCACCATCAGCTTCGCCACCGCCATCCTGGCCGAGGCCGCGCTGTCCTACCTGGGCCTGGGCACGCAGCCGCCGCAGCCCAGCTGGGGCCGCATGCTCAACGAGGCGCAGAGCCAGCTCTTCACCGCGCCGATGCTGGCGGTGTACCCCGGCGTGGCCATCGCGCTGAGCGTGCTGGGCCTGAACCTGATGGGCGACGGCCTGCGCGACCTGCTGGACCCCAAGCTCGCGCGCAGGCGTTGAGCAGCCGGTGCCGCGCGGACCAGCGGTGTCGCGAGAGCGGGGCCGGCGGGCGGATGGCTGACGGCAGGCTGGCGCAATGGAGGAGGGCTGGCGGGCTGGCGCGGCAGTGCGGCGGCCCTTTGGCCCCGCGGTCATCCACGCGACAGCCATGCTGCAGTGCAGCGATATAGTCGCGCCCGCTGTCCCACGCCTGTCGAGTAGTTGCCATGACCGAGCGCGCCCCCCTCACGCTGCACCGCTTGCGCGCGATGCATGCCGCAGGCGAGAAGATCGCCATGCTCACCTGCTACGACGCGAGCTTCGCGCGGCTGCTCGACAGCGCCGGCGTCGACGTGCTGCTGGTCGGCGATTCGCTGGGCATGGTGCTGCAGGGCCGGCCCAGCACGCTGCCGGTCACGCTGCAGGAGATGGCCTACCACACCGCCTGCGTCGCCCGCGGCAACCGCAGCGCCTGGATCGTCGGCGACCTGCCCTTCGGCAGCTACCAGGGCAGCGAAGCCCAGGCCATCGACAGCGCCGTCGCGCTGATGCAGGCTGGCGCCCACATGGTCAAGCTCGAAGGCGGCGGCTGGACGGTGCCGCTGGTGCGCCAGCTCACCGAGCGCGGCATCCCCGTCTGCGCCCACCTGGGCCTGACGCCGCAGTCGGTGCACGCGCTGGGCGGCTGGCGCGTGCAAGGGCGCGACGACGGCGGCGCCGACACGCTGCGCCGCCATGCGCAGGAGCTGGCCGAGGCCGGCGCCGCCATGCTGGTGCTGGAGCTGATGCCCAGCGCGCTGGCCCGTGCGATCACCGAATCGCTGCCCATCCCGGTGATCGGCATCGGTGCCGGCGCAGGCTGCAGCGGCCAGGTGCTGGTGCTGCACGACATGCTGGGGCTGGGGCACGGCAAGCGCCCGCGCTTCGTGCGCGACTTCCTGGCCGACAGCGGTTCGCTGGACGCTGCGATCCGCAGTTATGTCTCTGCCGTCAAGGACGGCAGCTACCCCGACGAGGCGGTGCACGGCTTCTGAACCCAGGGGTCCGGCAACGCCACGGAGGTGACTGCTCCGCAGCGTTGACAGGCCCGGGCATCCCGCCGCCTTCTTCGCCCGCTCAACGTCGTTCCGAGCTTCACCCATGCGCGTGATCCACACCCTCGCCGAGCTGCGCGCCGCGCTGGCCGGCAGCACCCAGACCGCCTTCGTGCCGACGATGGGCAACCTGCACGAGGGCCACCTGTCGCTGGTGCAGCTGGCCCGTGCGCATGCCCAGGGTGGCCCGGTGGTCGCCAGCATCTTCGTCAACCGCCTGCAGTTCCTGCCGCACGAGGACTTCGACACCTACCCGCGCACGCTGGAAAGCGACTGCAAGGTGCTGCAGGGCGCCGGCTGCGACATCGTCTTCGCCCCGTCCGAGCGCGAGCTGTACCCCGAGCCGCAGGGCTACAAGGTGCACCCGCCGGCCGAGCTGGCCGACATCCTCGAAGGCCACTTCCGCCCCGGCTTCTTCACCGGTGTCAGCACCGTGGTGCTGAAGCTCTTCAACTGCGTGCAGCCGGCCGCCGCGGCCTTCGGCAAGAAGGACTACCAGCAGCTGATGGTGATCCGGCGCATGGTCAGGCAGCTGGCGCTGCCGGTCGAGATCCTGGCCGGCGAGACCAGCCGCGCCGGTGACGGCCTGGCGCTGTCCTCGCGCAACGGCTACCTCAGCGCGGCCGAACGCGCCGAGGCACCGCGCCTGGCGCAGGTGCTGCGCCGCACGGCCGAGGCGATCAGGAGCCAGGGCCTGGCGCAGGCCGGTGCACTGGAAGCCGCCGCCGCCGACGAGCTGCGCGCGAACGGCTGGGCCCCCGATTACGTGGCGATCCGCCGCCGCGAAGACCTGGGCACGCCCCAAGCCGGCGATGCCCTGGTGGTGCTGGCCGCGGCGCGGCTGGGCAGCACTCGGCTGATCGACAACCTCGAGTTCTAGCCCGCTAAAGACGCGGCCAGGTGCGCCGCCCGGCCCGCAGGCCGCGAGGCCGCCTGCACACCGCGAGGCCGCCCGCACGTCCCCCCCGGACGCGGCATCCCAATTGCAGGTCCGAATCCGGCCAGCCGCCGGCCACCGCGCTGCGCACACTGCCCGCATCCCCACCACGGATGCGAACGCGCAACCTCCGATGCATCAGCGCAGCGAACCCCCGATCCTGTACTTCGGCACGCCCGTCGTCCTGCTGACCACCACCAATCCCGGCGGCACGCCCAACATCGCGCCGATGAGTTCGGCCTTCTGGCTGGGCTGGCGCTGCATGCTCGGCCTGGGGGCCGGCGCGCAGACCACCGCCAACCTGCTGCGCGAGCCGCAGTGCGTGATCAACCTGCCCTCCGCGGACCAGGTCGCGGCGGTCGACCGCCTGGCCCTGACCACCGGCGCCGAGGCCATCCCGCCCCTGAAGGCCGCACGCGGCTACCGCACCGTGCGCGACAAGTTCGGCCGCGCCGGGCTGACGCCGCATGCATCCGAGACCGTCAGCCCCCCGCGCATCGCCGAATGCCCGGTGCAGATGGAAGCGGTCATCGAGGCCCGGCACCGCTTGGCCGACGACGACGCGAGGCTGCGCGGCCACTGCTGGATCTTCGAGGCGCGCATCCAGCGCGTCTGGGTCGACCCCGGGCTGCTGGCCGACGGCGAGCCCAACCGCATCGACCCCGACCGCTGGCGCCCGCTGATCATGAGCTTCCAGCAGTTCTACGGCCTGCAGCCGCAGCGCCTGCAAGCGTCGGCCCTCGCGAGCATTCCCGAGGCGATGTACCGCAGCCCGGACGTCGACCGCGCGCGCCAGGCGATGGCGGTGAGCTAGGAGCCGGCGCGGCAGAGACCGGGGCCAGTCAATACACGATGGACGCAGGGCGTCCGTCGTCACAATGTCAACTGGCGCCCTCGCCCCCGGCCGGCAGAGGGCACAGGCCCGGCCGCTAACCACGGCCATGAGCGGCAGCCGCATCGCGCCGCATGCCATCCCCATGCTGCCCGGGGCCATCTTCGGCCGGCTACACTTGCGGGTTCGCTGCGCGGTGCCTTTCCCGGCGCCGTGAACGATCGGCTGCGGCGCCCCCCACGCGCGGCAGCCTCCTGACTCCCCAACGGACGTTCCGGCCCGCCTCCCGCCAAGGGGCCCGCCGCGCGCTGAGTCGCCATCTCGCGCGCCGTCCGAGCGGCCGGCCGTGTGCCGGCCTCCGCCATTCACCGGCGCCGCCGCCCCCACGGCACGCGCCGCGCGGGCGCTCCGCCCGCGCACCGACATCGACACTGCAAGGAGCTCCCATGGCCAAGGAAGAACTGATCGAAGCCCACGGCAAGGTGATGGAAGTGCTGCCCGACTCGCGCTACCGCGTGACGCTGGACAACGGCCACCAGCTGGTCGCCTACACCTCGGGCCGCATGAAGAAGCACCACATCCGCATCCTCGCCGGCGATGCGGTCTCGCTGGAACTCTCGGCCTACGACCTCAGCAAGGGCCGCATCACCTTCCGCCACCTGGAGCGTCGCGGCCCCAACTGAGCCGGCCGCCCAGCCCCCACCAGCGCAGCGCGCCGCCGGCCGCCGCCCCGCGATGGACGGCCGCCGCCCGCGTCGGCACACTCACCCCTCGGGGGCGGCACGTAGGTCACCCCGTCCGGACGTGCCGTGAACCTGCTTGCATCCCCGCGGCTGGCCTTCTGGCCCCGCAACTCCCGCGACGCACCATCGCTCGCCCAGTGCCTGACGCTGGCGGCGCTGCTGCACCTGCTGGCGGTGCTGATGCTGGGCACGGTGCCCGGCGCGCCCGCCGCGCGCGGCGAGGGCCTGTGGGGCAGCCTGAGCGTGACGCTGCGCGGTCTGCGCACCGAGACCGGCGCCGGCGCGCCACAAGCCGAGGCTGCGAACGGCCCGGTCGGCCGCGCGCTGCAGCCCCGCACCGGCGGCGCGGTGCGCGAGCCCGGAGCCCCGCCCGCCGACGTCCCGGGTGCCGCCCGCGAGGCACCGTGGCAGCCCACCGAGTCGACCGACGCCGGCACCACGCCCTCGGCACCAACGCCGAGCGAACCCGCACCGGCACCGCTCGTCACCCCCGATCCCATCCCCGCACCGCCACCCGCGGCCGTCGTCGAGCCGGCACCGTCGCTGCCGCCGCGCAGCGAGCCGCTGCTGACGGCGCCGCCCCTGGAAGCGCCCCCGCTCGTGGTGCCGCGCATCGACCCGGTGCCGATTGAGCAACGGGTCGAGCCGCGGCCGCCGATCGCGCCCCAGGAGCCGACCCCGCCGGTACCGCCCCAGCCGCTGGCGCCGCCGCCAGCACCGCCGGTCCCACCCCAGGCAGAGACGCAACCCACGCCCACGCCCACGCCCGCCACCACGGGGGGCCCGGCCGCCGCGCCCGCGCCGGACCCCGTGCCGCCCCTGCCTGCCGCACCCTTGCGCGCCGCGCCGAATCCGCTGGACCTGGCGCCGGTGGCTCTTCCCGCCGCGCCGGGCGCGCAAGCGCTGCCCTTGCCTCCCGTGCGCCAGACCGCCCCGCGGCCCGCTCCGGCTCCGGCGCCAGCGCCCGCGCCCCTGCCCGTCCCGGCGCCATCCCAGGTGGAGAAACCAGCCACCGTTCCGCCCCCGCCCGAACCTCTGCCCGCGCTGCCGACACCGGCACTTCGCCCCCCGCCCACGGATACGCTGCGGCCGGTCGCACCGGCTCTCCCCGCCGCGACGTCGGCGCCGCTGCCGCCGGTGACAACGCAGGCCCCGGCCCCGGTCGCGCCCAGTCCAACCGCACAGCCCCTCCCCGCGGCCGCACCTGAGCCGGCGGCCCCAAGCACCCGACCGGCCCCCCAGCCCGCGCCGGCCCTCGCCACGCAGGAGACGGCGCCGGCCCGGGCGGCCGCCCCGGCCGCCCCCACGCCCGCCGCCCCGCCGCAACCGGCGCAAGGCAGCACGAAGGACGTCGACCTCTTCGGTCGCCCGATCGGCACGCCCGAGGGCGGTCCGCGCGTCGGCCACGACGTCGCGACGCCGCCTTCGCTACCGCCCAGCGCACCCCGCCTGGACGCACCGCACCCCGCGCGCGCGCCCGGGCTCGCACGCCCCGGCAGCCCCAGCGTGCTGAACCTGATGCCGCCGCCTCCGGAGAAGAAGAGCAAGCTCGCGACCGACATCGAGAAGTCGGCCAAGCCCGACTGCCGGCAGGCCTACAGCGGCATGGGCCTGCTGGCGGTGGTGCCGCTGGCGGCCGACGCGGTGCGCGGCAAGGGCTGCAAGTGGTGAATGGCGGCCGGGCGGCGGCCGCGCCACGGCGGCCCGTCGATTGCCCCCACAATCGGCGCCCATGCCCGCGAACGTCGAGATCAAGGCCCGCATCGAGAGCATCGATGACCTGCTGCCCCGCGCCCAGGCGCTGGCGGAAGAGGACGAGCATCCGCAGCTGATCCACCAGGACGACACCTTCTTCCGCGTGCCGCATGGCCGCCTGAAGCTGCGCGTCTTCAGTGACGGCGCCGGCGAGCTGATCCACTACCACCGCCCCGACGCGGAGGGCCCCAAGGTCTCCGACTACGTCATCACCCCCGCGGCCGATCCCGATTCGCTGCGCGAGGTGCTGGAACGCGCCTGCGGCGTGCTGGGCCGCGTGGTCAAGCGCCGCATCCTGGTGCTGGCCGGGCAGACGCGCATCCACCTGGACCATGTCGAAGACCTGGGCGACTTCCTCGAACTCGAGGTCGTGCTGCGCGAAGGCCAGTCCGAAGCCGAGGGCACCGCCATCGCGCGCCAGTTGCTCGACGCCCTGGGCGTCAAGCCCGAGCAGCTGATCTCCGGCGCCTACCTCGACCTGCTGCTGGACGACGCGACCCCGGGGCCATGACGGAGCGGGCGTCGCCGGCGGTGGGCAGCGCGCCGCTGCTGGCGGTGTCCGGCCTGCGCGTGACGCTGAATACCCCGCGCGGCCCGGCCGATGCGCTGCGCGGCATCGGCTTCGAGCTGCGGCGCGGCGAAACGCTGGGGCTGATCGGCGAATCGGGCTGCGGCAAGTCGATGACCGCGCTGGCCTTGATGGGGCTGCTGCCCGAAGGTGCGCGCCTGTCCGGCTCGATCCGCCTCGACGGCCGCGAACTCGTCGGCCTGCCCGACGACGACTGGTGCGCGCTGCGCGGCGACCGGCTCGCAATGGTGTTCCAGGAGCCGATGACGGCGTTGAACCCGCTGCACACCATCGGCCGGCAGATCGGCGAATCGCTGCGCGTGCACCAGGGGCTGGACCGGGCCGCGGCGCGGGCCGAGGCGCTGCGCCTGCTCGAGCGGGTGCAACTGCCGCAGGCCGCGCGCCGGCTGGATGCCTACCCGCACCAGCTCTCCGGCGGCCAGCGCCAGCGCGTGGTCATCGCCATCGCGCTGGCCTGCGGCCCCGACCTGCTGATCGCCGACGAGCCCACGACCGCGCTCGACGTCACCATCCAGCGCGAGGTGCTGGACCTGATCGGCCAGCTCGTGGCCGAGGACGGCATGGCGCTGCTGCTCATCAGCCACGACCTGGGCGTGATGGCCGAGACGGTGCAGCGCACGCTGGTGATGTACGGCGGCAGCGTGGTCGAGAGCGGCCCCACCGACACCGTGTTCGCCCGCCTCGCGCATCCCTACACCCGCGGCCTGTTCGCCGCGCGGCCGCGCCTGGGCCTGCCGCGCGGCACCCGGCTGCCGACCATCCCGGGCCGCGTGCCCGATCTGGTGGACCTGCCGCCCGGCTGCCCCTTCTCCGACCGCTGCGCCTGGGTCGTCGGCGACTGCCGCCGCGCCCCGCCGCCGCCGATCGCGGTGGAGCCCGGCCACGAGGCGCGCTGCATCCGCGTGCGGGACATCGCATGACGGCCCTGCTCGAGGTCGTCGATGCCGTCCGGCACTACCGCCTCCCGCGCGAGCACCTCTTCGCGCCGGCACCGGTGGTGCATGCGCTGCAGGGGGTGAGCTTCACGCTGCAGGCCGGCCGCAGCCTGGGCGTGGTCGGCGAGTCCGGCTCCGGGAAGAGCACGCTGGCGCGGCTGGTGATGGCGCTCGAGCGGCCCACCGCCGGCCGCGTGCTGCTGCAGGGCCGCGACCTGAATGCACTGCCACCCGCCGAGCTGCGCCGCGCGCGCGCCGATTTCCAGATGGTGTTCCAGGACCCCTTCGGCTCGCTCGACCCGCGCCTGCCCGTCGGCCGCACGGTGGCCGAGCCGCTGGCCGCGCAAGGCGACCTGCCGGCCGCCGCGGTGCGCGAACGCGTCGGCGAGATGCTGGATGCCGTGGGGCTGCGCGCGGCCGATGCCTCCAAGTACCCGCACGAGTTCTCCGGCGGCCAGCGCCAGCGCATCGCGATCGCCCGCGCCCTGGTGACCCGGCCGAAGCTGATCGTCGCCGACGAGCCGGTCAGCGCGCTGGACGTCTCGGTGCAGGCCCAGGTGCTGAACCTGATGCAGGACCTGCAGGACGCTTTGGGCGTCACCTACCTCTTCATCAGCCACGACCTGGCGGTCGTCGACCTGGTGTGCGACGAGGTGCTGGTGCTGTACCAGGGCCGCGTGGTCGAGCAGGGCGACCCGGACACGCTGTTCCGCGCCGCCGCCCACCCCTACACGCGGGCGCTGCTGGCCGCGGTGCCGCGCGCGCAACCCGGCGCGCGGCGCACGCGCACGCCGCCGGCCGAGGCCGCCCCCGCGCCCGATGCCCGAACCGGCGCCGCCCCCGGTTGCGCCTTTGCTGCCCGCTGCAGCTTCCGGCAGGACCGCTGCCTGGCCGAAGCCCCGCCGCTGCGCCCGCTGTCCAGCGGCCACGCCGCGGCCTGCCACGAGGCCGAGCGCGTGCTCCGCCTCGGCCCCGCCGACCACCCCGCCCCGGAGTCCCGATGAGCGCCACCACCATCAAGACGCTGTACGCCGCCTTCGCCCGCCTCGACGGCGAGGCGATGCAGAAATGCTACGCAAAGGACGCGTCCTTCGAGGACGAGGTGTTCACGCTGCAGGGCCGCGAGCAGGTGGGCGGCATGTGGCGCATGCTGTGCGACGCCACCCGGACCAAGGGCCGCGACGTGTGGCGGCTGGAGACCAGCAACATCACCCAGAACAGCGCGCACTGGGAAGCGCACTACCGCTTCTCCGCCACCGGCCGCCTGGTGCACAACGTCATCGACGCCAGCTTCGAGTTCAAGCCCGATGGCCTGATCAGCCGCCACCGCGACCGCTTCGACTTCCACCGCTGGTCGCGCCAGGCGCTGGGCCTGCCCGGCCTGCTGCTGGGCTGGACCCCGATGCTGCGCCAGGGCATCCAGCGCAAGGCCGCCGGGAACCTGGCCGCCTACCTCGCGAAGCACCCGGAGTGAGTGGGAACGGGCCATGGCCGAACTGCACGAACTGAGCGCCTCCGAACTCGCCGCCGGCTTCGCCGCGCGCACGCTGTCGCCGGTGGAGGCGACGCGTGCCGTCATCGCGCAGATCGAGCGCGCCGAGCCGGTGCTGAACGCCCTGTACCAGTACGACCCCGAGGCCGCGCTGGCCTATGCGCGCGCCAGCGAAGCGCGCTGGAAACGCGGCGAGCCGCTGTCGCCGATCGACGGCGTGCCCGGCACCTTGAAGGAGAACATCGCCACCGCCGGCTGCCCGATGCCGGTGGGCACCGCCGCCACGCTGCTGGCGCCGATGGCCGAGGACGCCCCGCCCGCCGCGCGCTGGAAGGAAGCCGGCCTGGTGCTGCTGGCCAAGACCACGATGCCGGACTGGGGCATGCTGTCCTCCGGCCTGTCCAGCTTCCACAAGCTGGCCCGCAACCCCTGGGACCCCAGCAGGAACCCCGGCGGCTCCAGCGCCGGCGCCGCGGCCGCTGCAGCCGCGTGTTACGGCCCGCTGCACGTGGGCACCGACATCGGCGGCTCGATCCGCCTGCCCGCCGGCTGGTGCGCCCTGGTGGGCCTGAAGCCCAGCCTGGGCCGCATCCCCATCAAGCCGCCCTACGCCGGCCGCGTCGCTGGACCGATGACCCGCACCGTGGAAGACGCCGCCTGGCTGATGGCGGTGCTGGCCCGCCCCGACTGGCGCGACACCATGAGCCTGCCGCACCAGGCCATCCCGTGGTTGCAGCTGACGCGTGAAGTACGCGGCCTTCGCATCGGCCTGCAACTGGACGCCGGCTGGGGCCTGGCGGTGGAGCCCGAGACCCGCGCCGCGGTGGAAGCCGCCGCCCGCGCCTTCGAGGTCGCCGGCGCCATCGTCGAGCCGCTTGCGCCCTTCAGCACGCGCGCGATGATCGACGGCCTGGACCGCTTCTGGCGCATGCGCAGCTGGATGGACTGGCAGGCCCTGCCGCCCGAGCGCGCCGCCCGCGTGCTGCCCTACATCCGCGACTGGATCGCCGCCGGCGCCTCCCTGAGCGGCGGCGACGTGTTCCACGGCTACAGCCAGATGGGCGCCTTCCGTGACGCCGCGGTGGCCGCCACGCAGCCCTTCGACTACGTGCTGTCGCCCGTCAGCCCCGTGCCCAGCTTCCCGGCCGAATGGGCCAGCCCGATCAACGATCCCGCGCGCCCGTTCGAGCACATCGCCTTCACGCTGCCGTACAACATGAGCGAGCAGCCTGCCGTCTCGGTGCACTGCGGCTTCACGTCCAGTGGCCTGCCCATCGGCCTGCAGATCGCCGGCCGCCGCCACGACGACCTGGGCGTGCTGCAGCTGGCGCGGGCCTGGGAAACGATGCGTCCGCCGATGCCGGCCTGGCCCACGCGGCCGCGGTTGGCCTGAGGAAGGCCCGCCGGACCCGGGAGCGCAGAAGCGCTCAGCGCGCCGGCGCAGGCTGCAGGCAGCGCTTGAGCCACCAGGCCGCCAGCAGCGCGCTGGCCAGCGCGAGCACGGCCACGCCGTCGCCGATGTCCGGCTCGGTGCCGGCCGCCATGTTCAGCGCCAGCCAGGCCAGGCTGCTGTTGTAGGCCACGTGCAGCGCGATGCAGGGCCACAGCGATCGCGTGCGCTCGTAGAGCCAACCGGTGAGCAGGCCGATCGTCAGCCCGACGATGAACTGGTAGAGATTCATGTGCGCCAGGCCGAAGACGCCGGCCGAATGCACGATGGCGATGCCGCGCGGGTAGCGCTGCAGGAAGGCCCGCAGGATCACGCCGCGGAACAGCATTTCCTCCAGCACCGGCGCGAGCAGGCAGGTCATCACGATGGCGCCGGGCGTGTCGGCCGACATCGCCTCGAAGGCCTGCTGCTCCCAGGCCGACAGCGGCACCAGCGACTCGACCCATGCGAGCAGCAGCGACTCGGCCACCACCAGCCCGGGCACCAGCGCGAGCACCGGCAGCAGCGTCAGGCCCAGCACGGCACCGGCGCTGGCACGGCCGGCATGGAACAGCGCGCGGTAGCTGAGCCCGGTGAAGGCGACCAGCCCGCTGAACAGCGCGGCGTTGGCCATCAGGCGCGCCAGGGCGCCGGACTCGTCGCGCCCGAGCCCGCCGACGTGGGCCAGCAGGCGCCAGGCGATGGTCTCCAGCAGCATCGACGCCAGCACCAGCCACAGCGCGCCGACCAGGCCCGGAAACGGCGGGCCGGTGGGGGAGGGGCTCTGGGGATCGGGTGGCGTGCTCATCAGGCCCCGGAGTGTCGCCGAGCGCAGGCCACCAGCACCGGCACCGGCACCGGCACCGGCGCGGCGCGAGCCCGGGCCGGTGCCCGCCGCACGACCGCATCAGCCCGCCGGCGCAGCAGCGGCCGCCCAGCGCACGAAGGCCTCGGCCATGTCCGCTTGCGCGGCGATGCGCTGGCCGATGTCGGCCTGGCCCGGCGTCTCGACGCAGGCCGCCCGGGCCACGCCCAGCTCCATCGTCCAGGCCTCGAAGGAGCCGTCGTGGCGGTTGAAGACGATGCCGCCGCGCACCGGGCAGCCGTCCACGTCGCCATCGGGATGGACCGGGAAGTGGCGCGCGTTGGCCGCCAGCAGCGCGCGGCTGAACGGCCCGGGCGCCGGCGCGCGCTCCAGGCTGTAGAGGTAGCCGAAGGTGGCCTGCTTGACGTCTTCATGGCAGCTCAGCACGCCGTCGCGCCCGGCCGCCGCCAGGCGCCCGGCCTGGCCCATCAGCACCCGTCCCTCGCGCGAGGGTGCGATGCCGCCAGCGTTCAGGCCGAAGCCGCGGTTGGGGTTCTCGCCCCAGTCATTGAAGCGGCGGCCGGCGCGGAAGCCGCTGGGGTTGACCAGCGGCAGCAGCGCCAGGTGCACGCGGTCGAGCAGGGCCGGGTCGGCGCCGCCGATGAAGCGCAGCAGGCCCCAGGGGCCGGCCGGCTCCTCGCCATGGAAGCCGGCGGCGATCAACAGCCGCGGTGCCGCGGCAACGGCCGCCGGGCGCTGCAGCAGCGTGATCGGGTCGTCGCCGATGCAGCCCAGCACCTCGGCCTGCCAGCCGCCCGCGTCGCGCAGCAGCTTCCAGCACACCTGCAGGGCATCGGCATCGTTGCTGCGCCCACCATCGGGCAAGTCCCAGATCCAGGGGCTCGGGTCGTCGGTCATCCCCGGATGCTATGCGGCCGCCAGCCCGGCGGGGACGCCGACCGCCACGGCGACGCGGCTTCGCCCGGGCGTCCAGGCAGCGCGCTGCTTCAGGCCAGCGCAGCGTTCACCTCGGCGCGCGGCGCGGCGGCGGCGGCGGCAAGCGGCATCTCGGACAGCATCTGCTCCAGCACGGCGCCAGCCGGCTGCAGCGCGGAGAACAGGTCCTTCGGATCCGGCAGGCCGGGGATCAGCGCCACCGGCTGGCCCAGGCCCAGCTCACGCGCAGCGTCGCGCAGCACGCCCAGGGCGCTGAAATCCTCGATCGCGAAACCGACGGAGTCGAACACGGTGACGTCGGCGTCGGCCTGGCGGCCGGCGGCCTCGCCGCGTAGCACGCGCCAGAGCTCGGTGACCGGGAAGTCCGCCGGCATCTGCTGCACGTCGCCCTCGATGCGGCTTTGCGGCTCGTACTCGACGAAGACGCGCGCGGCCTGCAGCACGCCGGGATGCAGTTCGGTCTTGCCGGGACAGTCGCCGCCGACACCGTTGACGTGCATGCCGGGCTCGATCATCTCGGGCGTCAGGATCGTCGCGTTGGTCTTGTCCGCGGTGACGGTGGTGACGATGTCCGCGCCCTTCACCGCCTCGGCGGTCGAGCGGCAGGGGACCAGGTTCAGGCCCTGCACCCCCGCCAGGTTGCGCAGCAGCTTGGCGGTGGCGTCCGGGTCGATGTCGAACAGGCGGATCTCGGTGATGCCGAGCAGGTGGTGGAAGGCCAGGGCCTGGAACTCGCTCTGGGCGCCGTTGCCGATCAGGGCCATCGTGCGGCTGCCGGGCCGGGCCAGCGCGCGGGCGGCCATCACGGAGGTGGCGGCGGTGCGCATCGCGGTCGTCAGCGTCAGCTCGGTCAGCAGTTCAGGCCGGCCGGTGGCCACGTCGGCCAACACGCCGAAGGCCATCACCGTCGGCAGGCCGGCGCGGGTGTTCTTCGGGTGGCCGTTGACGTACTTGAAGCTGTAGTGGGTGGCGTCGGCGATGGGCATCAGCTCGATCACGCCCTCGGGCGAGTGGCTGGCGACGCGGGGAGTCTTGTCGAACTCGGGCCAGCGGCGGAAGTCGGCTTCGAGGCGCTCGACGAGCTGGTTGAGGACCTGGGGCAGGCCGCGGACGGCGACCAAGCGGGCGATGTCGCGGGTGGTCAGCAAGGTGGTCATTCAAGCCTCCTGCCGAGCCGCCTCAAAGGAGGCTTGCGCCCCCATGGGGGGCAGCGAACGAATGTGAGCGTGGGGGCACATTTCTAGGGCTCCTGGGGCTGGACCGTTGGGGATGTCCGGCATTGTTCGGGGGGCCCGCGGCAATGAAAACGCGCAACTCTGGCTCGAATCCATCAGAATGCTGCCACTTCGTCAGCCCAGATTGGCGGTTTGCGCAATGGACAGCCTGGACCAGCAACTCATCGCGCTGCTGCGCACCGATGCCCGCGCGAGCGTGGCGACGCTCGCGCACAAGCTGGGCGTATCGCGCGGCACGGTGACCAACCGCATCGCCAAGCTCGAGGAAGCCGGCGTGATCGTCGGCTACACCGTGAAGCTGCGTCCCGATGCCACGCCGAACCAGATCACCGCCTGGACCAGCATCGCGGTGGAGGGCAACCAGACGCGCAAGGTCATCGCCACGCTGCTCGGCGAGCCCGGCGTCGCCGCCATCCACGACACCAACGGCCGCTGGGACCTGCTGGCCGAGCTGCGCTCATCGAGCCTGCAGGAGCTGGCCAACGTGCTGGAGCGGCTGCGGCTGATCAAGGGCATCGGGGCCACCGAGACCAGCATCCACCTGCAGACCTACAAGCTGTCGTGACCGGGCCCGGTCCGGCGGCAACGGCGGCCTCCTCCCGATCAACGGTGCCTGCCGCGCCCGCCCGGTGTAGGCTGCGGCGCATGCCTACCCTCGACGACCACATCGCGCAGAGCCTGCGCGACAGTGAGCGCAGCGGCGAGCTGCGCTCGGCCCCCAGCTACGGCAAGCCGCTCGCGCCCGACGCGGGCTGGGACGAGACGCCGGAGGAATTCCGGCTGCCGTTCAAGATACTGAAAGAGGCCGGCATCGTGCCGCCCGAGGTGGAGGCGATGCGCGAGGTGGCGGCGCTGAAGCGCGAACTGCAAGCCTGCACCGACCCCGGCGCGCAGCAGGCGCTGCGCCAGCGCATCAGTGACAAGCAGCAGGCGCTGGCATTGCGGCTGGAAGGACTGCGCGCGACCGGCCGGCTCTAGCCTCTGGCGCGGCGCCGCTGAATTGCTGACGTCGTTTTGACGCGGCCAATCTCTGTTGGCTGCGCAACGGTTGCGCGGCCCGCACAAGGCGCTTGCGCGACGGGTACCGGACCCCGCGCGCCGCAACGCGCTCACATCCCGCACAGCTTGCGGAACGGCCCCAACACTGCCTCGCCCCGGAAGGGCTTGACGATCCAGCCGGTGATGCCGATGTCCTTGCCGCGGGCGCGCATGCCGGCGTTGTCCTCGGTGGTCAGCATCACGATGCGCACCGCCGTGTTGCCCAGGTCCTTGCGGATCTTCTCGGCCATGGTCAGGCCGTCCATGTTGGGCATGTTGATGTCGCTGACCACAAGGCGGATGCCGGGGTCGTCCTGCAGGCGCTGCAGGCCGTCGCGGCCGTCGTGGGCGACGGCCACCTCGAAGCCGTTCTGCGAGAGGAACGTGGAGACGATCTCCCGCATCGTGCTGGAGTCGTCGACGACGAGTACCTGGGCCATGGGTCGGTGTTCCGAATTTTCTAGAAAAGTTCCAGCTCGCCGGTGGCGGCGGCGGCCTTGGCGGGCTGCGCGAATTCAGTGAAGGCCTCGGCCTCGAACAGCAGGTTGAAGATGAAGCGCTGCACGATCACCAGCGGCCGCTGCCGTGGCCGCCGCGGGTCGGACAGCTGGTAGCGGATGCACAGCTGCGGGTCCTGCGAGCCGAAGGAGATGTACTTCTGCTCGTGGTTGATGACGATGGGCACCTGCGTCTGCTGGTTGGCGAAGGCCTGCGGCGGGATGTAGCGGTTCTTGAACGCGCCCCAGATCAGGTTGGTGGTCTCGCCCAGCAGGTTGTTCAGCTCGCGGAAGCCCAGGTCGCCGCCCACGCCTTCGTAGCCCATGCCCTGGGCCATGCCTTGCCGCAAGGCGCCTTCCTCGGTCTGCAGCATCATGTAGCCGCGGCACCAGGTGGATTCCAGCGCGATCAGCGTCGACACCTGGCCGTAGATGATGCGGTCGTGCACCACGTAGGGCGGCTCGGCTTCCACCTCGGCGTTCGGGAACATCGAGCGCAGCGCGTCCAGCGACAGGTCCAGGATGCCGTGCACCAGCACCGTGGGGTAGCGCAGGCCGAACAGGCTGCGGTCGATGTGGGCGCGCAGGGACTCGATGTCCTCCGTGGCCCAGGGGTGCGTGACGGCACGCGATTCGTCGGCGTTCAGCGGTCGGTCGCTGGTGCGGCGCAGGAAGATGGGCAGCTCGGGGCGCTGGCGGTGCAGCTTGATCGCCAGCGGCAGGCTGTCGGGCCCGTCGCAGGGCAGGTCTTCGGCCAGCAGCACGCCGGCCAGGTCCTTGTGCTGCGACAGCGCGTCCATCGCATCGGCCGCGGCGCAGGGCACGCTGACCAGGCCCAGCGACTCGCAGAACTCGAGCAGCCGCGGGTACTGCACGGCGTCGTGCTCCAGCAGCAGGACCTTGGCGGCGAGGAACGTCGGTTCGGCCATAACAGCAGTGCCTCGCGGTTGCGGGTGGATGGGCCCCGCGGGGCCGGTACTGGCTGCATCGGCAGTTCGGACGCCGAACTTGAGCGCGGGACGCGAGTCAGCCCGTGCCAAGCGGCCGGGAAAAGCGGCGCCGGTAGTCGCTGGGGCTGACGCCGGCCAGGCGCTTGAAGTGCCGGCGGGACGACTCCTCCGAGCCGAAGCCGGCCCGCTCGGCCACCCGGGCCATGCTCGCGTTCGGCGCTTCGAGCAGGTCCTTCGCGATGCAGACCCGCCGCCGTCGCCAAGGTGCGGCTGCGCATCCACGACAAGGTCTTCGACGATCACCTCAGCTGGGTGCGCGTGGGCGGTCGATTC
>CAMLJY010000044.1 GCA_946480465.1 uncultured Burkholderiales bacterium
TCCAGATGCTGCACCAGGGCACCGACGTGATCCCGGTGGAGTTCATCGCGGTCAAACATCCCACGCACGGCCATGCGGACCTGCACGCCAAGGCCTTGGCCAACTGCCTGGCGCAGGGGCAGGCGCTGATGCAGGGCAAGACCACCGAGGCGGCACAGCGCGAGAAGGCCCCCACCGCCTCTGCCGCGCTGGATCCGCTGACGCTGGCGCGCCACCGCAGCTTTCCCGGCAACCGGCCCAGCACCACGCTGCTGCTCGAGCGGCTGACGCCGCGCGCCCTCGGTGCCCTGATCGCGCTCTACGAGCACCGCGTGTTCACCAGCGGCGCGGTGTGGGGCATCAACAGCTTCGACCAGTGGGGCGTGGAGCTGGGCAAGGCGCTGTGCAATGAACTGCTGCCGCGCCTGGCCGACGGGCCGGCGAAAGGCGACGTGAGCGGACTCGACGCCTCGACCGCCGGCTTGCTGAAGAGGCTGCTGGCATGAAGCTGGTGTTCGATTTCGGCGGCGTGCTGTTCGACTGGCGGCCCGCGGAACTGCTGAAGGCCGTGCTGCCGCAGCGGGCGGTCGACGATGCGTCGGCGCTGCACTGGGTCGAGCAGGTGTTCCAGGGCTATGGCGGCGACTGGGGGGCCTTCGACCGCGGCGAACTGAGCGCGGACGAGGTGGCTGCGCGCATCGTCGAGCGCACCGGCCTGTCGGAGGCCGAGATGCGCACGATCGTCGAGGCCATTCCCGGCCTCTTGAAGCCGATCGAGCCCACCGTGGCCCTGCTGGAGCGGCTGCGCGCCAGCGGGCTGCCCTTGTACTTCCTCTCGAACATGCCGGCGCCGTACGCCGACCATCTGGAGCGCGAGCACCACTTCGTCGGCTGGTTCCAGCAGGGCCTGTTTTCCGGCCGCGAGCGGCTGTCCAAGCCGGATCCAGCGATCTTCATGCTGGCGGCCGAGCGCTTTGGCGCTGCGCCCGAGGAACTGGTGTTCTTCGACGACTACGTGCCCAACATCGCCGCCGCGCGCGAAGCCGGCTGGACGGCGCTGCACTTCGTCGATGCGGAGCGGGCCGAACGCGACCTGCGCGCCCTGGGCTGGGCCGGGGCCTGATACCGCTCGGCCCGCAGGCCCTGCAGGCCTGAACGACCACGGTGCGGGCATGCACCGCATCGGCGCCGTATCGGGGTAGATCCGGAGTCCGAAGCACCCCGGCGCGGTGGCACGGATCTGGCTTCGTCGGCCACAATGAGTTGACCATTTGGTCAAGTCCCGCGCCGGCAGGCGCAGCACGACGTTGATGAACGCCCCTGAAAGGCTGAACGGCCTGAGCGATCCGGATTGGCAGGCCCACGCGCGCCCGGGCGGCGCCGCGGTGGAGGTTCGCCGCGCCAGCGTGGTCTACCCCGCGGCCGATGCGCCGGTGCGGGCGCTGCACGAGGTGGACCTGTCGATCGGGCAGGGCGAGTTCGTGTCGCTCATCGGCCCCTCGGGCTGCGGCAAGACCACGCTGCTGCGCGTCATCGCGGACCTGGAGCCGATCACCGCCGGCGAGGTGCTGGTCAACGGCATGACGCCGCGCGAGGCGCGCCTGCAACGCGCCTACGGCTACGTCTTCCAGGCGCCCGCCCTGTTCCCCTGGCGCACGGTGCTGGCCAACGTGATGCTGCCGCTGCAGATCCAGGGCCGCGACAAGCGCGAGGCGGAAGCCATAGCACGTGAACAGCTCGGCCGCGTCGGCCTGGCCGGCTTCGAGCGCAAGTACCCCTGGCAGCTGTCCGGCGGCATGCAGCAGCGGGTCTCGATCGCGCGGGCGCTGGGCTTCGAGCCCAGGCTGCTGATGATGGACGAGCCCTTCGGCGCGCTGGACGAAATCACCCGCGACGGGCTGAACGACCGCCTGCAGCAGCTGTGGCAGCGCGAGCGGCGCACCGTGGTCTTCGTCACCCACTCGATTGCCGAGGCGGTGTACCTGTCGACGCGCATCGTCGTGATGTCGCCGCGGCCGGGGCGCATCCTGAAGATCATCGAGTCGACGCTGCCGGACGAGCGCACGCTGGACCTGCGCGACACGCCCGAGTTCATGGCGCTGGCGCACGAGGTGCGTGAGGGCCTGGCCGCCGGCCATGCGCACGATGAAGACTGAGCTTCGGCAGCGGGTGCTGCCGGTGGCCGTGGTGCTGGCTGCCGTCGCGCTGGCCTGGTACCTGGGCGCCATCGGCCTGAACGCGGCCGGCGCGATCGAGCGCGTGCTGTCGCCCAAGGGGGCCTACACCACCGGCGAGCTGATCGCCACCACGCTGAACATGCAGCGCCCGGTGCTGCCGGCGCCGCACCAGGTGGCGGCGGACCTGTGGAGCAGCATGGTCGATTGGCCGCTGGATTCGCCGCGCAACCTGCTGTACCACGTGGCCGTCACGGCCGAGTCCACGCTGGTTGGCTTCGTGCTGGGCACGCTGCTGGGCATGGTGCTGGCGGCGGCCATCGTGCACTCGCGCACGCTGGACCGGGCGCTGCTGCCGTGGATCGTCGCCTCGCAGACGGTGCCGGTGCTGGCCATCGCGCCCATCGTGCTGGTGATCCTGGGCAGCCTCGGTTTCAGCGGCCTGGCGCCGAAGGCGACGATCGCGATGTACCTGTGCTTCTTTCCCGTGACCGTGGCGATGGTGCAGGGCCTGCGCGCGCCGCAGCGCATCGAGACCGAGCTGATGCACACCTACGCGGCTTCGCGCAACCAGGCCTTCTGGATGCTGCGGCTGCCCTCGGCGCTGCCGTTCCTGTTTCCGTCGCTGCGCGTGGCCATCGCCGCGGGCTTGGTGGGCGCGATGGTGGCCGAGCTGCCCACCGGCGCGCAGGCCGGCCTGGGGGCGCGGCTGCTCACCGGCTCCTATTACGGAAACACCGTGGCCATCTGGTCCGCGCTGGTGATGTCGGCGCTGCTGGGGCTGGCCCTGACGGCGGCGGTGGCCGCGGTCGAGAAGCTGGTGCTGCGCCGGAGGCCGGCATGAACCGTGGGCGGGTGCAATGGGCGCTCGCGTCATTCGGCGCCGCGCTGCTCGCGGCGGCCGGTCTGTGGCTCGCGATGCCGGCGGAGGGCGTCGACCCGGCGGCTTGGATGACGCCGGCCTTCCTGGCCGCCCTTGCCCTGGCCGGCTGGAGCGTGCAGCGCCTGGCCGCGCTGGACGGCCCACGCTGGCTGGGCACCGCCACCGCGGCGCTGTTCGGCCTGTGGGTCGTCTACTTTTGGCAGGTGGGTGTGGTGCTGTACCAGGTGCCACGCGTGCTGCTGCCGGCGCCGTCCTTCATCCTGCAGGCGCTGGTGGACCGCTGGGACGTGCTCGCCGGCGACTTCGTGCAAACCGTGCTGAAGGCGGTGCTGGTCGGCTGGGCGCTGGGCTCGGGGCTGGGCTTCGCGGTGGGTGTCGCGATCGACCGCGTGCCCTTCCTGCAGCGCGGGCTGCTGCCGCTGGCGTCGCTCACCAGCACCGTGCCGCTCGTGGCGGTCGCGCCGATCGCGGTGATGTGGTTCGGCTTCGAATGGCACAGCAAGGCCGCGGTGGTGGTGCTGATGACCTTCTTCCCGATGCTGGTGGCCACGCTGGCCGGCCTGCAGGCCGCGGGCCGGCTGGAGCGCGAGCTGATGCAGACCTACGCCGCCAGCTACGGCCGCACCTTGCTGGACCTGCGCCTGCCCGCGGCCATGCCCTTCATCTTCAGCGCGCTGAAGGTCAATGCCACGCTGGCGCTGATCGGCGCCATCGTGGCCGAGTTCTTCGGCTCGCCGACCGTGGGCCTGGGCTTTCGCATCAGCACCGAGGCCGCGCGCATGAACATGGCGCTGGTCTGGGGCGCGATCGTCGTCGCCGCGGTCACGGGTTCAGTCGCGTACGCGTTGCTGGTGCAACTGGAGCGCCGCGTCGCGTTCTGGCATCCGTCGGTGCGCGCGACCACATGAGGGTCCCACGAACTTTCCTCGTCGCCGGAAGAAGACCGGCATCCCCCCAGTCCGACAACCATTCCTGAAGGAGCGAGTGATGAAGCGACTCTCGATCAAGCTGGCGCTGCTGGCCTGCGCCGCGGCCTGCAGCCTCGGCGCCCAGGCCGCCGAGAAGCTGACCGTGCAGATGAAGTGGGTGCCGCAGGCGCAGTTCGCCGGCTACTATGTCGCTCAGGCCAAGGGTTATTACAAGGCCGAGGGGCTGGACGTGACGATCAAGCCCGGCGGCCCGGACGTGTCCCCGGTGCAGGTCATCGCCGGCAACCAGGCCGACGTGGTCGTCAACTGGATGCCCGATGCGCTCGCTGCGCGCGAAGCCGGCGTGCCGCTGGTCAACATCGCGCAGATCTTCGACAAGTCCGGCCTGATGCTGACCTGCAAGAAGGCCAGCGGCGTCGCGAGCCCCAAGGACTTCAAGGGCAAGACGCTGGGGGTCTGGTTCGGCGGCAACGAGTACCCGTTCCTGAACTGGATGGCCAAGCTGGGGCTCAAGCCCGACGTGGACGTGAAGGTGCTGAAGCAGGGCTTCAACGTCGACCCGCTGCTGCAGAACCAGGCGGCCTGCATCTCCACCATGATCTACAACGAGTACTGGCAGGTGGTGGACGCTGGCGTCAAGCAAAGCGACCTCGTCACTTTCTTCTACGAGAAGGAGGGCGTGGCCTCGCTGGAAGACGGCCTGTACGTGCTGGAGCCCAAGCTGAAGGACCCGGCCTTCGTGGCCCGCATGGCCAGGTTCCTGAAGGCCACCTTCAAGGGCTGGAACGACGCGGTGAAGAACCCCGAGGAGGCGGCGAAGATCGTCGTCGCGGCCGATCCTTCGGGCAGCGCCACCTTGCCCGTGCAGACCCGGCAGATGAAGAACGTGGCCACGCTCATCAGCACCGCCGGCACCAAGAAGATCGGCTACCTGGAGCCTGCCGCCTACGAGCGCACGGTGAAGGTGCTGCTCACGGGCGGCAGCTCGCCGGTGATCAAGAAGGACCCCGGCAAGGCGGCGATGAGCCACGCGGTGTGGGAAGCTGCGCAGAAATGATCCGCCGCCGGAGCGGCCTGCGGCCGCCTCCGCCGATCTCCGCGCACAGGGGGCGTGCATGCACGTGAAGGATCCGGTGGGCCCTTCACGCCGCGCGAGCGCCCGGTCCTCCGGACCATCCGCGGCCGGCAGCCCCCGGTTGCCCGGCAAGGCCGGTTCGACGACTTCTGCCGGGGCACGCTCTGCGGGGGCACGCGCTGGCAAGGCCGCTGCCCCTGCCACGGCGGATGCCGGCAAGGGCCAGATCCGCCAGGCCAACGAGGCGCTGATCCTGGAGGCGGGCGAGCGTGTGTTCGCCCGCGCCGGGTTCAACGGCGCCACGATGGCGGAGATCGCCGAACTGGCCGGCCTGCCCAAGGCCAACCTGCACTACTACTTCGGCAGCAAGGACGACCTGTACCGCGCGGTGTTGTCGCGCACGCTGCACGACTGGCTGGTGCCGATGGACAGCATCGTGCCGGAGGCCGAGCCGCGCGCGGCGCTGGAGAGCTACATCCGCGCCAAGATGGCGATGTCGGTGCAGCGGCCGGATGCGTCGCGCGTCTTCGCGAACGAGCTGCTGCATGGCGCGCCGGTGCTGGGCGAGCTGATGCGCACCGAACTGCGTGCGATGGTGCGGCGCAAGGCCGCGGTCATCGACGGCTGGATCGCCGCCGGCCGCATGGCGGCGGTGGACGCCACGCACCTGTTCTTCACGATCTGGGCCACGACCCAGACCTACGCCGATTTCGACACGCAGGTGCGTGCCGTGCTCGGCCGCGAGACGCTGGGTGCGCGCGACCACGCCCGCGCCGCCGACCACGTCGTCGGCCTGATCCTGCGCGGCTGCGGCCTCTGACCCGGCCTTCCGGCGGGCGGCTGCCCAGGGAAACTGCGCCACACTCCGGTTTGTGATTCCGCACCCGTTCCGATGAGCGCCGGCATGCCCCCCGCCGACGAGGCGCCCGACGCTTCCCAGTTCGCGACCTCGCGCGTGATGCCCGACGTCGACTTGGGCGCCGACACGGAGACCACCGGCAACAAGCTCGCGGTGGGCCTGCGGCTGGACGAGTACGAGATCAGCGGCGTGCTCGGCGAGGGCGGCTTCGGCATCGTCTACCTGGCCTGGGACCACTCGCTGCAGCGGCGCCTGGCGATCAAGGAGTACATGCCCTCGTCGCTGTGCTGGCGCTCGCAGGGCACGCAGGTCGAGGTGCGCGCGCCGCGCTACGAGGAATCCTTCGAGGCCGGCCTGCGCAGCTTCATCAACGAGGCCAAGCTGCTGGCGCGCTTCGACCACCCGGCGCTGGTCAAGGTGCACCGCTTCTGGCAGGCCAACGGCACGGCCTACATGGTGATGCCGTACTACGACGGCATCACGCTGAAGGAAGCGCTGGCGCAGATGGCCGAGCCGCCGGACGAGACCTGGCTGCGCGACCTGCTGGCGCCGCTGCTCGATGCGCTGCAGTACCTGCACGACGCGTCCTGCTTCCACCGCGACATCGCGCCCGACAACGTGCTGCTGATCGACGACGGCCGCCCGCTGCTGCTGGACTTCGGCGCCGCGCGCCGTGTGATCGGCGACATGACCCGGGCCGTCACCGTGATCCTGAAGCCGGGCTATGCGCCGGTGGAGCAGTACGGCGACATGCCCGGCGTCACCCAAGGTCCGTGGACCGACATCTATGCGCTGGGCGCGGTGCTGCACTTCGCCATCACGGGCGAGACGCCGCAGGCCTCGGTGACGCGCCTGCTGGCCGACCACTACCAGCCGCTGGCCGTGCGCGCGCGCGGCCGCTACGGCAACCGGCTGCTGCAGGCCATCGACCGCATGCTGGCCGTGCGGCCGGAAGCGCGGCCGCAGAACATCGCGCAGCTGCGCGAGCTGATCGACATCGACCGCGAGCAGGAGACCGCGCCCTTGTCGCTGCCGCCGCGGGCGCACCGCACGCTTCCGCCGGAGCCGCTGACGCAGCCGAGCCAGCGCAGCCTGCCGCCCCGGCCGATGCCCGCGGTTCCGAAGGCGGCGACGGCGCCCGCACCGGGTGTGCGACGGCCGCTGCCGTCATGGCCGGTGCTGGCCGGCGGTGGCGTGGTGGCGGCGGCACTGCTGGCCGCAGCCTGGTGGTTGATGTCGTCGCCTTCATCCGATGTGCCGGCTGCGGGGCCGCTGTCCGGGCAGGACGCGGCCCCCCTGCCGGCGCCAGCGCCGGGACCGGTCGAACCCCCGGCACCCGCCCCGGCCGAGCCGGCACCCGTGCCCGCGCCGGCAGAGCCCGTACCAGCGCCTTTCCCGCAGCCCGTGCCACAGCCCGTGCCACAGCCCGCGCCGGAGCCGGTGCCGGAGCCGGTGCCGGAGCCGCCCCCTGCGCCCGTGGCCGCGCCGGCTCCCGCGCCGGTGCCATCAGCCGCTCCGGCCCCCGCGCCGAAGCCGGTTCCGGCGCCCCGGCCCGCACCACCCGTGCGTAAGCCGGAGCCCGTCCGCCCCCCGACTGCGGCACCCGTGCCGCCGCCATCGGAGCCTAGAATTTCCTCCAATGCCCGGTGCGCGGAGATCATCCAGCGCGTGTCCATCGGTGAAACCCTGACCGCTGCCGACCGGCGCATTCTCAAAGAGGAGTGCGGAAGATGAACAAGGCGCTGTACGGATCGCTGGTCGTGTTGTCGCTGCTGGTGGCCACCGGCTGCCAGACCCCCCCGCCCGCGGCGCCGCGGGTCAGCACCCAGGACCTGCCGCTGGACCAGGCCATCGCGGTGGCCGCCGACGGCCTCGCGGCGCAGGTCAAGCCCGACACCTCCGGCCTGGCTGGCGTGATCGCCAAGCTGGACAAGCAGCCGCCGAAGGCGGTGCTGATGGATCCCTCGCTGGACGCCGCGTCCGGCCAGCAGACCGCGCTGACGCGCCAGCTCGACCAGAAGGTGACCGAGCGCCTGCGCACGCAGCCTTTCCTCGAGATGCTGCCCTTCGCGCAGGCCAGCATCGCGCGGGCTCAGTACCTGCTGGCGGCCACCATCACCCGCATCGACGCCGGCAAGGGCCCGTACCAGATCCACCTGTCGCTGTCCGACCTGAAGACCGGCAAGGTGGTGGCGCAGGCGTCCTCCCGGGCGCGGGACGACAACTACGACACCACGCCGACGCCGTTCTACCGCGACACCCCGGTGCTGCTGCTGAAGGACCAGGTGGTCGAGGGCTACATGCGCACCGCGCAGGCCGCGCCCGGCCAGCACGCCGACAAGACCTACCTCGAACGCGTCACGGCCACGGCCATGATCCAGGAGGCCACCACGCTCTACAACGACGAGCGCTACCAGGAGGCGCTGGGCCTGTACCGCGGTGCCCTGGCCACGCCTTACGGCGAGCAGATGCGCTCGCTCAACGGCGTGTACCTCACCAACTGGAAGCTCGGCAACGTGGCGGAGGCCGAGCAGGCCTTCGGCAAGGTCGTCGCGCTGGGCCTGGCGACGCGTACTTTGGGCGTCAAGTTCCTGTTCAACCCGGGCGGCACCGAGTTCTGGTCGGACCCGAAGATCAGCGGGCCCTACACCGTGTGGCTGCGGCAGATTGCGCGCCAGGCCGCCGGCGCCAACGTCTGCATGGACGTGGTGGGCCACACCAGCCGCACCGGGTCCGAGCAGTTCAATGACCGGCTGTCCGCGCAGCGGGCGGCCTTCATCCAGAAGCGGCTGGAGGCCGAGGCGCCGCAGTTGAGCGGCAAGACCCGCGCCAGCGGCGTCGGCTACCGCGAGAACCTGATCGGCACCGGCACCGACGACGCCAGCGATTCGCTGGACCGGCGGGTCGAGTTCAAGATCCACAACTGCTGAAGTGATCGGCCGGGCGAATGGGCCGGCCCATCGGTACAGATGACGCGCATGGCCTGCCGCCGGTGCCGGCGATGCCGGCCGTGTCTTGGTACCGCAGCCGCGTTGCAGGCCTCTCCAATCGAATCCGATGTTGCGCGGCCGCAAGTGAAGCATCGCGATACCCGGCGCGGCGGGCACCTTTGTGCGGTGGCGACGCCGGGTGGCAGCGCGCCGGGGGCCGAGCAGCGCATCCATCCGAAACAGGATGCGTGTAAGGCGTGCACAGGCCGGAACGGCGCTTGCCCAAGGCGGGCTTCCACCCTTTTCCGGAGCCTCCTTCATGATGAGCAGTTACTGCCGCCGCGGTGCGGCCGTTGCGTCCGCCGTCGCCGTCCTCGCCTTGGCCGGGCCGGCCCACGCGTCCTTGCAGTTGCAGTCCGCGCAGGACTTCCCGGGCAGTGGCCTCGGCGCCGTGAACACCGTGCTGACGCTGCAAAGCCCCGGCAACTCCAGCTTCGAATCGGGCAGCGTGGGCCGCAGCCCGGGCAACCCATCGGACGTGGTGCTGGGCGACGCGAAGACGGGCGCCTCGCAGACGCAGACGCGCAGCGTCGGCTCGCTGGGCATTCTGTCGGCGGCGGACCTGCGCGTCGTCTTCAACGCGGTGGAACCGGGCAACCAGAACAACGGCCTGACGCTGACGGACCTGACGCTCAACATCTACAGCCCGTCCGGCTCGCTGCTCTTCAGCAGCGGTGCCTTTGCCTCGCAGGCCTTTCCCGATACGACGACGGGCGCAGGCAATTCGGGCTTCGTGTTCGCGCTCGACGCGGCGCAGGCCGCGCAGGCCCAGACGCTGGCCTTCGGCGCGGGAAGCCAGGCCAACCTGATCGGCTTGTCGGCCAGCGTGTCGGATGCCACTGGCGGGCCGGAAACCTTCTACGTGGCCAGCGCAGCGCTGATCCCGGAGCCCGGGAGCTATGCGCTGATGCTGGCGGGTCTGGGTGTGGCGTGGCTGCAGATTCGCCGGCGCCGCGAGGGCCAGGCAGCGGCTTGAGCGCCGGCCTGCCGGGTGGCGGGCTGGCGAGGCCCTGGGCAGCCTCGGCTTGGCTTGGCCAGCCGATCAGGCGGCGCGCGGTACTTCCGCGTCGTCGGCCTCGTCCGTGAGGAAGCCGCCGCTCTGGTGCGACCACAGGCGGGCATAGAGCCCGCCCTTGGCCAGCAACGTGCGGTGGTCGCCCTCCTCGACGATGCGGCCGCGGTCCATCACGATGAGCCGGTCCATCGCGGCGATGGTGGACAGGCGGTGCGCGATGGCCACCACCGTCTTGCCTTCCATCAGCCGGTACAGGCTGGCCTGGATGGCCGACTCCACCTCGCTGTCCAGCGCGCTGGTCGCCTCGTCCAGCAGCAGGATCGGCGCGTCCTTCAGCATCACCCGCGCGATGGCGATGCGCTGGCGCTGGCCGCCCGACAGCTTGACGCCGCGCTCGCCCACGTGCGCGTCGTAGCCGCGGCGGCTGGCCGGGTCGGTCAGCGTCAGGATGAAGTCGTGCGCCTCGGCGCGCTTCGCGGCGGCGATCATCGCGTCGTCACCCGCATCGGGCCGGCCGTAGAGGATGTTGTCGCGCACCGACCGGTGCAGCAGCGAGGTGTCCTGCGTGACCATGCCCACTTGCGCGCGCAGGCTGTCCTGCGTCACCTGCGCGATGTCCTGGCCGTCGATCAGCAGGCGGCCGCCCTCGACGTCGTAGAAGCGCAGCAGCAGGTTCACCACCGTGCTCTTGCCGGCGCCCGAGCGGCCGACCAGGCCGATCTTCTCGCCCGGCCGGATGTGCAGGTTCAGCCGCTCGATGACAGGCTTGTCGCCGCCGTAGGAGAACTGCACGTCCTCGAAGCGGATGTCGCCGCGCGTGACCTGCAGTGCTTGGGCACCGGGTGCGTCCACCACCGCATGCGGCCGCGACAGCGTGGTGATGCCGTCCTGCACGGTGCCGATGTCCTCGAACAGCGTGGCCATCTCCCACATGATCCAGTGCGAGATGCCATTGAGCCGCAGCGCCATCGCGGTGGCCGCCGCGACCGCGCCGATGCCCACGCGCCCCTGCATCCACAGCCACAGCGCGACGCCGGCGGTGGCGGCGATCAGCAGCATGCTCAGGGCATGGATGACGATCTCGAAGCCGGTGACCAGCCGCATCTGAACGTGCACCGTGGCCAGGAACTCCTGCATCGCACCGCGCGCATGGCCGGCCTCGCGCTGGGCATGCGCGAAGAGCTTGACGGTGGCGATGTTGGTGTACGCGTCGGTGATGCGGCCGGTCATCAGCGAGCGCGCATCGGCTTGGTTCTGCGCCACGCGCGCCAGCCGCGGCACGAACCAGCGCAGCGTGGCCAGGTACAGCGCCAGCCAGCCCAGCATCGGCGCCAGCATCCACGCATCGAAGCTGCCGACCAGCGCGATCAGCGTGACGAAGTAGATGACGATGAAAACCAGGATGTCGCACACCGTCATCCACACGTCGCGCACCGCCAGCGCGGTCTGCATCACCTTGGCGGCGACGCGGCCGGCGAACTCGTCCTGGTAGAAGCCCATGCTCTGGCCGAGCATCAGCCGGTGGAAGTTCCAGCGCAGCCGCATCGGGAAGTTGCCGGCCAGCGCCTGCTGCTTGAACATCGATTGCAGCGCCACCAGCACCATGCTGCCGGCCAGGATGGCGGCCAGGGCCAGCAGCCGGGGCTTCTCGTCCTGCCACAGCCGCTGCGCCGGCACGGTGCTGAGCCAGTCCACCACGTTGCCGAGCATGCTGAACAGCAGCGCCTCGAACACGCCGATGCCGGCGGTGAACAGCGTCATCGCCACGATGTAGCGGCGCAGCCCGCGCGTGGCCGCCCACAGGAAAGGGAAGAAGCCCTTCGGCGGGGTGGGCGGCGTCGCGTCGGGGTACGGGTCGACGAAGCGTTCGAAGAGGCTGAACATGAGGTGGGCGAGCGTAGTGCGCCGCGATCCTCGTCGATGTGACCCGCATCACCATGCGTGGGGACGTTCGCCGCCGCCCACGAAACCGGGCGCTGCGCCGGCGCTGTCAAGATCGGTGGCGGCTCGAAGGGGCGGGAGACATTGAATGGAAGGACTGGCACGGGCCCTGCAGCGGTGCTGCTGGTGGAGCCTGCAATTCGCTTACGCGCTTTGCGTGCTGGCCTTGTTGCTGCTGCCGGCGCAGCGCTACGAGTGGCTGCGTGAACTGGAGCCGGCCTGGCAGGGCAAGCTGCCGGAGGATGGTTCGGGCAACCGATGGGTGGCCGTGGCCATGCTTGTGGCCGTGGCGCTGGGCGCGCAGTGGATCAGCGCCTGGTCGGCCGCCACGCCAGGCCGGCGCTGGGTCGCGCTGGCCCTCAGCGCCGCACCGGCCGCCCTGGCGGCATGGCGCTTTGGCGTGCCATGAGCAGGAGGCTGTTGGGCGCGCAGCGCGGCGCCCGCGTCGGCCTCCTGTGACGGGCGGGCTCAGGCGCCGGCGGATTCCAGCGCCAGCAACTCGCCGATGGTCTGGCGGCGGCGGATCAGGCGCGTGCGTTCGCCATCCACGAGCACTTCGGCCGTCAGCGGGCGGCTGTTGTAGTTGCTGGACATCGATGCGCCGTAGGCGCCGGCGTCGTGGAAGACCAGCAGGTCGCCGACGCGCGCCTGGGGCAGCTCGCGCGACAGCACGGTGCCGCCGTCGCCCTGCGTGAAGACGTCGCCTGACTCGCACAGCGGGCCGGCCACCACCGTGTCGCGCAGCGGCCGCTCGGTGTCGTCGGCCGCGATCAGCTCGATGCCGTGGTGCGCGCCGTACATCGCCGGCCGCATCAGCTCGTTGAAGCCGGCATCCACCAGCGCGAAGAATCGCGAGCCCATGGCCTTGGTGGCACGCACCTCGGCCAGCAGCACGCCGGACTCGGCGACCAGGTAGCGGCCCGGTTCCAGTTCCAGCTGCAGCGGCCGGCCCTGGGCTTCGGCGATGCGGCGGCGCGCGCCGTCCCACAGTGCGAAGTAGTGCGCGGTGTCGATGCGCGGCTCGCCCGCTCGGTAGGGAATCGACAGGCCGCCGCCGGCGGAGATGGCCTCGATCGGGCGGTCCAGCTTCGCAACCATCGCGACCATCGCATCGCAGACCTGCTGCAGGTGGTGGTAGTCCACCCCGGAGCCGATGTGCATGTGCAGGCCCACCAGCTGCAGCCGGTGGCGGTCGATGGCCTGCAGCGCGGCCGGGAGGTCGGCGTGCCAGATGCCGTGCTTGCTGTGTTCGCCGCCGGTGTTGGTCTTGTTGCTGTGGCCGTGGCCGAAGCCGGGGTTGATGCGCAGCCACACGCGGTGGCCGGGCGATGCCGCGCCCAGCTGGTCCAGCATGTCGATCGAGCCGGCATTGACCGGGATCTGCTCGGCGACCACCTTGGCCAGCGTCGCGCGGTCGATCAGGTCAGCGGTGAATACGATCTCGGCCTCGGCATGGCCGTCCACTTCATGCGTGCCGGGCCGAAAGCCCGCGGCCAGCGCGCGTTCGATCTCCCCCAGCGACACCGCGTCCACCTTGACCCCTTGCTCGCGCATCAGCGCCAGCAGGTGGAGGTTGGAGTTGGCCTTCTGCGCGAAGCGGATGGTGTCGAAGGCGCGCAGCTCGGCGATGCGGCGGCGGATGGTGGCGGCGTCGTACACCCACAGCGGCGTGCCGTGGGCCTGCGCGAGCTGGCGCAGCAGGGCGGGCGGGAACGGGTTCATGGCGCGCAATGGTGCCGCGCCGGGGTCATTCAGTCCAATAGCGTATCGTCGGCGGTTCATTCATCGTGGATATGCCATGTGCCATGAGAGGGGCCGATGAAGCTGACCCACCGCCACGTCGAAGTCTTCCGCGCGCTGATGCTCAGTGGCAGCGTCACGCGCGCGGCCGAGCTGCTGCACACCTCGCAGCCCACCGTCAGCCGGGAACTGGCGCGCCTGGAGCAGGTCTTGCAGATGAACCTGTTCGACCGCGTGCGCGGCCGTCTGCGGCCGACGGTGCGCGCACTGCTGCTGCGCGACGAGGTCGAGCGCTCGTACCTGGGCCTGGAGCGCATCGCGTCCACCGCGGCCTCGCTGCGCCAGTTCGCCGAGGGGCGGCTCGATATCGCCTGCTTGCCGGCACTGGCGCATGCGCTGCTGCCGGAGGCGATGCGCCGCTTCGCGGAGGCCCACCCGCAGGCCAGCGCCAGCGTCGCGACGCTGGAATCGCCGCTGCTGGAAGCGCGCCTGACCGAGCAGCGCCACGACCTGGGCCTGACGGAACGTGCCGAGCCGCCGCCCGGCACCGCGCTGCTGCCGCTGCTGCAGGTGGAAGAAGTGGCGGTGCTGCCGGACGGCCATCCGCTGCTCGCCAAACGCCAGCTGCGGGCGACGGACTTCGACGGCGAGGCCTTCGTCAGCCTGGCGCCGGACGACCCGTACCGGTTGCAGCTGGACGCGCTCTTTGCCCAACAGGGCGTGCAGCGCCGGCTGGCGCTGGAGGCCGGCAGCGCGGTGGCCGTGTGCGCGCTGGTGCGCCAGGGCCTGGGCCTGGCCATCGTCAACCCGCTGACGGCGCTGGAGCTGGCCGGGCCGGGCCTGCACATCCGGCCACTCGCGGTCAAGGTGCCGTTCCACGTCGGCCTGGTGCTGCCGGAGCTGCGGCCACCCAGCCCGCTGCGCGAGCCCTTCGTCGCGGCGCTGCGCGCAGCGGCCGCGGCGGTGAAGCGGCGGCTGAAGGCCGCCGCCGGCTGAGGCCGTGAACGCAACCGACTCACCCGCGCGTCCTGCCAACACGACGCCACTCGTCGCTGCCAATGCTCGCCATGGCTTGAGAGCCATGGGTGCGCAGGGGCGCCTCGATTGGACCCGTTCTGATGGCCCGCTAGGCTAAGGCTAGGGCGTGCCGGTTCCAT
Organism: uncultured Burkholderiales bacterium; assembly: GCA_946480465.1. The sequence continues at coordinate 14,743 of CAMLJY010000044.1, forward strand.
TCACGGTGTCCGACGAGGCGGTGACGTTCAGCGCGCGGTCGTGCCGGCGCGACGTCCTCGTCAGGGCCGCTCGAACATCAGCCGCACCGCGAGCCGCCGCTCCGCCGGCGACAACTGCTGCACCCGCGCCAGCAGCGTCGCCATGCGGTCGCAATGCCGCCTGCCGGCTTCGCCCGGGTGGCGCAGGCCCATCAACAGGGCCGGCGCGTCGGGGCTGAGCGCGCGGCGCACGACGTCCAGTTCGATGTCGGCCGGCGCGCGCGGGCCGGCGTCGCGCGTTGGCTCGGCTGCGGCATCGCCCAGCCACTCCGCCTCGCGTGCGGCCAGTGGCGGGGGCATGGCGCGGCGCGCCGCGGCATCGCCTGACAGCAGGCGCGCGCAGCTGCCGTTGCCGTCGTCGCGCATGGCTTTCAAGGCCGACAGCAGCAGCTGGGCGAACTGGTCCCGCAGCTCGGGGCCGGCATTGAACAGCAACTTCGCGAGCAGCGGCTCGGTGGTCTCCAGAGCGGCCAGCATCGCCGCGTCCTGCCCGGCGCCGCCGGCGCGTGCGCGGTACAGCCGCTCCGCCGCCGTGGCGATGGTGCCCGGGAAACGCCGCTCGAGCCCGTGCCAGTGCGGGTTGCTGCGCAGCGCCTCGGCCAGCTCGGTGGCCGGCGTGTCCAGCTGCGCCGGCAGTGGGACGTCCAGCGGGTAGGGCAGGGTCGTGGCGACGCCGGCGGCCGCCAGGTCCTTCCACGGCGCCCGCCACTGGAAGTCGTGCGGCATCGCCAGGCCGGTCTTCACCAGTGTCTCGGGCAGGCCCGCGCCGGTGTAGAGCGCGGCGAGCCGCCGCTTCGCCAGGCGCTCGAGAAGCGGGTTGAATGACACCGGCGCCGGGCGGACCACGCCCCACTGGGTGTCCGGCAGCAGCTGCCGCACCGCGCCGGCCATCAGCACCACGGTGCAGGCGTCCAGGCAGGCACCCTTGGCGCGCACCGTCCAGCCCTGGCCGCGCAGCGCGCCGGCCAGTCGCAGCGCTTCCTGGAAGCGGCCGCCAGGCGAGTCGATCTCCAGCACCCGCACCGCCGGCGCGGCCGTCGCTGCCTGTTGCACGCGCGCCGCGCTGCCCGGGCCCAGCCAGCCGCGCAGCTGCAGGCGCTGGCCGTCCGCGGAGAGGGACGCGCTCATGTCGCCCTGCGGGTCGGAGCCCAGTGCCAGGCGCGCCAGCCCGGCGCTGCGCGGCAGGTCGTGCCAGCCGGCCGAGGCGAGCATCGATGCCGCCACCACGGCGAGCAGCGCGCGGCTCGCCAGCGTGGCCCTGGCAAGGCGGCCTTCGGCATCCCGGCCCGTGCTGCGCCAGGCCCCGACGATGCCCCAGGCCTGCACGGCCAGCGCCAGCGGCCAGGCGAGCAACGCGAGGGCGGCGACCGGGCGCACCGGGCCGTCCGTCACGTCGACCTGCATCGACAGGGCCGCCGTGGCCATCGCGGCGAGCCCGCCGGCCAGCACCGCATTCAGCCACAGGCTGCGGGCCATCGGCAGCTGGCCGCGCCAATGAGCGATTAGGAAGCCGGCGCGCGCGGCCGGGCCATCGGCCGCGGTAGCACCCGCAGCACCCGCAGCACCGGCAGCACCGACCGCACCGACCGCACCGACCGCACCGACCGCACCGACCGCACCGGCCGCCGGAGTGGCCGGCAGGCGGGGAAGCTCGGCTTCACCCGCGGTCACTGGATGCCCTCCAGCTGCTTCTCCTTCAGCGTGCCTTGCAGCGGCTGGCCCACCAGGTCGGCCAGCGGCCCGCGCACCGTGCCGGAAGCCGCCGCGGGCGCTGGCGACGGGACATCGGGGGCGGGGGCGGGAGCGCGCACTGGCGGCAACACGGTCACGGCACCGTCGACGTCGAGCCGGCGGGTGCCGGGCGGACAGCGGCCATTCGTGTAGGTGACACCGGTCTCGCCCGCACACTTGTGCAACGGGCTGCCGGCCGACGTCGTGCCGGCAGCGCCATCCAGAGGTGCCACGACCTTCGCGGCCTGCTCAGCGGCCCAGCGGGCGGCGCTGCTGGAGCGGACCTGCTGCGTCAGGTCCCGCACGACGGGCGTGTCGCGGAACCACCAGGCGGCCGCGGACGCGACGGCCAGCGCGACCACGCCGGTGAACAACTTGCCTGCCATTGGCGCCTTCCTCTCCCTGGTTTGCGGCGTGCGTGGGCGCGCATGCTAGCCGCTGACGGGCGCCATGGATGGGCGCCGTGGCCCGCATCCCTCGTCGTGGGGGGAGAAACCGGCGAGGCCGCGCGTGGCGGCCCCGTGAATGGGTGGTGAAAGGCGCGCCGGGGCACTACGGCCCAGCCACTCCCGCCCGCTCCAGCATCGCGTGCAGCAGCACGTTGCACCCGGCGGTGATGTGCTCGGGCTTGGCGTCCTCGATCTCGTTGTGGCTGATGCCGTCCTTGCAGGGGATGAAGATCATGCCGGCGGGGGCGAGGCGCGCCATGTAGACCGCGTCGTGCCCCGCGCCGGAGACGGCGGCCATGTTGCTGTAGCCCAGCTTCTCGGCCGCGGCCTGCACGGCGTTGATGCAGTCGGGGTGGAAGGGTTGCGCGGGGTAGGACGACACCGGCGTGATCTCGATCGGCAGTCCGGTCTCGGCGCTCAGCTTCGCGGCCACGCCGCGGATGTCGGCGTCCATCGCGTCGCACAGCGCGTCGCTGGCGTTGCGCAGGTCGATCGAGAACTTCACGCGGCCGGGGATCACGTTGCGGCTGTTGGGGTGCACCTGCACCATGCCCACGGTGCCGCGGCCATGGTTGGTTCCATCGGCCTGCGGGTGGCGGTGCGCGCAGGCGACGACCTCCTGCATCAGCCTGGTCGCCACCTGCAGTGCGTCCTTGCGCAAGGCCATCGGCGTGGGGCCGGCGTGAGCTTCCATGCCGGTCACCACGCAGTCGTACCAGCGGATGCCCAGCACGCCGGTGACCACGCCGATCGTCTTGTCGTGGTCCTCCAGCACCGGGCCCTGCTCGATGTGGGTCTCGAAGTAGCAGCCGATCGGGTGGTCGCCGGGTTCCTGGTCGCCGATGTAGCCGATGCGCTCCAGCTCGTCCTTGACGCTCTTGCCCTCCGTGTCTTTTGCAGCATAGGCATGCTCGAGCGTGAAGGCCTTGGCGAACACGCCCGAGCCCATCATCACCGGCACGAAGCGCGAGCCTTCCTCGTTCGTCCACCAGGCCACCTCGATCGGCGCCTCGGTCTCGATGCCGTGGTCGTTCAGCGTGCGCACCACCTCCAGCCCGGCCAGCACGCCGTAGTTGCCGTCGAACTTGCCGCCGGTGGGCTGGGTGTCGATGTGGCTGCCGGTGACCACCGGCGGCAGGCTGTTGTTGCGGCCGGGGCGGCGCAGGAAGCCGTTGCCGATCTTGTCGATGGTGATGGTCATGCCGGCTTCGCGAGCCCAGCGGCTCACGAGGTCGCGGCCCTGCTTGTCGAGGTCGGTCAGGGTCAGGCGGCAGACGCCGCCCTTGGGCGTGGCGCCGATCTTCGCCAGCTCCATCAGCGATTCCCACAGGCGGTCGCCGTTCACGCGAAGCGCCTGCAGCTTCTCGGGCAGAGGCTTGGTCTTCATGTCCATGGTGTGCTCCAGAGGGCCCGGAAGGGCCGTTGCCCATGGCGGTGGTCCGCAACGCGGAGCCGCGCCGATGGGCGTGTATGGGCGGGTGTGGGCGGCTCAGCGCTGCACGGGAACGGGCGCTTCCAGCGCGGCCTTCTTCGCCAGTGCTTCGAACTGCGGCCCGAACGGCGGGCGTTTCACGTGCTTGCCGGCACCGCGCTCGGCGCGCAGGTCGCCATCGGCATAGACCAGCTTGCCGGCGGCCACCGTGTGCGTGGTCAGGCCGGTGACGGTGCGGCCCTCGAAGATGTTGAAGTCGCCCAACGAACGCTGCGTTTTCGCCGACAGCGTCTTCGTTGCCTTCGGGTCCCACAGCACCAGGTCCGCGTCGGCACCTTCCACCACGCAGCCCTTCTTCGGGTAGATGTTGAAGAGCTTCGCCGCATTCGCCGACGTCACGGCAACGAATTCGGTCGGCGTCAGCCGGCCCTTGTTGACGCCTTCGTCCCAGATCACCGCCATGCGCTCTTCCACGCCGCCGCAACCGTTGGGGATCTTGCTGAAGTCGTCCTTGCCAGCCGCCTTCTGTTCCGCGCAGAAGGTGCAGTGGTCGGTGGCTGTCGTGTGGAGATAGCCCGCCTGCAGCCCGCGCCACAGCATCTGCGAATGGCCGGCGGGGCGGAAGGGCGGGCTCATCACGTGGCCGGCCGCGAACGCGAAGTCGGGGTTGCGGTAGACGCTGTCGTCCAGGGTCAGGTGGCCGGCCAGCACCTCGCCGAACACGCGCTGGCCGCGGGCGCGCGCACGGGCGATGGCCTCGGCGCTTTCGGCGCTGGAGACGTGCACGATGTAGATCGGCACGTTCAGCACGTCGGCAATCGCGATGGCGCGCTGTGCGGCCTCAGCCTCCACGGCGGGCGGGCGCGACAGCGGGTGGCCTTCCGGCCCGCGGATGCCCTTGGCCTTCATCTCGGCCTGCAGCAGGAACACCAGTTCGCCGTTCTCGGCATGGACGGTGGGCATGGCGCCCAGCTCCAGCGCGCGGCGGAAGCTGTTCACGAGCGTCTCGTCGTCGCACATGATGGCGTTCTTGTAGGCCATGAAGTGCTTGAAGCTGTTCACGCCTTCTTCCTGCACCAGCAGGCCCATGTCACGGTGCACGCTCTGGTCCCACCAGGTCACCGCGACGTGGAAGCTGTAGTCCGATGCCGCCTTCTCGGCCCAGCCGCGCCACTTGCGGTAGGCGTCCATCAGCGGCTCCTTCGGATCGGGGATCACGAAGTCGATGATCATCGTGGTGCCGCCGGCCAGGCCCGCGGCGGTGCCGCTGTAGAAGTCGTCGCGCGTGACCGTGCCCATGAAGGGCAGCTGCATGTGCGTGTGCGGGTCGATGCCGCCGGGCATCACGTAGCGGCCGCCGGCGTCGAGCACCTCGGCGCCGGCCGGTGCGGTGATGGACGGGGCGACCTGCAAGATGCGGCCTTCGGCGCACAGCACGTCGGCACGGAATTCACGGTCGGCATTGACGACGGTGCCGCCACGGATCAACAGGGGTTTCATGGCCGCTCCTTCAAGGGCTGGCTGGCGAAGGGATCGAGGTTGCGCCGCGTGCGGGGAGGCGTCAAGCCGGCGCCGTCGCGGGGGTCTTTCGCATCGGGTTGTTCGGATGCGTGGTCCAGTCGGCGGCCTGCGGGCTCACCGGCTGGCCGGTGCGCTGGTCCACCTCGCCGGGCGCCAGCGTGCGCAGCGTGATGCATTCGGGCACCGGGCAGACGGTGACGCACAGGTTGCAGCCCACGCATTCGTTCTCCATCACCTCGAAGTGGCGCTTGCCGTTCACCATTTTCGTGATGGCCTGGTGCGAGGTGTCTTCGCAGGCGATGTGGCAGCGCCCGCATTGAATGCACTTGTCCTGGTCGATGACGGCCTTGCTGACGGCATTCAGGTTCAGGTACTGCCAGTCGGTCACGGTCTTCAGCGCGCGGCCGCGGAAATCCTCGATGCTCCGGAAGCCCTTGTCGTCCATGTAGTTGGACAGCCCGTCGATCATCTCCTGCACGATCTTGAAGCCGAAGGCCATCGCCGCGGTGCACACCTGCACGTTGCCCGCGCCCAGCGCGATGTAGTCCAGCGCGTCGCGCCAGGTGCCGATGCCGCCGATGCCGGAAATCGGGATGCCGGCGGTCTCGGCCGAGCGGCCGATCTCGGCCACCATGTTCAGCGCGATGGGCTTCACCGCCGGGCCGCAGTAGCCGCCGTGCGAGCCCATGCCGCCGGTGGCGGGGTTGATCGTCAGCGTGTCGGGGTCGACGCCGATGATGGAGTTGATGGTGTTGATCAGGCTCACCGCATCGGCCCCGCCGCGTTTGGCCGCGGTGGCGGGCTTGCGGATGTCGGTGATGTTGGGCGTCAGCTTCACGATCACCGGCAGCTTGCTGTACTGCTTGCACCAGGCGGTGACCATCTCGATGTACTCGGGCACCTGGCCCACGGCCGAGCCCATGCCGCGCTCGCTCATGCCGTGCGGGCAGCCGAAGTTCAGCTCCACGCCGTCGCAGCCGGTGTCCTCGACCATCGGCAGGATGGCGCGCCAGGCCTGCTCGGTGCAGGGCACCATCAGGCTCACCACCAGCGCACGGTCCGGCCAGTCGCGCTTCACCTGGCGGATCTCGGCCAGGTTGACGTCCAGCGGCCGGTCGGTGATCAGCTCGATGTTGTTGAAGCCCAGCATGCGGCGGTCGGGTGTCAGCAGCGCGCCGTAGCGCGGGCCGTTGACGTTGACGACCGGCGGCCCCTGCTCGCCCAGCGTCTTCCACACCACGCCGCCCCAGCCGGCCTCGAAGGCGCGGTTGACGTTGTAGGCCTTGTCGGTGGGCGGCGCGCTGGCGAGCCAGAAGGGGTTCGGGCTCTTGATGCCCGCGAAGATGTTGCCGAGGTCTGCCATTCGGGTGCCTCTTTCGAAAGCGGGTTCAGTGCGGGGGCGGGGTGATTGCGGCGTGGATGGACAGCGCCGCGCGCTTGCCGTCCTCCACCGCTTCCACGGTCAGGTCGCGGCCGCCGAAGCGGCAGTCGCCACCGGCCCACAAACCAGGGACCGTGGTGCGGCCGTCGACGTCGGCGACGATGCGGCCCTTCTGCAGCTCCAGTCCCACGCCCTCGAGCACGCGGGTGTCCAGCTTCTGGCCGATGGCGCGGAACACCATGTCGGCGGCGAAGGTCTCGCGCGTGCCATCGGCGACCAACTGGTCGTCGACCAGGTGCTGACGCGCAAAGCGCACGGCCGCCACCTGGCCACCTTCACCGAGGATCGCCTCCGGCGCCAGCCAGTGGTGGATGGTGACGCCGTTCGTCTGCGCCCAGTCCTGCTCGGCTTCGGACGCGCCCATCTGCTCGGGCCCGCGGCGGTACACCATGTGCACCTCCTCGGCGCCCAGCAGCTTCGATTGCACCGCGGCGTCCACCGCCGTCATGCCACCGCCGATCACGACGACGCGGCGGCCGACCGGCAGCGTGGACTTGTCGGGGGTTTGCAGCAGCGTGGCGATGAAGTCCACTGCGTCGTGCACGCCGGCGTTGTCCTCGCCCGGGATGCCCAATGCCTCCGTGCGCGCCAGGCCCAGCGCCAGGTACACCGCGTCATGGTCCTGCCGCAGCCGGGCCAGTTGCGCCGCGTCCTCCAGCCGCCAGCCGCAGTGCAGGCTGATGCCGCCGATGCCCATCAGCCAGTCCAGCTCGCGCTGCGCGAAGCCCCCGGCGGTCTTGTACGACGCGAGGCCGTATTCGTTCAGGCCACCGCCCTTGGAACGGGCATCGAAGACTGAAACCTGGTGCCCTCGGCGCGCCAGTCCGAAGGCGCAGGCCAGGCCCGCCGGTCCGGCCCCCACCACTGCGACGCGGCGGCCCGTGGGCGCAGCGCGGCCGAACAGCGCGCTGACCGGCTTGTCCATCACCGCGTCCACCGCATAGCGCTGCAGCCGGCCGATCTCCACCGGCTTGCCCTGCTGCGCCGTGCGCACGCAGACCTGCTCGCACAGCTCCTCGGTGGGGCACACGCGGGCGCAGGTGCCGCCCAGCGGGTTGGATTCGAGGATGGTCTTGGCCGCGCCGCGCAGGTTGTCTTCCGCGATGCGGCGGATGAAGCTGGGCACGTCGATGCCGGTGGGGCAGGCCGTGGCGCAGGGGGCGTCGTGGCAGTAGAGGCAGCGTTCGGCCTCGACCAGCGCCTGGGTGCGGCTGTAGCGCGGCGCGGCATCGGCGAAATGGGCGGCGTACTGCCCGGGCGCCAGGCGGCCGGGCCGGATGTCGGCCACGGCCTGCGGCTCTGCCGCGGTGGAAGCGAGGGGGATCGACGACACGCGGCGGCTCCTGTGCGTTGACAGTGGCGCACCGGGCTGCGGGAGTGGCCCGGCTTCACCCACGAAACTGACCGTTTGGTCAGGATTTCGCGGGGATATTACGCAAAGCCCGTGCCATGTGACGACCCCGTACAAACCCCCGCCGATGCACTGACCCGGGGCAGAAGCGGAGGCCGGCGCCCGCGTCCGCACGGCCGCCGTGCGGCGGCCGCACCGGGCCAGCCCGGGCATTGCGGACCTGGGTTGCCCCCCGGCCCCCACTGTTGGACGCTTCCGGGACTCTTCAGGCCTCTGCGCTGCCGCTGCTTCGTCCGCGCGCGCGGCGCCATTGCCTGTCCGAGCGGAACCCGGCCAGGTCGGCCGCTTGCTGGCCGCTGGCACCCCGCCGCAGCGCCTGCTGCGCCAGCGAGACGCGCACGTGTTCGACGTAGTCGCGCGGCGTCAGGCCGGTGTGCTGGCGAAACAGCCGCGTCAGCTGCCGCGGCGTGACGTGGGCGACGGCCGACAGCGCATCGGCCGACCAGTCCCCGCCCGGCCGCTCGCACACCGCCTCCTGCACCCGGTGCAACGCCGGGTGCAGGTGGTCGCGGAAGGCCAGCAGCGGCGAGCGCTGCGGGTCGTCCTGCCCGCGCCGGCCGTGCACCACCATCACCTGCGCCACGGTGGCGGCCAGCGCGTCGCCGGCATGGCGGGCGATGCAGTGCAGCGCCAGGTCGATGCCGGCGGTGATGCCGGCGCTGCTCAGCAGCACGCCGTCCTCGACGAAGAGCCGGTTCGCCAGCACCTGGGCCTGCGGGGCGAGCCGGCCCAGGTCGTCCAGCAGCTCGTGGTGCGTCGTGCAGCGCTGCTGCGCTGCGATCAGGCCGGCATCGGCCGCCAGCAGGGCGCCGACGCAGACCGTCAGCAGCCGGTGCGGCAGCGCCTGCGCCTGCAGCGCGGGTCGCAGCACGCGGCTCAGCCAGTCGCGCGTCGCCAGCCAGGGGCGCTGGCGCCGCAGCACCGCATCGGCATCGCCGGGGCGGCCCAGCAGCACCGTCCAGCTCGGCGCCTGCAGGGCCGCGGGCAGCGGCTCGATCGCCGCCAGCGACAGGCCGACCGACGAGCGCACCTCCGGCTGCGGGCCCGCGTAGCGCAGGCGGAACAGCGGCTGGCGGCCGCGCCGCGCCAGCGCCTGGTTGGCGAGGCGAAAGGCCTCGGCCGGGCCGGCCAGGTCCAGCAGCAGGGTGTCGGGCAGCACGATGAACAGCACGTCCACCGGCTCCGCGTCCACGCCCTGGCTCAGCGCGGGTTCTCGGTCCATTCGAAGTCCATCTGCCGCGCCGTGCGCTCCGCCAGCGCGCGGCCGGCCAGACGCTCGACGAGGTGCAGGCTCATGTCGATGCCGGCACTGATCCCGGCCGAGGTGACCAGCCCGGCGCGCCGCCCCTGCGCGATCCGCCCGCCGTCGACCCAGCGCAGGCCCTCCCGCACGTCCAGCGCGGGGTGGTCGCGGCGCAGGTCGGCGATGTCTTCCCAGTGCGTCGTCACCGGCGTGCCGGCGGCGACGAGGCCGGCGTCGGCGAGCAGGAAGGCGCCGGTGCACACCGCGGCGACCAGTTCTGCGCCGGCCGCTGCTTCCGCGATCCAGCGCAGCGTGGCCTCGTCGCGGCGTACGTCGTCGACGACCCCGCCGGGCACGATGAGCACCTCGGCCGCAGGGATGGCATCGCCGAAGCCGGCATCGGCCAGTGCCTGCAGGCCGGCACGCGCGCGCACCGGGCCTGCGGCCGGGGCGACGGTGCGCACCTCGAACGGCGCCGCGCTGCCGGGCGTGAGCCGCGCCGCCATGCGGCTTGCGGTGGTGAAGACCTCGTAGGGACCGGCGAAATCCAGCACCTCGACCTGTGGGAACAGCAGGATGTCGACGCGCCGGGTCATGGGTGACGCCGGGGCGGCGAGTACGTCGGCCTGCGTCATGCCGCCTCAGCGCGCGCCAGCGCTTGTTCCACGGTGCAGATCGTCGCGAAGCGGCCGGCCAGAACGGTCTCGGTGCGTTCGCGGATCTGCGCCGCCGTCAGCGTGGCGCCGCCGGGGGGCTGCATGTCGAAGGTCAGCGTCGCCTCGGTGACGTAGTCGACCTCCCAGCCTTCGTCGCTGGCGTGGCGTGTCGTCGTCTCGCAGCACTGCTCGGTGCGGATGCCGGCGACGATCAGCCGGCGGATGCCGTGCTGGTGCAGCCACACCGCCAGCCCGGTGCCGACCAGCGCGCTGTGGCGGTGCTTCTCGATCGTGACGGCGGCGTCGAACGGCGCCAGGCCATCGATGGGGCGGACCAGGCCGCTTTCCGGCGCGAAGGCGTTGGCTGCTTCACGCGGCCCGTCGGTGTGGAAGATGCGCACGATGGGGATGCCTTGCGCGGCGGCCCCGGCGAGCAGCGCATTCGTGCGCTCGAAGTAGGCGGGCGCCTCGGCGTCAGACCAGTACGGCCGGGCGCGGAACGATTGCTGCGCGTCGATCAGCAACAGGGCAGTGGCTTGGGCTTGGGGCATCACAGGGCTCCTCGTGGTTGAGGCCTGCATCGTCGCGCCGTCAGCGCGCCCGCACAGCACCGCCACCGGACCGGCAGCGGTCAAATCCGGACATCCCCTCAGCGCCCCGCCAGTCCGGCCACGCCTTGCCGCGCGGCGTCCAGCGCCTGCTCGACGATGCGCCGCTTCCAGGCTGGCGTGTCGGTGTAGAACGCGTCGCGCAGCCGGCGCTTGATCGTGTCGCGCTGCGGCGCGCCGATCTCCGGATGGTTCTCCAGCCACTGGTCCGCGCGCAGCGCATCCAGCACCCCGGTGATGTCCACCGTGCCGTATTCCAGCGCGATGCCTGTGTACTCGGCTTGTGGCGCCTCGTCGTAGGCCACGGTCCACATCAGCCCCCGCAGCAGCGCCGAGCTGGACGTGCCGTCGTAGATGGAGGTCACTTCCGGACCCCACCAGGCGCGGGCACGGGCGAGTGCGGCGGCATCGTCGCGGCAGGCGAAGATGCGTTCGCCCAGCCCGCTGGGCCCGAGGCCGGTGTGGAAGTCGATCCAGCCCAGGCGCGCGCAGCGGCGCACCTGGTCCTGCAGCACGTGGCGCAGCGTCTGGTGACTCCAGGTCGGGTTCACGCCGCCGTAGAACAGGCCCTGCGGGTGGCTGTACTGGCCGGCGGTGATCGCTGATTGCCAGGCGCGAAGGCCCCGTTCGTCGATGTAGCGCTGCACCTCGGCCCGCACCTCGGCGGACGGGGGCCATTGCGCCGGCACCAGCAGGTGCGCGATTTCGTCGTAGGCGGCGTTGCCGGGCAAGGGGCGCGAGAAGTCGTGGAAGTTGCGGTTGAGGTCGACGTTCTCCTGCGTCGTGCGCCGCCACCACGAGAAGCCGTAGGGATTCAGTCCGTGGACGTACAGCAGCGCCACGCCGCCGGCGCGGGCCGCGCGGCGCAGCTCGGTGTCCTGCAGCAGCGCGATCTGCGCGCCCGAGCCGCAGAAACCCTCGACGCCGTGGCAGGCGCTGGACAGCAGCAGCACGGCCGGCGCATCCGCCGGGCCGTCGCGCACCACGTCCATCGCCAGCTGTTCGCCGTCGCGGCCGAGCAGCGGGTGCACGTGGCTGTGCACGTCGAGGTCCGCCTGCTCGGCGGCGCGCAGGAACTTCGCGCGCGCTTCGGCGTAGCGTTGAGAGAAGCCTTCTTCGGGGCGGCTCATCGCGGGGTGTTCAGCCATTGTTCGGCCAGCCGCACCCATGCGGTGGCGCCGAGCGGGATCAGGTCGTCGTTGAAGTCGTAGCTCGGGTTGTGCAGCATGCAGGGCCCGAGGCCGTGGCCGCCCTGGCGGTGCGCGCCGTCGCCATTGCCGATCATGAAGTAGCAGCCCGGCCGCTCCAGCAGGAAGTAGCTGAAGTCCTCGGCGCCCATGGTCGGCTCGAAGTCCAGGACGTTCTCGGGGCCGACCACCTCGCCGAGCACGCGGCGCGCGAAGGCGGTCTCGGCCTCGTGGTTGATGGTCGGCGGGTAGTTGCGCACGAACTCGAAATCGGCCGTGCACTCGAAGGCCTCGGCGGTCGATTCGGCCACCACCTTCATGCGGCGCTCGATCAGGTCCAGCACCTCGGTCGTGAAGGTGCGCACCGTGCCTTCCATCACGCAGCTGTCGGGGATGACGTTGGTGGCCTCGCCGGTGTGGATCATCGTCACCGAGATCACGCCGGTGTCGATCGGCCGCTTGTTGCGGGTCAGGATGGTCTGGAAGGCCGACACCATGGCCGCGGCGGCGGGCACGGGGTCCACGCCCAGGTGCGGCATCGCACCGTGCGCGCCCTTGCCGCGCACGGTGATCTTGAATTCGTTGCTCGACGCATAGCAGGGTCCGGGCTTCAGCGAGAACTGGCCGACCTTCATGCCGGGCCAGTTGTGCGCGCCGAACACCGCTTCCATCGGGAACAGCTTGAACAGGCCGTCCTTGATCATCTCGCGCGCGCCGCCGCCGCCTTCCTCGGCCGGCTGGAAGATCAGGTAGATGGTGCCGTCGAAGTGGCGGTGCTTGGACAGGTGCTTGGCCGCGGCCAGGAGCATCGCGGTGTGGCCATCATGCCCGCAGGCGTGCATCTTGCCGGGGTGCCGGCTCGCGTGCGCGAACTTGTTGTGCTCGGTCATCGGCAGGGCGTCGATGTCGGCGCGCAGGCCTAAAGCGCGATCGCTGGTGCCGTTCTTGACGATGCCAACGACACCGGTCTTGCCGAGGCCACGGTGCACGGGAATGCCCCATTCCGCCAGCGCGTCCGCGATCAGGTCGGAAGTGCGCACTTCCTCGAAGCACAGCTCAGGATGGGCGTGAATGTCGCGGCGCAGCGTGGTGATGCTGGCGGCGTCGGCGAGGATGGACTCGATCAGGCGCATGGGCGGAAGGCTCCTCGGACAGACGTGTCGTGCGGGGGCGGCCGCGACGAAGCGGGCCAGTTTACGACTCACCCCAAGCCCTGACGCCCGGCTTGGTTAGACAAGTGCCCGCTCCGGCATGCCGGAAACGCTGTGCAATAGTGACGCATGGACACGACCCACGCTTCCGCAGGCCAGACGAACACCACGACGGTTCGCGGCGCCTGCCCGCACGACTGCCCCGACACCTGCGCGCTGAAGATCACGGTCGAGAACGGCCGCGCGGTGCGTGTGCAAGGCGACCCCGAGCATCCGCCGACGCACGGTGCGCTGTGCACCAAGGTCTCGCGCTACACCGAGCGCACCTACCACGACGAACGCGTGCTGCACCCGCTGAAGCGCGTCGGTCCCAAGGGCGGCGGCCAGTTCGCGCGGGTCAGCTGGGACGAGGCGCTGTCGGACATCGCCGCGCGCCTGGCCGCCATCGCCGCGCGCGACCCGCAGGCCATCGTGCCCTACAGCTACGCCGGCACCATGGGCTTGCTGCAGGGCGAATCGATGGCCGCGCGCTTCTTCCACCGCCTGGGCGCCTCGCTGCTGGACCGCACGATCTGCGCTTCCGCCGGTGGCGACGCGCTGGCGGCGACCTATGGCGGCAAGCTCGGCATGCACCTGGAGAGCTTCGCGGACAGCAAGCTGATCCTGATCTGGGGCAGCAACTCGATCGCATCGAACCTGCACTTCTGGACCTTCGCCCAGCAGGCCAAGCGCGCCGGCGCGAAGCTCGTCTGCATCGACCCGCGCCGCACCGAGACGGCCGACAAGTGCCACCAGCACGTCGCGCTGCTGCCCGGCACCGATGGGGCGTTGGCACTGGCGCTGATGCACGAGCTGGTCACGCGCGGCTGGCTCGACGAGGACTACGTTGCGCGCCACGTCGATGGCTTCGAGGCCCTGCGCGAACGCGCGCTGGCCTGGCCGCCCGAACGGGCCGCCACGGTCTGCGGCATCGATGCCCAGGTGATCCGCGATCTCGCGCGCGACTACGCGACGACCCGGCCCGCCGCGATCCGCCTGAACTACGGCATGCAGCGGGTGCACGGCGGAGGCAATGCGGTGCGGCTGATCGCGCTGCTGCCCTGCCTGACCGGCGCCTGGCGCCAGCGCGGCGGCGGCCTGCTGCTGTCGGCCTCGGGCTGGTTCAAGGCCTACAGGAACAACGCCGCCCTGGAGCGGCCCGACCTGCTCGGCGGGCGCCGTCCACGCACGATCAACATGAGCACGATCGGCGACGACCTGCTGCGCGAGTCGTCCGTGGAGTTCGGTCCGCGCATCGAGGCCCTGGTGGTCTACAACAGCAACCCCGTCGCGGTGGCACCGCAGTCACCCAGGGTGGTGCAGGGATTCCAGCGCGAAGACCTGTTCACCGTCGTGCTCGAGCAGTTCATGACCGACACCGCCGACCACGCCGACTACGTGCTGCCCGCCACCACGCAGCTGGAGCACCTGGACGTGCACACGTCCTATGGCCACACCTGGGTGCTGATGAACCAGCCCGCGGTGGCGCCGCTGGGCGAGGCGAAGCCGAACACGCAGGTCTTCCGCGAACTCGCGGCCCGCCTGGGTTTCGACGAGGCCTGTTTCCAGGACAGCGACGAGCAGCTGGCCGCACAGGCCTTCACCGCCGACATCGACGTGGCCGCGCTGCGCGCCAAGGGCTGGCTGAAGCTGCCGTTGCCCGAGCTGCCGTTCGCCGACGGCGGATTCCCGACCGCCAACGGCAAGGTGCAGGTGGACGTGCCCGGGCTGGGCGTGCCGGACCATGTGCCGAACCACGAGTCCGCACTGTCCGCGCCGGAACTGGCGCAGCGCTACCCGCTGGCGATGATCTCGCCGCCGGCGCGGCATTTCCTCAACTCCACCTTCGTCAACGTGCGCAGCCTGCGCAGCATCGAAGGCCAGCCGCTGGTGGAGATCCATCCCTTCGATGCCGAGGCCCGTGGCATCGCCGACGGCGCGGTCGTGCGCGTGTTCAATGACCGTGGCAGCTACCGTTGCGCCGCGTCGGTCACCGAGCGCGCGCGCCCCGGCGTCGTCAACGGCCTGGGCGTGTGGTGGCGCAAGCTCGGGATCGACGGCAGCAACGTCAACGAGCTGACGAGCCAGAAGCTCACCGACATCGGCCGTGCCCCCACCTTCTACGACTGCCTTGTGGAGGTGGCGGCCGCATGACGAGCCGGGGCCGGCTGCTGGCCCTGGCGCTGCTGGTGGCCGCGGTCGCCGGCATGGCGGGCTGCTCGACCCTCGGCTACTACGCCCGGTCCGTCGGCGGGCACCTGGACATGGTGCGGCGCGCACGGCCGGTCGCCGAGGTCATCGACGATCCGGCAACGCCCGTGTCCCTGCGCGACCGGCTGCTGCTGGCGCGCGAGATGCGCGACTTCGCGGTGCGCGAGCTGCAGCTGCCGGACAACCGCAGCTACCGCAGCTACGCCGACCTGCGGCGCAACGCCGCGGTATGGAACGTGGTGGCGGCGCCCGAGCTGTCGCTTGAACTGAAGCGCTGGTGCTTCATGATCGTCGGCTGCATCGGCTACCGCGGCTACTTCGACAAGGACGCGGCCGAGCGCGAAGGCGCGCAGCTGAAGGCCGAGGGCCTGGACGTCAATGTGTACGGGGTGGCCGCGTACTCCACGCTGGGCCGCACCGATTGGCTCGGCGGCGACCCGCTGCTCAACACCTTCATCCAGTGGCCCGAGCTGGAACTGGCGCGCCTGGTCTTCCACGAGCTGGCACACCAGGTGGCCTATGCGCCCGGTGACACCACCTTCAACGAATCCTTCGCCACCGCGGTCGAGCGCCTGGGCGGCGAGCGCTGGCGCCGCGAACGCGGCCTGCCGGCGTCCGACGATGCGGCGATCGAGCGCCGCCGGCGCGAGTTCAAGGCCCTGGGCCAGCGCACCCGCGGCGAGCTGGAGGCGTTGTACCGCAGCAGCGTCTCCGACGACGACAAGCGCGCCGGCAAGGCCCGCATCCTGGCCGCGATGCGCACTGAACTGCAGCGGCTGAAGACGCAATCGTGGAACGGCTACAGCGGCTATGACGGCTGGGCCCAGCGCGCGAACAACGCCACGCTGGGCGTGCAGGCAGCGTATGACGAGCTGGTGCCGGCTTTCGAGAAGCTCTTCGAGCAGCAGGGCCGCGACTTCGCCCGCTTCCATGCCGAAGCCAAGCGCCTGGCCGCCTTGCCGATGGCCGAGCGGCGGGCGACACTGGCGGCGATCAGCCCCTAGGCGCCGAGGAGACGAAAGACATGCCCGACATCCGCATCCGCCGCGATCACCAACTCGGCCTCGCGAAGGCGCGCAAGATCGCCTGGCAGTGGGCGGAGAAGGTCGAGGAGAAGTTCGACATGGAGTGCACCGTCATCGAAGGCGAGGGCTCCGACACCGTCGAGTTCACGCGCTCGGGCTGCAACGGCACGCTGACTGTCGCGGCCGATCACTTCGACCTGCATGCCCAGCTCGGTTTCCTGCTCGGTGCGTTCGCCAAGACCATCGAGGCCGAGATCGAGAAGAACCTCGATGCGCTGCTGGGTTCGGCGGCCGCCGAGCCGAAGGCAGCGGCGAAGAAGAAGAAGTCCTGAACGCCGCGCGGCGTTCAGGACTTCCCGGGCCGCGGGCGCGGCCCTTACTTCAGGCTCTCGATCAGGTCGACGTATTCCTGCATCGCCTCGTCGCTCGACTTGCCCTTCAGTTCGTTCCAGGCATCCCACTTGGCGCGGCCCACCATGTCGGTGAAGCCGGGGCGCTTGCCTTCGACGTCGCCCTCGGTCGCTTGCTTGTACAGCGAGTAGATCTTCAGGAGCGTCATGTTGTCGGGCTTCTCCGGCAGCTTCTTGCTGTCGGCGACGGCTTGTTCGAACTGCGACTTGAGATCGGCCATGCGTGCGCTCCTTCGTGAAAATCGGTCTTGACGGCGGGCATGTTACCCAGCATCGTCACCCGCTCCCTAGAGAGCCACACCGAGGAGAAGCCCAGATGACCGCCGTTGCCAGCAGCCGCATGTCCCGGGTCGACACCGCGTGGCTGCGCATGGACAACGACGTCAACCTGATGATGATCGTCGGTGTCTGGCTGCTCACGCCGGCCATCACGGTGGAGGCGCTGAAGGAGCGCGTGCAGGACAAGCTGCTGAAGTACGGCCGCTTCCACCAGCGCGCCGTGGCCGATGCGATGGGCGCCACCTGGGTCGAGGACGAGGCCTTCGACATCGATGCGCACGTCAAGGTCGAGCAGTTGCACCGCACACCCGGACAAAGCGAACGCGAAGCCCTGCAGCAGCGCTGCGCCGAGCTGGCGATGACCCCGCTCGATCCCGAGCGGCCGCTGTGGCAGTTCCAGCTCATCGAGGACTACGAAGGCGGCAGCGCACTCATCGCCCGCGTGCACCACTGCATCGCCGACGGCATCGCACTGATCTCGGTGATGCTGTCGATCACCGATGGCGGCAACGATCCGCCGCAGCGGCGCAAGAAGGTGCGCGAGGCCGAGGAGGGTGATGGCGACTGGCTTGCCGACGCGGTGCTGAAGCCGCTGTCGGACATCACCATCAAGGCCATCGGCATGTACAGCGGCGGTGTCGCGAAGTCGATCGACATGCTGGCCAACCCGCAGCAGCCGCTGCTGGGCTCGATCGACATGGCGCGGTCCGGCCTGCAGGTCGTCAACGACGTGGCCGCGCTGGCGGTGATGGCCGACGATTCACCGACCCGGCTGAAGGGGCAGCCGGATGGCAAGAAATGCGTGGCCTGGGGCGAGCCGCTGCCGCTCGATCGCGTGAAGGCCATCGGCAAGGCCCTGGGCTGCTCGATCAACGATGTGCTGCTGTCCTGCGTGGCCGGCGCTATCGGGCGCTATCTGGCCGACGAAGGCGAGGACCCCACGGGCAAGAACATCCGCGCGATGGTGCCCGTGAACCTGCGGCCGCTGGAAAAAGCCTGGCAGCTGGGCAATCGCTTCGGCCTGGCGCCGCTGGTGCTGCCGATCGGCATCGCCAACCCGGTCGAACGCGTGTACGCGGTGCGCGCGCGCATGGCCGAGCTGAAGGGCAGTTATCAGCCGCTGCTGGCGTTCGCGGTGCTGTCCGTGGCCGGCCTCTTCGTCAAGCCGGTGCAGGACGCCGTGCTGAACATGTTCGCGAAGAAGGCCACCGCGGTGATGACCAACGTGCCCGGCCCGGCCAAGCCGCTGAAGTTCCTGGGCTCGACGCTTCGGCAGACCATGTTCTGGGTGCCGGCGTCGGGCAACATCGGCGTCGGCGTCAGCATCCTCAGCTATGGCGGCGGCGTGCAGTTCGGTCTGATCACCGACCATGCGCTGTGTCCGCACCCCCAGGCCATCATCGACCGCTTCGAGCCCGAGTTCGAGCGCCTCGTCACGCTGACGATGATGCTGCCCTGGTTCCCGGGCAGCGACTGATCACGGCTTGGGCTCGAGCCCCTGGGCGTCCGCCGGCGCGGCGTCCTGCGGCGGCGCTGCATGCGCCAGCGGTTGGGGCGGATGCTGCTGCGGCGGCGCCATGCCGTGATGCCCGCCATGGTGGCTGGCGTGGGAGCCATGCGGGCCGAAGTCGCCATGGCCGTCCTCGTGGTGGCGCGGCCGCATGCCGGTGCGCAGGTAGCGGTTGTGGTGGTTCACCCGCGGCAGGTAGCGCGCCAGTTCGCTCAGCGCCATCTGGTACACGTCGCGCTTGAACTCGATCACCAGTTCCAGCGGCACCCAGTAGTCGTTCCAACGCCAGGCGTCGAATTCGGGATGGTCGGTGGCGCGCAGGTCGAGATCGCTGTCGCGCCCCACCAGCCGCAGCAGGAACCAGATCTGCTTCTGCCCCTTGTAGTGGCCGCGCGCATCCTTGCGGATGAAGTTCTCGGGGACCTCGTAGCGCAGCCAGTCGCGCGTGCGCGCGAGGATGCGCACATGCTCGGGCTTCAGACCGACTTCCTCATGCAGTTCCCGAAACATGGCCTGCTCGGGTGACTCGCCGTACTTGATGCCGCCCTGGGGAAACTGCCACGAATGGGTTCGCAGCCGCTTGCCCCAGAACACCTGGTTGCGCGAGTTGAGCAGGATGATGCCGACGTTGGGCCTGAAGCCTTCACGGTCGAGCATAATCAACCCCAATACTGAAATTGAAATAATTATTGCACCGGCCCTGTGCGGCGAGCGAACCCTCGCTTACCCGCATGGCGATCTGCCCGTGCAATGTGGCCGCCCTGGCCCTGCTTGCTGCCCCCAACCGCCCATGAAAGCCTCTCAGTTCTTCATCGCCACCCTGAAGGAAGCGCCTGCCGACGCTGAAGTCAAGAGCCATCAGCTGATGATGCGCGCCGGCATGATCAAGCGCCTCGGCGCGGGCATCTACAACTACATGCCGATGGGCCTGCGGGTGATCCGCAAGGTCGAGACCATCATCCGCGAGGAGATGAACCGCGCCGGCGCCGTCGAACTGCTGATGCCGGTGGTGCAGCCGGCCGAGCTGTGGCAGGAGACCGGCCGCTTCGAGCAGATGGGCCCCGAGCTGCTGCGGGTGAAGGATCGCCACGATCGCGACTTCGTGATCCAGCCGACTTCCGAAGAGGTGGTGACGGACATCGCCCGGCAGGAGCTGCGCAGCTACCGCCAGCTGCCGAAAAACTTCTACCACATCCAGACCAAGTTCCGCGACGAGCGTCGTCCTCGCTTCGGCCTGATGCGCGGCCGCGAGTTCACGATGAAGGATGCGTACTCCTTCGACCGTGACGCGGCCGCTGCAGCGAAGAGTTATCAAGTGATGGTTGAGGCCTACCGCCGCATCTTCGACCGCTTCGGGCTGGAGTACCGCGCCGTCGCGGCCGATTCCGGGGCGATCGGCGGCGACCTGTCGCAGGAGTTTCAGGTCATTGCCGAGACCGGCGAGGATGCGATCGTCTATTGCCCGGCCAGCGACTACGCCGCCAACATCGAACTGGCCGAGGGCGTGTCGCCCGGCCCGCGCGGCGTCGCGGCCGAGGCGATGCAGAAGACGCCCACGCCGGGCAAGAGCACCTGTGCCGACGTGGCCCAACTGCTGGGCCTACCGCTGTCGCGCACCGTGAAGTCGCTGGTGCTGGCCACCGACGAGCTGAACGAAGCCGGCGACATCGTGAAGACCACGGTCTGGCTGCTGATGGTGCGCGGCGACCACGAACTGAACGAAGTGAAGGCCGGCAAGGTGCCTGGCCTGAAGAACGGCTTCCGTTTCGCCACCGTGGCGGAGATCGAGGACCACTTCGGCTGCAAGCCCGGCTACCTGGGTCCGATCGGCCTGCGCAAGCCGGTCAAGGTGGTGGCCGACCGCACCGTGGCGGCGATGAGCGATTTCATCTGCGGCGCCAACGAGGTGGACTACCACCTCACCGGCGTCAACTGGGGCCGCGACCTGCCCGAGCCCGACCTGGTCGCCGACATCCGCAACGTCGTCGCCGGTGATCCCTCGCCCGATGGCAAGGGGGTGCTCGCGATCCAGCGCGGCATCGAGGTCGGCCACGTGTTCTACCTCGGCACCAAGTATTCGAAGGCGATGAACGCCACCTACCTGGACGAGAACGGCAAGCCGCAGCTGATGGAGATGGGCTGTTATGGCATCGGCGTCACGCGCATCCTCGGCGCCGCGATCGAACAGAACCATGACGAGCGCGGCATCATCTGGCCCGCGTCGATCGCGCCCTTCGCGGCCGTGATCTGTCCGATCGGCTACGACCGCAATGCCGAGGTGCGTGCGGCCGCCGACCAGCTGCACGACGCGCTCTCGGCCGCAGGCATCGACGTGATGCTGGACGACCGCGGCGAGCGGCCGGGCGCGATGTTCGCGGACTGGGAGCTGATCGGGGTGCCGCAGCGCATCGTCATCTCCGACCGCGGCCTGAAGACCGGGACGGTGGAGTTGCAGGGTCGCCGCGAGGCCCAGGCGAGCACCGCTGCGCTGGCCGACGCTGCCGCGCTGGTCAAGGAGCGTCTCTCGGCATGACCGGCGGCGTGCGCCGCCGCGCCAGCCTGCTGGCGCTGGCAGCGCTCGCTTGCGCGCGGCCCTCGGTCGTGCGGGCCGGCGCCCAGGCCGAGGAGCCGCTGGCCGATTCGATCCGCACCGCGTTGTCGGCTGCGATCGCGAGCAGCGCGCCGCCCAAGCCCAGCTTCGCCGACATCGAACAGCGGCTGGGCTACCTGCGGTGGCTCGGCGCTATGAGCGAGCGCCTGAAGCGCCGCAAGAGCGAGGCGCACGTGCGCCTCGAGTTCCTCCAGACGCTGTGGTACGAGAGTGCGCGTGCCGGCCTGGAGCCCGCGCTGGTGCTCGGCCTGGTGCAGGTCGAGAGCGGCTTCCGCAAGTACGCGATCAGCTCGGCCGGCGCGCGCGGCTACATGCAGGTGATGCCGTTCTGGACCCGGGTGATCGGAGACGGCGATCCGGCGCGCCTCTTCCACATGCAGACCAACCTGCGCTTCGGCTGCGTGATCCTGCGCCACTACCTCACGATCGAGCGCGGCGACCTGTTCCTGGCCCTGGGCCGCTACAACGGCAGCCGTGGCCGCGCGGAGTATCCGAATGCGGTGTTCGCGGCACGTCGGCAGTGGTTGATGCCCGGGCAGCGCTGAAGCAGATCAGCGCGCCTTCAGCGCAGCCCGGCCCAGGCCTTGGGCGCGGCTTGTGAACTGCCCAGCAGCGCCAGCACGCGTTCCACCGTGTCATCGACCAGTTCATCGATCGTCGCGGGCCGGTGGTAGAAGGCCGGTAGCGGCGGGAAGATGATGCCGCCCATCTCGGTCACTGCGGTCATGTTGCGCAGGTGGGCCAGATTGAGGGGCGTCTCGCGCACCATCAGCACCAGCGGCCGGCGCTCCTTCAGCGTCACGTCGGCCGCGCGGGTCAGCAGGTTGTCCGACAGGCCGTGCGCCACCGCGGCCAAGGTCTTCATCGAGCAGGGGGAGATCACCATCGCGGCGGTCGCGAAGCTGCCGCTGGCGACGCAGGCGCCGACGTCGGCCGGGGCGTAGGCATGGTCGGCCAGCGCGTCGAGGGCGCTGCGGTCGAGGCCCAGCTCGTGGTGTGCGTTCAGCACGCCGGCGGGCGTGACGACGAGGTGGGTCTCGAGCTCCAATGCGCGCGCCCGCTCCAGCAGGCGCACGCCGTAAATGGCGCCGGTGGCGCCAGTGATCCCGACGACGAGCCGGCGATCGGTCACTGCGTCAGCATTTGCTGCAGCTCGCCGGATTGGTACATCTCCATCATGATGTCCGAGCCGCCGACGAACTCGCCGTTGATGTACAGCTGCGGGATGGTCGGCCAGTTGGCGTATTCCTTGATGCCTTGGCGGATCGCTTCGTCTTCGAGCACGTTGACGGTGGTGAGCTCGTTGACGCCGCAGGCCTTGAGCACCTGGATTGCGCGGCCCGAGAAGCCGCACATGGGAAATTGGCTGGTGCCCTTCATGAAGAGCACGACGCGCGAGCCCTTCACGATGTCGTCGATGCGTTGTTGAACGTCGCTCATGATCGATGTGTGGTCTGACAGTCAGGCGGGTTTATACGGCAAAGCCTGTGCCCGCGGCCGCACGCGCCGCGAAGGCCGGGTCGGGCCGGCGGGAAATCAGAACTTGTAGCTGACGCCCAGGCGCACCACCGGCTGCAGGCGCAGCTCGCGCAGCGCATTGCTGAAGGCCATGTCGCCATTGAAGGCGCGGCCCAGTTGCCCGACGGCGCCGGGGTTCTGTGCCGCGACACCGACGTCGGCGCTGAAGCCCCAGTCGCCCTTCAGCCCGGAGCCGGCGTAGCCGATGCCGAGGTAAGGCCAGGCACTGCGATTGTCCTGGCCCAGCACGGACGAGCGCGGGTTCAGCAGCAGGCCGCTGGTCAGTCGCAGGCCGCTGGTCTGGCCGAACTTCAGCGTTTCGAGGTGGTAGTCGCTGAGCAGGCGCGTCATCTGAACGACGCTGGACTGGCCCAGGGGCTGGCCGGCCCACTGGCCGTAGACGGGGGCGGTGTCGATCTCGATGCGCGCGTGCCAGCGCGTCTGGCCCAGGGCTTCGGGTGGCGCGGTCAGGCCCTTGCCGGCGCTGAAAGCGGGCAGAGCGGACAAGCCCAGAACCACTGCAAGCGTCCATCGCATGGTCGTCTCCTCGAAGCGGGCCGTGCTGCAAATACTACGCCGCTTGCCGGGTTTCGTGCGCATGTGGAGGGGCTCCTTCCCGCGTCATTTTTCATTCGTCGCGACGGCCCCACGCAGTGCCTCCGGCAGGCCGTGGCGACCCCCGCTGCAGCGCGCGTGGCCGGCCAGGTCATGCCGGCTCTGGACCTCGTCGAAGCCGGCCGCTCGCAGCAGGGCGCGCACCGCCTCGGCCTGGTCCCAGCCGTGCTCCAGCAGCAGCCAGGCGCCGGGCAGCAGCCGCCCGGGTGCCCCTGCGACGATGGTGCGGATCGCGTCCAGGCCGTCTCCACCCGGGGTCAGGGCCATGCGCGGCTCGTGGCGCAGCACGGCCAGGTGCGGGTCGTCACCGGCGATGTAGGGGGGGTTCGAGACGGCCAATGCAAAGCGACGGTCCGGGACCGCGGACCACCAGTTGCCGATGCCGAAGTCGACGCCCAGGCCGAGGCGGTTTGCATTGCCGCGCGCGACGTCCAGCGCTTCGGCGCTCAGGTCGGTGGCGGTGACCTGCGCGGCCGGGCAGCGGTGGGCGATGGCCAATGCCACGGCGCCGCTGCCGGTGCCGAGGTCGATGACGGCGGGGCGGTCCTCGGGGGACTGCGGCAGCAGCTCGAGCGCCCAGTCGACCAGCGTCTCGGTGTCCGGGCGTGGGTCGAGCACGGCCGGACCGACCTGCAGCGGCAGGCCGTGGAACTCGCGCACGCCGGTCAGGTAGGCGTGCGGCACCCCGTCCGCGCGGCGGCGTGCGTCGACCTCGAAGCGGGCCAGCACGTCGGCGGCGAGCGGGTCGCTGTCGTGGGCGAGCAGCCAGGCGCGGTCGCGCGCCAGGTGGTGGGACAACAGCAGCTGCGCGTCCAGCCGGTCCAGGCCCAAGGCGCGCGCCGCCGCCAGCGCCTCGGCCACCGTGCGGGCGTTCATGCTCAGGCCGCGCCTTCGAGGGCGGCCAGCTGCGCCTGGGCCTGCGCGAACTTCAGCGCGGCGACTACGTCATCGAGCTCGCCGTCCATGATGGCGCCGAGCTTATACAGCGTTAGGTTGATGCGGTGGTCCGTCAGCCGGCCTTGGGGGAAGTTGTAGGTGCGGATGCGGTCCGAGCGGTCGCCGGTGCCGACCAGGCTCTTGCGCGTGGCTGCTTCCTTGGCTTCGCGTTCGCCGCGTTCCTTGTCGCGCAGGCGCGCCAGCAGCACGGCCATGGCCTTGGCCTTGTTGCGGTGCTGCGAGCGGTCGTCCTGGCATTCGGCCACGATGCCCGTGGGCAGGTGGGTGATGCGGATTGCCGAGTCGGTCTTGTTGACGTGCTGGCCGCCGGCGCCGCTGGCGCGGAAGGTATCGATGCGCAGCTCGCTGGGGTTGATCGTGACCTCGGCCTGTTCGTCGGGCTCGGGCATGACCGCGACGGTGCAGGCGCTGGTGTGGATGCGGCCTTGCGATTCGGTCTCGGGCACGCGCTGCACGCGGTGGCCGCCCGATTCGAACTTGAGCTGGCCGTAGACCGCGTCGCCTTCCACCCGCAGCACCAGTTCCTTGTAGCCGCCGAGGTCGGAGGCGCTCTCGCTCATCACTTCGGTGCGCCAGCCGCGGCGCTCGCAGAAGCGCAGGTACATGCGCGCCAGGTCGGCCGCAAAGAGGGCGGATTCCTCGCCGCCGGTGCCGGCGCGGATCTCGACGAAGGCGTTGCGTGCGTCATCGGGGTCGCGCGGCAGCAATGCGGTCTGCAGCTCGGCATGCAGGCGCTCGATGTCGGCTTGCGCAGCGCTGATCTCGTCGCGCGCCATCTCGGCCATCTCGGGATCGGCCAGCATCTCGCGCGCCGTGGCCAGGTCCGCTTCGCGCTGCTCATAGGCGTGGAAGCGTTCGACGACGGATGCCGCCTCGGACTGCTCGCGGGCCACTTGGCGATAACGCTGGATGTCAGCGGTGAGCTGCGGGTCCGCCAGGTGTGCATCCAGCTCGGCGAGCCGCATGCCGAGGCGTTGCAGTTGGTGGCGCAGGGCGTCTTTCATGGGGTGTGCATGGTTCCACGGCCGCGCGCGGGTTCGGGCCGGCGCGGGCGCAGGGCAGCGAAGCTAGCGCTGGTCGTCCGCCGGGTTGCGCGCGGCCTGACGCAGGAAGAGGCGGGACACGGTGTCTGCCATCTGCTGCCGTTGGCTGCCTTCGCTGGCATGCAGTTCGGCCAGCGTACCGTGCAGCAGCTTCTGCGTCAGCCCGCGCGACAGCGCGTCCAGCACGCTGTCGATGTCGGCGCCCTTGGCCAGCAGCTTGCGCGCGCGCGCGATCTCGGTGCCGCGCCACTCGTCGGCCTGCGCGTTCAGGGCCTGGATCAGCGGCACGCTGGCGCGCTGGTCCAGCCAGTGGCTGAAGCTGAGCACGCCGGCATCGATGATGGCCTCGGCCTGCGCCACGGCGGCCTGGCGCTTCTCGCCGGCGCTTTGCACGAGCGTCGACAGGTCGTCGACGGTGTAGAGATAGACGTCGTCCAGCGTGGCCACCTCGGGCTCGATGTCACGCGGCACAGCGAGGTCGACCATGAACATCGGGCGATGGCGGCGAACCTTCAGCGCGCTCTTGACCGCGCCCAGGCCGATGATCGGCAACGTGCTGGCGGTGCAGGAGACGATCGCGTCGAACTCGTGCAGGCGCTGCGGCAGGTCGGCCAGGCGGATGGCCTGCCCGCCGAAGCGGGAGGCCAGCTTCTCGCCGCGTTCCAGCGTGCGGTTGGCAATGGCCATGGCCTTGGGCGTGCGGGCGGCGAAGTGCGTGGCGACCAGCTCGATCATCTCGCCGGCACCGACGAAGAGCACACGGATGTCCTTCAGGTCTTCGAACAGCTGGGCCGCGAGGCGCACCGAGGCGGCCGCCATGCTGATGGAGTGCGCGCCGATCTCGGTGGAGCTGCGCACGTCCTTCGCGACGGAGAACGAACGCTGGAACAACTGGTGCAGCGTGGTGCCCAGCGTGCCGGCGGCGTCCGCCTCACGCACCGCCTGCTTCATCTGGCCCAGGATCTGCGGCTCGCCCAGCACCATGGAATCGAGGCCGGACGCGACACGGAAGGCATGCCGCGCGGCGTCGCGCTGCTCGAGCACGTAGGTGTGGTTGCGCAGTTGGTCGCCGCTGACGCCGCCGTGTGAAGCGAGCCAGTCGATCGCCGGTACCACCAGCGCGCGCACGGCCGTCGGTTCAGCGGCGACGTACAGCTCCGTGCGGTTGCAGGTGGACAGCAGTGCCGCCTCGGGCAGCGCGCGCCGCAGGCGTTCGCGGAAGGCGCGCAGCGCGGGCGAGAGCTGCTCGGGCGTGAATGCAAAGCGACCGCGCAGGTCCACCGGCGCGGTCACGTGGTTCAGGCCGAGGGCGAACACGCTCATAGCGGTGCGAATTATAGAATTTGATGCTTCTGCAACCGCATTGAAGGGCTGGTCGGCATTGACGCAGCGCAAGCTGCGGCGGGCTGCCCCAAGTCCCCCTGAATGGGCCCGCTCGACGCCATCTGGCACCTGTCCAACCTGATCGCTCCCGGAATTGGACTCGGCCTCATTGCCGCGTCGTTCGCCAAGCTGCTCTGGCGCCGTGAACTGGCCGCGGTGGCCTGGCGTCGCTTGGCCGGCTGGGCGGCTGCCGCGTCAACCGCCGCGCTGCTCGCGGGCCTCGTGATCACCGGCCGCGACGGCCGCATGGGCACCTACGGCGCCATGGTGCTGGCCTGCGCGGGGGCGCTGTGGTGGGTGGGCTTCCGCCGTCGCGGCGGTGCGTGAGGCGAATCAGGCAGCGAGCGACGAGTCGGCCGTCATCACCTCGGCCCGCAGCGAATGCGGCAGGGCCTGGGTGATGCGCACGTCGATCAGCTGGCCCACCAGGCGCGCCGACAGCGGTCCGCCGTCGAAGTTGACGATGCGGTTGCACTCGGTGCGGCCCATCAGCTCCTGCGCGTTCTTGCGGCTCGGCCCCTCGACGAGGATGCGCTGCACCGTGCCGACGCGGCTGGCGCTGATGCGCTGCACGTTCTCCTCGATCAGCGCCTGCAGCTGCTGCAGGCGTTCCAGCTTCAGCGACTGCGGCGTGTCGTCGTGCAGCGCGGCGGCGGGCGTGCCCGGGCGCGGGCTGAAGACGAAGCTGAAGCACGCATCGAAGCCGATGTCGCGGATCAATTGCAGCGACTTCTCGTGGTCCTCGGCCGTCTCGCCCGGGAAGCCGACGATGAAGTCGCTGGACAGGCTGATGTCCGGACGGATGGCCCGCAGCTTGCGGATCGTGCTCTTGTACTGCAGCGCGGTGTAGCCGCGCTTCATCGCCATCAGGATGCGGTCGGAACCGTGCTGCACCGGCAGGTGCAGGTGGTTCACCAGCTTGGGCAGGCGGCCGTAGGCCTCGACCAGGCGCTGGGTGAACTCGTTCGGGTGGCTGGTGGTGTAGCGGATGCGCTCGATGCCGGGAATCTCATGGATCACGTCGAGCAGCAGCGCGAAGTCGGCGATCTCGCCGGTCGCACCCATCGCACCGCGGTAGGCATTGACGTTCTGGCCCAGCAGCGTGACTTCCTTCACGCCTTGCTCGGCCAGGTGCGCCACCTCGGCCAGCACGTCGTCGAAGGGCCGGCTCACTTCTTCGCCGCGGGTGTAGGGCACCACGCAGTACGAGCAGTACTTGGAGCAGCCTTCCATGATGGAAACGAAGGCCGTGGCGCCTTCGACCCTGGCGGGCGGCAGGTGGTCGAACTTCTCGATCTCCGGAAAGCTGATGTCGACCTGCGGCCGCCCCTGCTTGGCGCGCTGCTCGATCAGCGCCGGCAGGCGGTGCAGGGTCTGCGGGCCGAACACCACGTCGACGTAGGGCGCGCGCTCGATGATGGCCGCGCCTTCCTGGCTCGCGACGCAGCCGCCGACGCCGATGACCACGCCCTTGCTCTTCAGGTGCTTGACGCGGCCCAGGTCGGAGAACACTTTCTCCTGCGCCTTTTCGCGCACCGAGCAGGTGTTGAACAGGATCAGGTCCGCCTGCTCGGGATCGTTGGTGGGTTCGTAGCCTTCGGCCGCGTGCATCACGTCGGCCATCTTGTCGGCGTCGTACTCGTTCATCTGGCAGCCGAAGCTGCGGATGTAGACCTTCTTCGTCGTTGTCATGGCGCGTCCCCTTCAGCGTTTCGTCCAGGTCTGCGCGGACCAGTCGAAGAACCAGCGCTCGGCCTCGGCCGGGGTCTTGGGCCAGGGCTCGCGCTTCGCCTCGTCGGGGGTCAGCACCCACACGTCGCGCAGGTTGCCGCTGGCGTCGAGCGTGTAGTGCACGCGCAGCTTCTGGCCGACCAGCGAGCCGGACATCTGCAGCATGTTGTCCATGCCGCGGATCCGCGCGCCGGGCGACAGGCGCGCCGCGCCGTCGTTCAGCTTGACTTCGGGCGGCTGCAGGACGGTGAGGTCGCCGCGCAGCGCCTGGGCCGGGAACTGGCGCGGCAGCTGGGCATGGGCCGCACCAAAGGTGAGTGCACCCACGAGGGCGCCGAGAGCACAGCGGAGCATGGTGTTCATCCAGGGGCTGTGGTGAAAGCCCCGGCATGGCCGGGGGAACGAAAAAGGCCCGAGCCTCGTCAGAGGGCTCGGGCCGGGATCTGGTGGCGCTTCAGGGACTCGAACCCCGGACCTGCGGATTATGATTCCGTCGCTCTAACCGACTGAGCTAAAGCGCCAAGAGCCCGCGAGTATAGCGGCTTGTTTCCAGGGTCTGCAAAACGGCCCGCCACACGGACCTGCATGTTCAGCTTTTTCAAGAAGAAGGCGCCGCCGCCCACCCCGGTTTTCACGATGGGCGAGACGCCCGCGGCGAACGTCACCGAGGCCCCCCGGGCGCGTCCCCCGGCCACCCCCGCACCCGAGAAACCGAAGGCCGCACCGCCAGCGCCGGCGGCGGTGCCGGCCCAGGTGGAAGCCGTCGACATGCGTGGCGGGCTGGCGGTGTTGTCGGCCGCCGTCGCCCCCACGCGTGAGCGCTGGATGGACCGGCTGCGCAGCGGCCTGCAGAAGACCGGCGCCAGCATCTCGCAGGTCTTCGTCGGCACGAAGATCGACGAGCACCTGTACGAGGAACTCGAGGCCGCGCTGCTGATGGCCGATGCCGGCGTCAAGGCCACCGAGTTCCTGCTCGATGACTTGAAGCGGCGCGTGAAGGAAGCGAAGGCGACGGATCCGCAGCAGGTGAAGGCGCTGCTGGCCGATGCGATCACGGACCTGCTGCAACCGCTGGCCAGGCCGCTGGTGGTCGGCGAGCACACGCCGACGGTGATCATGGTCGTCGGCGTCAACGGTGCCGGCAAGACGACGAGCATCGGCAAGCTGACGCGCCACCTGGCCGACGCGGAGCAGACGGTGCTGCTGGCGGCGGCCGACACCTTCCGCGCGGCCGCGCGCGAGCAACTGGCCGTGTGGGCCGACCGCAATCGCGTCGAGATCATCAGCCAGGAAGGCGCCGATCCGGCGGCCGTGAGCTTCGATGCGGTGAGCGCAGGCAAGGCACGTGGCCGTGACGTCGTCATCGCCGACACCGCGGGCCGCCTGCCGACGCAGCTGCACCTGATGGAGGAGCTGAAGAAGATCCGCCGCGTGATCGGCAAGGCCGAACCCACCGCACCGCACGAGGTCCTGCTGGTGGTCGACGGCAACACCGGCCAGAACGCGCTGACGCAGGTCAAGGCTTTCGACGATGCGCTGAAGCTCACCGGCCTGATCGTCACCAAGCTTGACGGGACGGCCAAGGGCGGGGTGCTGGCCGCCATCGCGCGCGAGCGGCCGGTGCCGGTCTACTTCATCGGTGTGGGCGAGAAGCTCGAGGACCTGGAGACCTTCGACGCGCGCGAGTTCGCGCAGGCCCTGCTCGGCTGAGCCACGATCAGCGGGCCTGGGTTGGCACCAGCTCGAAGTCGTCGAACAGCGCCGATGGCACCGGCTCCATCGTTGCATCGTCCTGCTGCTGGTCACCCTCGGCCAGGATCTCGGCCACTGGAATCAAGGGCATCGGCCGCGAACTGCCGGCGGGCATCGGCTGCGCTTCGCGCCCCTGCGCATGTCCGGTCAGCAGGGGAAGCAGCTGGTGACGGGCGAGCTGGATGTCCGGCAGGGCATCGGCCTGCCACGACAGCACCTTGATGCCGGCCTTGCGCAGCAGCGTCGTCATGCGCTCATGGCGGCGGCGGCTGTTGTCGCTGAGCTTGGCGGTGCGCACGTCGATCACCGCGAGCACGCGCGAGCCGCTGTCGCACAACAGCAGGTCGGCGCTGAGTCCGCTGATGGCCTGCAGCCACTCCGACTGGCCGGTCTTGACGCTCAGGAAGCGGCTGAGGGGTACCTGCGCCAGCACCAGGTAGCCGGGCATCGCCTGCCTCAGCAGCGTGTGCGCCTGGCGTTCGGCCACGGTGAGTACCCGTGCCGGTACCGGCGTGTGCGCCAGCGCCGCGTCCTGCGCTTCCCGGCGGCTCGGCCGATGGGCGGGGCTGCGTCGGCGTCGGCCCGCCAGGTACGACAGCAGCAGGACCAGCGCGGCGGCCAGGGCCAGGGCGGCGGTGGGGTCGAGGGACATCATGTCCCGTTGTTCGGCCGATGGACGGGCGAACTGAAGGGTCGAATGGAGGGCGCAGCGTCAAACTGCTGCGACAAACGTATCCAAATGATTCGCCGCGGCGGCTGCTCTCGGCTTCGGTGTCAGCCGAGCATGCCTTTGAGGCCCTTCATGCCGCCCATGCGCTTCATCATCTTCATCAGGCCGCCGCCCTTCATCTTCTTCATCATTCCCTGCATCTGCTCGAACTGGTTCAACAGGCGGTTCACTTCCTGGACGTGAACGCCCGCGCCGGCGGCGATGCGGCGCTTGCGGCTCGCCTTCAGCAGTTCCGGCTTGCGGCGTTCGAGCGGCGTCATGGAATTGATGATGCCTTCCATGCGGCGGACGTCCTTCTCTGCCTTGTCCATGTCGACGTTGCCGGCCTTGGCGGTCAGTTGCGACGGCAGCTTGTCCATCAGGCCGGACAGGCCGCCCATCTTCTTCATCTGCGAGATCTGCATCAGGAAGTCGTTGAGGTCGAAGCCATCGCCGGACTTGACCTTCTCGGCCAGCTTCTGCGCGGCGTCGATGTCGACCGACTTCTGCACCTCCTCGACCAGCGCGACGATGTCGCCCATGCCGAGCACGCGGCCGGCGTGCCGCTCGGCGTCGAAGACCTCCAGCCCATCGATCTTCTCGGAGATGCCGGCGAACTTGATCGGTG
The DNA here is from genome assembly GCA_946480465.1 of uncultured Burkholderiales bacterium. The sequence continues at coordinate 46,033 of CAMLJY010000044.1, forward strand.
CGCCGGTGACCTGACGGACCGACAGCGCGGCGCCGCCGCGCGAATCGCCGTCGAGCTTGGTGAGCACGATGCCGGTCAAGGGCAGGGCGTCCTTGAAGGCCTTGGCGGTGTTCACCGCGTCCTGGCCCTGCATCGCGTCGACGACGAACAGCGTTTCGACCGGCTTCAGCGTTGCATGCAGGTCGCGGATCTCGGCCATCAAGGCTTCGTCGATGGCGAGGCGACCGGCGGTGTCGACCAGCAGCACATCGAAGTAGTGGCGCTTGGCATGGTCCAGCGCGGCCAGCGCGATGTCGTGCGGCTTCTGCTCGCCGCTGGAGGGAAACCACTCGGCACCGGCCTGCTTCGTCACCGTTTTCAGCTGCTCGATGGCGGCCGGGCGGTAGACGTCGGCCGACACCGTCAGCACCTTCTTCTTGCGCCGCTCGATCAGGTGTTTGGCCAGCTTGGCGGTGGTGGTGGTCTTGCCGGCGCCCTGGAGACCGGCCATCAGCACGATCGCGGGCGGCTGCGTCGCCAGGTCGATATCGGCAATGCCCTCGCCCATCGTCGCGGCGAGCTCCTTGTGCACGATGCCGACCAGCGTCTGGCCCGGATTCAGCGAGCCGACCACTTCCTGGCCCAGGGCCTTCTCCTTCACGCGGGCGATGAAGTCGCGCACCACCGGCAGTGCGACGTCGGCCTCCAGCAGGGCCATGCGCACTTCGCGCAGCATGTCCTGCACGTTGCCTTCGGTGATGCGGGCCTGGCCGCGCATCGTCTTGACGAGGCGCGACAGGCGATCGGAGAGGGTGGAGGCCATCGCTGGGGGCAGCCGCGCAACGGGGCTGCCGCAGGCCGCGAAAGTACACTGTCTCGAATGATTCTATCGTCGGGCCTCTCGTCGATCGGGACCCTGGCCGGTGCGGGGCTGGGGCCCATTCCGCTGGTGCTGGCCCTGCTGTCGCTGTCCGCGTATGCCATTGCGGCGCTGCCCACCGCGCGGGAAGGCATGCAGGCGCGGCTGGCGCTGGGGGCACCCGCGCTGGTGCTGGGCTGGCTGCTGCATGCGGCGCTGCTCGTGCTCGATATCGGCGGCTGGGGCGTGCCGGGCAGCGGCGCACGGCTCGGCTTCGGTCCGGTGCTGTCGCTGACCTTGTGGCTGGTGGTGGCGGTTCACATCGTCGAAAGCCGTTTCGTGCCGCTGCCCTCGGTGCGCCGCGCGCTCGCGGTGAGCGGGGCCATCGTGGTCGTGCTGGCCTTCGCGTTCCCCGGCGAAGTACGCGGCATGTCCTCGCCCTGGGCGCCGCTGCACTGGGTGCTGGGTGTCGCGTCCTATGGCCTGTTCGGCGCGGCCGTGCTGCATGCGTCGCTGCTCGACAACGCGGAGCGCCAGTTGCGCCGCCACGCGGCTCCGGCCGCAGGTCCGCTGGGCATGCCGCTGCTGCGGCTGGAACGCCTGACCTTCCGCTTCGTCGAGGCCGGATTCGTCGTGCTGACGCTTGCGCTGATGCTGGGCTTCGTCAGCGCCCATGGCTGGCGGTTCGATCACAAGACCGTGTTCTCGCTGCTCGGCTGGGCGGTGTTCGCCGCGCTGATCGGCGGGCGCCTGTTGCGCGGCTGGCGCGGCCGCCGCGCCACGCGCTGGCTGTACGCCGGCACCCTGCTGCTGCTGCTGGGCTATGCCGGCTCGCGCTTCGTCTTCGAGGTCGTGCTGGGTCGGCCTGCCTCCTGAAGTGAGCGGCATGGCAGGCCCTGGACGCGACTCGGAGCGCAACGCATGAAATACCTGCTGGTGTTGGTCGTCGTGGCGATCGGCTTGTGGATGCTCAACAAGCGCCTGCGCGGCCCGGCGCCGAGGGCCCGGCCGCCCGGCTCGGCGCATTCGCGTGCGGCGCGCGGACCCGCTGCCATGGTCGAGTGCGCCCACTGCGGCCTGCACCTGCCGGCGGCCGATGCGGTGCGCGAAGGCGCTCATGCCTATTGCGGCGAAGCGCACCGTCGGCTCGGTCCGCGCGCCGACGCGCCATGACGGTGCCTGGTGGCGACAGGCGCCACGGCGACCGGCGCCGTGGCGACCGCCGTCAGGGCGACCGCCGGCGGCCCCGGCCGCTGCCTGCCGGCGATTCCTGGTTCGGTGCGCTCGCCGAAGGCGGCGGCCAGTCGACGCTGCAGCAGCCTGCCGATCCCGAGTCGATGCTCGATGAGGGCGAGGGCGGTGCCGAGAGCCGATTCCTCGCCCGCGAAGCGCGCCGCATCGTCGCTGGCGAGGGCAATGCGTTGCGGCGCGTCTTCAAGGGTTATGTCACGGCGCGCGCGGTGCTGGGCATTGCGCTTGCGCTGACGCCCTGGGCGATGACGCTGCTGGGCGCGCGCCTGGCCTTCCCGATGCTCGGCGTCTGCCTGGTCTATGCCGTGCAGGCCTTGTGGCTGTGGCTGATGCCGGGGCGCGGTGAGGCATCCGGCGAGCAGCCCTCGCGCCTGGGCCGGCGGCAGTGGCTGTTGACGATCGGTGTCGACCTGCTGGTGTTCTCGGCGCTGCACTTGATGCAACCGGTGGCGCAGTTGAACTTTGCGGCGCTGCTGGCCTTGCCGGTGCTGATGGCCGGCGTGATGACCAAGCGCATCACCGCGCTGGCGACCGCGGCCTTCGTCACCCTGGTGCTGCTGGGCGGCGTGTGGCGCACTGCGCTGACGGGCGCGTTCAGCGTCGGGCTGCTGACCCAGGCCGGCTTGGCCGGCCTGGGTGCATTCGTGATCACGCTGCTGTCCGGCGAACTGGCGCAGCGCCTCGCACGCGAGGAGCGTGCCGCGCGTGGCAGTCTGGCGCTGGCGCGCCAGCAGGCGCGGCTGAACCGGCTGGTGATCGAGGAGATGACCGACGGCGTACTGGTGGTCGACCGCCGCTTGCGCGTGCGTGCGGCCAACCCGGCGGCGCGCGCGATGCTGGGCCCGTCGGCCACGCACCGCACGACACCATTCGGCCTGCAGGACGAGCCGGCCTGGGGCGAGTTGCTGGACGCCGTGCAACTCGCACACGAGATCGGCCAATGGCCCGAAGCGCAGCGTGAGATCACGCTGCCGCGCGCTGGCACGGCAGGGCGCACGGTGCAGGTGCGGGCGCGCTTCACGCGGCGCAGCGGCATCAGCGACGAGGCGACGCCACCCGAGGACGTCTGCGTGCTGTTCCTCGAGGACTTGCGCAGCGTGCGGGCGCGCGTGCGGCAGGAAAAGCTCGCGGCGATGGGGCGCGTGTCCGCCGGCATCGCGCACGAGATCCGCAACCCGCTCGCGGCCATCGCGCAGGCCAACGCGCTGATGCGGGAGGACCCGCTGCCGCCGACGCAGGAGCGCCTGGCGCGCATCGTCGAGGACAACGTCGAGCGGCTGAAGCGCATCGTCGACGACGTGATGGCGGTCGCGCCCGGCGGGGCGCCGCAGATGCAGGCGATCGACGCGACCGCCGAGGTGGCGCGCATCATCGCCGACTGGCAATCGACCACGGCCGTGTCACCCGAGCAGCGTCAGCGCCTGGCCGCGCGCCTGCCGGGCCAGCCGCTGCCGGTGCTGTTCGATCCCGAGCACCTGCGCCGCGTGCTGGTGAACCTGCTCGACAACGCGGCCCGCCATGCCAGCGATGCTCCGGGCGCGGTGCAGTTGCACCTGGCCGCGCACGCGCCCGATGCGGTGCAGCTTTCGGTCGCGAGCGACGGCCCCCCCATTGCGCCGGAGGTCGAGCGCCACCTCTTCGAGCCGTTCGTGTCGACGCGTGCGCGAGGCACCGGGCTGGGCCTGTACATTTGCCGGGAGCTGTGCGAACGTCATCGCGCCGTCATCGACTTCCGGCCCGGCGCTCCAGGCGCGCGCCATCCGAACGAGTTCCGCATCCTGATGCGCGGCGCGCCCCCGGCCTGAGGGCCGGGAGCCGCTCCCGCGCTGATGTACCCGTCGACCTGATCCGCTGAATCGAGCATGCCCGCACCTGCCACACCGAGCCTGCTGGTCGTCGATGACGAGCCCGACTTGCGCACCCTCTACGAACTGACGCTGCTGCGCGAGGGCTACGACGTCGAGACCGCCGGTTCGGTCGAGGACGCCTGGCAGCGCCTGGCCGAACGCAGCTACAACGTCGTCATCACCGACATGCGGCTGCCCGACGGCAATGGGCTCGACCTGCTGCGGCGGCTCGAAGCGGCCGACCGCGGCGAGAAGACCATCGTGATCACCGCGTATGGCTCCGCCGAGAACGCAGTGGAGGCGCTGAAGGCCGGCGCATTCGACTACCTCACGAAGCCGGTGGACCTGCGGCAGTTCCGTGGCGTGGTGGCGTCGGCGCTGGGACGCACGCCACCGATGGTCGCCGGGGCGCGGCCCGCCACCTCGCTGCCCGCGCCTGCCGCGGCCGCTGCCCCCGCGGTCACCCCAGCGCCCGCGCCGGGGCCGGGGCACGCCGCGGCACCTGACGCGCCCGCCGCGCCCGCCGCGCCGGGTGCCGCGGGGGTCCATCCCGCGCTGGCGCGGCTGGTCGGCCAGTCAGCCGCGATGCAGCAGGTGCGGTCGATGATCGAACGTGTCGCACGCGGCATGGCGCCTGTGATGGTGCAGGGCGAATCCGGAACCGGGAAGGAACTGGTTGCCCGTGCCATCCATGGCGCCAGCGGGCGTCCGGCGCAGGCCTTCATCGCGGTCAACTGCGGCGCCATTCCCGAGCAGTTGCTGGAGGCCGAGTTCTTCGGCTACCGCAAGGGCTCGTTCACCGGCGCCAACGAAGACCGCGAGGGCTTCTTCCAGGCCGCGCATGGCGGCACGCTGTTCCTCGACGAGATCGGCGACCTGCCGCTGTCGATGCAGAGCAAGCTGCTGCGCGTGATCCAGGAGCGTTCGGTGCGGCCGATCGGCGCGGTCAGCGAGACGCCCGTCAACGTGCGCATCGTCAGTGCAACGCACAAGGACCTTGCCACCGAGGTGCACGAAGGCCGCTTCCGCCAGGACCTGTACTACCGCCTCAACGTGATCCAGCTGCGCATGCCGCCGCTGCGCGAACGGGTCGACGACCTCAAGGCCATCTGCGCCGCGGTGCTGCAGCGCATTGCGCGCGATGCCGGCGTGCCTGTGCCGCCGCGGCTGTCGGCCGAGGCGATGGCGCGCCTGGCCGACTACTCGTTTCCGGGCAACGTGCGCGAGCTCGAGAACCTGCTGCACCGCGCGGTCACCCTCGCCGATGGTGACCTGATCGAAGTGGAAGACCTCGGCATCGGCACCGATGCGCCGGTTGACAGCGACTGGCCCGCGCCCGAAGCGCCCGCGGCCCCCGCTGCGGCGCCCACCGCGACCGCGGCCGTTGCGGCGGCAACCGAGCAGGCGCCGCTGCCCAGCGATCTGGTGGCCCACCTGGACCAGATCGAGCGCGACGTGTTGCTGCGCGCGCTCGAACGCTATCGCTTCAACCGCACGGCCGCGGGTGCGAGCCTCGGCCTGTCGCTGCGCCAGATGCGCTACCGCATGGCGCGCCTGGGCATCAACCTGTCCGAGCATGGGGTGGACTGAAGACGCCTGGGACGCCGGCTGGTGGCGCGCGGCTCGCCGCATCGATTCACCGAACTTCGGCCCGCGTCCCGCGGGCATGCCCGTCGACCTGGTGGTGCTGCATTCGATCAGCCTGCCGCCGGGTGAATACGGCGGCGATGCGATCGAGCGCCTGTTCACGAACCGGCTCGACTGGGACGCCCATCCCTACTACGCGCAGATCCGCGGCCTGCAGGTGTCGTCGCACTTCTTGATCCGGCGCGGCGGCGAGCTTGTGCAGTTCGTGTCCTGCGATCAGCGAGCCTGGCACGCGGGTCGCTCGCACTGGCGCGGGCGGGACAACTGCAACGACTTTTCGATCGGCATCGAGCTCGAGGGCCTGGAGGGCGAGGCCTTCGAGGCAGCGCAGTACGAGCGCCTGGCCGTGCTGCTGGCAGCGATCGCTGCGCGCTACCCGGTCCGCGACGTGGCGGGGCATGAGCACGTGGCGCCCGGTCGCAAGATCGACCCGGGACCCGGGTTCGACTGGGCGGCACTGCGCAAGAGGCTCGGCTGGCCCGCCGAGCGCTTTGCTGCCGCAGGCTGACCGCCCGCGCGGCCGCGCGGGCCGCGCCACGGCCCAGGGCCGCCACGACCCGCCGCGGCATCGCAGCTCGCGAGGCCCGGCCTTCGCAGGCTGGTGCGGCGCACGTGCGCGCTGTTGCGCGTCGCGCAATCGGGAAAGCACTCATCCGACTTTTCTTGAGTCGGCGGGCGACTTCGGCCCCGAGCTGAGGTACGCTATAGGTAGTGCACGCCGGAGGGATACACCCCAGATCTAGCGTCCGGGCCATCCCCAGCTCATCCACCGGCACTCCACCAGATCTCCACAGCCTGTCCACACCTGTCACGCCGCGCTCGCGGCGAAAGGTCCTTATGCAAACAGTCGCCACCCGTTCGAACGAAGCTCAGTCCACCCTGCCTGCCGCCACGACCGTCGCCGCCAGCCCGGCCTCGGCCTACCAGGGCTACCAGATCATCCGCCGCAACGGCTCGGTGGTGTCCTTCGAGCCGAACAAGATCGCGGTGGCGCTGATGAAAGCCTTCCTCGCGGTGCACGGTACGCAGGGAGCAGCGTCGGCCAGCGTGCGCGAGACCGTCGATGCGCTGACCGAGCAGGTCGTGCGCGCGCTGCTGCGCTCGCGTCCGGGCGGCGGCACCTTCCACATCGAAGACGTGCAGGACCAGGTCGAGCTGGGCCTGATGCGCGGCAGCCACCACGAAGTGGCGCGCGCCTACGTGCTGTACCGCGAGCGCCGCGCCCAGGAACGGGCGCGCCAGACGCAGCCGGTTGCGCCGGGCGAACCGGTGCTGCACGTGACCGACGGCGGCCAGCGCGTGCCGCTGGACATGGCGGCGCTGCGCGCGCTCGTCGAGTCCTCGTGCGCCGGCCTGGGCGCCGAGGTGAGTGCCGAGCCCATCCTCGCCGAGACCCGCCGCAATCTGTACGACGGCGTACCGATCGACGAGGTGCACAAGGCCTGCATCCTCGCCGCGCGCACGCTGATCGAGAAAGACCCGGCCTACACCCGCGCCACCGCGCGCCTGCTGCTGCACACGATTCGCAAGGAGATCCTCGGCGAGGAAGTCAGCCAGGAGCAGATGGCCACCCGCTATGCCGACTACTTTCCCCAGTTCATCAAGAAGGGCATCGAGGCCGAGCTGCTGGACAGCAAGCTCGCCCAGTTCGATCTCGCGCGCCTGGGTGCGGCCCTGAAGGCCGAGCGCGACCAGCAGTTCGACTACCTCGGCCTGCAGACCCTGTACGACCGCTATTTCCTGCACATCGACGAGACCCGCATCGAGATGCCGCAGGCCTTCTTCATGCGCGTGGCCATGGGCCTTTGCCTCAACGAGATCGACCGCGAAGCACGGGCGATCGAGTTCTACGACGTGCTGTCGTCCTTCGACTTCATGTCGTCCACGCCGACCCTCTTCAATTCCGGCTCGCTGCGTTCGCAGCTGTCCAGCTGCTACCTGACCACGGTGGCCGACGACCTCGACGGCATCTATGAAGCGCTGAAGGAAAACGCGCTGCTGTCGAAGTTCGCCGGTGGCCTCGGCAACGACTGGACGCGCGTGCGCGCATTGGGCTCGTACATCAAGGGCACCAACGGCAAGAGCCAGGGCGTGGTGCCGTTCCTCAAGGTCGTCAACGACACGGCCGTCGCGGTGAACCAGGGCGGCAAGCGCAAGGGCGCGGTGTGCGCGTACCTCGAGAGCTGGCACCTCGACATCGAGGAGTTCCTCGAGCTGCGCAAGAACACCGGCGACGACCGCCGCCGCACCCACGACATGAACACCGCGAACTGGATTCCGGATCTGTTCATGCGCCGTGTGGCCGAAGGCGGCGACTGGACCCTGTTCTCGCCCAGCACCTGCCCCGACCTGCACGACAAGTTCGGCGCCGCCTTCGAGAAGGCCTACGTGGCCTATGAAGAGAAGGTCGACCGTGGCGAGATCAAGCTCTACAAGCGCATGCCGGCCAAGGACCTGTGGCGCAAGATGCTGTCGATGCTGTTCGAGACCGGGCATCCCTGGATCACGTTCAAGGACGCGTGCAACGTGCGCTCTCCGCAGCAGCACGCCGGCGTCGTGCATTCGTCGAACCTCTGCACCGAGATCACGCTGAACACCAGCGACACCGAAATCGCCGTCTGCAACCTGGGCTCGGTCAATCTCGCGCAGCACCTGACCGACGGCCCCGGCGGCAAGGTCATCGACCACGCCAAGCTGAAGAAGACCGTCAGC
>CAMLJY010000045.1 GCA_946480465.1 uncultured Burkholderiales bacterium
CGCGCCGTCCCCCCAAGGGGGAATGAGCCCTTCGGGCGGCCGTGCGGGCTCATGCGTTCGCCTGCAGACCGAAGTCCTGCGCCAGCGTTGGCGCGGGGTAGTGGAACTTGACCGGACCGTCCGGCTCGCCGCGCACGAACTGCCGCGTCTCGGGATCGGTGGAGGCCATCAGTTCTTCTGGCGTTCCCTGCGCGACGATGCGGCCTTGCGCGGCCATCAGGACCACGTGGTCGCTGATCGCCATGCACTCGGGCACGTCGTGCGACACCACCAGCGACGTGGCGCCGGTGACGTCGTTGAGCGTGCGGATCAGCTTGGCGGCCACGCCCATCGAGATGAGGTCGAGGCCGGCGAAGGGCTCGTCGTACATGATCAGCTCGGGGTCGAGCGCGATCGCGCGGGCCAGCGCCACGCGGCGCGCCATGCCGCCGGAAATCTCGCTGATGCGCAGCGGCGCCGCGCCGCGCAAGCCCACGGCGTTCAGCTTCATCAGCACGATGTCGCGGATCAGCGCCTCGGGCAGGTCCGTCATCTCCCGCATCGGGAAGGCGACGTTCTCGAACACCGTCAGGTCGGTGAACAAGGCGCCGAACTGGAACAGCATGCCCAGGCGGCGGCGCAGGCGGTACAGCTGCTGCCGGTCACGCGCGTTGACCACCTCGCCATCGAACACGACACGGCCTTTGTTGGCCGCGTGCACGCCACCGATCAGCCGCAGCAAGGTCGTCTTGCCACAACCCGAGCCCCCCAGGATGGCCGTGACCTTGCCCCGCGGGAAGCGCAGGCTCACGTCGTTCAGGATGCTGCGACTCGCGTCGTAGCCGAACGTGACGTGGTCGATCTCGATCAGGGGGTCGGGGGGATTCAAGGGTCAGGCGGCCGGGCCACCGGGCCCTCACTTGTGCGAAATCATTGTCGCACGTGACGTTTTCCCGTAAGGACTTGCACCGATGCGGGCCGGCAAAGAAGTGTTGCCGGCCGGAGACGGTAGCGCGGCACCTCGGCGCCGCAGCCGTCTCGATCGTCAGCGCGGCAGCGTGGAACTGCCCATAAGGTACTCGTCGACCGCGCGCGCCGCCTGCCGGCCTTCGCGGATGGCCCAGACCACCAGCGACTGGCCGCGCCGCATGTCGCCTGCCGCAAACACCTTGTCGACGCTGGTCTTGTACGAGGCGGCCCCGTCCGTGGCGGCGCGTGCGTTGCCACGCGCATCCTTGTCGACACCGAACGCATCCAGGACCGTCGCCACCGGATTCACGAAGCCCATCGCCAGCAGCACCAGATCGGCCTTCCATTCCCTTTCCGAGCCGGCCACCTCGGTCATCTTGCCGCCCTGCCACGCCACCTGCACCGTCTTCAGGCCCACCACGCGGCCCTTGTCCTTGCCGGTGCCGGCGATGAATTCCTTGGTGGCGATGGCGAAAGTGCGTTCGCAGCCTTCCTCATGGCTGGAGCTGGTGCGCAGCTTGTAGGGCCAGTAGGGCCAGGTCAGCGGGCGGTTCTCTTCCTCCGGCGGCATCGGCATCAGCTCGAACTGCGTGACGCTGGCCGCGCCATGGCGGTTGCTGGTGCCCACGCAGTCGCTGCCGGTGTCGCCGCCACCGATGACGATGACGTGCTTGCCGTCCGCGCGGATCTGGCCCTTGACCTTGTCGCCGGCCACCACCTTGTTCTGCTGCGGCAGGAACTCCATCGCGAAGTGCACGCCGTCCAGTTCGCGCCCCGGCACCGGAAGGTCGCGGCTCTGCTCGGAGCCGCCGGTCAGGATCACCGCGTCGAAGCTGGCCTTCAGCTCGTCGGCCGAGATGATCTCCTTCGCGTCGTTGGTGACCTTGCTGCCCTCGGACAGGTGGCCCACGAGCACGCCGGTGCGGAAGACCACGCCCTCGGCCTGCATCTGCTCGACGCGGCGGTCGATGTGCGACTTCTCCATCTTGAAGTCGGGGATGCCGTAGCGCAGCAGGCCGCCGATGCGGCCGTTCTTCTCGAACACCGTCACGTCGTGGCCGGCGCGCGCCAGCTGCTGCGCGGCCGCGAGGCCCGCGGGGCCGGAACCCACCACCGCCACCTTGCGCCCGGTCTTGGCCTTGGGCGGCTGCGGCTTGACCCAGCCTTCGGCCCAGGCGCGGTCGATGATGGCGTGCTCGATCGACTTGATGCCGACCGCGTCGTCATTGACGTTCAGCGTGCAGGCCGCCTCGCAGGGCGCGGGACAGATGCGGCCGGTGAACTCGGGGAAGTTGTTGGTCGAGTGCAGCACCGTGATCGCATTGGCCCAGTCGTTGCGATACACGAGGTCGTTGAAGTCCGGAATGATGTTGTTGACCGGACAGCCCGAGTTGCAGAAAGGCGTGCCGCAGTCCATGCAACGCGCGCCCTGGATCTTCGCCTGGTCCGCGTTCAGCGCGATGACGAATTCCTTGTAGTTCTTGACGCGCTGCGGAACGGGCTCGTAGCCCTCCTCCAGGCGCTCGTATTCCATGAAGCCGGTGACCTTGCCCATGATCTGATTTCCTTCGAATTACTTGGCAGCGACCGACTTCGTGGTCGTCTTGGTCTTTTCAGACTTGGCGTCGGACCTCGCCTTCGCGATCGTCGCGTCCGATTCCTTGGCGGCGTTGATCTCGCCCAGCGCGCGCTTGTATTCGCTCGGGAAGACCTTCACGAAGCGTGAACGCGCATTGGCCCAGTCGTCCAGGATCTCGCGGGCGCGCAGCGAGCCGGTCCAGCGGTGGTGGCTTTCGATCAGGCCCTTGAGCAGGGTCTCGTCGGCCTCGCCCTTGTGCCAGATGGCGCGGTCGATGGCCGCTTCCTGCTCGGCGCGCGGCAGCACCTTGTCGAGTGCGACCATGGCCGTGTTGCAGCGCTTGGCGAACTGGCCGTCCTCGTCGAACACGTAGGCGATGCCACCCGACATGCCGGCGGCGAAGTTGCGCCCGGTCTTGCCCAGCACCACCACCGTGCCGCCGGTCATGTACTCGCAGCCGTGGTCGCCGGTGCCCTCGACGACGGTCGTCGCACCCGACAGTCGCACCGCGAATCGCTCGCCCGCGACGCCGCGGAAGAAGGCTTCACCGGAGGTCGCGCCGTAGAGCGCCGTGTTGCCGATGATGATGTTCTTGGTGGCGTCGCCGCGGAAGTCGATGCTGGGCCGCACGACGATGCGTCCGCCCGACAGGCCCTTGCCGGCGTAGTCGTTGGCATCGCCGATCAGGTACAGCGAGATGCCGTTGGCCAGGAACGCGCCGAAGCTTTGGCCGCCCGTGCCTTCCATCTGGATGAAGATGGTGTGGTCGGGCAGGCCTTCGGGGCGGTGGCGGATCAGCTCGCCGGACAGCATGGCACCCACCGAGCGGTTCAGGTTGCGCGCGTCCTCCATGAACTGGACCTTTTCGCCGCGCTCGATCGCCGGCTTGCAGCGCTCGATCAGCTTCATGTCCAGCGCCTTGCCGAGGCCGTGGTCCTGTTCCTCGACGTGATAACGCGGAACGTCGGCGGCCACTTGCGGCAGGTGGAACACGCGGCTGAAATCCAGGCCCTTGGCCTTCCAGTGCGCGATGCCCTTCCTGGTGTCCAGCAGGTCTGCGCGGCCGATCAGCTCGTCGAACTTGCGGATGCCCAGCTGCGCCATGATCTGGCGCGCTTCTTCGGCGATGAAGAAGAAGTAGTTGACGACGTGCTCGGGCTTGCCCGAGAACTTCTTGCGCAGCACCGGGTCCTGCGTGGCCACGCCCACCGGGCAGGTGTTCAGGTGGCACTTGCGCATCATGATGCAGCCCTCGACCACCAGCGGGGCGGTGGCGAAGCCGAATTCATCGGCGCCCAGCAGCGCGCCGATCACCACGTCGCGGCCGGTCTTCATCTGGCCGTCGGCCTGCACGCGCACGCGGCTGCGCAGGCGGTTCAGCACCAGGGTCTGCTGCGTCTCGGCCAAGCCCAGTTCCCACGGCGTGCCGGCGTGCTTGATGGACGACCAGGGCGACGCGCCCGTGCCGCCGTCATGCCCGGCGATGACCACGTGGTCGGCCTTGCACTTGGTGACGCCGGCGGCGATGGTGCCCACGCCCACTTCGGACACCAGCTTCACGCTGACCGAAGCGCGCGGGTTGGCGTTCTTCAGGTCGTGGATCAGCTGCGCCAGGTCCTCGATCGAGTAGATGTCGTGGTGCGGCGGCGGGCTGATGAGGCCCACGCCCGGCACGGAATAACGCAGGAAGCCGATGTACTCGGACACCTTGCCGCCGGGCAGCTGGCCGCCCTCGCCCGGCTTGGCGCCCTGGGCCATCTTGATCTGGATCTGGTCGGCCGAGACCAGGTACTCGGTCGTCACGCCGAAGCGGCCGGAGGCCACCTGCTTGATCTTCGAGCGCAGGCTGTCGCCGTCCTTCATCACGTAGTCGGCCGCGATGACCTTGGCGCCGATGACGTCCGACACCTTGGTACCGTCGGTGATCTTGATGCCCTTGAGCTCGTTGCGATAACGCGCAGGATCCTCGCCACCTTCGCCGGTGTTGCTCTTGCCACCGATGCGGTTCATGGCCAGGGCGAGTGTCGAGTGCGCTTCCGTGCTGATCGAGCCGAGCGACATCGCGCCGGTGGCGAAGCGCTTGACGATCTCGGCGGCGGGCTCGACTTCCTCGATCGGGATCGCCTTCGCGGGATCGACCTTGAACTCGAACAGGCCGCGCAGGGTCATGTGGCGCTTGCTCTGGTCGTTGATGAGCTGCGCGTATTCCTTGTAGGTCTCGAACTTGCCCGAGCGCGTGCTGTGCTGCAGCTTGGCGATGGCGTCGGGCGTCCACATGTGCTCTTCGCCGCGGGTGCGCCAAGCGTACTCGCCGCCGGCGTCCAGCATGCTCTGCAGCACCGGGTCGTCGCCGAAGGCGGCGACGTGGGTGCGCAGCGCTTCCTCGGCCACCTCGAACACGCCGATGCCGCCCACCTGGCTCGCCGTGCCGCGGAAGTACTTCTGCACGAAATTCGGCTCCAGGCCGATGGCCTCGAAGAGCTGCGCGCCGCAATAGGACATGTAGGTCGACACGCCCATCTTGGACATGATCTTCGACAGGCCCTTGCCGATCGCCTTGATGTAGTTGTAGATCGCCTTCTCGGCCGAGAGCTGGCCCGGCAGCGAGGTGTGCAGGTCGACCAGGGTCTCCAGCGCCAGGTAGGGGTGCACGGCTTCGGCGCCGTAGCCCGCGAGCACGGCGAAGTGGTGCACCTCGCGCGCGGTGCCGGTCTCGACGACCAGGCCGGCCGTGGTGCGCAGGCCTTCACGCACGAGGTGATGGTGGATGGCCGACAGCGCCAGCAGCGCGGGAATCGCCACCTGCGTGCGGCCCATGCGGCGGTCGCTGATGATCAGGATGTTGTGGCCGCCCTTGATCGCGTCCACCGCTTCCGCGCACAGCGAGGCCAGCTTGGCCTCAACCCCCTCGCGGCCCCAGGACAGCGGGTAGGTGATGTCGATCTCGTGCGTCTTGAACTTGCCGTGCGTGTGCTGCTCGATGGCGCGCAGGCGCGCCATGTCGTCGAAGTCCAGCACCGGCTGGTGCACTTCCAGGCGCATCGGCGGGTTCACCGCGTTGATGTCCAGCAGGTTCGGCTTCGGGCCGATGAAGCTGTTGAGCGACATCACGATGGCTTCGCGGATCGGGTCGATCGGCGGGTTCGTGACCTGGGCGAACAGCTGCTTGAAGTAGTTGAAGAGCGGCTTGTTCTTGTCCGACAGCACTGCCAGCGGCGAGTCGTTGCCCATCGAGCCGATGCCCTCCTCGCCGGCCGTGGCCATCGGCGCGAGCAGGAACTTCAGGTCTTCCTGCGTGTAGCCGAAGGCCTGCTGGCGGTCGAGTAGGGATTCGCTGAATTCATTGGGGCCGGCGGTGACCTCGATGGTGTCGAGGCGCACGCGCACGTTCTCGATCCATTGGCGGTAGGGCTTGGCGGACGCGAACTGGTTCTTCAGTTCCTCGTCATCGACGATGCGGCCCTGCTCCAGGTCGATCAGGAACATCTTGCCGGGCTGCAGGCGCCACTTCTTGACGATCTTGTTCTCGGGAATCGGCAGCACGCCGGATTCCGAGGCCATCACCACCAGGTCATCGTCGGTGACGATGTAGCGCGCGGGACGCAGGCCGTTGCGGTCCAGCGTGGCGCCGATCTGCTTGCCGTCGGTGAAGACCATGGCGGCCGGGCCGTCCCAGGGCTCCATCATCGCGGCGTTGTATTCGTAGAACGCGCGGCGGCGCTGGTCCATCAGCTCATGCTGCTCCCAGGCCTCGGGGATCATCATCATGGCCGCGTGCGCCAGCGGGTAGCCCGACATCGTCAGCAGCTCGAGCGCGTTGTCGAAGGTGGCGGTGTCGCTCTGGCCTTCGAAGCTGATCGGGTAGAGCTTCTTCAGGTCGTCGCCCAGCACAGGCGACTTCATCACGCCCTCGCGGGCGCGCATCCAGTTGAAGTTGCCCTTGACGGTGTTGATCTCGCCGTTGTGCGCCACCATGCGGTAGGGGTGCGCCAGCGGCCATTCGGGGAAGGTGTTGGTCGAGAAGCGCTGGTGCACCAGCGCCAGGGCGGACGTCACGCGTTCGTCCTGCAGGTCCAGGTAGTACTTGCCGACCTGGTCGGCCAGCAGCAGGCCCTTGTAGATGATGGTGCGGCAGCTCATGCTGGGCACGTAGTACTCGCGGCTGTGCGTCAGCTTCAGTGCCTGGATGGCGGCCGAAGCGGTCTTGCGGATGACGTAGAGCTTGCGCTCCAGCGCGTCCGGAACGATGACGTCGGCGCCGCGGCCGATGAAGATCTGGCGGATCACCGGCTCCTTGGCGCGCACCGCGGGGCTCATGGGCATATCGCGGTCGACCGGCACGTCACGCCAGCCGAGCATCACCTGGCCTTCGGCCTTCACCGCGCGCTCGAGTTCCTGCTCGCAGGCCAGACGGGAGGCATGCTCCTTGGGCAGGAAAATCATGCCGACGCCGTACTCGCCGGGCGGGGGCAGTTCGACGCCCTGCTTCGCCATCTCGGCCCGGTAGAACTCGTCCGGCAGCTGGATGAGGATGCCGGCGCCATCGCCCATCAGCTTGTCGGCGCCCACCGCGCCGCGGTGGTCCAGGTTCTCGAGGATCTTCAGGCCCTGCTCGACGATGCTGTGCGCTCGCTGGCCCTTGATGTGGGCGACGAAACCGACGCCACAGGCGTCCTTCTCATTGGCCGGGTCGTAGAGGCCGGCTTGCGCGAGCGCGTCGATTTCGGTGCGGGAGGGGGATCCCTGGTTGGGCTGGCTCATGGCGCGCTCCTTCGGCGATTCGTTCGAGGCGCGAGATTACTGCACCGCAGCAAGCCGCTCAAGCGGTTTTTCGCTTGATATGACCCCATTTATGCGGCGAGCCATCGTTGGTTTAAATAATAAGGGACATATCAATTTGAGCCACGGTTCGGCGCCATTGGCTTGCTGAGGAGTCGGCAGCGCGAGGAGTTCAGGCCGCCGGGCGGGCGGGACGTCCGCGGCGGCGAGGCTGCAGCGGGCGGTCGATCAGCTCGCGCAAATGGGCCAGGAAGGCCGCATCTCCAAGCGCCCAGCCCTTGTGCACCGCCTCGGCCAGCTCCTTGCGTCGGCTCGAAGCCAGCCCTTCCTCCAGGCGGCCGCGGTAGGCGCGCTCGCGCTCGAAGGGCGTGTTCCCGAGTTGCCAGTACTCGGCACGGTCGCTCAGCATCGGATCGCGGGCATGGCCGAGATGGTGGCGCGCGCTGGACCAGGCATGTTCGGCCGGGAGGATGGCCGTGAATTCGGCCATGACCGCTGCGTCGACGAACAGCATGGCATCGAGGACCATGGGGCCTGGCTGTACGATCGTCGCGCGGAAACGCCCGTCCCACAGCCGGCCGCTCAAGCCATGCCGGCGGTTGAAGCGGGGGACGTAACGCCGCCCGAGCCCCTGGATCATGAGGCTCAGGCCTTCGTTGTACTGGGGGGTCGCCAGCAGGTACAGGCGTTGGTCCAGCAGGGCATAGGCATGCAGCGCCACGCGGTGCTGCTGCGCCGCCGAGTGCAGCGACGCGAGCGCCTGGGCCCGATCCTCGTCGTCATGGGCCAGACGTGCACCCGGCAACGCGCACAGCTCCACCAGGTGCACGTGGCCGCCGAGCGCGAGCCGCGACAGGCGGGCCATGGTCGTCCGCCCTCCGCCTCAGCCGGCCGGCCGCCCCGGCTCGTCGTCCGGGAATGCGTCGCGGCCGAAGAGCCGCCGGTGTTCGCGGGTGGCGAAGCGGTCAGTCATGCCGGCGATGTAGTCGGCGACGGAGCGGTGCAGGTCGTCGCAGGATGCATAGTCGGCCGGCATTTCGCGCGGCTGGGCCAGGTAGGCCGCGTACAGCTCCCGCACCACCTCGCGCGCTGCGGCTGTGGTGCGCATCACCTGGGGATGGCGGTAAAGGGCCCGCATCAACACGCGCTTGAGCTCGATGATCTCCTCGCGCAATCCCGGCGAGAACCGGATCAGCGGCTCCGAGCGCCGCACGGCGTCCGCATCGGGGGGCGCCGCCCGCGCGAGCGCCGCGCCGCTGGCGTCCACCAAGTCGTGCACCTGTTCGGACAGCAGCCGCCTGATCACCTCGAACAGCACTCGCCGCCCAGCCAAGCGGGGGTGGTCACGACGCACGGCCGCCAGTTGACGCCGCACGAGTGCCAAGGGCTCCAGCTGCTCCAGCGTGAGCAGGCCGGAACGCACGCCGTCATCGATGTCGTGTGCGTTGTAGGCGATCTCATCCGCCAGGTTCGTCAACTGGGCTTCGAGGCTGGGCTGGCCACCATCGAGAAAACGCTGCGCCACGCCACCCGGCTCGTCGCGGACGAGGCGCTCGGCATCCCGTCGCGCGCAGTGCTTCAGGATCCCCTCGCGCGTCTCGAAGGTCAGGTTCAAGCCGTCGAAGTCCGGATAGCGCCGCTCGAGCAGGTCGACAACGCGCAGGCTCTGCAGGTTGTGCTCGAAGCCGCCATGTTCGCGCATGCACTCGTGCAGCGCATCCTGCCCGGCATGCCCGAAGGGTGTGTGGCCCAGGTCGTGCGCCAGTGCGATGGCCTCGACCAGGTCCTCGTTCAGCGACAACGCACGCGCCATGGAGCGCCCCAGCTGCGCCACCTCCAGCGAGTGCGTGAGCCGGGTGCGGAAGAGGTCGCCCTCGTGATTGAGGAAGACCTGCGTCTTGTAGACGAGTCGACGGAAGGCCGTGCTGTGCACGATGCGATCGCGGTCGCGCTGGAAGTCGTCACGCAGCCGCACCGGCGGCTCGGCATGGCGCCGGCCGCGGGACCGCACGGCCTGGCTGGCATAGGGCGCCGCCGCCATGCGCCTGCTGCGCTCAGGCGTCGGCGCTGTGCGCCAGGATGGACGCGGCCACCAGCTCGTCCGGCGCAGAACGCAACACGGCGCGCCCCGGTTCGTCGATGACGATGAAGCGGATCTCGCCCGCCTCGGCCTTCTTGTCGACGCGCATCAGCTGCAGCCAGCGGTCGATCGGCCACCGCGGTGCCGTGACTGGCAACCCGGCCCGGGCCACCAGCTGCCGCAGGCGCTCGACGAACGCGGCGTCAACGAGCCCGAGCCGTGCCGACAACTCGGCGGCCAGCACCATGCCGCAACCCACCGCCTCGCCATGCAACCAAGCCCCATATCCCATGCCGGCTTCGATCGCATGGCCGAAGGTGTGTCCGAAGTTGAGAATCGCCCGCAGCCCACTCTCCCGTTCGTCCTGTCCGACAACCCAGGCCTTGATCTCGCAGGAGCGGCGCACCGCGTGCGCCAGGGCACCGCGGTCGCGTGCGAGCAGATCGTCGAGGTGGGCTTCGAGCCACGCCAGGAAAGCCAGGTCGGCGATCGGTCCGTACTTGATGACCTCGGCCAAACCTGCCGATAGCTCGCGGGGCGGTAGCGTGTCCAGCAGTTCCAGGTCGCAGATCACGCGCGCCGGCTGGTGGAACGCTCCGATCATGTTCTTGCCCAGCGGGTGGTTGATGGCCGTCTTGCCACCCACCGACGAATCGACCTGGGCCAGCAAGGTGGTCGGCACCTGAACGAAGGGCACGCCGCGCATGAAGCAGGCGGCCGCGAAGCCCGTCATGTCCCCGACCACCCCGCCACCCAGCGCGTAGAGCACGGTCTTGCGATCGCAACCCGCCCCCAGCAGCGCGTCGAAGATCTGGTTGAGCGTCGTCCAGTCCTTGTGCGCTTCGCCATCCGGGAGGGCCACGATGGAGACGCGCCTGTGCAGCGCTCTCAGGCTGGAGGCCAGGCGTTCCGCATACAGCGGAGCCACCGTCACGTTCGTCACGATGACACCATCGGCCGCGGCCGGCAGACCCTGCCAGCTCGCCGGCGCGGTCAGCAAACCGCTGCCGATGTGGATGTCATAGCTGCGCTCGCCGAGCGCGATGTGCACCCGCTGCGCGGGCCCCGGTTCACCTGCATTCATGGACCGCTAGTGTAGGTGCGGCCCGTCACCCTCACGCCTGCGCGGCAGGCGGAGCCTTGTGCCCGGGCAGAACCTGGCGCCCTGGATCGATCAGGCCGGCAAGTTCCAGTTGCATCAGGATCATGTTGACCAGCGTCGGCACCGTGGGCCGACCGGTCTCGATCACGAACTGTGCCGTCTCACGGTACAGAGGATCCCGCTCGCGAAAAAGATCACGCAGCTTCCGCAGCGGGTCCGCCACCTGCAGCAGCGGCCGTTGCGTGTCGTGGCGCAGCCGGCGGAACAACTCTTCGGGCGTCGACCGCAGGTAGATCACTGGACCACCCGCCGCCAAGTTGCGGCGGTTGTCAGGACGGATCACCGCCCCGCCACCCGTCGCCAGCACGCAGTCCGCCCGTCCTGCCAGTTCAGCGATCACGGCCTGTTCCAGGTCGCGAAAGGCCACCTCACCATGCCGATCGAAGTACGACTTGATCGGCATGCCGATCTGGCGCTCGATCTCGTGGTCGCTGTCCACGAACGAACACCCCAGCTGGCGCGCCAACTGCTTCCCGACGGTGGACTTGCCACTGCCGGGCATGCCCACCAGGGAAATCGGCACGCGCTGTGGTTAGTTGGGATTGGTACAGAGCAAGGCCGGTGGTGCGGAATTGCCTGGCTCGCGGGCGGAAACAAAGCCGCTTTCCTCAAGTCCATAGGGACTTCTGACGAAAGGCGGAGCAACCCGGGGATCGGAAATGGCGGCGGCCGGGACGGGAAGCACCTCCACGTAGTTGGCACGACCTTCGGTTCCAGCGACGCCAGCTGCCCCAATCACGAGATTGAACTTGACCCAGGAGCCCAGGTTCTTCGGGTACTCAAGCCGCAGGACGACCGACCCACTTGTATTGGTTCGCGTCGACCCTTCGAAGGAAATGGCAACGTCCGCTCTGCGAGGCTCGAGCGCTGGCCGGCCCGCGGTCAGATTGAAGCTGCCGTTGGCATCTTCCACCACGCCATTGGAGAAAACCTCGTTGACGCCGTTGCGGTTCAAGTCCTCGTTGTCGCACTGGGCCTTGACCTGCTGAACCCAACGATCGAGGGTCGGCACCCAAAAGCCTTTCTGGTACTGCAGCAGGTCCATCGTCGCACTCACCTGCACATCAGCCGCCGCCAGACCAGACGAATCAACGACCTGAACCACATAGCGATTGACGTACTTCAGCGCGGTGGAATCCTCACCAATGAGGTTGTTCGTACCGACCGATACGGACAGGGCTTGCGAGATGACGGTGAGCGTGTTCTTTGCCTGATTGGGGCACGTTCCAGCCGGGAAGTCGGAATAGTCCCAGCATGCTCGGATCGTGACACCGTCGGTGGGGCTGAACCGCGCACCCGGCACGTAGGAGGTAGTGGCCGTGCCGGATGCGTCCGAGTAAACGATCGTCGACCCGGATGTGAAGGTTCCTCCGATGGACTGCTTGTCGCCGTCCAGGTCGAAGCGCACACGGATGTTCTTCACCGGTGCATTGTTGGCGGCGAGGAAAAGCGCCCTGACCGTGGCCTGGTTGTTGGTGGTCCCCCCGTTGACGGGCACGACGTGCGGACTGGCCGCAACCGTCGCGGACTGCACGAGGGTAGTCACCGGATCGATCGTGCTTCCGCCCGACCTGACCAAGATCGAAGTCGTGGACTCGACACCAATGGCCGAGGCGCGAATGTTCAGCGTCCCACCTATCGCTGGCGCGGTGTAGGTGTACTCGAAGTCGCCATTGGCGTCCGTCGTGCCCGTCGTCTGCTCGCCGCCCGGGCCGGTGATGGTGATCGTCCGGCGAACGATGGGGTTGTCGCTGACATCCAGGAGGCGGTATTGCACCTTGCCCGCTTGTCCAACCTCGATCACGGCGGGCAAGGCCGTACTCTTGATCTGCGAGCCGGTGATCTGCAGCGTTGCAGTGCGTTTCAGGGTTCCACTGATCGCGGTTACCGTCACGACTCGGTTGGCCTTGTCGTCGCCGATGCTGACGTCGGCAATCACTTTCCCATCAGCGTCGGTCTCGGCCGCTGCCACCTTGATCGTCGCCGCGGAATCGACCGAGAACGTCACCGGGATGCCCGAGATC
This sequence comes from uncultured Burkholderiales bacterium, assembly GCA_946480465.1. The sequence goes on from CAMLJY010000045.1 coordinate 12,573, forward strand.
GTGTTCCGATTGCCATCAACCGCGATGGCCGTGGCTCGCACAGTCTGCGTGCCAGAGTTGTTCAACTGCGAGGACGAAAGCGTCAGCGTGAGATCCGCCGCCTGTCGCGTATTTCCAGTGCTTTCGACGACTTGCAGTTCAACTGAGCGCGACAAGGTACCGCTGACGGCAGTGACCGTGATGGTTCTCAATTGGCGATTGTCCCCAATGCCGATCTCGGCCGTGACCTTGCCGTCCGTCCCGGTCTTAGAGCCGCTCGCTGCAACGGTGGCGTCGTTGGCCTTGATCAGAACGTCAACGTTCGGAACGACGTTGTTGTCCTTGTCCAGGGCGGTCACGGTGGCGGTGACCGTCTCAGTTCCACTGTTGGCGATCGTCGCCTTCGAGAGCACCAGTGCAAGGCTCGTCGGGACCGCAGACCCTGTCCCTCCGACAAACGGCGTACCACCGCCACCGCCACCACCGCAGCCCACCAGGGCCACCGCGCACAGGCCCATCAGCCAGGCCTTCATTCTCGAAAACATCATCTCTGCTCCGTGTCTGGAAACGCTCGGCGTTCTGCTCAGCGGGTGGTCGGTCGTTCGGTGACGATTTTGGGGGTGATGAAGATCAGCAATTCGGTCTTGTTCGACACACGCGTGGTGTTCCGGAACAAATGCCCGAGCACCGGCACGTCGCCGAGCAAAGGCACCTTGTTGACGTCCGTCCGGTCGTTTTGCGTGAAGATGCCCCCGATCACGACGGTGCCACCGTTCTCCACCAGCACCTGCGTCTGTGCGTGCTTGGTGTTGATGGCTGGGCCGGCCGTGGTCAAGGTCCCGCGGCTGTCCTTCGAGACATCCAGGTTCATGATCACGCTGCCTTCCGGCGTGATTTGCGGCGTCACTTCAAGTCGCAAGCTCGCCTTCTTGAACTGGATCGACGTTGCGCCGCTGGAGGTCGCGACCTGGTAGGGGATCTCCTCGCCCTGCTCGATCACCGCCTTTGTCTGGTCCGACGTGATCACCCGCGGGCTGGACACGATCTTGCCTTTGCCATCCGCCTCCAGCGCCGACAGCTCGAGATTCAACAGGCGATTAGCCGTCGGGCTGAACAAGGACAGCGCGATCGTCGCCGCGCTTTGGCTGCCCAGCGCGCTGGCGTTCGCCGGCAGGTTGACCATCTGCGTTTCGACGACGTCGATCTTCTCTTCCATCAGCCCGAGCTGCTTGCTGGCGCTGACATAGTTGCCGCCGATCTGCACGTAGTTGCCGCCGCCGAGCTTGTAGCCGGGAATGCCGCCTGTCAGGCCGCGCAGATCGACAGCGCCCAGCTTGACGCCAAGCGTGCGGCCGAAGGTGTCCTCGGCCTCGACGATGCGGGCTTCGATCAGGACCTGTCGCACCGGAATGTCGATCTTGGCGATCAGCGCCTGGATCTCTTCAAGCTTGGACGGAATGTCGCTCACGAACAGCTGGTTCGTACGCGACTCCCATACCACGCTGCCTCGTGGGGTGAGGATGCGGCTGGTCTGGGTTTGTGTTCCGCCGCCGGTGGAGCTGGACTGCATTTGGCCAGTCAGTCCGCGGGCCACGTCTTCGGCCTTGGTGTAGTTGAGCTGGAAGGACTGCGTACGCAGGGGCTCGAGTTCGGCGATCTTCTTCTTCGCCTCCAGTTCGACCTGCTCCTTCGCCGCCAGCTCGTCCTTGGGCGCGATCCACAGCACGTTGCCGGTCTTGCGCACGCCCAGCCCCTTGCTCTGCATGATGATGTCGAGGGCCTGATCCCAGGGTACGTCCTTCAGGCGCAGCGTCACCGTGCCCGTCACGGTATCGCTCGTCACGACGTTGAAGTTCGTGAAATCGGCGATGACCTGCAGCAGCGCACGCACTTCGATGTTCTGGAAGTTCAGCGACAGCTTTTCGCCCGTGTACCCCGGTCCCTGCGTCAGCTTGTTCGGGTCGATCTTCATCGGCCGCACTTCGAGAACGAATTGGTTGTCGCTCTGGTAGGCGCTGTGTTCCCATGCACCGCGCGGCTCGACGACCATGCGCACACGCTCGCCGCTCTGGAAGGTCGCGATGCTCTGAACGGGCGTGCCGAAGTCGGAGACATCCAGCCGGCGGCGCAGGTTGTCGGGCAAGCTCGAGCGCAGGAACTCGACCACGAGGCTCTGGCCCTGCTGCCGGATGTCCACCCCGACCTGCGTGCTGGCCAGCGACACGATGACCCGTCCGGCGCCATCCGGGCCGCGTCGGAAGTCGATGTCGCGGAGCGACAGTTGTTCCTTGTTCTGCGCCGGCGCAAAGTGCACCGGATCGGACGTCGTGCTCGCAACAGCCGGCCCGGACGTCGGCTCCAGCACCAGCATCAGCGCCTTGCCCTGCAACTCGGCACGGTAGTTGGCCGGTGCGCGCAGATTCAGCACCAAGCGCGTCCGTTCACCGGCCTGGGCCACGTTGACGGAGCGCAGATTGCCCTGGTTGATCTCGACGCTCGGTCGTCCGAGCGCACTCCCCATGCCCGGCAGGTCAATGGCGATGCGGGGTGGCGTCTGCACCGCGAAACCGTTCGGCACCGCGGCCAGTGGTTCGGCGAGCTCGATGCGCACCACTTCGGCACCGGCTTGCTGCGTGGTCGTGATGGAGCGGATCGAATTCTGTGCGACCGCGGCGAGAGGCGCGGCCAGCACCAACACGAAGGCGGCCAGCCGGGTGCGCCAGTTCAGCATGTTGCGGTTCTCCTGCAATGTTCTCATCGCGCCTTCTCCTGCAGCTGGAGCGTGCTGGTGCGCTCGATCCACTCGCCTGCGGCGTCCTGCACCACCTCGCGCAGTGCCACCTCGGTCTCGGTGATACGCGTGATCTTTCCGTAGTTCTGTCCCAGGTAGTCCCCGACCTTCACCTGGTACAGCAGGTTGTCGACGCGCAGCAATGCGAACTGCTGCCCGTTCTTGGTGACGCTGCCCACCATCGTCATGCTGTCCATCGGGAACGCCTCGAGGGGTTCCTTGCGGCGGTTCATCTCGGCGGCCAGCAGCGAGCTGGGCTGCCGCGCCTCCTGCTTGAGCGCCACGCTGAGCTTCTGACTGCTGAAGGGATCCACCGCCTGGGCACCGGTGTAGGGCGCCGGATCGAACTTCCGGGGCGCGACGAGCGGCTGCACATTGGGCTTCACCTCCCGCTTCTGCTGCTCCATCCAGACCGTGAGCTCTTCCTGCTCACCCGAGCATGCGGACAACAGCGCGAGCGGCAGCGCGACCGCCCAGGCACCCGCCAAACGCCACGCGTGCCTCACTTCTTGGCCCCCTTCGCCTTCTCTTTCTCTGCCTTGGCCTTGCGGATCTCCGCGATCTCGGCAACGTCGAGGTAGCGGTAGGTCCGCGCGGTCGCCTCCATCGACAGCTTGCCGCTCGGGTCCTTCGGCACGGCCGTGAGCGACACGTTGTGCAGCGTCACGATCCGGGAAAGATTGGCGACGTCGGCCGCGAACGAACCGATGTCGTGATACCGGCCGCTGACCTTCAATGAGATCGGCAGTTCGGCGTAGTAGTCCTTCAGCTCCACCGTTCCCGGGCGGAACAACTCGAACTCGAGCCCGCGGCCGAGGCCGGCCGTGTTGATGTCCGACAGCAGCGCATCCATTTCGGCCTTGCCGGGCAGTTGCTTCTCCAGCTGCGTCACGTACTCCTGCACCTGCTGCTTCTGCTTGCGCAACTCGGCCAGGTTCACGGCCTGGGCAAGCTTGTCGCGATAGTCACGCTTGAGCACCGGCTCCCTGGCGCGTGCAGCTTCGAGCTCCTGGTCCGCATCCGAGACCAGGGCGAACCAGGCCGCCCCGACGACGGCGACGGTGGTCGCCAGCCAAGCCGCCAGCTTGGGCAGCAAGGGCCACTGCCCGGGCTCGCGCGAATTCAACCCTTTGAACTGGGCCGTCGCCCGGCTGATCGCGTGGCCGACATCCAGGTTGGCGGGACGTGTGGTGGTCGCCATCGCGCCTCCTCAAGTGGCCTTGCGCACGGGCGCCGAAGCGGGTGCCGACGGTGGCCCGGCCGGGACCTGGGCGCTCGGCTGGGCCAGAAAGACGCGCACCGAGAAATCCAGCAGGCGGCGCTGCTCCCGACTGCCGGCGCTGACCGGCTGGTTGACGGCTTTGATCTCCACCAGCTCGGGTCGCTTCAGCCACTGCGACTGGTTCTGCGTATTGCGCAACAACTCGGAAACACGCTCGTTGGTCTGCGCGATGCCACTGATCGTCACCTGCTCGCCGACTTGCTTGATGGCCGTGAAGTAGATGCCCTCGGGCGTATAGCGGACCAGTTCGTCAAGCAGGTACACGGGGATGTTGCGATTGGTCTGCAGGTCTTCGACGGCCTTCTGCCGAGCCTTCAGGCTCTCGATCTCGGTGCGCAGCTGCGCGATGTCCTTGATCTGGTCCTCGAGCTGCTTGATTTGGGTGCCGAGGAAGGCGTTGCGCGCCTGCTGGGCCTCGGTCATCTGCTGCAGCACGACCATCCATAAGCCAGCGACCACGACGCCGGCCGCAGCGGCTGCCCCCAACCCGACGAAGAACGCGCGCTTGCGCTGTTGGCGCCTCTCCTCGCGGTGGGGCAGCAGGTTGATCAGGATCACTGCATGAACCTCCGCATGGCCAGGCCGCAGGCCGTCAGGTAGGACGCTGCGTCCCTGCGCACCTTCGCCTCCCGCACGGCCGAGCCCAGCTTCATGTTGTCGAACGGATTGACGACCATCGATGCGAAGCCGGTCAGTTCGGTGACCCGCTCTTTCAGACCCGGCAGGCCGGCCGTTCCGCCACCCAGCATCACGTAATGGACCTTGTGATGCGGCGTGCTGGTGAAGAAGTACTGCAAGGCGCGGCCGATCTCCTGCGACAGGCTGTCCACGAAAGGCACCAGGATCGCGGAGTCGTAGTCCTCGGGCAGATCACCGGCCAGCTTCTTCGCCTCCGCCTCCTCGAACGAGAAGCCGTACTGGCGAGAGATGAGCTGGGTCAGCTGCGAGCCGCCGAAGGCCTGGTCGCGGTCGTAGAGCATCTCCTCGTCGCGCAGCACCTTGAGGCTGGTGGTGTCGGCACCGATTTCAAACAGCGCAACCAGTGCATCCTTGCCCTCGTTCGGCAGGGCCGAAATGATGCGTGTCATGGCCAACCGGGACGCATGCGATTCGATGTCGAGCACCATCGGCTTCAGCCCTGCGGCCTCGGCCAGACCCTGACGGTCCTGCACCCGATCCTTGCGGGAGGCCGCGATCAACACCTCGACATCGCCCCCGGAGGTCGGGCTGGGCCCGATGACGCAGAAGTCCAGGCTAACCTCGTCCAACGAGAATGGGATGTACTGGTTGGCCTCGGTCTCGACCTGGATCTCCAGCTCTTCCTCGCGCAGGCCTGCGGGCAGCATGATCTTCTTGGTGATGACGGCCGACTGCGGCATGGCCATCGCCACATGCTTGGTGCGCGTGCCGCTCTTCTGGACCAGCTTGCGCACGGCGTCCGCGACCTCGTCGAACTTCTCGATCTGGCCGTCGGTGATCCAGCCCTTCTGGAACGGTTCGGAGGCAAAGCGCTCCAGCACATATTCACCGTTGGCGGCCCGCCCCAATTCGACGAGCTTGGCGCTCGACGAACTGATGTCCAGCCCGATCATTGGCGGGTGCTTGCGGCCAAGCAGCAAGTCCAGAAAGCTCACAACAGGTCTCCCCAACCGGCGGAAAAGGGACAGACAATTCTTAAGAAGTTACTTCAATGCTAGCAGTAAAGCCTTTGTGCACCAAAGGAATTTCCCGAGCCAGCCCGAACGGCTCGTTGCGATTCGCCGACGTTTCGGGACGCATTTGAAACAAGGCGCTCCACTCGTGGAAGATCACCGACCAGTACCGGTCCCGTGCGGTCCGGGGTGGTTTCTATAAACTCGATTTCCGATGACCGACCCCCAACAAGCGGCTGCGCCCGCGACCTCCGCACCCTCCCGTCGTCTGGCCGCCTGGGCCGGTGCGAGTTTTCGCCTGCTGGCCTGGCTGGCCGGTGGTGCGGCCGCGGCGCTGGTCATGCTGCTGCTTCTGGTGGCCGTGGCACTGGCCGTGGCTTATCCGAACCTGCCCGAGATCAGCGGGCTGACCGACTACCGGCCGAAACTGCCGCTGCGGGTCGTCTCGGCCGACGGCGTGCTGCTTGGCGAGTTCGGCGAGGAGCGGCGCGTCTTCACCCCCATCGCACGCATACCGCGCGTGATGCAGGACGCCGTGCTGGCAATCGAGGACGCGCGCTTCTACCGACACGGCGGCGTGGACTACCTCGGGGTGATCCGCGCCGGCCTGGCCCAGTTCAACAAGGCCAAGAGCCAGGGGGCATCGACGATCACGATGCAGGTCGCGCGCAACTTCTACTTGTCGACCGAGAAGACCTTCACCCGCAAGATCTACGAGATCCTGCTGGCGCTCAAGATCGAGAGCCAGCTCAGCAAGGAGCAGATCCTCGAGATCTACATGAATCAGATCTTCCTCGGACAGCGGGCCTACGGTTTCGCCGCGGCGAGCGAGATCTATTTCGGCAAACCGCTGCAGGAACTGACGGTCGCCGAGGCCGCCATGCTCGCCGGGTTGCCCCAGGCCCCGTCGGCTTACAACCCGGTCGCCAACCCTCAGCGGGCCACGCGGCGCCAGCAGTACATCATCCAGCGGATGTTCGAGAACGGATTCATCTCCGAGCAGCAGGCCGAGACGGCGCGCAAGCAGGTGCTGCGCTACCGCATGCCGGCGGATGCGGCGGTGCATGCGGAGTACGTCGCCGAAACGGTGCGCCAACTCGTGCACACGCAATACGGCGAGGAAACCACGACCCGCGGGCTGAACGTACACATCACGGTCGACGCGGCGGACCAGGCGGCCGCCTACCGCGCCTTGCGCCGCGGCCTGTTGAACTACGAACGGCGCCAGGTATACCGCGGCCCCGAGGACTATGTCGACCTGCCGGGCGACCCGAAGGACCTGGACGCCCGCATCGCGGAGGCACTCGCGGACCACCCGGACAACGACGAGCTGAAGGCCGCCGTGGTGCTCGAAGCTGGCCCGCGCAAGGTCGTGGCCGTGTTGCAGAGCGGCGAAGTGATCACCGTGACTGGAGAAGGCTTGAAGCCGGTGACGTCGGGCCTGAGCGACAAGGCCGGCCCGAAGACGCAGATTCGCCGTGGCGCGGTGGTGCGGGCGGTGAAGGGCCCGAAGGGCGACTGGACGCTGACGCAGCAACCGGAAGTCGAAGGCGCGCTCGTTGCGATGGATCCGAACACCGGCGCGATTCGAGCGCTGGTCGGCGGCTTCGACTTCGGCAAGAGCAAGTTCAACCACGTCGTCCAGGCGTGGCGACAACCCGGCTCGAGCTTCAAGCCGTTCATCTACTCCAGCGCCTTGGAGAAGGGCTTCATGCCGCAGACGGTGGTCAACGACGCGCCGCTCTTCTTCGACGCCGGCGCCACCGGAAGCCAGCCCTGGGAGCCGAAGAACTACGACGGCAAGTTCGATGGCCCGATGCCGTTGAAGCAGGCGCTGGCGAAGTCGAAGAACATGGTGTCGATCCGGGTGCTGCAGTCGGTGGGCGTGCGCTATGCACAGGACTGGATCACGCGCTTCGGCTTCGAGGCCGACAAGCACCCGGCCTACCTGACGATGGCGCTCGGCGCCGGCTCGGTCACGCCGCTGCAGATGGTGGGCGCCTATGCCGTCTTCGCCAACGGCGGCCACCGAGTGAATCCGATGCTGATCACACGGATCACGGACAGCAAGGGCCGCGTGCTGCTGGACACGCCGCCGAAGCAGGTCGACGAATCGATGCGGGTCATCGACGCCCGCAATGCCTTCGTCATGTCCCAGCTGATGGGCGAGGTGACGCGGGCCGGCACCGCGGCGTCGGTCTACCAGACCTTCAAGCGCACCGACCTGTACGGCAAGACCGGCACCACCAATGACTCCATGGACGCGTGGTTTGCGGGTTATCAACCCAACCTGGCGGCCGTGGTCTGGATCGGCTACGACAACCCGCGCAAGCTCGGCGACCGCGAGACCGGAGGCGGCCTGTCGCTGCCGGTGTGGATCGAGTTCATGAACCACGCGCTGCGCAAGCTGCCACAGCAGGACCTTGCAGTACCCGAGGGAGTGATGCAGCGCGGCAACGACTGGGTCTACGACGAGTACGGCGCCGGTGCAGCCGTGACCAGCGTGGGGCTGGAGGACAAGGCACCGCACGCCCCCAGCGAGGAGGAGCGGCGCGGCATCCTCGACTTGTTCCGGCGTTGAGCGGCGCTGCCGCCGCGACGGGACGCTTCAGGCCGGCGTGAAGCTGAGCGAGCGGCCGGCCTGTTCACTGGCGAACCGTGACAGCGCGACGTAAAAGTCCGTTCCGTCGCGCGTGTCTACCCAGCGCCCGCCATCGTGGCGATAGTGATGCCCCCCGGCGCGCGCCGCCAGCCACAGCTCGTGCAACGGCGGTTGGGTGTTGATGACGATCTTGCTGCCGCCCGGCAGGCTCAGTTCCATGAGGCCGCCGGTACGGTGCACGTCGATGTCGATGACGTCGTCCTGGAGCCAACCGTCGATGTTGCTCTCGATGCCGGCCAGGACGCGATCGGCGAGGCGGTGGAATTCGCTGTCGGTCAGGCCCGAGGCAGGGGAAGTCATGGTCAATAGAATCCGGCGATGCAGCTGAATTCGAGTGTAGCCACCCGCTCCGGCATGCGCGCCATCATCCTCGGCATGATCTGGGTTGGGGCCGCCGGGGCCTTGAGCGCCTGTGGTCAGAAGGGTCCGCTGACCCTGCCGAGCGCCGCCAAGCCGCCCTCGGCTGCCGCCTCTTCCCCCGCCCGCTGATGCAGGTCAAGGGACGGCAGGCTGCGGCCGCCGTCCGCGACGACCTTCAGATGCGCCCCTCTGCCACGGCGTGGCAGGCCACCTGGACGCCCCTGAAGAGGCTCAGCTCCGGCCTCTCGGCGGAGCAGCGGGCGTTGGCATGCGGACAGCGCGGATGGAAGGCGCAGCCACCGGGCGGATTCAGAGGGTTCGGGACCTCGCCCTGCACCGGCGTGCGTGCACGCCCGGTCATCCCGATGTCGGGAATCGCATCGAGCAGCATGCGTGTGTACGGATGGCGCGGGGCGGCGAACAAGGACGCCTTGTCTGCCAGTTCGACCAACCGGCCGAGGTACATCACACCGACGTGGTCGCTGACGTGCCGCACCACCGCGAGGTTGTGGGAGATGAACAAGTAGGTCAGGCCCCGCTCGCGCTGCAGGTCCTTCATGATGTTCAGCACCTGCGCCTGGACCGACACGTCCAGCGCGGAGGTCGGCTCGTCGCACACGAGGAACTCCGGCTGCGTCGCGAGCGCGCGCGCGATCGAGATGCGCTGGCGCTGGCCGCCCGAGAACTGGTGCGGGAACTTCTCCGCGTCGGCAGCCGCCAGCCCGACCGAGGCGAGCAAGTCACCGACCTGTGACTTCAGCGACGCCTCGTCTTTCACGAGACCATGCTCACGCAGCGGCTCGCCGACGATGTCGCGCACCTTCCAGCGCGGGTTCAGGCTTGCGTAGGGATCCTGGAAGATCATCTGCATGCGCTTGTGCAGTTGGCGTCCCTGCGGCGTCGACAGCATGGTCTGGGTGTCTTGTCCATCGAAGCGCACGGTGCCTCGCGTCGGGCCATACAGCCCCACCAGCAGCCGCGCCACGGTGCTCTTGCCGCAACCTGACTCGCCGACCAAAGCCAGCGTCTTGCCTCGCTCGATCGCGAAGCTGACGCCGTCGACGGCATGCACGAACAGCTTTGGCTTGCGCTCGAGCACCCGGTTAAGCCAGGGTGGCGACACGTCAAAGGTCTTGGCCAGCCCGCTGACCTGCACCAGGGCCGTCATGCGTTCACCTTGTTGTCGCTGGCGATGAGCCAGCACGCGGCACGCGTGGCGCCGGCAGCCATCAGGTCGGGACGTTCCCTGCGGCAGCGGTCGAACACTCTTGGACAGCGCGGATTGAAGGCGCAACCGCTCGGAATAGCCGTTAGCCTCGGCATCGCACCATCGATCTGCATCAGCCGTTCACGGTCGATGTCCATCGACGGAATCGAACCCATCAGGCCGACCGTATACGGGTGCCGCGGCCGATGGATGACGTCCGCCACGGGGCCGATCTCGGCCACGCGCCCGGCATACATGACGGCAACGCGATCACAGGACTCCGCGATCACGCCCATGTCATGGGTCACCAGCATCACCGCCGCGCCGTGGTCCTTCGTCAGCCGTTTCAGCAGGCTGATGATCTGCGCCTGGATCGACACGTCGAGCGCCGTGGTCGGCTCGTCGGCGACGATCAGCTTGGGCTCCGCCGCCAGCGCCAGGGCAATGACCACGCGCTGGCGCATGCCGCCGGAGAACTGGTGCGGATACTGGTCGATGCGCTGTTCGGCGGCGGGAATGCCGGTCTCCTGCAGCAGGCGAATGGCACGCCGGCGCGCTTCCTCGCCGCTGACCTTCAGGTGGACCTGAATGGTCTCGACCAGTTGCTGCCCGATCGTCACCAGCGGATTGAGGGAAGTCAACGGGTCCTGGAAGATCGCGCCGATCTGCCGGCCGCGGATCGCGCGCATCTGCTGCTGCGACAGGTTGTCGATGCGCTGGCCGGCGAGCCGGATCTCGCCCGCCGCAATGCGGCCGGGCGGCTCGAGCAGGCCGATGATCGCGGCACCCGTGAGCGACTTGCCGGCACCGGACTCGCCGACCACACCAAGAATCTCTCCCGGCGCAATGTCGAAAGACACGTCGTCGAGGGCGCGCAGCGTGCCGCGGCGCGTCGGGAACTCCACCCGCAGGTGGCTCACTTCTAGCAAGGGGGCGGCCATGTGAAGAGCTCGTCAGCGCAAGCGCGGGTTCAGCGCATCGCGCAGCCAGTCGCCCAGCAGGTTGACGGACAACGCGATCATGATCAGCACGATGCCGGGGAAGATCGTGATCCACCATTCGCCCGAGAACAGGAAGTCCTGGCCGACGCGAATCAGCGTGCCCAGCGATGGCGAGGTCGGCGGCACCCCGACGCCGAGGAAGGACAGCGTCGCTTCGGTGATGATGGCCGTGGCGACGTGGATGGTTGCGAGCACGAGCACCGGGCCGAGCACATTGGGCAGTACGTGGCGCCGCATGATGCGTGCCGGCGACACGCCGATCACCCGGGCTGCTTGAACATACTCCTTCTGCCGCTCGACCAGCGTCGAGCCGCGCACGGTGCGTGCGTACTGCACCCAGCCCGTCAACGAGATCGCGATGATGAGCACCGTGAAGGCCAGCGTATCGTGTGCGTTAGGAAACATCGCCCGCCCCACTCCGTCGATCAGCAGCGCGATCAGGATCGAGGGAAAGGACAGCATCACGTCGCAGACGCGCATGATGAAGGCATCGATCCGCCCCCCGACGAAGCCCGACAGCAGTCCGAGACCGACGCCGATCACCACCGACACCAGAACCGAGGCCAGGCCGACGAACAAGGAAATGCGCGACCCGTACATCAGCGCGGACAGGATGTCGCGACCCTGATCGTCGGTGCCCAACAGGTACTTGGACGTTCCTTCCGCCTCCCAGGCCGGCGGCAGGCGCGCATCCATCAGCTCGAGCGTGGCCAGGTCCAGTGGGTTGTGGGGTGCCAGCCAGTTCGCGAACACCGCGCAGACGACACACAGTGTCGCAATGACGGCCGCGACGATCGCCACCGGCGAGTTCTTGAAGCTGTACCAGACGTCGCCGTCGAAGAAGCGTGCCAGGGCACCCGGTGCCGCGGGCACCGCCTGTGCAGCCGCCGGCGCAACGGTCGGCGCCACGGAGGGTTGTTGAGCCATGGTGTCAGTGTCCGACGGCACTGCGCTCGATGCGCAGGCGGGGATCGACCGCGAAATAGAGCAGGTCGACCACGAGGTTGATCGTGACGAAGATGAGCGCGATCAGGCAGAGGTAGGCCGCCATCACGGGGATGTCGGCGAATTGCACCGCCTGGATGAACAGCAGCCCCATGCCGGGCCACTGGAAGACCGTCTCGGTGACGATGGCGAACGCGATGATCGAGCCCAGCTGCAGGCCGGCGATCGTGATCACCGGCACCAGTGTGTTCTTCAACGCATGGCGAAAGTACACGCTGCGGTCCGGCAGGCCGCGGGCGCGCGCGAACTTGATGTAGTCGGTGCGCAGCACTTCCAGCATCTCAGAGCGGACCAGGCGCAGCACCAGCGTCATCGGGAACAGCGAAAGCGTGAAGGCAGGCAGCAGCAAATGCTTCAGGCCATCGACGGTCAGGAGCCCCGTGCTGAGGTTGCCGAAGGACACGACGTCACCCCGTCCGAAGCTCGGCAACCACTTGAGTTGCACGGCGAAGATCAGGATGAGCAGGATGCCGATCAGGAAGTTGGGCAGCGACACGCCCAGCAAGGATCCGGTCATCACCACCTGGGACATGAAACTGCCGCGCCGCAGCGCGGCATACACGCCGAGGGGGATACCGAGCAGCAGGCCGAGCAAGGCGGCGACAGTGGCCAGCTCGAGCGTGGCCGGAAAGCGCTCCGCGATCAGCACCGATACCTTGCGCCCCTGGCGAAGGCTGAGTCCGAATTCGCCCTGCACCGCGTTCAGGGCGAACTTCGTGAACTGAACGAAGAACGGCTGATCGAGACCCAGGTCGCGGCGCAGCGCTTCGCGCTGCTGCGGCGTGGCGTCCTGGCCCAGCAGGTTGGTGACCGGGTCACCGACGTACTGGAACAGCATGAAGGCAATGAACGCCACCGTCAGCATGACGATCATGGCCTGGATCAGGCGGCGAAGGATGAAGGCGAGCATCGCGGGTGGCTGGTGTGGCGCGGGCCCTCGGTCCACGGCTTGTGGCGCGGAGACTGGCGACGCACCGCTCTCGTGCGGTTGCAGACGAAGGCACGATGATCCGCAATAGGCGTGCCGGGCGCAAAAGGGGAAACACCGTGTCCAATGAAGCGCCACGTAAAGGGCTCGAATCGAGCTCAAGGCATGGGGTCACGCGCCATGCGCGCAGTCGCATGCCTGCTCGGTCTGGCTGGCACCGCCTCCGATGCAGCCCGTGCATCTCGGTTTACGGCTTGGGTACCACGCTCCCTCCCTGCACCAAGTCGCCCTCACACAGCTGAGCCAAAAAAAAGCCGCCCCGAAGGGGCGGCTCTTTGTCCTCAAGGGGGAAGCCCCCTATGCAGCGAGGCGCATTAGAAGACGTGACGGATGCCGACCTGGAAACCGCTTTGGTTCTTGCCTGCCGGCGTCGCGAGGCTCAGGCCCGGGGAGTTGAGCGCCTTGTTCTGCGTACCATCGTTGGAAACACGAGCCAGCGTCGTGTACACGTTGGTGCGCTTCGACAGGTTGTACGCGTAACCCACGGCGATCAGGTCATAGTCGGCATCGTTGAACGCGGCCGTCCCGCCCTTCTGGTCGTACCGGCTGATGGCACCACGCACTTCGTGCTGGCCAAAGTTGGCGACGACACCCACTTCAACAGCTTGAACCTTCGCGCTGCCGTTGCCCTTTTCCTGCACCACCAGCACCATCGGCTTCACCGGTCCGAAGACGTACGACGCCCCCAGGCTCATGTGCTTCAGGTCAGCGGCGTCGGTCGCACCCTCGGTCTTGGAATAGGCGCCAGACACCGACAGCGGGCCGGCGGCGTAGCCCAGACGAGCACCCCAGTAGTCGTTGGTCTTCACGGTGCCGCTGACGTTCTCACCGAATGCATACATGAGTTGCCCCATGAAGCCACCCAGATTGCCCGGCAGGAAGTAATTGACAGCGTTGCTGTTGCGCACCGAAGCGACTTGGTTGACGCCCGGCATCATGCCGAAGGTCTTCGCGGAACCCATGCCGGTGGTACCGAAGGGGTCGTAGGCGCCGATGTTGTTGAAGCCGGGGGTGTAGTCACGACCCAGGCGGAATTCACCGAAGTTGCCCGACAGCATCACGGTCGAACGGCGCTGCCAAGTCTGGCCGCCGGCATTGCCTTCGTCGGGCTGCAGCTCACCTTCGATCCAGAAGCCGGCCTTCAGGCCGCCACCCAGATCCTCGACGCCACGGAAGCCAATGCGGCTCGTGTTGTAGCCGCTGCGCCCCAGGCCTTGGATGTGCTGACCACTGGTCGAGACGCGTGCGAAGTTCAGGTCAACGATGCCGAACAGCGTGACCGACGACTGCGCAGACGCGGCGCCAGCAAACATTCCAAGCGCGGCGAGAGCGAGCAGAGACTTTTTCATTGCAACTATCTCCTAGGTTGAACAAGAGGTCCCGATCCCGTAGAGAACCCGCCCACCGGGAACGGCGCGGGCCGGTCAGGCCAACCTCCTCATCGGAAGTTGCGGCTATTCCACCAGACGCCCGAAGGGGTTGCAAAGAAATGGACTGAAAAATGCCGACACTTGTTGTCTGTCTGCAACGACACATCAAAGACCCACGAGATGCCTCGCAAATGCCTCTGGCAGAGCACGTCCGGGCCTGCGCTATCCTTGTTCCATGCCCTGGATCGATGAGTTGATCGAGAGCGCGGACACGGCGCTGCGCACAGTCAATGGCGGCGCACGCGCCGCGCGGCCGATGCCGCAGGCAGCGGCGTTGGATCCCGCTTCACGCGCCGGTGCACAGACGCCGCCCACCGATGCGGACCGCCGCCTCGCCGGCGCGCTGATGCGCGTCAATCATGTGGGCGAGGTATGCGCGCAGGCGATGTACACCGCGCAGGGCCTCACCGCGCGGACCCCTGAATTGCGCGCGCAAATGCGCGCGGCGGCACGCGACGAAACCGATCACTTGGCATGGACCGAGAAGAGGCTGCAAGAACTCGGCGACCGCACGAGCCTGCTGAACCCGCTGTGGTTCGCGGGCGCCTTCGCGATCGGACTCATCGCGGGACGGGCGGGCGACCGCTATAGCCTGGGCTTCGTGGCCGAGACGGAGCGCCAGGTGGAGCAGCACCTGGCCGGGCACCTGGATCGACTGCCGGTGGACGACCTCGCCTCCCGCGCGGTCGTGCAGCAGATGAAGATCGACGAAGCCCGCCATGCGGACGAAGCGCTGCAGAGCGGGGGCGTGGCGTTGCCGGCGCCCGTGCGCTGGGCGATGCGCGCGGCCGCGCGGGTGATGACGACGACGGCGCACGTCATCTGAGCGCCTGTGCGCCGGGCCTCGCGGCTGCGGCACATCAGAGGCGCAACACATCACGTCATTCGCGAAGGCGCCGCACGGACGGGCGACGCTTCCAATGTGCGTTAGCAGCTCACACCGCGACGATGTCGTGGCTCGTGGTGATCTCTGCCGTCTTGCCCAGCATGATGGTCGCCGAGCAGTATTTGTCGTGCGACAGCGCGATGGCACGCTCGACCGCGGCAGCTGGAAGATTGCGGCCGCTGACGGTGAAGTGCATGTGCAGCCGAGTGAAGACCTTCGGGTCTTCGGCCGCCCGTTCGGCCTTCAGCGTCACCCGGCAGTCCGTCACCTCATGCCGGCCGCGCTTGAGGATCAGCACGACGTCGTAGGCCGTGCAACCGCCAGCCCCGGCAAGCATGGTCTCCATCGGCCGCGGCGCCAGGTTGCGACCGCCGCCATCCGGCGCGCCGTCCATCGCCAGCAGGTGGCCACTACCGGTTTCGGCCACCATGGCCATGCCGGCGTCCGGCACCCATCGAATCGTGCATTCCATCGTCTATCCCCTCGAACGGTGCATACGGCGCACCTGCCGCGGGCGCCGCGCACCACCCAATGGAGCGGGCGCCCTAGAGTCATCGCGGTGATGATATTGCGGCGCAGCAATCGGCACGCTAGACTGGTTTCCATCGGGTCAGCGCCGCAGCAGCCCGGGTCGGCAGGCCAGCCTCCTAACCCACAGCTGCAGCGACCATGATCCCACCGCTTGTCTCCTCCACCTCCTCCAATGGTGGATTCGGCCCGGGGCTCACGTCCCGGGCCTTTTTCTTTCCGGGGCAGGCTTATCATCCCGCGCCGCTCGTGCACCCCGGCACGCGCCCAACAGCCGCCCCCCGCCTCGATTGACCTGGAAAGTCCGCCGCCCATGGCCCGCGCCCCGTCCACCGACTATCTCAAGAAGATCCTGACCGCGCGCGTTTACGACGTTGCGATCGAGTCGCCGCTGGATCCCGCCCGCAGCCTGTCGCGCCGCCTCGGCAACCATGTGCTGCTCAAGCGCGAGGACCAGCAGCCGGTGTTCAGCTTCAAGCTGCGCGGCGCCTACAACAAGATGGCGCACCTGACGAAGGAGCAGCTGGCGCAGGGCGTGATCTGCGCCTCGGCGGGCAACCATGCCCAGGGCGTGGCGCTGAGCGCGCGCAAGCTGGGCTGCCGTGCCGTCATCGTGATGCCGGTGACGACGCCGAAGCTGAAGATCGACGCCGTCGCGGCGCTTGGCGGCGAGGTGGTGCTGCACGGGGACAGCTATTCGGACGCCTACCAACACGCCTTGGCCCTGCAGGAGGCCGAAGGCCTGACCTTCGTGCACCCCTTCGACGATCCCGACGTCATCGCCGGCCAGGGCACCATCGCCATGGAATTGCTGCGCCAGCACCAGGGGCCGATCGACGCCGTGTTCGTCGCCATCGGCGGCGGCGGGTTGATCGGAGGCGTTGCGTCCTACATCAAGGCGGTGCGGCCTGACATCCGCGTGATCGGCGTGCAGACGCGCGACTCCGATGCGATGGTGCGCTCGGTGAAGGCCGGCAAGCGCGTGACGCTGCCCGACGTCGGCCTGTTCTCCGACGGCACGGCGGTGAAGCTGGTGGGCGAGGAGACCTTCCGCCTCGCACGCATGCTGGTCGACGACTTCGTCGTCGTCGACACCGACGAAGTCTGCGCCGCGATCAAGGACGTGTTCCAGGACACGCGCAGCATCCTCGAGCCGGCGGGTGCGCTGGGTGTCGCGGCGATCAAGCAGTACACCGCCGCGAACAAGTGCAAGGGCCAGACCTTCGTGGCGATCACCTGCGGCGCCAACATGAACTTCGACCGCCTGCGCTTCGTCGCCGAGCGCGCCGAGTTCGGTGAGCAGCGCGAGGCCCTGTTCGCGGTGACGATCCCCGAGGAACGCGGCTCGTTCAAGCGCTTCTGCGAGCTGATCGGCCCACGCGCAGTCACCGAATTCAACTACCGCATCTCCGACGCCGACCAGGCCCACGTCTTCGTCGGCATCGCGATCTCGCGCCGCGACGAGGCCGACAAGATCGCACGCAGCTTCGAGCGTCACGGCTTCCCGACGGTCGACCTCACCGACGACGAACTGGCAAAGGAGCACGTGCGGCACATGGTGGGCGGCCGCACCGAACTGGCCGAGCACGAGCGCCTGTTCCGCTTCGTCTTCCCCGAGCGGCCCGGCGCGCTGATGCGCTTCCTGTCGTCGATGGACCCGGGTTGGAACATCAGCCTCTTCCACTACCGCAACCAGGGCGCCGACTACGGCCGCATCCTCGTCGGCATCCAGGTGCCGCGCAGCGACGCGCGGGCCTTCAAGTCCTTCCTCGATGCGCTGGCCTACCCGTTCACCGAGGAAACCGACAACCCGGTGTACCGGCTGTTCCTGCGCTGACGCGCGCGGCCCGCACGGCCGCCCTGGCGAGCGGACCGTCGGTAGCCGCTGCGCACGCCGCTGCTTACACTCGTCCCCATGTCGCTGAACCGCTCGCTGATCGCGCCGACGTCGAACCCGCTGCTCGAGCGGGCGCTGATCGACAAGCTCGAACGCCGCGTCGAGGTGGTCGGCAGCCTGGGTGAGCTGGAGCCGGTGGCCGTGCGCCTCGGACTGATGCAGAACACGCTGAAGCCCCGCTTTCGCGACCCGCAACTGGTGCTCTTCGCAGCGGACCACGGCCTGGCCGTCGATGGCATCCAGAACGCGCAGTTGCCGCAGTCGCATGACCAGGTGCGGCAGTTGCTCACGGGCCAGCTGCCGGCCTCGGTCTTCGCGCGCATCCAGGGCTTGGAGCTGTCACTGATCGACTGCGGTTTGGCCGCCGAGATGAGCCCGCACGAACGCTTGATGCCGCGCAAGATCGCCCACGGCACGCGCAATGCGCGCGTCAGCCCGGCGATGGCGCTGGACCAGGCGCATGCCGCCATCCGCGCCGGCATGGAGATCGGCGACGCATTGCGAGGCAACCTGGTGGCCTGCGCCGGAGTCGGCGTCGGCGCACACGAGGCGGCGGCGCTGGTGCTGTCGCGGCTGACGCAAAGCCCCGTGCGCGATCTGCTCGTCAGCGGGCCGCAGATGAGCAGCGAGTCGCTGTCACACCTGATGGCCATCGCACAGGCGGCCCAGGCCCGCCACCGCGACGTGACCGATGCGGTCGAGGTGCTGGCTGCTTTCGGGGGGTTCGAAACCGCGGTGATGGTCGGCGTGATGCTGGTCGCCGCCAGCAAGCGCCACCTGATCATGGTCGACGGCATGGCGGCCTGTGCGGCGCTGATGGTGGCTTCGCACATCGCGGCGTCGGTGACCGACTATTGCGTCTTCTGCCGCAGCCACAGCCACCGTGGGTTGGACCAGGCGCTGAACCTGTTCAACGCCACCGCGCTGCTCGAACTGGGCCTGGACAGCCTGGACGGCACCGGCGCCTGCCTGTCCTGGCCGCTGGTGCGCAGCGCCGCCGCACTGCTGACCGAGCTGGCGGATGGTGAAGACCCGGGGCCGTCGCGCCCGTCGGCGATGCCGGAGGCCGGCCTCTACGAGGACGACGCGCAGCGCACGGGCTGAGCTGTGAACATCACAGCCAACGCCGCGGCAAGACACCGGCCGCAGGACGCGGCAGAAGTCAGCTCGTCGCCGGACCGCCGGGGTTGGGGCCGCCGGGCATCGCCGGCTGCGGCGTGACGCCGAACGGAGCCGGTGGAGCAGCCGGGGTGGCCGGTGCATTCGGGGTCACCGCGCCCGGCAGGCCCTGGCGCAGCGCGGGCCGCAGCGGGAATCCCGGTGCGACGGCGGCCGGCGGAGGTGCCATCACGGCCGGCGGAGGCACCGGCATCGGCGGCACGCCTTCCGCGGCGTCGAGCGTGCCGCGTGCGGCTTCCGGCAGCGCCGGCAGTTCCAGCGCCACGGTGCCACCACCGCCGCGCGCGCCCAGCTCGACCCGGCGGTGGCTGACCGACACGACCGCCAGGTCGCCATCGACGATGCCGCCGATGCCCACCGCGCGGGGCGCCTTGCCATCGACCGAGATCAGTGCCAGGCCGCTGCGCTGCCCGGTCACCGGCGCGACGACGCCGACGAGCTTGAAACGCGCATCGGCAGGTGGCGCGGATTCAGTGGGCAGGGGCGCAGCCGGGGCCGGCGCGCCGAAGAGGCGGGTGAGGTCTCCACCGACCGCCGGTGCAGCCGCGACGGCCACCGCGGCCTGCGGCGGCACGGCCGGCGGCTTGACGAACAGGCGGTAACCCCAGAACACCGCGCTTGCGGCCACCGCGGCCCAGACGAGCATCGCGACCAGGCGCGAACTCATCCGTGCCCGCCCCGTCGCCCGAAGGGCCGTGGGTTCCGGATGGCCGTTCCGGTCCATGCGGGCCGACTGTTCGCCTGGCGTGAACGATCCTCCGGACCGCTCGCGTGCCGGCTCGCCCCCCTGGGGGCTGCAAACGGAGAGAGCTGGGGGCAAGCCATTCGGCGATTATCATTCAGCGCCCTTCGGCCCCACCTGCTTCACCCCATGCCCCAGACGCCGCGCGCGCTCCCTTCCGTTCCATCGACCGCGCCGCGCCAGCCCCGCCGCGGCTTCACGCTGATCGAGCTGCTCGTGGTGCTCGTCATCATCGGCGTGCTGGCCGGGCTGATCGTGCCGAACCTGCTGGACCGCACCGACGATGCGCGCGCCACCGCGGCGCGCACCGACGTCAACAACCTGATGCAGGCGCTGAAGCTCTACAAGCTCGACAACCAGCGCTACCCCACGTCCGAGCAGGGCCTGGCCGCGCTGGTCACCAAGCCCTCCGCCGGCACCCCGCCGCCGAACTGGCGGCCCTACCTGGACAAGCTGCCGAGCGACCCCTGGGGCCAGCCCTACCAGTACCTGAACCCGGGCGTGAAGGCGGAAATCGATGTGTTCAGCTTCGGCGCCGACGGCCAGCCCGGCGGTGAAGGCAAGAACGCGGACATCGGCTCCTGGCAGTGAATTCCGCCACGGGCCCGCGCGAGTGACGCCGCCGACCGCGGTCGGCCTTGGCGGACGCGGATTCACGCTGGTCGAGCTGCTGGTGGTGCTGGTGCTGATCGGCATCGCGGTCAGCGTGGCGGGCCTGGCCTTGCGCGACCCTTCCGCGGCCCGCCTGGAGCAGGAAGCCGCACGCCTGGCGGCGCTGCTGGAAGCCGGACGGGCCGAAGCCCGCGCGCTGGGCCTGCCGGTGCGCTTCGAGCTGGGCAGCACCGACCCCGCCGAGCGCTTTCGCTTCGTCGGGCTGCCGCCCGAACTGAAACTGCCGCAGCACTGGCTGAACGAGGAGCTGCGCGCCGAGATTCCCGACGCCCGCGCGCTGGTGCTGGGCCCCGAACCGCTGATCGGCCCGCAGCGCATCGTGCTGACGCTGGGCGAGCAGCAGCTGGTGCTGGCCACCGACGGCCTGGCGCCCTTCGCGGTCGTCACCGGCGACGCGGCCGCGGGCCAGGCCGCCGCATCGGCGCCCAGATGAAGCGCACTGCGGGCTTCACGCTGGTCGAGGTGCTGGTGGCGCTGGCGATCGTCGCGATCGCGCTGTCCACCGGCCTGAAGGCCGCCGGCGCGCTGACCGGCAATGCGCAGCGCCTGGCTGACGTGACCGCCGCGCAATGGTGCGCCGACAACCACCTGACCAACCTGCGCCTGGCACGCCAGTTCCCGGGCACCGGCGACATCGACTTCGAATGCTCGCAGCTCGGGCGCGACTACCGCGGCCAGCTGCAGGTTCGGCCGACGCAGAACGCCAACTTCCGCCGCGTCGAGGCCCGGGTAATGGACGACCAGGGCCAGCTGCTGGTGACGCTGGCCACGGTCCTCGGACGTTAGCAGCATGCACCTGCCACCTCGCCTCTTCGGCCGGCCGGCCGGCTTCACGCTGGTCGAGGTGCTGGTCGCGCTGCTGATCATGGCGGTCATCGCCACCATCGGCTGGCGCGGCATCGACAGCATGGCCCGCACGCGCGAGCTGGCGCAGGAGTCGGCCGAGAAGACGCTGCGCCTGTCGGCCATCGTCGGGCAGTTCGAGGCCGACCTGCTCGCGGTGCAGGACAACGCCAGCGTGCCGGCGCTGACTTTCGACGGCGCCTCGCTGCGCATGGTGCGGCGCAGCGGCGACGGTCTGCAAGTGGTGGTGTGGGCCCTGCGCGAAGGCCGCTGGCAACGCTGGGCCAGCGCCGCGACCACCCGCGTGCAGGGGCTGCAGGAGGCCTGGATGGCGAGCCAGCAGCTGCAGGGACTGGAAGCGGCGCAGATGACGCTGCTGCAGGACATGGTCGGCTGGCAGGTCTACTTCTACCGCGGCGGGTGGAGCAATGCGCAGTCGACCGGCAACCTGGCCCCGGCCCCGCCGGTGGCGCAGGCCACGCCCGCGGCACCCGTGCCGCCCGCGGCCGGCGCGCAGCAGGGCCAGGGTGCGCCACCGGGCACGCCACCCGCCACCCCGCCCGCCGTCGCGCCGCAGCGCCAGCTGCTGCCCACCGGCGTGCGCGTCGTCCTGGAGCTGCCGCAGGGCCGGCTGACGCGCGACATCGCGCTGGGGCCGCACTGAGCATGAAGCAGCCCGCACGCCCGATGCGTCCGCTGTCCCTCGGCGCGGCCTTGCACCGCTTCGGACCGAACGAGCGGACCTGACGTGGCGCACCGATCCTCCCCCCGCTCGACCCAGCGTGGCGCCGCGCTGCTGGTGGCCATGGTGCTGTTGACGCTGGTGGCCACGCTGGCCGCCGGCATGGTGTGGCAGCAGTGGCGCGCAGTGCAGGTCGAGATCGCCGAGCGCGGCCGGGCCCAGCTGGCCTGGATCCTCAACGGCGCCACCGACTGGGCGCGGCTGATCCTGCGCGAGGACCTGCGCGCGGACATGCAAAAGAACCAGCTGACCGACCACCTGAACGAGCCCTGGGCGCAACCGCTGGCCGAGGCGCGGCTGTCGACCTTCCTGTCGGCCGACCAAAACAACACGGCCGATGCCGAGGCCGGCCCCGACGCCTTCCTGGCCGGCGAGATCATCGATGCGCAGTCGCGCTACAACCTGCGCAACCTGGTCGCCGGCGGTCAGGTCGTGGCGACCGAGCTGGAAACGCTGAAGCGCCTGTGTACGCTGCTGGGCCTGCCCGACGACCTGGCGCCGCGCATCGCCAACGGCCTGCTGGCCGCCGAAGGCAATGCGGCCGATGCGCCGCTGCTGCCGATGCAGCTGGAGGACCTGGCCTGGCTCGGGGTCGACGCAGCCAGCATCGAGCGCCTGCGTCCCTTCGCCTGGCTGCTGCCGGCCCAGCCCGGCGCGCCGGTGGCCGCAGCGGTCAACCTGAACACCGCCCCGCGCGAGGTGATCGCAGCGGTGCTGGCGATCGATCCCGGCAGCGCCGAGCGGTTGGTGCAGGCGCGGCAGCGCCAACCGCTGCTGTCGCCCGGGGATGCGGCGAACCTGCTGCCCTCGACCGTGACGCTGGGCAACACGGTGGTGACGAGCAGCGCCTACTTCGAGGTGCGCGGCCGCATGCGGCTGGACGACCGCGTGCTGGAGGAGCGATCGCTGGTGCGGCGCGACGGTCCGAACGTGGTCACGCTGCAGCGCTGGCGCGAACACCGCGTGCTGCCGCCCCCCGGCCGTTGAACGCGCCCGCCGCAGCGGGCGCCACCCGCGGATGCCTGCCACGCGTCCGCGGCCCGCACAACCGGCAACAACAGGTATCCGACGCGGAGGCGGTATCGCGAATGGCTTTGCCACAATGCGGGCCGCGCGCGCCGGCCCCTTCACCACCAGGCCCCAGTGGCACTGCCGCCCTGCCTGGCCTTCCCGGGGGACGGGTGCGGCGCAGCCCGGCCCTGGGGGTGCTCTGGCCGGCCGGCCAAATTTCTTTACGCGACCCCACTAGCCTATGTCCATGCTCGTGATCCAGCTGCCGCCCCGCGCGCGCGGCGGCGACGCTCCGCCGGAGCCGGCCGCCGTGCTCGGCCACGTGCTGAGCAGCGACGGCATGGCGGTCACCGCCCAGGGCCGCTCCGCGCCCACGCAGTGGCCGAAGGCGGACAGCGTGGTCGCCGTATTGCCGGCCACCGAAGTCGGCTGGCACCGCGTCACCGTGCCGAAGGCGCCGGCCAGCCGCCTGCGCGCGGCGCTGGCCGGGGTGCTGGAAGAACACCTGCTCGATGACGACGCCGACGTGCACCTGGCGCTGGCGCCGAACGCGAAGGCCGGCGACGAGGCCTGGGTCGCGGCGGTCGACCGCGCCTGGCTGCAGTCCTGGATCATCGCCATCGAGGGGGGCGGCATCACGCTCGACCGCGTCGTGCCCGCGCTCTGTCCGCCCGGCAGCGACGCCGCGGCACCTGGCCACGCCCACGTCTTCGGCGCCACCGGCGACGAGGCCGGCGAGACCGCCGCGCCCTGGCTGGCGGTGGCCGACGCGCAGGGCGTGGCGACGCTTCGCCTGGCCGGCAGCCTGGCCCGCACCCGGCTCGCGGGGTGGTCCGAGCAAGGGCTGCGCTGGACCGCCGAACCCGCGGCGGTCGCGGCCGCCGAGCGCTGGCTGGGCGCGCCGGTGGAGGTGCAGACCGAGGCCGAGCTGGCCCTGGCCGCCGCCCGCGCGCCCTGGAACCTGCGCCAGTTCGACCTGGCGCCCCGCCACCGCGGCTTGCGCGCGCTGCGCGAGCTGGCCAAGCAGTGGCGCGGTCCCGCCTGGCGGCCGGCGCGCTGGGGCCTGGCGGCACTGGTCGTGCTGCAGCTGCTGGGCCTGAACCTCTGGGCCTGGCAGCAGCAGCGGCAGGTGGCGGCGCGCAAGGAAGCGATGAACGCGCTGCTGCGCAGCACCCATCCCAAGGTGCGGGCCGTGCTGGACGCGCCGGTGCAGATGCAGCGCGAGACCGAGCTGCTGCGCCAGTCCGCCGGCCAGACCGGCGCCGGCGACTTCGAACCGCTGCTGGCGCTGGCCGCGCGCGGCTGGCCGGACGGCCAGGCGCCCGCGCAGAACCTGCGTTATGAGCCCGGCCGCCTGACGCTGGCCGCCCCCGGCTGGACCCCCGAGCAGGTGCAGGCCTTCCGCAGCCGGGTCGAGCCCGCCGGCGGCCGTGTCGAGAGCAGCGAGGGCCGCGTGATCCTGAGCATCGCCCGATGAAGCTGCCCACCCGCCACCAACTCGCCGCCGGCTGGGCCGCGCGACAACCGCGCGAGAGGCGCCTGATCCTCGCGGCCGCGCTGGTCGTCGGCGCTGCGCTGGCCTACCTCGCGATCGCACCGGCCGTGCGCACGCTGAAGGCCGCGCCAGCCCAGCTGGCCGCGCTGGAAACCCAGCTGCAGGCGATGCAGCGCCTGGCCGCCGAAGCGCAGGCGCTGCGCGCGGCGCCGCCGGTGCCGATGGAGCAGGGCCGCGTCGCGCTGCAGGCCAGCGCGGAGCGGCTGGGCGACAAGGCCCGCGTCTCGCTGCAGGGCGAGCGCGCGGTGCTGACGCTGACCGGCCTGCCCGCCGAGCAGCTGACCGCGTGGCTGGCCGAGGTGCGCATCAATGCACGCGCCCGGGTGGTCGAAAGCCAGCTGCAGCGCACGCCGGAAGGCGGCTACGCCGGCACGGTGGTGCTGGCCTTCGGGAGCGGCGCGTGAAGAAGCCGCCGCGCCTGCTGCCGGAAGGCCTGCGCCGCGCGCCGCGCGCCGCGGTGGGCACGGCCGCCGACGACAAGGCCTGGCAACGCGCCCAGCATGCCGCGCGGCGCTGGGCCATCGGCGGTGCGCTCGCCGGTGCGCTGGTCGCGGCCATCGTCTATGCACCGGCCAGCTGGCTCGCCGGGGCGCTGTTCCAACTCTCGAACGAGCGGCTGCTGCTGGCCGATGCGCAAGGCAGCGTCTGGACCGGCCAGGCGGTGCTGGTGCTGGCCGGCGGCCCCGGCAGCCGCGACGCCTCCGCCCTGCCCGGCCGCCTGAGCTGGAAGCTGCGGCCGAGCTGGCGCGGGCTGAAGCTGCGCGCGCGCCAGGACTGCTGCCTGAACGGCGAGCTGAAGCTCGAGCTGCGGCCTGCGCTGTCGGGCTTCACGCTGGTGCTGCCGGCGCGGCCCGACGGCCTCGGCCGCTGGCCGGCGCGCTGGCTGGACGGGCTCGGCACGCCCTTCAACACCATGCAGCTGGGCGGCACGCTGCAGCTGGCCACACCCGGGCTCACGCTGCAGGTGGTGCAGGGCCGCGCGCGCCTCAGCGGCTCGGTGGACCTGACGCTGCAGGGCATCTCCTCGCGCCTGTCGCCGCTGGACCAACTGGGCAGCTACCGGCTCTCGGTGCGCGGCGACGAGGGCGGCGGCGGCGCGCAGCTGAGCCTGCAGACGCTGGACGGCGCGCTGCGCCTGGCCGGTGACGGCCAATGGACCGGCGCGCGGCTGCGCTTCCGCGGCCAGGCTGAAGCGGCGCCGGGCCAGGAGGGCGCGCTCGCGAACCTGCTCAACATCATCGGCCGGCGCAAGGGCGCGCTGTCCGTCATTTCGATCGGATGATTCCCATGCACGTCGAGCGAAAGCCTTCCTTCGCCGCCTCGGTTCTGACGCTGGCCTGCCTGGCCGCCCTCTCGCTCGGTGTGCTGCCGGCGCTGGCGCAGGACAACACCGCGCCCGGCGCGGCACCGGACGCCGCACCGCCGGTCCCCGCCGTCCCAGCCCCTGCACCCGCGCCGGCCGGCCGCGGCGCGACGCCCAAGCTGCGCTCCAGCGCGCCGGTGACGCTGAACTTCGTCAATGCCGACATCGAGGCGGTGAGCCGCGCGATGGCCGCGATGATCGACCAGCAGATCCTGGTCGACCCGCGTGTGAAGGGCGCGATCACCGTCTACAGCGAGCAGCCCATTCCCGTGCGCGAGGCCTGGCTGAACTACCTGGCCGCGCTGCGCGGCCTGGGCTTCGCGATGGTCGATGCCAACGGCCTGCTGAAGATCGTGCCCGAGGCCGAGGCCAAGCTGCAGACGGGCACCGTGTCGATCGGCCCGACATCGCAGCGCGGCGACCAGGTGCTGACACAGGTGTTCCGGCTCAACCACGAGAACCCGAACAACCTGGTGGCGGTGCTGCGGCCGCTGATCAGCCCGAACAACACGATCAATGCCAACCCGGGCACCAGCTCGCTGGTGATCACGGACTACGCCGACAACCTGGCGCGCCTGGGCCGCATCATCGCGGCGCTGGACCAGCCTGCGGCCACCGAGATCGACGTGGTTCAGCTGCAGCACGCCGTGGCCTCCGACGTCGCAGCACTGGTGCAGCGCCTGGGCGAAGGCGGCGTGGCGGCGGCCCCGGGCATCCCGGGCGGCACGGCGGCCACCAGCGTGCTGGCGGACCCGCGCAGCAACTCGCTGATCATCCGCGCGGCGAACCCGGCGCGGCTGGCGTCGATGCGCGCGCTGATCAGCCGCCTCGACCGCCCCGGCGGCGACGGGCCGGCCGGCAACATCTACGTCGTGCACCTGAAGAACGCGGACGCGGCCAAGCTGGCGTCGGTGCTGCGCGCGGCCTTCGCCGGCGGTGCGGGTGCCAGCGGCGGCAGCACGGGCAGCAGCAGCGTGTCCTTCGGCGGCACCAGCGCCACGCCGGCCTCGCCGATGACGCCCCAGGGCGGTGCCGCGGGCAGCTCGGGCCTGTCGGCCGCGGCCGCGGCACCGGTGGCGCAGTCGCCGTCGCCGTCCACCGGCGGCTTCATCCAGGCGGACCCGGCGACCAACTCGCTGATCATCACCGCGGCCGAGCCGCTCTATCGCCAGATGCGCACGGTGATCGACCAGCTCGACGGCCGCCGCGCGCAGGTCTACATCGAGAGCATGATCGTCGAGGTCTCGGGCGACAACGCCGCCGACTTCGGACTGCAGTGGCAGGGGCTGATCGGCAAGGAAGGCGACAAGTACGGCGTCTTCGCCGGCACCAACAGCTCGCTGCCGGGCCAGGCCAACATCATCGACCTGACGCTCGCCGGCCTGGGCGCCGGCGGCGCCACCGGAGCCAGCGCCCTCAAGCCGGGCGAGGGGCTGAACATCGGCCTCCTGCGCAACTACGGCGGCACCTACGCGCTGGGCGCCATCGCCAAGCTGCTGCAGAGCCAGACCAACACCAACATCGTCTCCACGCCGAACCTGATCACGCTGGACAACGAGGAAGCCAAGATCATCGTCGGCTCCAACGTTCCTTTCATCACCGGGCAGTTCACGCAGACCGGCGGTGCCACCACCAACCCCTTCCAGACCATCGAGCGCAAGGACGTCGGCATCACGCTGCGCATCAAGCCGCAGGTGGGCGAAGGCGGCACGGTGCGCATGATGATCTTCCAGGAGTCGTCCTCGGTCAGCGAGAAGGTGGCGCCGGGCACGTCCAACGCAGGCCCGACGACCGACAAGCGCTCGATCGAATCCACCGTGGTGGTCGACGACGGCGCCATCCTGGTGCTGGGCGGCCTCATCGAGGACAAGTTCACCGAGCGCAAGTCCAAGGTGCCGCTGCTGGGCGACCTGCCGGTCCTGGGCCAGCTGTTCCGCAGCGAAAGCCGCACCAAGACGCGCACCAACCTGATGGTGTTCCTGCGGCCCATCGTGATGCGCGATGCCGACAGCGTGAACAAGCTGTCGCTGGACCGCTACGACCTGATTCGCGCGCGCCAGCAGGGCGCGCAGCCGGCGCCGCACGTCATGCTGCCGGTGGGCGAGATGCCGGTGATCCCGCCCATCGTGCCGCCCGAGCCGCCCAAGCCCGCCACGCCGTTGCCCGCGCCGCCGGAGATTTCTCCGCCCCAGGCCCCGGCCAATCCGCCGGGTGCCAAGCCGGCCGCACCGCCTGCGGCGGCCGCGTCGGGTGTGCGTTAGGCCGAACGACATGGCCACCCGCCATCCCCTGCCCTACGCCTACGCCAAGGCGCACACGCTGCTGCTGGAGGACGACGGCGCGCAGCGCGTGCTGTGGGCGTCCGAGACCACGCCGCCCGGCGCCATCACCGAGGTGGTGCGCCACCACGACGTCACCAGCTTCGAGCATGAGGCCGCCGCCACGCTGGCCTCGCGCATCGCCGCGGTGTACGCCGGCGGCGGGTCCAGCGCCGCCGCGGTGGTGGGCGAGGTGGAAAGCGCGGTCGACCTGTCGCGCCTGCTGCAGGACCTGCCGGCGGTGGAAGACCTGCTGGAAGCGGCCGACGACGCGCCCATCATCCGCATGCTGAACGCGCTCTTGACCCAGGCGGCAAAGGACGCGGCCAGCGACATCCACATCGAGCCCTACGAGCGCAGCAGCTCGGTGCGCTTCCGCATCGACGGCACCTTGCGCGAGGTGGTGCAGCCGAACAAGGCGCTGCACGCGGCGCTGATCTCGCGCCTGAAGATCATGGCCGAGCTGGACATCGCCGAAAAGCGGCTGCCGCAGGACGGCCGCATCTCGCTGCGCATCGGCGGGCGGGCGATCGACGTGCGGGTGTCCACCCTGCCCTCGGCCCACGGCGAGCGCGCGGTGCTGCGCCTGCTCGACAAGACCGAATCGAAGTTCACGCTGGAAGCGCTGGGCATGACCGGCGAGCTGCTGGCCACCTTCGACGGCCTGGTGCACCAGCCGCACGGCATCGTGCTGGTGACCGGCCCCACCGGCTCCGGCAAGACGACCACGCTGTACGCCTCGCTGGGCCGCATCGACACCTCGACCACCAACATCCTCACGGTCGAGGACCCGGTGGAATACGAGCTGCCGGGCATCGGCCAGACGCAGGTCAACCCGAAGATCGACCTCACGTTCGCGAAGGCGCTGCGCGCCATCCTGCGCCAGGACCCGGACGTGATCATGATCGGCGAGATCCGCGACTTCGAGACCGCGCAGATCGCCATCCAGGCCTCGCTGACCGGCCACCTGGTGCTGGCCACCTTGCACACCAACGACGCGCCCAGCGCCGTCACGCGCCTGATCGACATGGGCGTGGAGCCCTTCCTGCTCAGCTCGTCGCTGCTGGGCGTGCAGGCGCAGCGCCTGGTGCGCAAGCTGTGCCCCAGCTGCCGGCGCCAGGACGGCGAAGGCCGCTGGCATCCCGTGGGCTGCGCCGAGTGCGCCCACACCGGCTACCGCGGCCGCACCGGCGTCTACGAGCTGATGGTGGCGGACGACCCGCTGCGCGCGCTGATCCACAACCGTGCGTCCGAGAAGGAGCTGTTCGACTCCGCGCGCGCCGGCGGCTACCGCACGATGCGCGAGGACGGCGAGCGGCTGGTGGCGGCGGGCGTCACCTCTCTGGAAGAGCTGCTGCGCGTGACGCGCGAGTAGCACCCGAAAGACGCGTCCCACGATGCCCGCCTACAAGTACGAAGCGCTGGATGCCGCCGGCAAGACCCGTCAGGGCCTGCTCGAGGCCGAGAACGCCAAGGCCGCCCGCGGACAGCTGCGCGGCCAGGGCCTGGTGCCGCTGGCGGTGGAGCTGGTGGCGGCGGCGCAGTCCGCCGGCGGCATCAGCCTGTCGCGCCGCGCCTTCAGCAGCACCTCGCTCGCGGTGTGGACGCGCCAGATCGCCGGCCTGGTCGGCGCCGGCCTGCCGCTGGAACGCGCATTGACCGCGCTGGCCGACGAGGCCGAGACCCCCCAGCAACGCGAGCTGGTGGCGCACCTGCGTGCCGAGGTGAATGCGGGCTCCCCTTTCGCCCGCGCGCTGGCGAGCGCCCCGCGCGAGTTCGACGAGGTCTACCGCGCCGTGGTGGCCGCCGGCGAGCAGAGCGGCGCCCTTGGTGCAGTGCTGGAACGCCTGGCCGACGACCTGGAAGAGCGGCAGGCGCTGCGCGCCAAGCTGATCGGAGCCTCGCTGTACCCGGCCATCGTCTCGGTGATCGCGCTGGTGATCGTGATCTTCCTGGTCAGCTACGTGGTGCCGCAGGTGGCGGGCGTGTTCTCCACGCGCAAGCAGGCGCTGCCGCTGTTGACGACGATGATGCTGGCCCTGAGCGCCTTCGTACGGCAATGGGGCTGGCTGGTGGGGCTGGGCTTGGCCGGCGCGGGCGCGGCACTGGCGGTGGCCTTGCGCAACGAAGGCTTCAGGCTGCGCTTCGACGCCGGCTGGCTGCGCCTGCCGCTGCTGGGCCGCCTGGCGCGCGGCTACAACGCGGCGCGCTTCGCCGGCACGCTGGCGATGCTGGCCAGCGCCGGCGTGCCGATCCTGAAGGCCCTGCAGGCGGCCGCCGAGACGCTGCACAACCGGGCGCTGCGCGCCGACGCCATGGATGCGCTGGTGCAGGTGCGTGAAGGCGCGCCGCTGGCCGCCGCGCTGGCGGCGAAGAAGCGCTTCCCCGGCCTGCTGCCGATGTTCGCCCGCCTGGGCGAGCAGACCGGCGAGCTGCCGCAGATGCTGGAGCGCGCGGCGAAGCAGCTGTCCACGGAGGTGCAGCGCCGCTCGATGGCGCTGGCGACGATCCTGGAGCCGCTCTTGATCGTCGTGATGGGGGCGGCGGTGATGGTGATCGTTCTCGCGGTTCTCCAGCCCATCATCCAGCTCAACACCTGGGTGAAGTAAAGCTCGCCCCCGGCGCTGGCGCGCCACCCCCCCGGGGCGCTCGGGCGCAGGCGCCCTTGCGCGCAGCCGCCTTGGAGCGGCCCGGCGGCGGCTGCCACTCGGAGGGCGCCGGGCCTGCGCAGGTTTTGAAGGTCAGAGCTGGGCGATGAAGGCGTCGCGCTCTTGGGACAGGGCGGCGCCTTCGCCGCCGCTGGTGGCGCTGGCGGCGTAGTGGTGGGCCCAGCGGATCGCGGCGTCGCGGGCTTTCAGGGCCTCGCCGGGCTGGCCTTCGTCCTGCAGGCGCAACATGCGCTGGCGGTACAGCTCGGCCACCTGGATCGCGGCGCCGATGTGGTCGACCGCGTCGGTGATGCACTGCTCGGCTTCGGCCAGGCGTCCGGCGCGCTCCATCAGCAGCGCGGCCATCCACCAGTCGGGACCGTGGTCGCTGGCGCGCGCGGGCGCGGCAAAGGCGCCGAAGACGGCCGAGCGGACGATCAGCTCGCCCATCTGCGCCGCGGCGGCGGCCGAGGCCGGGGTCGCGGTGACCCGGGCACGCAGCAGGTGGCCGGGGCCGGGGCCGTCGACCACCAGGTGGAACTGCTCCAGCGGCTGGTCGCCGTCAGCGATGTCACGCACGGCCAGCACCGTCACCAGGCCGGAACGCAGGCGCGTGAACGCCGGCGCCGGGTGGTCGCGCCGCGCCTGCGCTTCGAGCTGGTCCAGCACCCCTTCATGGCCGCTCCCTTCGCAAGTCAGCAGGTCCAGGTGAACCTGCACTTCGCCGCTCGGCTCGAACACCAGCACGCGGCGACCGTCGTCGATGACGTGCCAGCCGAGCGGCAGCGTCAGCTGCGCGGTGATGGCGCCGCAGGCCACCGTGGCGCACTGCCGCGCGGCGTCGACTTCGACCACGCGCGGCACCAGGCCGACGCCGCTGCCGCGCAAGCGGCGGTTGACCGGATGCTCGGCATCCAGGGTGGCCGCACCCTCGGCGCGGGCGTGGGCACCAGGCCCATCGGTGCCCTGCGATTCGGCACCAGGCACCTCGGGCCCCGGCCGTTCGGCAGCGGCCCGCATGGCGTCGTCCGGCTCGCGCCCCGCCGAAGTGGCGTGCGCCGGCACGACGGCGGGCCACAGCGGGACAGTGCTGCCGCGCGCCTCGTCGAGCGCGAAGGACGCGAGGCTGCCGAACCACAGGGGGACCACGGCGTCGGCCAGCATTTCGGGCGCGGTCAGGGTCAGGTTGATCAGGCGGCCGCCATCCTCGGCGAACGCGAAGCGCACGCGCAGCGGGCCGACCTCGCTGTCCTGCACCGCTTCGCCGACCAGCGCGGGCAAGCTGCCGAGCTGGTCCTCGCCCAGCGCCCGCAGGCTCAGCCCGTGTTGGGCGATCAGGTAGCGCGCCCAATCGCTGAGCGTGCCGTCGCCATAGGCCGGCCGCGCCGCGGCGGCCCAGATGATGGCGGCATGCGGCGCCGTCACCGCGGCCAGCGGCACCAGGCGGCTGGGGTCGGTGAAGTCGGGTTGCTCGTCGGGCAGCGGGTGGCTGATCCAGTCGGCCGGCAGGCCAACCGTGAAGCCGAGCTGCGCGATGCGCGATGGGAAGCGCCGCAGCGGCAGCGTGTCGTCGTCGCGAATGTTCATGGCGGACCGGCTCAGGCGGCGGCGCACGATGCGGCCGCGGGCCGGGCCGGCACGCGCAGGCTGACGAAGATGTCGCGTAGCGCGGCGTCGGAGGCCTGGCGCAGGTGCGGGAACAATTCGTTGAGCGCGAGCTGGGCCTGCGCATCCCGCTGCAGCTGGAGGGCCGGTGGGGCGGCGACCGTCGCGGTGGCGGCGGGCGGAAAGCGGAGGTCGAGGGCCATGGCGGTCATCCTGCGTGCTGCGGTGGCGGCAGTCTCGGCAACGCATGCGTCACGCCGGCTTCAGCGCCGCGCGGCCGCTGTTTCTTTTGTTGTGCGGCCGCCGCGCGCGCCACCCGGCAACAAACGAAACCCCTCGGTCACGGGTCAGACATCCGGTCGCATCGCGGCGCACCCACACTGCCGGCCAATCCAGTTCAACCCACCCGGCCTGGTCCGGGTGCCCCGACATGACCCCCCAAGAAATCCGCCTCGTGCAAGCGAGCTACGCCCGCCTGAAGGCCGATTCCGCCGGCGTGGCCGCAGCCTTCTACGAGCGCCTCTTCGCCATCGACCCGACGCTGCGCGGCCTTTTCCGTGAGGACCTGGCGCGCCAGGGCGAGCGGCTGATGCACATGATCGGCGCCGCGGTCGGCCTGCTGAACCGGCCCGAGACACTGTTCCCGGTGCTGCATGCGCTGGGCGCGCGCCACGTGGGCTACGGCGTGGAGCCGCATCACTACGACTCGGTCGGCGCGGCGCTGATCGACACGCTGGAAGCCGGCCTGGGCAGCAGCTTCACCAGCGAGCTGCGCACGGCCTGGCAGCGGCTGTTCGAGGTCGTGCGCAGCGAGATGCTGGCCGCTCCCGCGGCGGCCGGCACGGCGCGGCCGCAGGCGGTACCGGTGGCCTGAAGCGCGGCGCCGCGGCGGCCACGCCGGTGGCCATGCGAATCGGGTGGACGAACCGGCGGCGCCCTTCGGCCCCCAGCGATGGCCGCGTCAATCGGACGTCAGCAGCGCCGCCACCGCGCGCAGGAAGTCACCCTTGGCGAAGGGCTTGTCGAGGCTGGGGCAGCCGGTCTCGTCGAGGAACCGGCGCGCGCCGGTCGACAGCGTGTCGCCGGTGACGAAGAGCACGCGCCGCTGCAGATGCGGGTGGCGCTGGCTCAAGGCGCGCCACAGCGCGGCGCCGTCCATGTCGGGCATGCGCAGGTCGCTGACCACGGCGTCGAAGCGCGCCATCTCCAGCATCTCCAGCGCCACGGCGCCGGACTCGGCGGTGGCCACCTCGTAGCCGGCGCCTTCGAGCATGTCGCGCATCAGGCCGGCGATGTCGGCCTCGTCGTCCACCACCAGCACGTGCGCCAGCGCCGGCGCGTCGTCCGGGCTGGCGGGTTCGGCGGGGACCTCGGCCGCGGCCGCGCCCTGCGGCAGGCTGAGGCGGAAGCAGGCGCCGCTGCCGCTGGCTTCCAGCCGCAGCTCGCCGCCATGGGCGCGCGCCAATGAGCGCGACACCGCCAGGCCCAGCCCGGTGCCCACGCCCTCGGGCTTGGTGGTGAAGAAGGGCTCGAAGATCTGCTCCTGCACCGCCGCCGGCACGCCGGGTCCGTTGTCGGCCACACGCAGCCAGGCCTGCGGGGCGCGGCCCTCGCGCGGGCGTTCGAGGCCGGTGGTGACGACGATCCGCCGCGCACCGTCCTGCGCGGCCAGCGCCTGCTGGGCATTGATCAGCAGGTTCAGCACCACCTGGCCGATCTGGTCGGCGTCGCCCTCGATCGCCGGCAGCGATTCGTCCAGGTCCAGCTGCAGCTGGATGTCGTGGCTGCGGCAGGCGTAGGCCAGCATGTCGGCGGCCGCGCGGGCCAGGTCGTTCAGGTTCACCGCGCGGCGCTCGGCCGGCTTGCTGCGCGCCATGTTGAGGAAGGTGCGCACGATGCGGCCGCAGCGTTCGGCCGCTTCGCGGATGCGCGAGGCATCGCCGCGCAGCGCGGGGTCGGCGAGCTTTTCTTCCAGCAGGCCGGCGCGGCCCATCACCACCGCCAGCGGGTTGTTCAGCTCGTGCGCCACGCCGGCCAGCAGGCCGCCCATCGCGCCCAGCTTCTCGCTCTGGCGCAGGGCCTCGCGCTGGCGTTCGATCTCGTGCTGGGCCTGGCGGCGCTCCGTCAGGTCGACCATGGAGGCGGTGAAGTGCACCTCGCCGTCCAGCTCGGTGCGCCACAGCAGCATCTCCACCGGGAACTCCCGGCCGTCGGCGTGCAGCGCGGTGATCTCGACGCGGCGGCCGACGAAGTCCTGCCGCTCGCCGGCCACCAGCTGGCGCAGGCCGGCGGCATGCTCGGGCCGGAAGCGCTCGGGGAAGAGGCCGGTCACTTCGCGGCCCAGCGCTTCTTCGCGCGGCAGGCCGAACATGGCCGAGGCCGCGGGGTTGAACTCGACGATGCGGCCGGCCTCGTCGGTGGCAACGATGGCGGCCAGCGCATGGTCGACGATCGCCGAATTGAAGGCCTCGCGCTGGTGCTCGCGCCGCTGCAGCTCGCGCTGGGCGCGGAAGGTGTCGGTCACCGCGTCGACCCAGGTGCGCCAGCGCAGCGGCAGGCGCGGCGGCGCCGCGTCGGCATCGGCCGACAGCGCGCGCAGGTAGGCCAGCACGCGCAACGCCGGCGCGACGAAGTGGCGCGACAGCGCCCACTGCCCGGCCACCGCCATCAGCACCAGCGCGGCCGCGATCAGCGCGTTGGGCAGCAGGCTCTTCAGCACCGCCGTGCGCAGCGGACCCAGCGGCTGCGCCACCAGCACGCTCCAGGGCGCACCATCGCGCCGCGCGGCGGCGAGCCACCAGTCGCCCACCGCGTGCACCGTTCCGCCGGCCTGCAGCGCCTGCTGGGCGGCCGCCGCGCCGACGCCGGTCGGCAGGTGCTCGGCCAGCGCGGTGTCCAGCGACTGGCGCTGCGACCCCGGCACCCAGCGCCGCCCGGCCGGCGCGGCCAGCGGCTGCGAGGAGTCCGCCATCACCTCCGAGGGCCCCTCGCCGCCGCGGCTCTTCTCGTTGACGATCCAGTGCCGCGCCCCGTCAGCCAGCGCCCAGGCGGCCACGCGCTGCTGCAGCACGTCGAGCCGGAAATCGACCGAGACCTCGCCGACGTAGGCGCCGTCGACGATCACCATCGCCCCGTGCGAGACCACCAGCTGGCCGTGCAGCTGGCTGATGTCCGGCGAGCCCCACCAGGTGGTGGCCGGCGCCATGCGCGTCAGCCAGGCCTGGCTCGATGCGGTGGCCTGCACCCGCAGCGGCGCGATGCCGGCCAGGCCGTCGGTGCCCAGGGCTTGCACGATGCGCGCGGTGGGCAGGTGCGGGTAGCCGAAGGAGGTGTTGGTGTCGGTGCCGGCAAACCAGGTGGCCTCGAAGCCGGGCGCGCGCTGGTGAGCGATGCGCGCGTGCTCGACGAAGAGCGCGGCCCGCTGGAGCCAGGCCTCGGGCATCGGGCTGCCGTCGGGCGCGGCCCACCACACCTGTCCATAACGGGCTTTGTCAGCGTCCTTGGCGGCGTCGAGCGTCCAGCCGTCGGGCCGGCCGCGGTGCAGGCGCGGACCCAAGGCCTGGCGCAGCGCCGGGCCAGGGTCGGGCGGCGCATGCCAGTTGGCCAGCATCAGCGCGCGCAGGTCGTGCACGTGGTCGGTGGCCGGGCGCACCAGTTGCTCCAGGTCCAGCGCACGCTGGGCCAGCTTCAGGCGCAGCGCGGTCTCGGCCTCGTCCATGCGCTGGCCGTACTGCAGGGCCGTCAGCACCGCCAGCAGCAGCAGCATCGGCACGGCCAGCAACACGATGAGCCGCCGCGTGGCGGCCAGCACGGCCTGGTCGGGCCCGGCCGGCCCGCCTGCGTTGGTCCGCCGCATCACGCCAGCAGCGCCGACACGGCGGCGACCAGGTCAGCCTTCGAGAACGGCTTGTCCAGGCGGGGACAGCCCGTGGCGCCGAGGAAGTCGCGCGCACCGGGCGAGAGCGTGTCACCGGTGATGAACATCATTCGGCGCGCCAGCGCCGGGTGCAGGCGGCCGACCTCGCGCCACAGTTCGGCGCCGTCCATGTCAGGCATGCGCAGGTCGCTGACGATGGCGCCGAAGCGCGCGGTGTCCAGCAGTTCCAGCGCCACGGCGCCGGATTCGGCCACCGCCACCTCGTGCCCGGTCGACTCGAGCATGTCGCGGATCAACTCGGCCACCTCGGACTCGTCGTCGACGACGAGGATGCGCGAGCGCTCGGTGTTGGCCGCTTCGTCCCGCGTCGACGGCGCCCCGGCGGCGGCCGACTCGCCCGACAGCGGCAGGCTCAGCCGGAAGCAGGCGCCACCCAGCGGCGAAATCAGCTCCAGCACCAGGCTGCCGCCGTGGTCTCGCGCGAGCGAGCGCGACACCGCCAGCCCCAGGCCGGTGCCGATGCCTTCGGCCTTGGTGGTGAAGAAGGGCTCGAAGATCTGCTCGGCCAGCTCGACCGGGATGCCGGGGCCGCTGTCGGCCACGCGCAGCCAGACGCGCGGCTCGCGCGCGGGGCCATCAGCGCCGCCGGGCCGCGGCGCCTCGACGCCGGTGCTGACCTGGACGCGGCGCGGCCCATTCACCGCGCTCAGCGCCTGCTGCGCATTGACCAGCAGGTTCAGCACGATCTGGCCGATCTGGTCGCCGTCGGCGTTCACCGCCGGCAACTGGTCGGCGAGGTTCAGTTCCAGCTGGATGCCATGGCTGCGCCAGGTGTACGCCAGCATTTCGGCGGCGGCCTGCACCAGCTCGTTGAAGGCCACCGGCGCGCGCCGCGTGGGCTTGCTGCGCGCCATGTTCAAGAAGGTGCGCACGATGCGGCCGCAGCGCTCGGCCGCCTCGCGGATGCGCTGCGCGTCGCTGGCCAGTTCGGGCAGGCGCTCGCATTTTTCTTCCAGCAGGCTGGCGCGGCCGAGCACGATGGCCAGCGGGTTGTTCAGCTCGTGCGCAACGCCGGCCAGCAGGCTGCCCATCGCCGA
This sequence comes from uncultured Burkholderiales bacterium, assembly GCA_946480465.1. The sequence goes on from CAMLJY010000045.1 coordinate 49,893, forward strand.
CAGCTTCTCGCTCTGGCGCAGCATGTCGCGCTGGCGTTCGATCTCCAGCGCGGCGCGCTGGCGCTCGGACAGGTCGACCAGCGAGGCGGTGAAGTGCGGCTCGCCGCCGACTTCGGTGCGCCACAGCAGCATCTCCACCGGGAACTCGGTGCCGTCGGCGCGCTGCGCCTGCATCTCCACCCGCTTGCCCAGCAGACGCGCGATGCCGCCGCGCGCGATGCGCTGCATGCCGGCGGCGTGGGCATCGCGATGGCGCGGCGGGATGATGACCTCCTCCACCCGCCGGCCCAATGCCTCGTCGCGCGGCAGGCCGAACATGGCCTCGGCCGCGGGGTTGAACTCGACGATGCGGCCGACGCCGTCGGTGACCACCAGCGCGGCCAGCGCATGGTCGACGATGGCGGACTTGAAGGCCTCGCTGCGCCGTTCCGCCGCGCGCGCGGCGCGCTGCTCGTCGAAGGTGCGGGTGATCACGTGGGCCCAGGGCCGCCAGCGCGGCGGCAGCTCGGGCTCGGGCGCGCGCGGGTCGAGCGACTTGGCCTGCAGGTAGCCCATCACGCCCAATGCCGGCTGAATGACGCGGCGGCGCAGCAGCGCCTGCGTGTGGATGAACAGGCCGACCAGCGCCAGCCCGACCACCGTGAACGGCGCCAGCCCCGGCAGCGTTTGCGCCAGCAGCGCGCCGTCGCCCAGCGCGACCACCAGCGTCCACGGTGCGTCGGCCACCTCGATGGCGACCAGCCGGTGCCCGGCCAGCGCCAGCGCGCGGCCGCCGGCGCGCTGCGCATCGGCCAGCGCCTGCGCATCCAGCCCGGCGGGCAGTGCGCGGGGCTGCTCGCTCGGGCCCTGGGCGGCGGCCAGGCGCTCGGCCAGCACCTCGCCGCGGTCGTTGATGACCCACCAGTACATGTCCTGCAAGGGCGCCACCGGCCGCGCGGCGACGACGCGGGCGATGCTGGCCAGGCGCACCTCGGCCGCGACGACGCCGCGGAAGTCGTCGCGGTCGTACACCGGCGCCGCATGCAGCACGCGCGGGCCGTCCTCGGCACCGCGCTGCACCGCCGTCCAGTAGGCGCGGCGCTCGGCATTGCGCTCGGGCGTGCCATCGGCGAAGGCCGGACCGCCGTACAGCCGCGCCAGCGCCACCGGCATCGTCGCGCCCGGCGCGGCGCCGACCAGCGCGGCGCTGGGCACCCAGGGGTAGTGCAGCAGCCAGCGATCGGGCCAGCCCAGAAACAGCGAAGCCGCCAGGTCGGCATGGCGGCTGTGGGCGATCTCGGCCGAGCGGGACAGCGCTTGCAGCAGCGCCATCGTGCCCTCCGGCGGCGGCGCGCCGGCCTGCGGCCACAGCAGCTGCGCGCTGCCGGCGTGCAACAGCGGCGGCAGCTGGTCCAGCGCGTAGCCGTCGGGCTGGTCCGGGGCACCGCGCAGCTGCAGCGCGTCGCGCAGCGCGCGGTCGGGTTCGCGCGGGGGCTGGCTCAGCTCGCGCTCGGCCACCAGGCGCAGATCGGCGACGTGGTCGGCGGCCATGCGGGTCAGGGCCTGCAGCGCGGCATGCTGCTGCGTGGCCTGGCGCTCCAGCTCGGCCACGACGCCGATGCGCGCCTGCCAGGCCTGCCACAGCCCCAGCACCAGCAGCAGGCCGAACAGCGGCGCGGCGATCAGCCAGAGCTGGCGGCGATAACGCCGTTCCAGCGCGTCCGCGGAGATTTCAGGGGAGAGCCGGTAGCGGCCGGTGTCGTCCAGCCGATGGCGGCCGGTGTCTTCACCCCAATGGCGCCCGGTGTCGCCCGGGCCCTGGCGGACGCCGTCTTCGCCGGGCAGGCGCGGCGGTTCGTCAGCGGCCTGCGCGGCCGGCTCGGCGGAAAGCGGGCGGCCGGGCGCCGTCGCGCGCGGGCGGGCCGCGTCGGCGGACGCCCCGGGTCCGGCCCCGCGGGTCATCCACCCGTCGCCGGAACGAACACGTAGCCGACGTTGCGCACGGTCTTGATGACCTCCGGCTTGTCGGGGTTGCGCTCGATCTTGCGGCGCAGGCGCATCACGCGCAGGTCGATCGAGCGGTCGAACACGTCCCAGCCGCGGTTGTGCGCCTGCTCCATGATTTGGTCGCGGTTCAAGGGCCGGTTCGGGTGCCTGGCGAAGAGCGCGAGCAGGTCGAACTCGGCCGCGGTGATCGGGATTTCGGCACCGTCGTGCCCGTAGAGGCGTCGCTCGTCCACGTCGAGCACGCAGGCGCCGAAGGCGATGCGCTTGCCCGGAGGCGCCGCCGGCACGATGGCAGCCGGCGCGCTGGGCGCGGCCGAGGCGGCCGGCGCCGCGTCCCCAAGGCGGCGCAGCAGCGCGCGCACGCGGGCCAGCAACTCGCGGGTCTCGAAGGGCTTGGGCAGGTAGTCGTCGGCCCCCAGCTCCAGGCCGACGATGCGGTCGACCGCCTCGCCGGCGGTGGTCAGCATCACCAGGCGCACGCGCGGGTGCGTGTCGCGCAGCCAGCGCGCGAGGGACAGGCCGTTCTCGCCCGGCATGTTGACGTCCAGGATCGCCAGGTCCGGCAGTTCCTCCGCGATCATGCGGCGGGCGGCGGCGGCATCCGGCGCGGCACGCACCACGAAGCCATGGCGGCCGAAGTACTCGGCCAGCAGCGCTCGCAATTCGGACTCGTCGTCCACCACCAGCAGGCGCGGGGCGGTGTCGGGCTGGGCGGCGGGGGTCATTTCGGCGGCTCCGGCAGCCGCCACCGCCCGCGAAGAACCAGGGCCGGCGACGACGGGGGTGGACGAGGCGTGCATGGGATGGCGGCGATGCTGGCGAGGGCGAGTTTCAGCCGGGCTTCCGGCCGGGGTGGCCGGGGTTTCAATTGTTTCAGCAGACGCGATGGCGCGAAACAGGCGCCAAGTGGCCCGGCACAGGGGCGGCCTGGCGGCGGGACCGGTGGGTCAGACCAGCGTCAGCGCCGAGGGCAGGGTCGCCAGCACCGCCAGCAGCACGGTAGCCGGGTACAGCACCGCCGACAGCAGGCCGCGCAGGCCACGCGGGGGCGTCGCCAGCAGCTCACCCTCGCCCTGCAGGTCCTCGGCGAAGGCTTCGCTGCGGTACAGCCAGCCGGGCAGGCCCAGGTCGTCTTCGGTGAGCCCGGTGGCGGCATCGAATTCAACGGGGGCGGGCATCGTCAGCGTGGCGGCGGTCATCGGGCTCTCCTCGGTGCAGCAGGCATCGCTGCATGGGAAGGCAGTGTCGGGCGCGGTGGTTTCAGCATCGCGTCAGCCCCCGGGGGCGACGTTTCGTTTGTTGCAGCAGGCCCGGCGATTGCTAGGCGCAAGTGACGGACGGACGGCAGCGGGCGGGCTGGCCCGGCATGCCGAAGGTCAACTGCGGCCAGTTCGTCACGTTTTTCCAAGCGTGAACCGGTTGCCGGTCTGCTGCAATGAAGTCGTTGGATGCAAGTCAAGGAGCGCGCGCATGCCCGATCTGCCCTTGGACAGGATGTCGACCGAATTGGTCCCGGTCGCCGCCCCGCCCCACCGCGGCGGCATTCCCATCGCCAACCTGCGGCGGGTCTACCGCTGCGAAGAGGTGGAGCGCCGGCTGACCAAGCTGCCGCCGAAGGAGCACG
>CAMLJY010000046.1 GCA_946480465.1 uncultured Burkholderiales bacterium
TGTCCGTCAAGGGCGGCCTGGGCGACCTGGACCTGAGCGTGGAGGCGCTGGCGCCGGTGCTGGAGCACCTGCACGAGCACCTTCAGGCCAAGCGCCATGCGGTGCCGGCCGAGGGCGGCCTGCACACCGTGGTGATGGCGCCGGCGCTGGCCGGCATCCTGGCGCACGAGGCCATGGGCCACCCCTGCGAGGCGGACATCGTGCTGGGCGGCGCGGTAACGGCCGATCTGCTCGGCCAGCGCGTCGGCAGCGAGCTGGTCACGATGATCGACTACGCGCACAGCGTGGACGGCCGGGAAGCGATGGTGCCGGTCTACGTCGACGACGAAGGCACGCCCGCGCGCGACGCGGTGCTGATCGAGCGCGGCATCCTGAAGGGCTACATGAGCAGCCGCGAGACGGCGGCCCGCCTGGGGCTCGAGCCCAGTGGCAGCGCGCGCGCCTTCGGTCCGCACGACGAGCCGCTGGTGCGCATGCGCAACACCGCGATCCTGCCGGGCCGCGACCGCTACGAGGACATGATCGCCGCCGTCGATTCGGGTTACCTGCTGCTGAAGACCGCCAACGGCCAGGCCGATTCGACGACGGAGTTCATGTTCGGCATCACGCTGGCCTACGAGATCAGGAACGGCCGCGTCGGCCGCGCCATCCGCGACACCACGCTGTCGGGTTCGGCGATCAAGGTGCTGCAGAGCGTGGATGCGGTGTCCGACCAGATGCACTGGACCTGCGCCGGCTACTGCGGCAAGAAGCAGACGATGGTCGTCTCGATGGGCGGGCCGGCGCTGCGCGCGCGCGCCCACCTGGGGGGACAGTGATGATGGCGCGGGATCTGCTGCAAGACCGCGCCGAGCAGGCGCTGGAGCGCATGCGCGCCGCCGGCTTCGATGCCGCGCGTGCCGAGGCCAGCGTGCAGGCCACGACCGAGTTGAACGTCGCCCACAACGAGCCCAGCCTGCTGCGCAGCACCGTGGTCGAGAAGCTGGCGCTGGCCGGCCTGGTCGACGGCCGCATGGCCACCACCGAACTGACCGACCTGGGCGAGGACGCCATCGCCGCCGCCGTCGGCGCGCTGCATGCCGATGCGCTGGCCGCGCCGCAGGACGAGGCCAACGTGATCTGCGTCGGCCAGGTGGCCGAGATCGCGCACGGCCCGCTCGAGGCGGACCAGGCGCTGATCGCCGGCAAGGTGGCGGAGCTGCTCGCCTTCCGCGCGCGCGAGGCGCCGGCGATGATGCTGGAGGAGGCGCTGATCGCGCACCAGCGGCTCGATGCGCGGCTGCTCAGCAGCGGCGGCAGCGCCATCGGCCGGCGCATCGGCAGCTACCAGCTGGCGCTGATGGGCACCGCGAAGGAAGGCACGCGGACCAGCTCCTTCAACTACACCCACGGCCGCGCCGCCGAACTGCACTCCCAGCCCATCGAACGTTATGCCGGCATCGACCAGGTGCTGCGCGACACCGTGCGCCAGGTGCACACCCAGCCACTGGCGGCCAAGTTCGTCGGCGACGTGGTGCTGACGCCGCTGGCCGCCGCCAGCCTCTTCGGCTGGCTGTTGGGCCAGGTGGCCGACATGCAACTGATCGCCGGCAGCTCGCTGTACCGCGAACGCGTGGGCCAGGCCATCGCGTCCCCGTTGCTGTCCTTGCACAGCCGCTTCGACGGGCCGGGCAACAGCGCCATGTCGGCCGACGGCTGCGTGGCCGCGCCGGTGGAACTGCTGCGCGCCGGCCAGTTGTCGTGCCTGACGCCCAGCCTCTACGCCAGCCGCAAGACCGGCCTGGCGCACGTGCCGGTGGCGGCCGAGGGCTGGGAGGCGCCGGCCGGCGACACGGCGCTGGCCGAGCTGGTGGGCGGCGTGCGCCACGGCGCGCTGGTGGGGCGCCTGTCGATGGGCAACCCGGCGCCCAACGGCGACTTCTCCGGCGTCATCAAGAACAGCTTCCTGATCGAAGGCGGCAGCCCCGGGCCGGCGCTGCGCGAGACCATGATCAGCGGCAACATCGCCCGCATGCTGCAGGACGTGCAGGCCGTCAGCCGCGAGCGCATCGACACCGCGGCCTGGTGCCTGCCGTGGCTGCGCATCGGCGGGCTGCATTTCAGCTGAGGTGCCGATGAACCGATCCGCGCCGGCGCGGGCCTGCAGTTCATGCCGCGGGTCGCGCATCTGGTCGCAGCGCGCGTGCACGGCCCGGCCGCGTGGGCCATGCTCGGGGCCCCCGCGTCATCCGCCTCCGCTGCCATGAGCCCCTTCGTCCCCCGCCGCCGGCGGATCCTTCTCGGTGTGTCGGCCGTCGCCGCGGTGGGGGCGGCGCAGGCAGCCGACTGGTCCTTCTGGCGTGGCATGCACAAGGGCTCGGGCCGGGTGCTGAAGGAACAACGCCCGCTGGAGCCGGTGCATGCGCTGCACCTGAGCGGCAGCACCAGGCTGGCACTGCGCCAGGCCGATCGCGACTTCATCGAGATCGAGACCGACGACAACCTGCTGGGCCTGATCGAAGCGCCCGTGAAAGGCGGCGTGCTGCGCATCCGCAGCGAGGGCTCGATCCGGCCGACGGCGCTGGCGATCACGCTGCACCTGCAGCGCCTGGAGTCGGTGGAGGCCGGTGGTTCGGCCGCCGTGCTGGGCGAAGCCTGGAGCGGGCGGCGGCTGAAGGTCCACCTGGGCGGCAGTGCGGTCGTGAAGCTGGCGCGGCTGGACCTGCAGCAGCTGGACCTGGCGGCCGGCGGCAGCGCGGTCCTCAACCTGGCCGGCCGCTGCGCCCGGCTGGATGCGACGCTGGGCGGCTCGTCGGTGCTCAGCGCCAAGCACCTGCGCACCGCCGAAGCCAACCTGCGCGCGGCCGGCAGCGCCCAGGCGGTGGCCTGGGTCACCGAGCGGCTGGACGCCAAGGCCTCAGGCTCGGCCGGCGTGCGCTACTACGGCAGCCCGAAGGTGGACGCGCAGCGCTCCGGCAGCGCGGAGGTCACGGCGCTGGGGGGCGAGCCCGGGGCGTGAGCGCGGACGTCCCGGTGACTTCTCGCGGCTTCCCCGGCCGGTAGGCCCTAGACCAGCAGATCGAACGCCGCCTCCGCCACCACCTGCCCATTGATGCGCACGTCCACCTGGTGTTCGCCCGCGTGGTAGCGGCGGGTGGTCACCGGTTTGAGCGAATGGCGCTTGTCCAGCACGCGCTGCTCGCGCGGGCTCAGCTCGATCACCCAGCCCTTGAAGACCTTGGGGCTGCGCGTGCCGTTGGCCTTGACGTGGTGCACCGCGTAGTCGATGGCCAGGCGCTGCGGCTGCGCGGCCGCAGAGCGCAGCCGCAGCTGCAGCCCCAGTTCGCCGCCGAGCATGACGCGCCGGGCCGACAGCGCCAGCGCCGCGCTGCCTTGCAGCTGCTGGCCCAGCCCCCACGCCGCGAGGATGCGTGCATCGCCCTGCTTGACCAGACCGCGGCTGGCGTGGCGCAGCAGCGCGCGGCGTGCCTCCCCGGCGCCCGGCAGGTGGGTGTGCAGCCAGTCGGCGACCAGGGCCGGATGGTCCTTCGCGATGTCGTTCAGGTGGTTGGCCACGCTGCGGCGCACGTAGGCGCTGGGATCGTCCTGCAGGCGCTCGAGCAGCGGCAGGGTGGGGGTCGGGTCGCGCACCAGCGCCTGCAAGCGCAGGCCCCAGGGCAGGCGGGGCCGGCTGCCCTCGCTGACCAGTCGCCGCACGTGCGCGCTCGGGTCGCCGGCCCATGCCGTGAGCGCCGCGAAGGCCAGTTCGGGGTGGCGAGCGATGAACGGCCGGATCGCGAACTCGGCGGTCGCGCGCTGCGTCATCGCGTGCAGCGCCTGCAGGCCGCGCGCCGGCGCGGCATCCAGGGTGATCAGCGTGGCGGCCTCGGCCAGCGGCCACACCGCCCAGCCGCCGAGCCCCGCGTCGCTGGTGCGCAGCAGCGCCAGGTCGTCGCCTTCACCGGGCGGGCCGAGGGCGGCTTCCATGACGGCGCATGCGGTGTCGGCATCGGCGGCCAGCGCGGCCACCAGCCCCGCGGCCAGCTGTCGGACGCGGTCCTTCAGTTCCAGCGCCGGCAAACCATCGAGCGCCACGCGTTCGAAAGCGCGGCGATCGAAGGCATCGGTGCGGCGCAGGCGCCGTGCGGCGCGCTGCAGGTGATCGGCCATCGCGCCCACGAGGGCCGCATCGATGGCGTTCTTGAACGGTTCCATGGCGGCCATGTTGCCAGTGGAGGTGCCCAAACCTGGCAGGAGGCCGTGGGCGCGCGATGCCGCACTGCAGGGAACGGCCGTTGCCCCGGCGCCATGGGGCCGTCCGGCCTTCTCAGGTCTTCCCCGGGGCAGCGGAAAACGCGCTGCTAAGCTCGAATCTGTCCCACTCTTCCGCCGCCCGGCCCCGTCTTCCATGTTCACCGGCATCGTTCAAGGCATCGCCCAGTTGGCGGCCATCACCGACCGCCCCGGGCTGCGCAGCTTCGAGCTGGCGTTCCCCGCCGGCTTCGACGATGGACTGGAGATCGGCGCCAGCGTTGCCTGCGACGGCGTGTGCCTCACCGTCACCTCCCGTCCGGCCCCGGGGCGCGCCACCTTCGACGTGATGCAGCAGAGCCTGGGGCTGACCACGCTGGGTGCGCTGCCGGTCGGCGGTCGGCTGAACGTGGAACGCGCGGCGAAGGACGGTGCCGAGATCGGCGGCCACCCCATCTCCGGCCACGTCGACTGCCTCGGCCGCGTGCTGCAGCTGCGCCAGCCCGAGAACAACCACGTGCTGCGCATCGCAGTGCCCGAGTCGCACCGGCGCTACGTGTTCGCCAAGGGCTACCTCGCAGTCAACGGCGCCAGCCTGACGGTGGCCGAGGCCGACCGCCGCGAGGGCTGGTTCGAGGTCTGGCTGATCCCCGAGACGCTGCGCATGACCACCTTCGCCGACAAGCAGGTCGGCGATGCGCTGAACCTGGAGATCGAGCGCGGCACGCAGGTCGTGGTGGACACCGTGCGCGATGCCCTGGACGAACGCCTGGGCCCGCTGCTGCCGGCGCTGGAGGCGCTGCTGCGCGAACGCGGCGAGTCGCTGGCCGATCTGGCCGCGCCGCTGAACCTGCCGCGGGGCTGACCGAACGCGGGGTGCGATGCCGAACCAGCCGCGCCCCGCCTCGCCTCGGCCGCTCGCCGGCCGTGCCGGGCCGGGCGCGGCCGCCCCGGCGTCGGCACCGGCCGCACCCCCGGCCGCCGCAGCCCCTGGCCCGACCACCGGCCGCGGCGGTGCCGACCGGCTGCTCTTCGAGCGCAACCCGCTGCCGATGTGGGTGATCGACATCGAGAGCCGCCGCTTCCTGGCCGCGAACCAGGCCGCGGTGCGGGCCTACGGCTACAGCGAGGCCGAGTTCCGCGCGATGACGATCTTCGACATCCGGCCGCCGGAAGACCGCGTGCGCCTGGAGGCGTACCTGGGCAGCCGCCCCGCGGCCTCGGCGAGTCCGGCACCGACGATCTGGCGCCACCGGCGGCGCGACGGCGAGGTGTTCGACGCCGAGATCGTCGCCGACGACATCACCTTCGAGGGCCGCGCGGCGCGCCTGGTGATGGCGCGCGACGCCACGGCGCTGCGCCGCGCCGAGGCCGAGCTGCGCGCCAGCCGCGCGGCCGCACGCACCGAGTTGTTGACCATGGTGGCCAGCGGCGCGCCGCTGGCCACGGTGCTGGAGGCGCTGGTGCGCATGTTGGAGGGCGAACTGCCCGGCGCCCGCTGCTGCCTGATGGGGCTGCGCGCGGGGCGCCTGCGCGTGCTGGCCGCGCCGTCGCTGCCGGGCTTCTTCAACCAGGCGGCCGATGGGCTGGCCCCGGGGCCCTTGGCCGGCAGCTGCGGCCTCGCCGCGCACCTGGGCGCGCGGGTGGTTGCGGCGGACATCGGCACCGACCCGGCCTGGATGGCCTATCGTCCATTGGCCGCGGCCGCCGGCGTGCAGGCCTGCTGGTCCGAGCCCATCGTCGGCCGTGCCGGCACGCTGCTGGGCACTTTCGGCGTCTACCACGACCACCCGCACCAGCCGGGCGAACCCGAGTTCGCGCTGGTGGCCGGCGCGGCGCAGCTGGCCGCCATCGTCATCGAACGCCGCCTGGCCGACGACGCGCTGCGCGAGTCGCAGAAGATGGAGTCGCTGGGCACGTTGGCCGGCGGCATCGCGCACGACTTCAACAACATCCTCGGCGCCATCCTCGGCAACCTGGACCTGCTGCGGCGCGAGCCGGGCATGCCGCCCGCCGCGGCTGCGCGGCTGGAGCAGATCAACCAGTCGGCGCAGCGGGCGCGGTCGCTGGTGCAGCAGATCCTGGCCTTCGGCCGGCGCCAGGCCCAGGCGCTGCGCGACCAGCCGTTGCGGCCGCTGGTCGAGGAATCGCTGGCGCTGCTGCGCGCTTCGCTGCCGGCCGGCGTGCAGCTGCGCGCGGTGCTGGCCGAGCAGCCGCTGCTCGTGCGCGCCGATGCCACGCAGGTGCAGCAGGTGCTGATGAACCTGTGCTCCAACGCCTGGCACGCGCTGCCGCCGGAAGGCGGCACGATCGAGGTCGGCTTCGATGCGCTGCCGAGCGAGGGTGCCGCGCGGCCCGGGACCGTGCAGCGGGCTGGATGCCCCGTGCACCTGTGGGTGCGCGACAGCGGCAGCGGCATGGACGACGCGACGCGGGCCCGCATCTTCGAGCCCTTCTTCACCACCAAGCCGGTGGGCCGCGGCACCGGCCTGGGGCTGGCCGTGGTGCACGGCATCGTCAGTGAACACGGCGGCTCGATCGCCGTCGACTCGGCCCCCGGGCGCGGATCCACGTTCCACGTCTACCTGCCCTGCGGCGAGGAGGCGGCGGCGCGGGTTGGCCAGCCGCCTGCCGCGGCCGCCGGCGCGGCGGCGGCTCCGGCCGTGGCGCGGGCGCACATCCTGTGCGTGGACGATGACGACGTGATGCGCCTGGCCGAAGAGGGCGTGCTGCAAAGCCATGGGCACCTGGTGACGAGCTTCGCCCGCGGCGCCGATGCGCTGGAGGCCGTGCGCACCGCGCCGCAAGCCTTCGACCTGGTCGTGGCCGACTACAACATGCCCGGCCTGTCCGGCCTGGAACTGGCGCGTGCGCTGGCGGCCTTGCGGCCGGAGCTGCCGGTCATCATCAGCACCGGCTACGTCACCGACGAGCTGCGCACGCAGGCCGCGACGCTGGGCGTGCGCGAGCTGGTGCGCAAGGAGAACACGGTGGAAGAGCTGGGCGAGGCGGTGCGCCGGGTGCTGGCCGGGACCTTCCGCCCGGGCTGAGCACCGGGGCCGCCATGCCCATGCCCGGGTCAGCCCCGGAGCGAAGCTGCTTGCAGCGGGATGGGCGCGGCGGCTTACCCTGCCTTCGGGGACCTACAGGCTCTGGCCGTTCAGCTTGACCGAGGTCGCCTGCTGCGTGGTGCCGCTCAGCACGCCATTGACGCGCATTTCGATCTTCACCGGAATGCCCTTGCCGTCGATGACCCAGGTGGTCGTCACCGCGTTGGCGGCGCCGCTGACCCGGGTTTCGAACTTGCAGGCATCGAAGGTCTTCGCCGGGACGCTGACCTTTTCGCGGCCGATGAACCTGATCGTCTGCGTCATCGACGCCGTCATGGTGTTCGGCGTGCTCGGCAGGCCGGGGATGCCCGTCGTCGTGGTCGTCGTGGTGCTGGTGACCGACTGCGTCACGGACTCGCCGACGGCCAGACCGTATTGGCGATCGACCAACGGCGGCTCGTTCACCGAGCTGGTCGTGACCGTCACCGCCATGCCGTTGACGGAGGTGTGGATGACGCCATCGCTGCCGTAGGCGGTGATCTCGGCGTCGCCGGTGCGCTTCTGATAGCTCCTGATGTCGCTGTCCGCCGGGGCGGCCATGCCGTGCGTGAACAGGGTGCCCGTCTGCTGGATCAGCGTCTCGATGGCCTCATGCCCTTCGAAGGCCTTCGGGCCGTTGACGGTCCAGACCTGTTTCAGCGTGCCGGTGGCGTCCCCGGAGTGCTGCATCGTGACCTCGATCTGCGTGCCGGTGGTGCCGAGCAAGCCCAGGTCGTAGCAACCGTTGCTGGCGCCGCCGTTGCCACCGGTGCCGGGATCGGACGGCACGATGAAGCTGCTGACCTGGCCGACGTGGACCGGCGTGTCGCCGAAGATGCCGCCCATCACGTAGATGCCGTCCATCGTGTAGCCCATGTTCGGCTTGACGACGACGCCGACGTAGGTGCCGGTGTCCGCGTAATAGCGGAAGCGGAAGGGGTCCAGCGTGGCCGTCGTCGGGTGGGACGGGAAGAGGGTGGGGAAGGTGGCCTCGGCAAAGTCCAGCAGCTGCTCGGCCGCCTGCTCCGGGCTGACCGTCTCGGCCACCTTCGCTTGCGCCGACAGCGCGCCGCGCAGTTGCGCGGCCGCGGCGGCCGGCGTGCTGGCAGTGGGGGCTGATTCGTCCCCGCCGCCGCAGCCGGCCAGAAGAATGAGTGCCGCCGCTCCCCAGGCGTGCTTGTTCATCGATGGACCCCGTTGTTGAAACGGCGCCGATCGTATCGGCCACCCTGGGGGTGGCCGATCCTGCGTACTAGGGGGACGGTGGCGCGGCCGGGGCGCTTAAAGGCTCTGGCCGTTCAGCTTGACCACCGTGGCCTCTTCGGTGCTCGTGACGGTGCCGCCCGTCGTCGTCTGCATCTTCACCGGGATGCCCTTGCCGTCGATGACCCACGAGGACATCACGGTGTTCGGCACGCCGCTCATCGTGGTGTCGAAGCGGCAGGTGTTGTAGGTCTTCGTGCCGATCGTGATCTGCTCGCGCGCGACGAACTTGATGGTCTCGGTGGTCGTGCTGGTCGAGGTGTTCGGCGTGCTCGGCACGCCGGGGATGCCGGAGGTGCTGCTCGTGGTCGTCGTCGTGCTCGACTGCGTGACCGACTGCCCCAGGCCGAGGCCGTAGTGGTGGTCGACCGACGGCGGGTTGTCGACGCCCTTGCTGTTGAAGGTGACGTTGAAGCCGCCGACGGAGGAGCGGATCTCCGACTCCGAGCCGTAGCTGGTGACGGCGAAGTCGCCGGTGCGCTTCTCGTAACCCCTGATGTCGCTGTCGATCGTGGTGGCCTCGCCATCGATGGTCAGCGTGCCGGTCATCTTGATCTGCGTCTCGATCGCCGAGTGGCCTTCGAAGGTCTTCGGGCCGTTCACGGTCCAGACGTGCGACACGGTGCCGACCGAGTCGCCGCTGTGCTGGTAGGTGATGTCGATGCGCGTGCCGGTGGACTCGAGCAGCGACAGGTCGTAGCAGTTGTTGTTCGGGCCGGTCGGGGTGCCGGTGCCCGGGTCGGTCGGCACGATGTAGGCGCTGACCTGGCCGACGTAGACCGGCGCGTCGCCGAAGATGCCGCCCATCACGTAGATGCCGTCCATCGTGTAGCCCATGTTCGGCTTGACGACGACACCGACGTAGGTGCCGGTTTCCGCGTAGTAGCGGAAGCGGAACGGGTCCAGGGTGGCCGTCGTCGGGTGGGACGGGAAGAGGGTGGGGAAGGTGGCCTCGGCGAAGTCCAGCAGCTGCTCGGCAGCCTGCTCCGGGCTGGCGGCGGCCGCGACCCTGGCCTGGGCGCCCTGCGCCCCCCGGGCGGACAGCGCCGTGCGCAGCTGTGCCGCGGCGGCGGCGGGCGTGGCGGTGCTGGCGGACGCGGCTTCGTCGGACCCCCCGCCGCAACCGGCGAGGAAGGCGGCGGTGGCCAGGGCGATCAGGTGCTTCTTCATGCGGGCTTCTCCAGGGGACTTTGGGCGAACCCGGAATGCTAGCCCGCCGCGCCGCCGCGGCGGCTTCGCGGCGGTTTCAGGGGTGTATCAGTGCGGTTTCAATGGCGCGCCGGGCTCAGGGCCCGTGAAGTACTCCGGCGCGTCCGAGCGGGTGTCCCAGACGGTGCCGATCTAGACGCGAAGCCGAAGATGTGGCCGTTCCCCCATCAAGGCTTTGCAACGACGAGCGGCGCCGTCTGGGGCGCCCGAGCGGGCGTGGCGGAATGCTTCACAGGCTCTCACGCCGCCGCGAGCAGCTGCCGCAGCACGTACGGCAGGATGCCGCCGTGCTGGTAGTAGTCGACCTCGATCGGCGTGTCGATGCGCAGGGTCAGCGGCACGCGCTGCGCCTTGCCGTCGGCGTGGTGGATGACCAGCATGGCCTCGCGCTGCGGTGCCAGTTCGCCGTCGATCACGACGTCGATGGTCTCCTCGCCGCTGATCTCCAGGCTCTGCCACGAATCGCCGGCGCGGAACTGCAGCGGCAGCACGCCCATGCCGACCAGGTTGCTGCGGTGGATGCGTTCGAAGCTCTTCGCGATGACGGCCTTGATGCCCAGCAGCTGCGTGCCCTTGGCGGCCCAGTCGCGGCTGGAGCCGGTGCCGTATTCCTCGCCGGCGAAGATGACGGTCGGGGTGCCGGCGGCGACGTATTTCATCGCCGCGTCGTAGATCGGCATCACCGCGCCGTGCTGCTCGCCCCCGTTGCCGCGGTACACCGTCAGTCCGCCTTCGATGCGGCTGCCGTCGGCGCGGGCGGGCAGCATCAGGTTCTTGATGCGCACGTTGGCGAAGGTGCCGCGCATCATCACCTCGTGGTGGCCGCGGCGGGCGCCGTAGCTGTTGAAGTCCGGCTTGGGCACGCCCTGGGCAATCAGGTACTGCCCCGCGGGCGAGCTGTCCTTGATCGAGCCGGCGGGGGAGATGTGGTCGGTGGTGATCGAGTCGCCGAAGAGCGCCATCACCTTCGCGCCCGCCACGCCGTGCTGGGCCGCGGCGGGGCGCGCCATCGTGAAGCCGGCGAAGAAGGGCGGCTGCGCGATGTAGGTGCTGGGTGGCCAGTCGTAGACCTGGCCGCCGGCCACGCCGGAGATGCCGCTCCACAGGGCGCCGGGGTTCTTCGCCACCTGCTCGTAGTTGGCACGGTACGCGTCCGGGTCCAGGGCGTGGCGCATCAGCGCGTGCACTTCGTCGCTCGTGGGCCACACGTCGCCCAGGAACACCGGCTTGCCGTCGCTGCCGGTTCCCAGCGGCTGGCTCATCAAATCGTGCGTGACGTTGCCGGCGATGGCGTAGGCCACCACGAGCGGCGGGCTGGCGAGGAAGTTGGCCTTCAGGTTCGGGTGGATGCGGGCCTCGAAATTGCGGTTGCCCGACAGCACCGCGGCGCACACCAGGTCGTGCTCGACGATGGCGTCGTTGATCTCCGGCGCCAGGTCGCCCGCGTTGCCGATGCAGGTGGTGCAGCCGTAGGCCGCCAGCTCGAATCCCAGCGCCGCCAGCGGTTCCAGCAGCCCGGACTTGCCCAGGTACTCGGTGACGATGCGCGAGCCCGGCGCCAGCGAAGTCTTGATGTGCGGCGCCACCTTCAGCCCGCGCGCCGCCGCCTTCTTGGCCAGCAGGCCGGCCGCCAGCATCACGCCCGGGTTGCTGGTGTTGGTGCAGGAGGTGATGGCGGCGATCAGCACGTCGCCGTTGCGCAGCATCAGCCCGTTGCCGGCCTCCACCGCCGGCGCCAGGTTGGCGGCCGGCTGGTTGAAGCCGTTGGCCTCGGGCGGGGCGCTGAAGAGTTCGGTGAAGCGCTTGGCCACCGAACCCAGCTCGATGCGGTCCTGCGGCCGCTTCGGGCCCGCGAGCGAGGGCTGCACGGTGGCCAGGTCCAGCTTCACCACGTGGCTGTAGTCGATCTCGCCCGGCTGCGGCACGCCGAACAGGTCCTGGGCGCGGAAATAGGCCTCGAAGGTGTCGATCTCCTCCGGCGTGCGGCCGGTGCCGCGCAGGTAGTCCACCGTGCGCGCATCGACCGGGAAGAAGCCCATCGTCGCGCCGTACTCGGGCGCCATGTTGGCGATGGTGGCGCGGTCGGGCACCGCCAGCGTCTCGGTGCCGGCGCCGAAGAACTCGACGAACTTGCCGACCACCTTCTCCTTGCGCAGGATCTCGGTGACGGTGAGCACCAGGTCGGTCGCGGTCACGCCTTCCTTCAGCGCGCCGCTCAGTTCGAAGCCGACCACGTCCGGCGTTAGGAAGTACACCGGCTGGCCCAGCATCGCGGCCTCGGCCTCGATGCCGCCCACGCCCCAGCCGACCACGCCGATGCCGTTGATCATCGTGGTGTGGCTGTCGGTGCCGACCAGGGAGTCGGGGTAGACGACGTCTTCCGCCCCGCGGTGCACGCCGCGGGCCAGGAACTCCAGGTTCACCTGGTGCACGATGCCGAAGCCCGGCGGCACGACGCGGAAGGTGTCGAAGGCCTGCATGCCCCATTTCATGAAGGCGTAGCGCTCGCGGTTGCGCGAGAACTCCAGCTTCATGTTCAGGTCCAGCGCGTCCTTCGTGCCGTAGTGGTCGATCATCACCGAGTGGTCGACCACCAGGTCCACCGGCACCAGCGGCTCGATGGTCTTGGGGTTCTTGCCCAGCGTGGCGGCCACGTTGCGCATGGCGGCCAGGTCGGCCAGCAGCGGCACGCCGGTGAAGTCCTGCAGCACCACGCGGGCGACGACGAAGGGGATCTCGTCCGTGCGGGCCGCGGTGGGCAGCCAGTTCGCCAGCTGCTCCACGTGCTGCGCCTCCACGCGCTTGCCGTCGCAATGGCGCAGCACGCTTTCCAGCACGATGCGCAAGGACACCGGCAGGCGCTTCACGTTCGGGAAGCGCTCGGCCAGCACGGGCAGCGCGTGGTAGCGGGCAAGGCGGCCGTTCGGCAGCGGCAGGGTCTTCAGCGTGTCGGCGAACAGGTGGGGCATTTGACACTCCGGCGCGAAGGGGATCGGAGCCCGCGGCAATCAGCAGGCCCGGGCTTCCGCCGATTCTGGCAGTGGGTTCGTTGCGCTACGCTGACCGCCCCGTTTCAGCCCTGGAGTGCGCGCATGTTCGAGACCGCGATCGCCGGCAGCCTGCCCAAGCCCGCCTGGCTGGCGGAGACGAACAAGTTGTGGCCGAAGTGGCGGGCCGAGGGCGAGGAACTGGCCCAGGCCAAGCGCGACGCCACCTTGCTGTGGATCAAGACCCAGGAGGATGCCGGCCTGGACGTGATCGGCGATGGCGAGCAGTCGCGCCAGCATTTCGTGCACGGCTTCCTCGAGCAGGTCGAGGGCATCGACTTCGAGCACAAGGTCGAAATGGGCATCCGCCGCGACCGCTACAAGGCCATGGTGCCGCAGGTGGTGGGCCCGCTGCGCCTGAAAGGCCGGGTGCATGAGATGGAGGCGAAGCTGCTGCGCGCCCACACCACGCGAAAGACCAAGTTCACCTTGCCCGGGCCGATGACCATCGTCGACACCGTGGCCGACCGCCACTACGGCGACCGCGTGAAGATGGCCTTCGCCTTCGCCGAGCTGCTGAACCAGGAGGCCCGCGCGCTCGAGGCCGACGGCATCGACGTCGTGCAGTTCGACGAGCCGGCCTTCAACGTCTACATGGCCGAAGCGGCCGACTGGGGCGTGAAGGCGCTGGAACGCGCCGCCGAAGGCCTCCGCTGCACCACCGCGGTCCACATCTGCTACGGGTACGGCATCGCAGCCAACCTCGACTGGAAGCAGACCCTGGGCGAGCAGTGGCGGCAGTACGAGCAGGTGTTCCCGGCCCTGGCGAAGAGCCGCATCGACCAGGTCAGCCTGGAGTGCATCCACTCCAAGGTGCCCCCGGAATTGATGGCACTGCTGGCCGGCAAGGACGTGATGGTGGGCGTGATCGACGTGGCCAGCGACGCGGTGGAAACGCCGGAAGAGGTGGCCGACACCATCGGCCGCGCGCTGCAGCACGTGCCGCGCGAGCGCTTGATCGCCTGCACCAACTGCGGCCTGGCGCCGATGGGCCGCGCGGTGGCCGAGGCCAAGCTGCGTGCGCTGGCCGAAGGCGCGGCGCTGGCGCGGCGGCGCCTGGCCGCGGCCGGCTGATCCGCTGACCGCCGCTCGGCTGCCCGGTTAACAAGTTGCTGACACCCGCTGGTGATAATCGTCCGATGAGCCCCACGCCCGCGCCGCTGCGCCCCGACCACGACGTGCTGCGTCCGCACGCACCACTGACCGAGTACTACAAGGACGAGGCCGAGCGGCAGCAGTACCTGCGCCGCATCTTCGACGAGACCGCGCCGGACTACGACCGCATCGAGCGTGTGCTGGCCTTCGGCAGCGGGCCCTGGTACCGCCGCCGCGCGCTGCAGCGCGCCGGCCTGGCCACCGGCGCACGGGTGCTGGACGTGGGCATCGGCACCGGCCTGGTCGCGCGCGAGGCGCTGAAGCTCATCGGCCCGGACGGGCGCCTGACCGGCGTCGACCCCAGCGTCGGCATGATGAACGAGGTGCACCTGCCCGGCGTGGAGCTGGTGCGCGGCAAGGCGGAAGAGCTGCCCCGGCCCGATGCCAGCGCCGATTTCCTGAGCATGGGCTACGCGCTGCGCCACATCTCCGACGTGGCCGCGGCGTTCAGCGAGTTCCACCGCGTGCTGCGCCCGGGCGGCAAGCTGCTGGTGCTGGAGATCACCAAGCCCGAGGGGGCGGTGGGCACGGCGCTGCTGAAGGGCTACATGCGCGCCGTGGTGCCGCTGATCGCGCGCGTGGTGGCGCGCAAGCAGCACACCTCCGAGCTGTGGCGCTACTACTGGGACACCATCGAGGCCTGCATCCCGCCGGCCACCGTGATGGCCACGCTGCGCGCGGCCGGCTTCACGCAGGTCCAGCGCTACACCGAGCTGGGCATCTTCTCCGAATACACCGCGGTCAAGAGCGCCTGACCACCGCGCCACCCGCAGGCGGCCGTCCCGGGGCCGCGCGTTCCGCCATGAATGAGACTTCCTCCCCTTCCGCCACCCGCGCCGAGGCCTGCGACGTGCTGGTGATCGGCGGCGGCCCGGCCGGCGCCACCGCCGCCGCGCTGCTGGCGAAGCAGGGCCGCCGCGTCGTGATGCTGGAGAAGGCGCATCACCCGCGCTTCCACATCGGTGAATCGCTGCTGCCGGCCAACGTGCGCCTGTTCGAGAAGCTGGGCGTGCGCGAGCAGGTCGAGAAGATCGGCATGCCGAAGTACGGCATCGAGTTCGTCTCGCCGGACCACGAGCACCGCAGCTACCTGGAGTTCGCCGACGCCTGGGACAAGAGCATGCCCTACGCGTGGCAGGTGCGCCGCTCCGAGATGGACGAGCTGCTGTTCCGCCACGCCGCCGCCTGCGGTGCGACCACGCTGGAAGGCTGCCGCGTGAAAGACGTGGCCTTCGACGGCACCGGCGCCGACGTGGCGGCGGTGCTGGACGATGGCGCCGAGCGGCGCTGGCGCGCGAAGTTCGTGCTGGACTGTTCCGGCCGCGACACCTTCCTGGCCCACAAGTTCAAGGCCAAGCAGCGCAACCCCGACCACAACAGCTCGGCCTTGTTCGGCCACTTCCGCAACGCCCGCCGGCTGGAGGGCAGGAAGGAAGGCAACATCAGCATCTGCTGGTTCGAGCACGGCTGGTTCTGGTTCATCCCGCTGCGCGACGGCACCACCAGCGTCGGCGCGGTGGCCTGGCCCTACTACCTGAAGTCGCGGGAGAAGCCGCTGAAGGACTTCTTCTTCGACACCATCGCGCTGTGCCCCGAGCTGGCCGACCGCCTGAAGGACGCGGAGCTGGTGGACGACGCGGTGCACGCCACCGGCAACTTCGCCTACGTGTCCACCCACTGCAGCGGCGAGCGCTACCTGATGCTGGGCGATGCCTTCGCCTTCATCGACCCGATGTTCTCCTCGGGCTTCTACCTGGCGATGCACAGCGCCTTCGACGCGGCCGACGTGGTGGCCGTGCACCTGGACGGCACGCCGGCCCAGGCGGCCAAGGCCCGCAAGCGCTACGAGAAGACCATGCGCCACGGGCCGCGCGAGTACTCGTGGTTCATCTACCGCGTGACCAACCCGACGATCCGCGAGCTGTTCATGCACCCGATGAACCCGCTGCGCGTGAAGGAAGCGCTGCTGTCGCTGCTGGCGGGCGACATCTACGGCAGGACGCCCATCTGGCCGTCGCTGTGGGCGCTGAAGGGCATCTACTACATGGTGTGGGTGCGGCACTTCAGGCGGTCGCTGGCGGGCTGGCGGCGGCATGCGGTCAACATCCGCGACTACGGTGCCCTGAAGGGCGAGAACGTTCAGGCGGTGAAGTAGGCCGCGTCTTTCTTTCGTCATGGCTGCGAATCCTGAAGCTGCGGTCCACCATGGCCCTGGATGGGCTACCAGCCCTGTGGGCGAGTGCGACGTGTTCATCATCGGCGGCGGCCCCGCCGGCTCCACCGCCGCCGCGCTGCTGGCCCGCGCCGGCCGGCGCGTGGTGATGGTCGAGAAGGACCACCACCCGCGCTTCCACATCGGCGAATCGCTGCTGCCGGCCAACGCGCAACTGTTCGATCGCCTGGGCCTGCGCGAGGAGGTCGAGAAGATCGGCCTGCGCAAGTACGGCGCCGAGTTCGTCTCGATCGAGAAGGGCACCAGCAGCGAGATCGCCTTCGGCGACGCCTGGGACAAGAGCATGCCCTACGCCTGGCAGGTGCGGCGCGACGCGCTGGACGAGCTGATGTTCCGCCACGCGGCGAAGCTGGGCGCCGAGACGCACGAAGGCTGCCGCGCAAAGGACGTGGCCTTCGATGCCGACGGCGCCACCGTCACCGCGGTGCTGGACGACGGCGCCCAGCGGCGCTGGCGTGCGAAGTTCGTGCTGGACTGCTCCGGCCGCGACACCTTCCTCGCCCACAAGTTCAAGGCCAAGCAGCGCAACCCGCTGCACAACAGCTCGGCCATCTACGGCCACTTCAGGGGCGCCTGGCGCAATGAAGGGCAGCGCGCCGGCAACATCACGCTGTGCTGGTTCCAGCACGGCTGGTTCTGGTACATCCCGCTGGCCGACGGCACGGTCAGCGTCGGCGCCACCTGCTGGCCTTACTACCTGAAGTCGCGCGAGAAGCCGCTGAAGGACTTCTTCTTCGACACCATCGCGATGAGCCCGGAGCTGGCCCGGCGCCTGAAGGGCGCCGAGCTGGTGGGCGACAAGGTGCACGCCACCGGCAATTTCGCGTACTCGGCCACGCACTGCAGCGGCGATCGCTACCTGCTGCTGGGCGACGCCTACACCTTCATCGACCCGATGTTCTCCTCGGGCTTCTTCCTCGCGATGCAGAGCGCTTTCGAGGCGGTGGACGTGGTGCAGGCCACGCTGGCCGCCGGCCCGCGCGGCGCGCTGCGCGAGCGCAAGCGCTTCGACAAAGCCATGGCGCACGGCCCGCGCGCCTTCAGCTGGTTCATCTTCCGCGTCACCAATCCCACGCTGCGCGAGATGTTCCTGAACCCGCAGAACCCGCTGCGGGTCAAGGAGGCGCTGATCTCGCTGCTGGCCGGCGACATCTTCGGCAAGACGCCGATCTGGCCCTCGCTCTTCGCGCTGAAGGGCATCTACTACCTGCTGTCGCTGGCGACGCTGAGGCGATCGGTCGCGGCCTGGCGCCGCCGCAAGGTCAACATCGAGGACCACGGCCTGCTGCGCGACGAGAACGTGCAGGCCGTGAAGTAACGCAACAGATCAGCGGCCGCGGAAGACCGGCGGCCGCTTCTGCGTCAGCGCGGCCTGGCCTTCGCGCAGGTCCGCGCTGGCGGCGCAAGCCGCCTCGCGGGCGCGCAGGCGCTGCAGGTCGTATTCGCCGCGCGCGATTTCGTCGAGCGAGGTCTTCATGCCCCGCAAGGCCAGCGGCGCCCCGGCCAGCAGCGCATCGACGATCTGCCGCACCTCGGCATCCAGGTGTTCGGCCGCGACGCAGCGGTCGAGGTAGCCGATGTTCAGCAACTCGTCGGCCGGCAGCGTTTCGGCCAGCAGAAACAGCCGCTTGGCGGCCGACACGCCGAGGCGGCTGACGTAGCGGCGCAATCCGCTGGGGTAGTAGTGCAGGCCGATGCGCGCGGCCGGCATGCGCAGCACCATGCCGTGCACGCCGACGCGGAAGTCGCAGGCCAGTGCCAGGTCGGTCGCGCCGCCGAACACGCCGCCCTGCAGCCGGCACACCGTGGGCACCGGCAGCGCCTCCACCGCATCCACCGTCTGCTCGAAGAGCTGCGGGCCGGCGGCCGCGTCGGCATCCAGTTCGCCCAGGTGGAAGCCGGCACAGAAGCTGGGGCCGGTGGCCTGCAGCACGACCACGCGCAAGGCCGGTTCCGCGGCCAGCATGCGGCAGTGCTCCTGCAGCGCCAGCAGGTCTTCGCCATGCAGCCGGTTGTGGTGGGTAGGGCGGTTCAGCGTGATGGTCGCGCGGCCGTCGGCCAGGTCCAGGCGCGGCGGGCCGGCAGGGATGTCACTCATCGTGGTGGGTGTGAAGTCGATCGGCTATCGTCGCACGCTGGCTTGGAAGCCTGTGAAGCATCCCGCCACGCCCCGCTCGCGCGCCCAGACGGCGCCGCCCTGAACGAAAGAACAACGACGATGGAGACGACTTCCCCCGGCGCGCGTTGGGCGCCCGTGCCCGATTCACGCTACGCCGCCTTCCGGCTCCTCGTCACGCTGCTGATCATGACCGTGGGCTCCAGCGGCATGTACGTGATCTCGGTGGTGCTGCCGGCGGTGCAGGTGGAGTTCGGCGTGGCGCGGGCGGAGGCTTCGCTGCCCTACACGCTGCTGATGATCGGCTTCGGCGTCGGCGGCATCCTGATGGGCAGGCTGGCCGACCGACACGGCGTGATGCGGCCGCTGCTCATCGGCGCCACCAGCCTCGGCGTGGGTTACCTGCTGGCCGGCTCGGTGCGCAGCATCGGCGAGTTCATGGCGGTGCACGCGGTGCTGATCGGCCTCTTCGGCAGCGCGGCGGCCTTCGCGCCGCTGGTGGCGGACACGTCACTCTGGTTCATCAAGCGCCGCGGCATCGCGGTGGCGGTGTGTGCCAGCGGCAACTACCTGGCGGGCGCGGTGTGGCCGCCGATCGTGCAGCACTTCGTCGAGACCGTGGGCTGGCGACAGACCTACCTGGGCATGGGCGTGTTCTGCGGCCTGGTGATGGGTGCGCTGGCGCTGCTGATGCGCGGCCGGCCGCCCGTGGTGGCGGCGCCTGCGCCTGCGGCGGCGATCACCGCCGCCAGCGCCTCCAGCCGCCCGTTCGGATTCAGCGCGGCCACCGCGATGGTGCTGCTGTGCATTGCCGGCACCGCCTGCTGCGTCGCGATGTCGATGCCGCAGGTCCACATCGTGGCCTACTGCGGCGACCTGGGCTACGGCGCCGCGCGCGGCGCCGAGATGCTGTCGCTGATGCTGGGCTTCGGCATCGCCAGCCGCCTGATCTCGGGCGCCATCTGCGACCGCATCGGCGGGCTGCGCACGCTGCTGCTGGGCTCGGCGCTGCAGGGCATCGCGCTGCTGCTGTTCGTGCCCTTCGACGGGCTGGTGTCGCTGTACGTGATCTCGGCGCTGTTCGGGCTGTTCCAGGGTGGCATCGTGCCGTCCTACGCCATCATCGTGCGCGAGCACTTCCCGCCGGCGGAGGCAGGCGCGAAGGTGGGCACGGTGCTGATGTTCACCCTGCTCGGCATGGCGCTGGGCGGCTGGATGTCGGGCAAGGTCTTCGACCTCACCGGCAGCTACGACGCCGCCTTCCTGAACGGCATCGCATGGAACCTGCTGAACCTGGCCATCGCGGGCACGCTGTGGTGGCGGGTGCGGCAGCGTGGCCGCCTGCCGCCGACGGCGCCGCGTCAGGTGGTGACCAGTTCGGCGCGCAGCCCCGCCAGGTAGGCCTGCGTCACCTGGCGGCCGACGCGCACCAGGTCGAAGGCCTCGTTGTCCAGCATCCAGTTCTGGATCAGGCCGTCGACCAGCGCGTGCAGGCCCACCGCGGCGGCGCGGGCCGGTACCTTGTTGCCGATCAGGCCCAGCTTCATCGCGCGCTTCAGGTCCGCCTCGATGTCGGCCAGGCACTCGTCGCGGTTCTGGCGGTGGCGGTCGCGCACCGCAAGCAGTTCGTCGACGTATTCGACCTTGTGCGTCGCGATCTCGAACACGCGGCGCGTCGGCTCGTGCTCGACGGTGAGCTTCAGCACGCGGGTCAGGCGTTCGAGCAGGAAGCGCAGCGGGTCCCGGTCGTCCGGGCAGCCGGCGCCGCAGGCGAAGCCGGCTTCCTCGAAGGGCATGGTGGCCCGTTCCATCATCGCGTTGAAGAGATCGGCCTTGTCCTTGAAGTGCCAGTAGATGGCGCCGCGGGTGACCTGCGCCGCCGCGGCAATGTCCTGCAGAGAGGTGCGTGAAACGCCTCGTTGCTGGAACAGCAGCTCCGCCGCGTCCAGAATCGCGTGGCGGGTGGCAAGGGCTTCGTCTTTGGTTCGTCGGGCCATGGCAGCAGGCGTCAGCAGGCGTGATCGTAGTCTGCGTTGCAGGCCGCGGCGCGCCGGGGATGGAAGAGTCCCTGCGCGGAAGCATACATTCATGGATGTATGTAAACTGGCCCGCAACACTTCGCCAGGCCCGTTCCGGGCGCCTGGGCCGCGGCCGCCGCGGTTCCCACCGGCACGATGCAACTGATCAAAGCTGCAGTTTCGGCTTCAGTGCTGCGCCCGGCAGTGGATGGCAGAACACAGTGCGCCGCCGACGGCGCCGGACCACCGATCACCCCTCACCGGGAGGCTCCCCATGCCTGCAGTTCATTCCCTTTCCGCTCGCCGCCGCACGTCCTGGCCCGTGGCGGCAATCACCGTGGCTTCCATGCTGGCCGTGGCCGTGTTGTTGTCGGCCTGCGGCAAGTCGGGGGCCGAATCCGGCGGCGGCCATGGCGGCATGCCGCCGGCGGCCGTTTCGGTGGCCGCGGTGGCGCTGGCTGACGTGCCCGTCGTCTACGAGTACGTCGGCCAGACCGCCGGCTCGCGCGAGGTCGAGGTGCGCGCCCGCGTCAACGGCATCCTGCAGAAGCGCAATTTCGCCGAAGGCGGCGCGGTGCGGCAGGGCCAGTCGCTGTACACGCTGGATCCGGCGCCCTTCGTCGCGGCGCTCAACCGCGCCGATGCGGACCTCGCCTCCGCCGAGGCCCGCGCCGCGCAGGCGGCTCGCAACCTGGCGCGCCTGAAGCCGTTGTACGAGGCCAAGGCCGTCAGCCAGCGCGAGTACGACGACGCCGCGTCGGCCGACCAGATCGCCCGCGCCGACGTCAAGGGCGCCCAGGCCCGCCGCGCCGAGGCCGCTCTGAACGTGGGTTATGCGAAGGTGGAGGCGCCGATCGCCGGCGTCGCCAGCCGCTCGCAGGTGTCCGAAGGCACGCTGGTCGCGGGCCCGGAGACCCTGCTCACCACCATCGTTCAGACCAACCCGGTCAAGGTCCGCTTCGGCATCGCCGACACCGACCAGATGCGCTGGCGCACCGAAGCCGGCACCGGCGCATTGAAGTTGCCCAACCAGGGCGCCTTCGACGTCGAGATCAAGCTGGCCGACGGCAGCACCTACCCGCGCAAGGGCAAGCTGCTGTTCAACGACACGCGCGTCTCCGGCAACACCGGCACGGTGGAAGCCGAGGCCGAGGTGCCCAATCCCGATGGCGTGCTCAAGCCCGGCCAGTTCGTGCGCGTGCGCCTCTTGGGCGCGCACCGGCCGCAGGCGGTGAAGGTGCCGACGCGCGCGGTGCTGGAAGGGCCGCAGGGCAAGTTCGTCTATGTCGCCGCGGGCGGCAAGGCCTTCCCCAAGCCGGTGCAGGTGGGTGACCAGCTGGCCGACGGCTGGATCATCAGCCAGGGCCTGGCCGCGGGCGACCAGGTGATCGTCGACGGCATGGCGCGCATCTTCTTCCCCGGCGCGCCGATCCAGGTCGGCCCGCCGGCCGGTGCGGCCTCCGGTCCGGCGGGGTTGCCTGTCGCTGCAGCCTCGGGCCCGGCTGCTTCCCCCGCGGCCGCGGCCTCCGGCCCGTCCGGTGCGCCGCCTGCGGCCGCGGCCTCGGCCCCGAAGTCGCAACAGACCGCCTCCAAGTAATCCGCAGGGAGCCCTACCCATGTTCTCCCGCTTCTTCATCGACCGGCCGATCTTCGCGGCCGTGCTGTCGATCTTCATCATGATCGCGGGCCTCGCGGCGATGCGGGTGCTGCCGATCGCGCAGTACCCCGAGATCGCGCCGCCGGTCGTCTCCGTGGTTGCCGTGTACCCAGGCGCCAGCGCCGAGGTGATCGAGCAGACCGTGGCCGCGCCGCTGGAAAACGCGATCAACGGCGTCGAGCACATGATCTACATGAACTCGACGTCGACCTCCAACGGCGTCGTCACGATCCAGGTCACCTTCGACATCGGCACCGACGTCGACCAGGCGGCCCAGCTCGTCAACAACCGCGTCAAGCAGGCCGAGGCCAAGCTGCCGCAGGAAGTGCGGCGTCAGGGCGTCACGGTGGAGAAGGGCTCGTCGGCCTTCCTCCAGGTGCTGGCCTTCTTCTCGCCCGACGGCAGCAAGAGCGACCTGGACATCAGCAACTACGTGACGCTGAACGTGCTGGATTCGCTCAAGCGCGTGCCCGGCACCACCAACGTGCAGATCTTCGGCGCCAAGGACTACGCGATGCGGATCTGGGTCAAGCCCGACCACCTGGCGCAGCTGAAGCTGACCACCGGCGACCTGGCGCGCGCCATCGGCGAGCAGAACGCGCAGTTCGCCGCCGGCAAGGTGGGCCAGGCGCCCACCGGCGGCGCGCAGGAGATGGTCTACACCATCACCACGCAGGGCCGCCTGTCCGACGTGCGGCAGTTCGAGGACATCATCGTGCGCGCCGACCCCAACGGCGGCGGCATCGTGCGCCTGAAGGACGTGGCCCGCATCGAGCTGGGCTCGAAGGACTACGACTTCATCGGCCGCATCAACGGCAAGGCGGCCACGCTGGTGGGCGTGTTCCTGCAGCCGGGCGCGAATGCGCTGAACGTGGCGAAGGAGGTCGAGACCACCGTCGGCACGCTGGCCAAGGCCTTCCCGCCGGGCATCACCCACTCCATTCCCTACGACACCACGCGTTTCGTGAAGGTGTCGATCGAGGAGGTGGTCAAGACCCTGCTCGAGGCCATGGTGCTGGTGATCGCCGTGGTCTACCTCTTCCTGCAGAACTGGCGCGCCACGCTGATCCCGGTGGTGGCGGTGCCGGTGTCGCTGATCGGCACCTTCGCCGGCCTGCTGCTGCTGGGCTACTCGATCAACACGCTCACTTTGTTCGGCATGGTGCTGGCCATCGGCATCGTGGTGGACGACGCGATCGTGGTGCTGGAGAACGTCGAGCGGCACATGCATGAAGAGGGCATGGCCGCGCGCGAGGCCGCCATCAAGGCCATGCGCGAGGTGTCCGGCCCGGTGATCGCCATCGTGCTGGTGCTGTGCGCGGTGTTCGTGCCCATCGCCTTCCTCGGCGGGCTGACGGGCGAGCTGTACCGCCAGTTCGCGGTGACCATCGCGATCGCCGTCGTCATCTCCGGCATCGTCGCGCTGACGCTCACGCCCAGCCTGTGCGTGCTGATCCTGAAGAAAGCCCACCGCGGCCCCGGCCGCTTCTTCACCTGGTTCAACGACTGGTTCCACCGCGTCACGGGCCGCTACGTCAAGGGCGTGGGCTTCATGGTGCGCCGTGCCGGCATCGGCCTGCTGCTGTTCGGCGGCATGGTGCTGCTGACGGCCGGCCTGTGGCGCATGACGCCCGGCTCGCTGGTGCCAGAGGAGGACCAGGGCTTCTACATCTCCGCCGTCATCCTGCCGGACGGCGCTTCGCTGGAGCGCACCGACAAGGTGGTCAACGAGGTCATCGGCATCATCAAGAGCAACCCATACAACTTGGACGTGGTGGCCTTCACCGGCTTCGACTTCCTGGGCGGCGGCTACCGCAACAACGCGGCCACCATCTTCGTCACCCAGACGCCCTGGCACGAGCGGCCGGTGCCGGTGCAGGCGCTGGTGGGCGAGCTGTTCGGCAAGACCATGCACATCAAGGAAGCGCTGGTGCTGGCCTTCAACCCGCCGCCGATCTTCGGCCTGGGTACCGCAGGGGGCTTCGAGTTCTACATCCAGAACCGCGGCGAAGGCGGCGCGCAGCGCCTGGCGCAGGTGATGCAGCAGTTCCAGGGTGCGGCATCGCAAAGCAAGCTGCTGGCGCAGGTGCAGACGCTGTGGCGGGCGCAGTCGCCGCAGCTGTCGGTGGACGTGGACCGCGAGCGCGCCAAGGCGCTGGGCGTGCCGGTGGACGAGGTCTTCAACACGCTGTCGTCCACGCTGGGCAGCTACTACGTCAACGACTTCAACAAGTACGGCCGCGCCTGGCAGGTGCTGATGTCGGCCGAGCCCGGCTACCGCAAGCGGCCGGACGACATCGGCCAGATGTGGGTGCGCTCCACCAGCGGCGAGATGGTGCCGGTGTCCGCCTTGGCCTCGGTGCGCTTCTCGTCCGGCCCGGAGACGCTGGACCGCTTCAACAACCTGCCGGCGGTGAAGCTGTTCGGCGAGGGCAAGCCGGGCGTCAGCTCGGGCCAGGCGATCGCCGAGGTCGAACGCATCGCGCGCGAGGTGCTGCCGCCGGACTTCACGTTCGACTGGGGCGGTGCGTCCTATCAGGAAAAGAAAGCGTCCGGCACCTCGGCCCTGACGCTGGCGCTGGGCGCGCTGATGGTGTTCCTGATCCTGGCGGCGCAGTACGAGAAATGGTCGCTGCCGCTGTCGGTGCTGCTGGCCGTGCCCTTCGGCACCTTCGGCGCCCTGGCCGCGGTGTGGCTGCGCGGCTTCACCAACGACGTGTACTTCCAGATCGGCCTGGTCACGCTGATCGGCCTGGCGGCGAAGAACGCGATCCTGATCGTCGAGTTCGCCTCGCAGAAGTACCACGAGGGCATGAGCGCTTCCGCCGCCGCGCTGGAAGGCGCGCGGCTGCGCTTCCGCCCGATCATCATGACCTCGCTGGCCTTCATCCTGGGCGTGCTGCCGCTGGCCTTCTCGTCGGGCGCGGGCTCGGCGGCGCGGCGCTCGGTGGGCACGGGCGTGATGGGTGGCATGCTGGCGGCCACCTTCCTCGCGGTGTTCTTCGTGCCGATGTTCTACAAGATCGTGACGGCGCGGAAGCTGCGCGAACAGCGCAGCACCGAGGAGATCCTGGCCGAGGGCGCGCGCGCCCACGAGGCGACCCACGCCAGCGTGCATCATCCGAGCCACCATCCTTCGCCGCCGCAAGGCTCGATCGGCGGGGCACAGGGAGAACCGGCATGAAGGAAGCGACGATGAAGAAGAATGCCCGGCCGCCGAGGGCGATGGTTTCGATGGCGGCGCTGGCGCTGGCCGCGCTGCTGGCCGCGTGCGCCACGCCCGGCCCAGGCACCACGCCGATGGCTGCGCAGGACCTGCCCGCCGGCAGCACGATGGCGCCGGTGCCGGCCGATTGGTGGAAACGCTTCGGCGATCCGCAGATCGATGCGCTGGTGGACGAGGCGCTGGCCAACAACCGCGACCTGGCGCGGGCGTTGGCCCGCATCGACGAATCGCGCGCCGCGCTGCGGCTGGCGAATGCCGATCGTTCGCCGCAGCTCAACCTGAGCGCCTCGGGCACGCGTGCCCGGCTCAGCGAGAACACCGGCGTGCCCGGCGGCGGCACCGGCAACAGCTTCGGCGCCGGGCTGAACGTGGCCTACGAGCTGGACCTGTGGGGCAAGCTGGCCCGGGCCAGCGCCGCCGCGCGCGCGGAGCTGCTCGCCACCGAGCTGGCGCGCGACACGCTGCGCACCGCGCTGGCCGCGCAGGTGGTGCGGTCCTATGCCGCGCTGCAGGCGCTGGACGCTCAGATCGGCATCTATCAGCAGGTGCTGGTGGGCCAGCGCGACGGCCTGCGCCTGCAGAAGCTGCGGCTGGACGCCGGCGACATGGCCGAGCTGGACTGGCGCCAGCTGGAGGCCGAGCTGCTGAACAGCGAGCTGCAGCTGCCCAAGCTGGAGCGCGCGCGCGGCGAGGCCGAACGCGCGCTGGCCCTGGTGCTGGGCCGCTCGCCGAAGGCGATGCTGGAGCAGGGCGTGCAGCGCGCGGGGCGCCCCACCACCGGCATGGCCGAGCTGCCCGAGGGCATTCCGTCCGACCTGCTGCTGCGCCGCCCCGACGTGCAGTCCGCCGAAGCGCGGCTGGCCGCGGCCGGCGCGCGGGTGGACGTGGCCCGCGCGGCCTACCTGCCGAGCATCGGCCTCTCCGCGTCCTTTGGCGGCCAGAGCAACGAGTTGTCCAAGCTGTTCGACAGCGGCTCGCTGGTCTGGAGCGTCGTCGCCTCGCTGACGCAGCCGATCTGGAACGGCGGCCGGCTGGACGCGAACCTGGACGCTTCCAGGGCACGCCAGCTGCAGGCCGAGCTGGACTACCGCGACAGCGTGGCCACCGCCTTCAAGGAAGCGCGTGATGCGCTGGCCGCGCACGGCGAGGCCCGCGCCAGCCTGGTGACCAGCCAGCGCCGCAGTGAAGCGCTGCAGCGCGCCGCGCAGCTGACGCGCCTGCGCTTCGAGGGCGGCGAGGCGAGCCGGCTGCTGGTGATCGACGCCGAGCGCCTGGCGCTGCTCGCGCAATTGCAGGTGCAGGACGAGCGCCGTGGGCTGCTGTCGGCGCAGGCCGAGGTCTACCGCGCGCTGGGCGGCGGCTGGCAGGCCCCGGCACGTCAGCAAGCGGCACGCTGACACGGGCTTTCCCCGGTCCAGGCCGAGTCCTGGCCGGGTTTTCCTCAAAGCCTGTGAAGTACTCCGGCGCGTCCGAGCGGGTGTCCCAGGAGTGCTTCACAGGCTCTCAGCCCTTCTGGTGAGGGTGGGCCGGGGCGGCCATGCACAATGCGCGTCCTTCCGCCCCTCGCGCCGATGAGCCGCCCCCGACTCCCTTCGTCCCTGTGCTGTGCCGCCGCGGCGCTGGCCGCCTTGCTGGTGCTGACGCCGCAGGCACGCGGCGAGTCGTCCAAGGTCGAGCCCCAGTCCGCGACGGCCGCAGCCGCCGTCGCCGGCGCACCGGTGATCGCCACGCGCCTGCTGCCCGATGAGCGCATCCGCCTCGACGGCACGCTGAGCCACCCCGCCTGGCAGCGCGCACCGGCCCATGCCGACTTCGTGCAGAAGTTTCCCGAGCCGGGACCGAAGCCCGCGCACAAGACCCGCGTGCGCGTGCTGTACGACGACCAGGCGCTGTACGTCGGCATCGAGGCGCTGGACCCCGATCCCGCCCGCATCCGCGCGCCGCTGGTGCGGCACGACGGCGTGAACCGCACGCAGGATTTCATCGCGGTCTACCTCGATCCGGTCGGCGCGCGGCAGGCGGCGCAGTTCTTCCGCGTCAATGCCGCGGGCAGCACGGCCGACGGCGTGCAGACGGCGGCGGACGACCACGAGGACTTCACGCCGGACTTCGACTTCGATGCCGCGGCCCGCCGCAACGAGCACGGCTACAGCGTGGTGCTGCGCGTGCCCTTCGCGTCGCTGCGCTTCAGCAGCGAAGGCGAGCCGGCCTGGCGCATCATGGTGATTCGCCGGGTGCCGCGCGAGCAGTTCTACCTGCACACCTCGGTGCCCGTGCCGGTCGAAGCGCCCAGCTTCATCGCAACCCTGCAGCCGCTGCAAGGCGTGCAGCTGCCGGCGCACAAGCAGTTCCTGACGCTGCGGCCCAGCCTGACCTGGCGCACCCAGCGCGACCGGTCCTTCGACGCGCCGGCGCGGCGCAGCAGCAGCCTCGATCCCACGCTGGACCTGAAGTGGCGGCCGCGCGCCGAGCTGGTCGTCGATGCCACGCTGAACCCCGATTTCTCGCAGGTGGCGCTGGACGTGCCGCAGCTGGCCGGCAATACCCGCTTCGCGCTCTTCGTCGACGAGAAGCGGCCCTTCTTCTTCGAGTCCAGCGACCTGCTGCGCAGCCCCACCGACGCCATCTACACCCGCAGCTTCACCGAGCCGCGCTGGGGCCTGCGCGGCACCTGGCGCGGGCGCAGCGCGGCGGGCAGCGCCTTCGCCATCGACGACCGCGGCGGTGGCCTGGTGCTGCTGCCCGGGCCGTACAGCAACGGCTATGCGGTGCAGCCCGCGTCGCGTGCGGTGGTGGCGCGCGGCCTGGCCGGGGGCGAGGGGCTGCAGTGGGGCGGGCTGGCTGTCGCGCGGCGCTATGAACACGGCGCGGGCGCGAACGACGTCGCCGGGCCCGACGTGTCATGGCAGATCAACGATGCCTGGCGCATGCGCGGCCAGTGGCTCGGCTCGCAGACCACCGCCCATGCCGATGACGATGGCCACCTGCGCCGCGGTGCGTCGGTCAGCGGCCACCGGGGCTGGATGAAGGCCACGCGCCAGACCGACGAGACCGAGCTGACGCTTACTTTGGACGACAGCAGCACCGGCTTCCGCCACGACAGCGGTTTCGTGCCGCAGAACGGCGTGCGCACCGTCAACCTGTTTGCCGGCAAGGCCTGGCGGTCGTTGGGCCCGCTGAACGAGTTCTGGCTGAACCTGCATGTGGACGACACGCGCGACAAGGCGCTGGGCCAGCAGGTGCTGCGCGACGTCTGGCCGGGCTTCTGGCTGCTCGGCCCGCACAACCTGGAGGCGGAACTTCACTTCCACCGCTCGCAGTTGAGGGCGCAGGCCGCAGGGCCATTGCATGAAGAGCGCTACTGGAAGGGCTTCTTCGTCTTCACGCCGGCGCCGTGGATTCCCTTCTTCGAAGTGAGTGCGCGCCGCGGCCACGTGGTGGACGTCGAGGCCGACCGCCTGCGCAAAGGCGGCGACGCGACGCTGATCGTGACGATGCGCCCGCACCCGCGGCTGGAGCTGGAGCCTCAAGGTTCCTATGCCTGGTACGACGGCGAGCGCGGCGACCGGGCCTACCGCGAGACGACGGCGCAGCTGCTGTCGGTGTGGCATTTCGATGCGCGGCAGACGCTGCGCGCGATCGTGCAGCGCACCACCCGCGAACGGCGCGAGGAGCCCGGGCTGGCCGGCTACCGCGAGGCCGACACGGCCGCGTCCCTGACCTATGCCTTCCGGCAGTCGTCCGGCACCGTGCTGTACGTGGGTGCGGCGCGATCGCGCGAGGGCGCGGACCGGCCGCGGCGCGGCACGGAGTTCTTCGTCAAGCTGCAGGTCGACGTCGACGAGGTCCGGCGCCGCTTCTGATGTCCTGCCGCGGGCTGCGCGCAGCGCGCCGGCGCGGGCGGTGCCGTGGCACAGTCGGCCGACCCCGATGCCCGGGGCCACCGACGAACCTACGCGACGAGGAGACAACCGATGATCAAGTCCGGCATCGACCAGCAGGCGCTGATCGACCTGTTCGCCAACGCCAGCACCAAGCAGGCCGCCCAGCTGCGCCAGGCGGTCTACCAGGCCACGCTGGGCGCGCTGCAAGGCCGCGAGCTGAGCCTGAAGAACATCCGCGGCGTGCTCGGCGCGGTCAGCCAGGCGGCCGGAGCGGGGGTCGCGAAGAACCCGCTGGCCGGGGTCGATGCCGACGCACTGCTCGACAAGGCCGTGGCCGGCATGGACGAGGCCCTGCTGAAGGCGGTGGAGGCCAACCGCGTCGCGCTGCAGCAGTTCGTCGACCAGGGGGTGAACCTGCGCGAGACGCAGCTGAAGAAGGCGCTGGACGACCTGGAGAAGTTCGAGGACATGCTGGTCGGCGTGGTGAAGAAGAGCGCGGGCACCGCCGGCGATCCGATGGCCGGGCCCTGGGCCCAGGTGCTGGAGAAGCTGCAGCTGAAGGGCACGTTGTCCGGCGCGCAGGCGGCCGGCGCCACCGAGCAGCTGGCCGCGCAGATGGAGCAGATGCAGGCCGCGATGCGCGCGACCCGGGCCGCCGGCCTGCGTGCGGCACAGACCTTTGCCGACAGCTACGGCGCGCTGGTCAGCGGCGTGTTGATCGGGCTGTCCGACGCGATGAAGCAGGGCACCGCGGCCGCCGGGGCCGCGGCGCCGGCGAAGGCGCCGCGCAAGAAATAGCGCTTCGCCGGTGGTCCCCCGAAAGGGGGTGACCGCCCGACGGGGGATCGCCCCGCGCCCCGGCTGCGCCTACGCTGGCGGGCATCGCCGGCAGGGACCGGCCAGGGAGGCGTGGGAATGGAGAAGCAAACAGGGGCCGCCGGCCTGACGCGGCGCCGCCTGCTGGTGGCCGGGATCGCGGCCGCCGGCGCGGGGCCGGCTACGGCGGCGGCGGCCGCGGCAGACCGCCCGGCAGGCACGGCGCTGGGTGCGCCGCTGCTGGCGCAGGACTGGCCGCCGGGGCGCGAACCGGCCGGCTGGCTCGTCAGCGAAAAGCTCGACGGCGTGCGCGCGCTGTGGGACGGCCGGCGCATGGTCTTCCGCAGCGGCCGAGCGCTGGCGCTGCCGGCGGTCATCCGAGACCGGCTGCCCAAGGAGCCGCTGGACGGCGAGCTGTGGCTGGGCCGTGGCCGTTTCGAGGACGTCAGCGGCCTGCTGCGCAGCGAGCGCGTGGCCGATGCCGATGCCTGGCGCGGCATGCAGTACCACGTGTTCGAGCTGCCGGCCGGCAGCGGCCGCTTCGCCGAGCGCGCCGCCCGGCTGCAGCAGGTCGCGGCCGCATCGGCCTGGCCGGGGCTGGTGGCCGCCGTGCAGCAGCCGGTGGCCGACGCGCAGGCGCTGCAGCGCCGGCTGGACGCGGTGGTCGCGGCCGGCGGCGAAGGCTTGATGCTGCACCGGGCCGATGCCCCGCTGGCTAACGGCCGAAGCCCGTGGCTGTGCAAGTTGAAGCCGCTGCACGATGCCGAGGCGGTGGTGATCGGCCACCGCGCCGGCCGCGGCAAGCACGAAGGACGGCTGGGCGCGCTTCAGGTGCGCGGCGAAGCCGGCCAGGTCTTCTTCCTCGGCACCGGCTTCAGTGACGCCCAGCGCGCCGCGCCGCCGGCCATCGGCAGCCGCGTCACCTACAGCCACCACGGTCACACCGAGCAGGGCCTGCCGCGCTTCGCCCGCTTCGTGCGCGTGGCGCCGGCGTTTTGACCGGCCGGATGATGAAGCACCCATCCCCGGTCCGAACGCCGGCGGCGGCGGGGCGGCCGCCGGGCCCAGGGTGCCTGAAGGCCGTGGCCCGGACCGGGCGGCCGGGCGGCTTCACGCGCGCCGGGGCCCCGGGCCGCCGCCGCCCGCGCGGCGCCCGTGGAATCGGTATCGAACGACAGGGGTTATCGTGAGCGCCATGAACGACCTGAGCTTTTTCTGGCACGACTATGAAACCTTCGGCCGCGTGCCGCGCCGCGACCGGCCGGCGCAGTTCGCCGGCCTGCGCACCGATGCCGCGCTGAACGAGATCGGCGAGCCGCTGATGATCTACTGCCAGCCCCCGCGCGATGCGCTGCCCGACCCCGAGTCCTGCCTGCTCACCGGCATCCTGCCGCAGCTGTGCGCCGAGCGCGGCCTGCCCGAATACCAGTTCGCCGCCCGCATCGAGGCCGCCTTGGCGCAGCCCGGCACCGTGGGCGTCGGCTACAACACCATCCGCTTCGACGACGAGGTCACCCGCCACCTGTTCTGGCGCAACCTGATCGATCCCTACGGGCGCGAATGGCAGAACGCCTGCGGCCGCTGGGACCTGCTGGACACCGTGCGCTGCTGCTACGCGCTGCGGCCCGACGGCATCGAGTGGCCGAAGCACGAGGACGGCCGCGTCTCCTTCAAGCTGGAGCACCTGAGTGCCGCCAACGGCCTGGTGCATGAGGCGGCGCACGACGCGCTGTCCGACGTGCGTGCCACCATCGCGCTGGCGCGGCTGATCCGCGAGAAACACCCCAAGCTGTTCGACTTCTGCCTCGGCCTGCGCCGCAAGGACGCGGTGTGGCAGCAGGTGGGGGCCTTCGGCCAGGGGGCGCGGCCTTTCCTGCACGTTTCGGGCATGTACGGCGTCGAGCGCGGCTGCATCGCGCTGGTGTGGCCGCTGGCGCCGCACCCGACCAACAAGAACGAAGTGATCGTGTGGGACCTGTCGCAGGACCCGGCGCAGCTGGCCGGGCTGAACGCGGAAGCCATCCGCCAGCGCCTGTTCAGCCGCACCGAAGACCTGCCCGAAGGCGTGGCCCGGCTGCCGATCAAGACCATCCACGTCAACAAGTCGCCGGTGGTCATCGGCAACCGCAAGACGCTGAGCGACGCCCAGGCCGAGCGCTGGGGCCTGGACGTGGCCCTGGCCCTGCGCCACGCGGAGACCGCACTGCGCGAAGCCGCCGCCTGGAGCGGCGGGCTGTGGGCCGAGGTGTTCGAGCGGCCTGTGCCGGCACAGGCCCCCGACGTGGACGAGGACTTGTACGGCGGCTTCATCGGCCCGGCCGATCGGCGCACGCTGGACCGCCTGCGCACGCTGCCGCCCGAGGCGCTGGCGGCGAAGCTGCCGGCGTTCGAGGACGGCCGGCTGGACGAGCTGTTCTTCCGTTATCGCGCGCGCAACTTCCCCGACTCGTTGAGCGTGGAAGATCAACAGCGCTGGCTGCAGCACTGCCATGCGCGGCTGCATGAAGGCGCCGGCGGGTTCACGACCGTTGCGCAGTTCCTCGACCGCATCGACCAGCTGAGCGAGACCGCGGAAGACGAGCGCAGCCAGGACCTGCTGGGCGCGCTGGTGGACTGGGCGGAGCAGATTGCGCCGGAGACGGTGTAGATCAGTCTCCGCACCTGCGCAGGTGGGTGACAGCGATCCGTGCGGGCCACAGTCCCATGTGCCCGCAGCCGCGCCGGGGGGTGCGGCCGGCGCGAAAGATCCCCTTCACGACCACTCGTTTGCCATGTAGACATGTCCCCAGTTCGCGAAGAGGGGGATGCGGGATCTCAAGCCAGATCGACGAGCCGTAGCCTTCCAGCCGCTCCTGCTTCGGGTAGTGGGCCAGGGAGACGTTTTCGAACTCAAAGGCGAGGACTCCTTGCACCTCCACCTCATGCCCGTCGAGCGGTGCAATCGCCCTCAAGGCGTCATTGACGGATCTGAGTTCAGTCACGATCGTTGAGGTGATGATGGCCGCTTGCGTCGCCTGCGGTCAGCTCATGAACCCCAGGTCACTCGTCGAGAAGTACCCCAGGTTCGGAAACACCTGCGCCATGGCCGTTGCGCTCACGCCGAACCACTTTGCCAGCGTCGCCCCGTATTGGTCCAGGGACGTGCTGGGAATCAGCACCCCGCGGTTGCTGGCATCGTCCGGCCCGCCGAGCGCGGGGAACGGGAACGTGCCGTAGACGTTGCCGCCGCGCACCGCGCCGCCCAGCACCAGGTGGTGGTTGCCCCAGCCGTGGTCGCTGCCGGAGCCGCTGGGCTGCAGCGTGCGGCCGAAGTCGCTTTCGGTGAAGGTGGTGACGCCGCTGGCCACGCCCATCTCGACAGTGGCGGCGTAGAAGGCGTTCATCGCCTCGGCGACGTTGCGCAGCAGGTCCCATTGCGCCCAGCTCTGCTGCGAATGGGTGTCGAAGCCGCCGATGGAGCAGAAGAACACCTGCCGGTTCATGCCGGTGGTGGCGCGCAGGCGGATGATCTTGGCCACCTGTTCCAGCTGGCGGCCGAGGTCCGTGCCGGGGAAGGGTGTGGCGAAGCCGTTTCCGCCCACATTGCCTGCCAGCAGTTCATTCAGCGAGATCGCGTCCTGCCGCACCTTGTTCGCGGCCTGGATCAGCGACACGCCGGAGTCCATCGTCAGCAGCTGGTTCAGGCCGGTGCGGCGTGCGGTGGTGGCGCTGGCCGGCCAGGTGCTCATGCCGGACATGCCGAGGTCGAAGCCCGGGATCAGGCTGGCCGACTGCACGCTCTGCCCGGTGCTGAACAGCACGTTGCCGGCCATGGAGATCGAGGGCGGAAAGCGCGACGTGCCGTTCTGTGCCTGCACCGCGTCCGCGCTGCGGCCGCCCCAGCCGTGGCCGCCGCCGTTGGGGTCGGCCGTCTGCATCTGCTGGATCTGGTCGCTGTGCGAGAACAGGTTGCTGGGCACGCGCACCGAGCCGTCCAGGTACTGCGCGCGGGTGATCGGCCGCGCCAGCATGCCGACGTTGGCCACCACTGCCAGCCTGCCCTGGGCCCACAGCGGCGCGATGGCGTTCAGGCCGCTGTTCAGGCCGTAGGGCACGCCAGTGGGCGTGGTCACGCTGGTGAGCTGCGTGTTGCCATCGGGCAGCGCCAGGCCGCCGCGGATCGTGCGGTAGGCGTTGTAGGCGGCGGTGGACATCGGCACCACGGTGTTGTGGCCGTCGTTGCCGCCCAGCATGAAGATGCAGACCAGCGCCTTGTAGCCCGATGCGGTCTGCGCGGCCGCGGTCCCACCCAGCGTGGCGGCACCCAGCAGCGCGCTGGCGTCGCGCAGGAAGCGGCGGCGGGAGCGCGTGGGAAAGGCGCAAGCGTGATCGTGGGTCATGGTGTTCCGCCTTTCAGTGCTGCACGGCATGCTGGCCCGACAGCAGCGTGAGGTACAGCGCCGTCAGCGCCCGGTTGTTGTTGTCCTGCTGCGCGGCGATGGCGGTGGCCAGGCTCTGGCGCATCGCGGGGGACATGCGGCCGTACAGGAAGGTCTGGTCGCAGGCGTTGATCAGCGCCGGGATGTCGCCGCCCAGGTTGACGAAGCGCGTGATGCTGACGCCGGGGAAATCGACCCCCGGGTTGGTCAGCAGCTCCCAGATGAAGTTGCCGCGCAGCGTGGCCTCGGTCGGCGTGTAGATCTGGAACTCCGGCCCGTACAGCGACGACTGCGGCGCGCGGAACAGCGGCGAATAGAAGCCGAAGACCGAGGGCGGGGCCAGCGGCGTCTGCCCCGTGCGGCTGAAGGACCAGGCGGCCTGGTTGGTCGCGCTGATCGAGCCGCCCAGCGCGCGGGCGATCGACAGCACGTGGAAGAACGGGTCCTTCAGGCGCCCGCTGCTGGCGTCGGCCGTGTCGTTGCGTGCTTCCGGGTCCAGCAGGATCGCGCGCACGGTGGCCTTCAGGTCGCCCCGCACGCCGCTGCCGTTGTTGTTGAAGACGGCGGCCACGCGCTGCACGTAGGCCGGCGACGGGTTGCTCTTCACCAGGCTGCGGATCAGGCGCAGCGAGATGAAAGGCCCGACGTTCGGGTGCGCGAACACGCAGTCCAGCGCGGCCGTCATGTCCTGCTGCGTGGTCTGGTTGGCGGGCAGGTTGCAGCCCAGGAGGGCCTTGGCGCGCATGTCGTGGTTGACGTCGCGCGGGACCATCGGGCCGCTGAAGTTCTCCCAGTTGTTGTTGCCGCTGCCGGCATAGGTCCAGCCGGTGAAGGCCAGGGCCAGCTGCTGCACCTCGGCCTGGGTGTAGGTGGGGATCGTCTGGCCGCTCGCATTGAGCGTTGGCGTGCCGTCCGGGTTCAGCCGCACCAGGCCGATGCTGAAGAGCTGCAGCAGCTCGCGGGCGTAGTTCTCGTTGGCGCCGCCGCCGGTCGTGGGCTTGTTGCTGTTGGCGATGTCCAGGTACTTGCCCATCTGCGGGCTGGTGGAGATCTCGCCCAGCAGCGCGCGGTAGTTGCCGAAGGCGTGGCGGCTGAGGGCCTGCAGGTAGGGAACGATCTGCTCAGGGTAGTTGTTCTTGTTGATCGAGATGACGATGACCTGCGACAGCGCATAGGCCACGCGCTGGCGCAGCTGGTCGGGCGCGGCGGCCAGCCGGTTCAGGTACTGCGACTGCGCGGCGCGGTTATCGCTGCCGGGCACGGGGATCGGTGTCTCGGGCAGGGCGAGCTGCTCGTCGATCCAGCCCGCGGCGCCCAGCTGCTTCACGCGGGCGATGGCGGCGGGTGTCGGCCCGAAGGCGGCCTGCTCCAGCAGGCGCGCCGCAGCCAGGTCGGCCGTGCCCTGCCCGGTGCCGGGGCTGGTGGGGCCGCTGATGGTCACGCTGGCCTGGGCCGATGCCGCGCCGTTGGCAGCCGCGGTTGCGCGCACCGTGACCGTCGCCGGGGAGGGCACCGCCGCTGGGGCGGTGTAGACGCCGGACGCGCTGATGGTGCCCACCGCGGCGCTGCCGCCGGCGATGCCGTTGACTGACCAGGCCACCGCGGTGTTGGTCGACCCGCTGACGCTGGCGGCGAAGGTCTGCGTGGCGCCGGGCGCCAAGGTGGCGCTGGTGGGCGACACGGCCACGCTGATGCTGGGTGCCGGCGGCTGCGTCGGCGGCTGGGTGGTGCCGCTGCCCACGCTGATCATCACCGTCTCGCTCGTCGTCGCGCCCAGGCCGCTTTGCACCACCACCAGCGGTACTTTCGTGCCGGCCTGCATGGTGCTGGCGCTGCCCGTTACGCGCAGCTCGGTGGCCGACACGCGGGTGGTCGCCAGCGGCACGCCGCCGAATTGCGCGGCGACGCCGTCGGTGAAGTTCGAGCCGTTCAGCCGCAGCGTGAAGGCGCCCGGCGCCACCGTGCTGGGCGAGCTGCTCCACAGGTGCACGCGCACCTGCGTCACCGTCATCGTCGCCTCCCCGTACTTCGTGGGGTAGGCGGTGCTGGTGGCCCGCACCTTCACGGCGTTCTGCTGCGGCACGGCGGCCGGTGCGCGGTACAGGCCGGTCGGGCTGATGGTGCCGACCATCCCGTTGCCGCCGGGGATGCCGTTGACCGTCCAGGTCACCGTGTTGGGCGACAGCGGCACGTAGGCCGTCAGTTGCCGGCTGTCACCGATCTCGACCTTGGAGTTGCTGTAGACCGTGATGGTCTGCGCCAGCGCCGTGCCGCTGAAGGCGAGCACGGGCAGCAGGCGCATCAGGTGCCTGAACAGTTTCATTGGGAGGGGTCCGCGAGGCAGGCACCACCGCAGTGCCTCGCGGCAGTCTACGGATACCCCCTCATGCAACGCGTGAACATTCGTATCGAACTGATGCGTGGCCGATGCGCTGGTGCCGTGCACGGCCGCCAACCCCGGTGATACTGCGGCTCCTTGCACAGGCATCGAGAAGGCGGTGGCGATGACTTCCCCTGCAACGAACGGCACGCCGGCCATCCGTGTCGGCGTCGGCGGCTGGACCTTCGAGCCCTGGCGCGACAACTTCTACCCGCACGGGCTGCCGGCCTCGAAGGAACTGGAGTACGCGAGCCGCAGGCTGACGGCCATCGAGGTCAACGGCACCTACTACAGCCTGATGAGCGCGAAGACCTTCGCCAAGTGGCGCGACGAGACGCCGGAGGGCTTCGTGTTCTCGCTGAAGGCGACGCGCTACGCGACCAACCGGCGCGTGCTCGCGGAGGCGGGTGATTCGGTGCAGAAGTTCATCGGCAGCGGCCTGGCCGAACTCGGTCCGAAGCTGGGGCCCATCGTCTGGCAGTTCGCGCCGACCAAGCGTTTCGATGCCGCGGACTTCGCTGCCTTCCTCGACCTGCTGCCCCGTGAAGTGAGCGGCCTGCCGCTGCGCCACGTGATGGACGTGCGGCACGAGACCTTCCGTTCACCCGGCTACCTGGCCTTGGCGCGGCGCCACCGCGTGGCCACCGTCTTCACCGATTCCGACGACTACCCCTCCTTCGCCGACGTGACCGGCGACTTCGTCTACGTGCGGGAGATGCGCACGCGGCCCGAGCTGCCCGAGGGCTGCACGCCCGAGGCGCTGGAGCAGATCGCCGCCTGCGCGCGCACGTGGCGTGATGGCGGCGAGCCCGCCGGCCTGCCGCGCGTCGAGCCGCCCCAGGCGGCCGCGCCGCGCGACGTGTTCGTCTACTTCATCAGCGGCGCCAAGGAACGGGCGCCGCACGCCGCCATGGGGCTCATCCGCGCGCTCGCGGACTGACCCCGCGGTCAGGGCACCAGCTCGTACAGCGCCGATCCGTCGCCGTTGTCCTTCACCAGCTTGATTTGCGGATAGCGTGCCAGGTGAGCGATGCCGCCGGCGCCGGCGGTGAAGCGCAGCTTGACGCCCTGCACCGGCTGGATGCGCCAGTTGCCGTCGGCGCTGGGATCGATGCGGCCGGCGGCGGCCAGGTACTGCACCAGCGCCTCGCGGTTCTCGTCCGGCGCATCCAGCACGATGCTCTTGCCGTCCAGCCCGGGAAAGTTGCCGCCGCCCGAGGCGCGGTAGTTGTTGGTGACGACGACGAAGGGCGCGTCGTCCGCCACCGGCTTGCCTTGGTGGCGCAGGTCGACGATGCGGCGCGCATGGGGTGCCACCAGCTTGCCGTCGCGGTCGTAGCGGGCCGGCTGGGTGACGTCGATGCGGTAGCTGACGCCGTCGAGGGTGTCGAAGTTGTAGGTGCGGAAGGCGTCCTCGATCAGGTCCTGCTGCGGCGGGCCGGCGGGGTCGATGCGCTTGAACTGGCCGGCCGACATCTCCAGCCATTCGCGCACCTGCGCGCCGCTGAGCTTCACCGCCTTGACGGTGTTGGGGTAGATGTAGAGATCGGCGACGTTGCGCACCGCGATCGGGCCGGCGGGGATGTCGGTGTAGTAGTTCCAGCCCTGGCGGCCGCCGGCCTTGAAGGGCGCGGCGGCGGACAGCAGCGGCAGCTGCTCGTACTCGGTGCCCTGCAGCGCGCGCTTCGCATAGGCCAGCTGCGCCTGGGAGACGATCTGCACCGAAGGATCGTCTGCCACCTGCGCGAAATAACTGATGATGGGCGCGGCCGTCTGCGCCACCGCGCCGCGCACGTAGGCCAGCGTGCCGGCGTGCTCTTCGGCGACCAGGCGCTCGACCGTGGGATCGGCGTCCACCAGCGGCTTGCGCGTCGCGCGGTCGGTGATGGGGCGGATCTCGGCGCGGCTGTCCTTCACCTTCCAGGTGCCCGAGCTGTTGTCCAGCGCCAGGTCGATCACGCCCAGATGGTCGCCCCAGCGGCCGGGCATGACCGCGGGCACGCCGTTGATGGTGCCGCGCGGCAAGTCCACTTTCGGGTGGCCGGCGAAGAAGCGGCCGGGAAACTCGCCGTGCGAGTGGCCGAAGAGGATGGCGTTGACGTCCGGCACCTCGGCCAGGCGAGCCACCGAGTTCTCGGCGAACATGATCGTCTCGCCGCGCTCGAAGCCCGAGTGCGGGATGGCGACCACGATGTCCGCGCCCTTGGCCTTCATCTCGGGCACGAAGCGGCGCGCCGACTCGACGATGTCGCGCACCGTCACGCGGCCGGCCAGGTTCTTCTGGTCCCAGGTCATGATCTGCGGCGGCACGAATCCGACGACACCGACCTTCAGCGTGTGTACTGCACCGCTCTCGTCCGTGAACGGACGCTCCAATATCACGTAAGGCGTGAAGGCGTTCCTGTCGTTCGACGGGTCCTTGTCGCCATCGTCGACGTAGACGTTGGCATTCACGTACGGGAAGTTGGCGCCGGCAATCGCCTGGCGCAGGAAGGGCAGGCCGTAGTTGAACTCGTGGTTGCCGATGTTCGCCGCGTCCACGCCCAGTGCGTTCAGCACCTTGTAGGCCGGGTGCACCTGGCCCGCCGCCAGCGGCTTCACGCGGGCCACGAAGTCGCCCAGCGGGCTGCCCTGGATCAGGTCGCCGTTGTCGAACAGCAGGCTGTTTTTCGCTTCGGCGCGGGCGGCCTTGATCAGCGTGGCGGTGCGCGCCAGGCCGTATTCGGTCGTCGGCTTGTCCTGGTAGTAGTCCCAGGCCAGCAGGTTCATGTGCAGGTCGGTGGTCTCGAGGATGCGCAGCTTCAGCTCGGCGGCCGAGAGCGGCGGGGCGGCGGCGAAGGCGATCAGCGCGAGGGGCAGCAGGCGGCGGAGCATGGCGGGCGCGGCTGGGGCGGGAGGGAAACGGCCAGCATAGCGCCCGCCCGTCGGCCTGCGCCTCGGGATCTCACCTGCCACTCGGTCGGCGGGGCGCGGGTGGCAGGGGCGTGGGGGCTCCCTGCACGTGGCGTCAGCGTGCCTGCTGCGCCGGCAGGCCAATGGCCTTCACCACGTGCTCGACGAAGCGCGCGAGCTTCGGCAGCTGGCGCCGGTCGGGGGCGTACACCAGGTGCACCGGCCGCTCCGGCGGCAGGCAGTCGGCCAGCACCGGCACCAGCAGGCCGGCGGCGAGGTCGTCGGCCAGCAGCACCTCGGGCTGCATCACCAGGCCCAGGCCGTCCAGCGCGGCGCGGCGCAGGCCGTCGCCGTGGTTGCAGACGAAGCGCGACTGCTCGGGCCACTGCACGCGGCAGCTGCCGTCGTGCAGCGTCCATTCGCTGCGGCGCTGCCACACGGAATGGCTCAGGCAGCTGTGGGCCGCCAGGTCCGTGGCGCGCTTGGGCCTTCCGTGCCGCCGCAGGTAGGCAGGGGATGCGGCGATGACCATGCGGTACGGCTTCAGCGGCCGTGCCACCAGGCTGTCGTCGGCGACGCGGCCGATGCGGATCGCGGCGTCAATTCCCTCGCCGGTCAGGTCGGCCACGCTGTCGGTCAGCTGCAGGTCCACCCGCACGTCGGCGTGCTTGCGCAGGAACTGCGCCACCAGCGGCGCGATGACCGCGCTGCCCAGCGTCATTGGCGCGCTGAGGCGCAGCAGCCCCTGCGGCGCGGCGCGGCTGCGCTCCACCGCCGATTCGGCCCAGCGCACCTGTTCGAGCACGCGCTTGCTGTCCTCGTGGAAGGCGGTGCCGACCTCGGTCAGGCTCTGGCGCCGCGTGCTGCGCTGGAGCAGGCGCGCGCCCAGGTGGGCCTCCAGCTGCTGGATGTGCTTGCCCACCATGACCGCGGAGATGTCCAGCTGACGCGCGGCCGCGGCAAAGCTGCCGGCTTCCACCACCGCCACGAAGACCTCCATGCCGCGCAACCTGTCCATCTTGATTCCAAACCGCTGATTAGCAGCGAATGAATGGTTTGGTACTTTATGCGATCAGTGGTTCTCAAAAGAATGGCGTCCATCGCACACGAACGGCTGTCTGAACCCATGAAGAAGATCCTGCTCGTCGGCGCCGCCGGCACCATCGGCCGCGCCGTGGGCCGCAACCTGGGCGCGCGGCACCAGCTGGTGACGGCGGGCCGCGCCAGTGGCGAACACCGCGTGGACCTGGCTAGCGATGCCGCCGTGGCTGCGCTGCTGGACCGCGTTGGCCCGCTGGACGCCATCGTCAGCACGACCGGCGGCCTGCACCTGGGGCCGTTGGCGGAGACCAGCGCCGCGCAGTTCAACA
Source organism: uncultured Burkholderiales bacterium (assembly GCA_946480465.1). The sequence goes on from CAMLJY010000046.1 coordinate 41,004, forward strand.
TCGGCCTGCAGGACAAGCTGCTCGGCCAGGTGCGGCTGGCGCTGCTGGGCCAGCGCTTTCTCAACGACGGCGGCTCGATCACCTTGACGGCGAGCGCCGACGGCATCGAGCCGATCCGCCAGGGTGCCAACGCCAGCGTGGTGGCGGCGGCGCTGGAGGCCTTCGCGATGGCCGCGGCGGTGGAGCTGCCACGCGGCCTGCGCATCAACGTCGTCAGCCCCACCTTGCTGACCGAGTCGGTCGACAGCTTCGGCGCACTGTTCCCCGGCGCCGAGACCGTCAGCGCGGAGCGTGTCGCGCGGGCGTACCAGCGCAGCGTCGAAGGTGCGCAGACTGGACGAACCTATCGCGTGATGTGATCGGCCGTCGCCACTCGGTTTTCCCTTTTCCGTTCAACCCTGAAGCAACCCCAAAGGAAGTCCCCATGAAGAAGATCCTGCTCATCGGCGCCACCGGCGCCATCGGCCAGGCCGTCGCCAAGAACCTCGGCGCGCGCCACCAATTGATCACCGCCGGCCGTTCCAGCGGTGACCACCGCGTCGACCTCACCGACGACGCCAGCGTGGCCGCGCTGCTGGAAACCGTCGGCAAGGTGGACGCCATCGTGAGCGCCACGGGCAACCTGCATTTCGGCCCGCTGACCGAGATGACGGCCGAGCAGTTCAACGTCGGCCTGCAGGACAAGCTGCTGGGCCAGGTGGGCCTGGCCCTGCGCGGGCAGCATTACCTGAACGACGGTGGCTCGATCACCCTGACCGCCGGCGTGCTGGCCATCGAGCCCATCCGCGCCGGCGCCAACGCCACCGCGGTGAATGCCGCGCTGGAAGCCTTCGCGGCCGCCGCGGCCATCGAGCTGCCGCGCGGCATCCGCATCAACACCGTCAGCCCGACGCTGCTGACCGAGTCCATCGGCAGCTACGGCGCCTTCTTCCCGGGCTTCGAGACCGTCTCCGCCGAACGCGCCGCGCTGGCCTACCAGCGCAGCGTGGAGGGGCCGCAGACGGGGCGGGTCTATCGCGTGATGTGAGTGACATGCGCGAGAGCGCGGTGCAAACGAAAAAGGGCCCGCGCTGCGGGCCCTTTTGGTGATCCGGCGGCGCCGGATGGACAAGGTCAGACCGTCACACCCTTCGCCGTCTCCGCGTACTCCTCGATCTGGTCGAAGTTCATGTAGCGGTAGACCTGCGCGGCGTCCTTGTTGATGACGCCCATGTCGGCGTGGTACTCCTCCACGGTCGGGATGCGGCCCAGCTTGGACGCGATCGCGGCCAGTTCCGCAGAGGCCAGGTACACGTTGGTGTTCTTGCCCAGGCGGTTCGGGAAGTTGCGGGTGCTGGTGGAGACGACCGTCGCGCCTTCGCGCACCTGGGCCTGGTTGCCCATGCACAGGCTGCAGCCGGGCATCTCGGTGCGGGCGCCGGCGGTGCCGAAGACGCCGTAGTGGCCTTCCTTGGTCAGCTCGCTGGCGTCCATCTTGGTCGGCGGCGCCACCCACAGCTTGACCGGGATGTCGCGCTTGCCTTCCAGCAGCTTGGACGCGGCGCGGAAGTGGCCGATGTTGGTCATGCAGGAGCCGATGAAGACCTCGTCGATCTTCGCGCCCTGGACTTCGGACAGCAGCTTGGCGTCGTCCGGGTCGTTCGGGCAGCAGAGCACCGGCTCCTTCAGGTCGTCGAGGTTGATCTCGATGACGGCGGCGTATTCCGCATCCGCATCCGCTTCCAGCAGCTCGGGCTTGGCGAGCCAGGCCTCGACGTTCTTGATGCGGCGTTCCAGCGTGCGCTTGTCCTGGTAGCCGTCGGCGATCATGTTCTTCATCAGCACGATGTTGCTGGTGAGGTACTCGCGGATCGGCGCTTCGTTCAGCTTCACCGTGCAGCCGGCGGCGGAGCGCTCGGCCGACGCGTCCGACAGCTCGAAGGCCTGTTCCACCTTCAGGTCCGGCAGGCCTTCGATCTCGAGGATGCGGCCGGAGAAGATGTTCTTCTTGCCTTGCTTGGCGACCGTCAGCAGGCCTTGCTTGATCGCGTACAGCGGGATCGCGTGCACCAGGTCGCGCAGCGTGATGCCCGGCTGCATCTGGCCCTTGAAGCGCACCAGCACCGATTCGGGCATGTCCAGCGGCATCACGCCGGTGGCGGCGCCGAAGGCCACCAGGCCGGAGCCGGCCGGGAAGCTGATGCCGATCGGGAAGCGGGTGTGGCTGTCGCCGCCGGTGCCCACGGTGTCGGGCAGCAGCAGGCGGTTGAGCCAGCTGTGGATCACGCCGTCACCCGGGCGCAGCGACACGCCGCCGCGGCTGGAGATGAACTGCGGCAGCTCGCGGTGCGTCTTCACGTCCACCGGCTTCGGATACGCGGCGGTGTGGCAGAAGCTCTGCATCACCAGGTCGGCGCTGAAGCCCAGGCAGGCCAGGTCCTTCAGCTCGTCGCGGGTCATCGGGCCGGTGGTGTCCTGGCTGCCCACGGTGGTCATGCGTGGTTCGCAGTACGTGCCGGGGCGGATGCCCTGCTGGTTGCCGTTCACCATGGCCAGGCCGCAGGCGCGGCCCACCATCTTCTGCGCCAAGGTGAAGCCCTTGCCGCTGTCCACCGGGGCCTGCGGCAGGCGGAAGGCGGTGGACGGCGCCAGGCCCAGGAATTCACGCGCCTTGGCGGTGAGCGAGCGGCCGATGATCAGGTTGATGCGGCCGCCGGCGCGCACCTCGTCCAGCAGCACGTCGCTCTTCAGCTGGAACGATGCCACTTCGGCGCCGTTCTTCAGCAGCTTGCCGTCGTAGGGCAGCACGTCGATGACGTCGCCCATCTCCAGCTTCGACACGTCCACCTCGATCGGCAGCGAGCCGGAGTCTTCCTGCGTGTTGAAGAAGATCGGCGCGATCTTGCCGCCGAGCGTCACGCCGCCGAAGCGCTTGTTCGGCACGAAGGGGATGTCCTGGCCGGTGGCCCAGATGACGCTGTTGGTCGCGCTCTTGCGCGACGAGCCGGTGCCGACCACGTCGCCGACATAGGCCACGACGTGGCCCTTCTTCTTCAGCGACTCGATGAACTCGATCGGGCCGCGCTTGCCGTCTTCTTCCGGCTTGAAGGCCGCGCCTTCGCGCGTGTTCTTCAGCATGGCCAGGTAGTGCAGCGGGATGTCGGGGCGGCTCCAGGCGTCGGGCGCGGGCGACAGGTCGTCGGTGTTGGTTTCGCCGGGCACCTTGAAGACGGTGACGGTGATCTGGCGCGCCACTTCGGGGCGGGAGGTGAACCACTCGGCGTCGGCCCAGCTCTGTACGACGGCCTTGGCGTGTTCGTTCCCGGCGCGGGCCTTCTCGGCCACGTCGTGGAAGAAGTCGAACATCAGCAGCGTCTTCTTCAGGCCCGCGGCGGCGACCGCGGCCACTTCGGGATCGTCCAGCAGGTCGATCAGCGGCTTGACGTTGTAGCCGCCCACCATGGTGCCCAGCAGCTCGGTGGCCTGGGCCTTGCTGATCAGCGCCATCGCGATGTCGCCGTGGGCGACGGCGGCCAGGAAGCTGGCCTTGACCTTGGCGGCATCGTCCACGCCCGGCGGCACGCGGGTGGAGAGCAGTTCGACGAGGAAGGCGCCTTCGCCCGCGGGTGGGTTCTTGATCAGCTCGATGACCTCGGCGGTCTGCTGCGCGGTCAGGGGCAGCGGCGGAATGCCGAGGGCGGCGCGTTCGGCCACGTGTTGGCGATAGGCTTGCAGCATCTCGAAGGCTCCAGTGAAGAAGGGTCGATCAGGGATTGTTCTTGGTCCGCTATTTTATGTCTTATATAAGACTTGCCAAGCGGAGTCGGGCACGCAAGACGGGGCGGCCGCTGCTCAGGCGGCCAGGAAAGGGGCGGATTGTCGCGCCGCGGCGCTGCGGCGGCGCACTTGCCTGACTGCGCCGCCCAGGAGACGGTACGAGCAGAAGGCAACAAAAAGCCCGCATGGGAGCGGGCTTGCAGGTCTCGTGCCGGAAGGTCCGGCCCCGGGCGCCGGGGTCAGGCGTTGTCGCGCATCCACTTGGCGGCCCAGGCGTCGGAACGCGCTTGGGCCTGGGCACCACTGGTCATCGTCCAGACGAGGCAGCCGGTCGCGAAGAGGAGCGGCACGAGGGCAAGAATGGTCGGAATCATGTTGCGGTTGTCGTGGAAGGGAAGCCGCAACGGTTGATGCGGCGGCGCAGCATACGCGGTTTTGCGCGCGCGGCCGGCCACGGGCCTGCCGAACGCCCCTGGAATGCAGGGCCAATGTCACGCACAAGCGGCGCGTCAGCCGCCGGCGCATGCCATGGCGTGCCTCAGTTCCTGGGGGCGATGCCCAGGCCGGTGGTTTCCGCCGCCGGGGCCGGCTGGTCGCTCGTCTGCAGCGAGGCCGGAACCGCCGTGGCCTCGTTGCGGGCGGCGGCCGCCGCTTCCACCGCCGCCCGCTGGTCTGCGTGCAGGCAGGCGTCCACCATGCGCTGGCCGATCTTGGCGTTCATCAGCATCGACTTGGCGGGGATCTGCAGCCAGACCACGCCTGCCTTCTTGTCTTCCAGCCGCACCGCGCCGGTGGTGGTTTCTTGAGGAACCATGCGGTAGGTGACCTTCTTGAACGCCAGGTGGAAGTGGCCAGGCTGGCCGTCCACCGCCTTCAGGCTGATCTTCTGGTTGAACTCGCAGTCGATGTCGCCGGTCATCACGCGGGCGGCCGCTTGCAGCTGGCCTTCGCTGATCTGCTCGGTCACCTCGGTGGCCAGCGCCAGGCCCTTGGCCTGGTTCTTCAGCTGATCGCGTGACGTGGCGGGCTTGGTGGCGGACTTGGCGGCGGCCGGCTTGGCCTTGGTGTCGGCCTGCGCGTAGGCGGGGGGCAGCAGCAGCAGCGCGGACAGGGTGAGGGCGGACAACGGCAGGCGCATGATGGGCTGGGCCTCGGGCTGGAGCGGGCAAGGCCCGATTGTGGGCGGCAGCCCATCTCCGACGCTTTAGGGGCTTGCCAGCACAGTGCAACCAGCTGCAAGGCGCGGCGCATGTTTGCGGCGATGCCGTGCGGGATCTCACGCGCGGCGGGGCAGGCCTGGAACGGAGGTGCGTGGGCGCCCCTGCGCGATCAGGCGGCCGGCGTGCCGAAGAAATGCTGCTCCACCTCCGCCGGCAGCGGCTGGCCGGTGCGGCGTGCGCGCTCGATCACCTGCCAGAAGTAGCGGTAGCTCGCGCGGTCGTGCAAGGTGTCGCGGTGGCGGATCGGCGCCCACGCGGCGGCCTGGGCGGCGGCGATGATGTCGATGGCTTCGTCCACCTCGGCGGTGCTGGGCGCGAAGGCCTCGACGATCGCTTCGATCTGCGCCGGATGGATGCTCCACATGCGCGTGTAGCCGAACTCGCGCGCGGCGCGCGTGGCTGCCGCACTGAGCGCGCGTTCGTCCTTGAACTCGGTGACCACGCAGTGCGAAGGCACCTTGGCTGCGGCATGGCAGGCGGCGGCGATCTCCAGCTTGGCGCGCACCACCAGCGGATGCTCGAACTGGCCTTTCACGCCCATGGCGGTCTGCGGAATGGCGCCGCGGTGCGCGGAGACGAAGTCCATCAAGCCGAAGGACAGCGACTGGATGCGCGGCAGCGCGGCAATGGCATGCACGTCGCGCAGGCCGCCGTGGGTCTCGATCAGCATGTGCACCGGCAGCGTGGCGCCGTGGCCGCTGCGCTGCGCGACGCGTTCGACGGCCTCGATGCCGCGCTGCGCCTCGGCCAGGCTGCGCGGCTTGGGGATCATCAGGTAGGCCAGGCGGTCGCCGGCGCGGCCGACCAGGGTCTCCAGGTCGGCCTCGAAGGCCGGGTGGTCCACCGGGTGCGCGCGGGCGCCGACGCGGCCGAAGCGGTTGTCGCCCGACAGCACGATGTCGGCCACCATTTGCGCGTGCTGGGCTTCGGCGCCCACGGGCGCGCCGTCCTCGCAGTCGAGCGTGACGTCGAACACCGGGCCCAGCTGGGCCTGCAGCTCCAGGCTTTTGCGCATGCGCTGCTCGACGCCGCAGTAGTGGTCGCACACCGGCAGGTCAGGCACGGCGTCGCCTTCGTCGAAGAGCACGTCGCGGGGCAGGGAGGAGGTGGTCACGGCAATACCTTCGGGCTGCGCCCACCCGGATTCGCCCCCAGGGGCGGGTTCTCAGGCGGGCTCATGGTCGTCTGAAGCGTGGTGCTAATGCGCAAACAGAAAGGGCCGGTGGCGTTTTGCCGACCGGCCCCTTGGAGCTTAGCGCTGCGGCGTGGTGCCGCAGCACGAAAGCATCACAGCAGGTGCTTGACGCCGTCCTGCTCGCCCTGCAGCTCGGCCAGGGTCTTGTCGATGCATTCCTGCGAGAACGCGTCGATCGGCAGGCCCTCGACGATCTTGTACTCGCCGCCTTCGCAGGTGACCGGGTAGCCGAACATCACGTCCTTGGGGATGCCGTATTCGCCATTGGACGGGATGCCCATCGTGACCCACTTGCCGTTGGTGCCCAGGGCCCAGTCGCGCATGTGGTCGATGGCGGCGTTGGCGGCCGAAGCGGCCGACGACACGCCACGCGCCGCGATGATGGCCGCGCCACGCTTGCCGACCGTCGGCAGGAAGACGTCCTTGTTCCACACCTGGTCGTTGATCATGTCCTTCACGCTGGCGCCGTCGATGGTCGCGAAGCGGTAGTCGGCGTACATCGTGGGCGAATGGTTGCCCCACACGGCCATCTTCTGGATCGAGGCCACCGGCTTGCCGGTCTTGGCGGCGATCTGCGACAGCGCACGGTTGTGGTCCAGGCGCAGCATGGCGGTGAAGTTCTTGCGCGGCAGGTCGGGGGCCGACTTCATCGCGATGTAGGCGTTGGTGTTGGCCGGGTTGCCGACCACCAGCACCTTGACGTTGCGCGAGGCCACGGCGTTCAGGGCCTTGCCCTGGGCGGTGAAGATCTGCGCGTTGGCGGCCAGCAGGTCGGCGCGCTCCATGCCGGGGCCGCGCGGGCGGGCGCCGACCAGCAGCGCGTAGTCGGTGTCCTTGAAGGCCGTCATCGGGTCGCTGTGCGCTTCCATGCCGGCCAGCAGCGGGAAGGCGCAGTCTTCCAGTTCCATCATCACGCCCTTCAGCGCGTTCTGGGCCTTCTCGTCCGGGATCTCCAGCAGCTGCAGGATCACGGGCTGGTCCTTGCCCAGCATTTCGCCGGAGGCGATGCGGAACAGCAGGGCATAACCAATCTGGCCGGCGGCGCCGGTGACGGCCACGCGAACGGGCTTCTTGCTCATGGGGAACTCCAGGCGGATGGTGAGGGGGGAAACCTTGCGGCCCGGGCGGCGGCGTGCGCTGGTGCGGCTTCGATACCTCACACCGGGAAGCGCGCGCGGGCGGCGGGCTCAGGACGCGAAATCGGGAGTGTAGGCCAGTCTAGGGGTTGCCCCGAGGCCTTGTCAAAGGTCTTATGTCTTCTATAAGACAACTGTCAGCATTTGCTAGACGTGCCTGACGCCCTTGTGATGCAATCCGGGCCATGCCTCCCACGCCGCCGCCGCTGCCCGTCGCCGACCCGGTCGGTGAAGCCGCGCCCGCCTTCAGCCCGCTGTACCAGCAGATCAAGGGGCTGATCATGCGCGAGCTGCAGGCCGGGCAGTGGAAGCCGGGCGAGGCCATCCCCAGCGAGCTCGACCTGGCCGCGCGCTTCAAGGTCAGCCAGGGCACGGTGCGCAAGGCCATCGACGAACTGGCGGCCGAGAACCTGCTGGTGCGCCGGCAGGGCAAGGGCACCTTCGTCGCCACGCATGCAGAGCAGCAGGTGCAGTACCGCTTCCTGCGGCTGACGGCCGACGACGGCGTCACGCCCGACATGGAGCGCCGCCTGATCGACTGCAACCGCCTGCGTGCGCCTGCGCCGGTGGCCCGCGCGCTGGACTGCAAGAGCGGCGATGCGGTCGTGCTGCTGCGCCGCCTGCTGATGGCGAATGCGAAGCCGGTGGTGTTCGACGAGATCTGGCTGCCCGGCACCTTGTTCAAGGGCCTGACCGCCGAGCGCCTGGCCGACTACAAGGGCCCGATGTACGGCATGTTCGAAGCCGAGTTCGGCGTGCGCATGATCCGCGCCGAGGAAAAGATCCGTGCGGTCGCGGCCGATGCCGCGAGCGCGGACGTGCTGGCGGTGCCCGAAGGCACGCCGCTGCTGAGCGTCGAGCGCCTGTCCTTCACTTATGGCGACAAGCCGGTCGAACTGCGACGCGGCCTCTACAACACCGAGCAGCATTTCTATCGCAACGAGCTGAGCTGAGGCCCCGTTGCATGCGCGCCAAAGCTTCCGGTAAGCCTGCTGCGTTGCAATAAACTCCTCAGGTTTCACCGGATTACAAAGAGACGCTCCCCATGCCAGAGATCACGAAAGCACGACCCGGCGCGAACATGCGCCTGATCGAGGCGCTGCAATACCGCTTACCGATAGCGGGCATCGTCTCCATCCTGCACCGCGGCAGCGGCATGCTGATGTTTTTCCTGCTGCCCTTCGTGATCTGGCTCTTCGACAAGAGCGTCACCTCCGAGATCTCCTACGACACCTTTGCCAGCGCCTTCGTCGCCGGCATCGGCCCGGTGCCCGGCGTCGTCGTGAAGCTGGTCGTGCTGGCGTTGATCTGGGCCTATCTGTTCCATGCCATCGCCGGCCTGCGCCACCTGTGGATGGACGCGACGCACAGCGTCAGCAAGAGCCAGGGCCGCTCGTCGGCCGTCGTCACCGTGTCGATCAGCACGGTGCTCACGGTGCTGCTCGGCGCCAAGCTGTTCGGCCTGTACTGAAGGAGGGCTCGAACATGGCCACCAACTACGGTTCCAAGCGCCTCGTCGTCGGCGCGCACTACGGCTTCCGCGACTGGCTCAGCCAGCGCGTCACCGCGGCGCTGATGGCGCTGTTCACCATCGTGCTGCTGGTGCAGGTGCTGCTGCCCGGCCCATTGGGCTACGAGAAGTGGGCCGGCATCTTCGCTTCGCAATGGATGAAGGTGCTGACCTTCGTCGTCATCGTTTCGCTGGCCTACCACGCCTGGGTCGGCATGCGTGACGTGTGGATGGATTACGTCAAGCCCGTCGGTGTCAGGCTGGTGGCGCAAGTTGCCACCATCGCCTGGCTGGTGGGCTGCTGCGGCTGGGCCGTGCAAGTGCTGTGGAGACTCTGAGAATGGCTGCCGTCGCAAAGAGAAAGTTCGATGTCGTGATCGTCGGGGCCGGTGGCTCCGGCATGCGTGCCTCGCTGCAGCTGGCCCGCGCGGGCCTCAACGTGGCCGTGCTGTCCAAGGTCTTCCCGACCCGTTCGCACACGGTGGCCGCTCAGGGCGGCATCGGTGCCTCGCTGGGCAACATGAGCGAGGACAACTGGCACTTCCACTTCTACGACACCGTCAAGGGCTCCGACTGGCTCGGTGACCAGGACGCCATCGAGTTCATGTGCCGCGAGGCACCGAAGGTGGTCTACGAGCTGGAGCACTTCGGCATGCCGTTCGACCGCAATCCGGACGGCACCATCTACCAGCGCCCTTTCGGTGGCCACACCGCCAACTACGGTGAAAAGCCGGTGCAGCGCGCCTGCGCCGCGGCCGACCGCACCGGCCACGCGATGCTGCACACGCTGTACCAGCAGAACGTCAAGGCACGCACGCAGTTCTTCGTCGAGTGGATGGCGCTGGACATCATCCGCGACGCCGACGGCGACGTGCTCGGCGTGACCGCGCTCGAGATGGAGACCGGCGACGTCTACATCCTCGAAGGCAAGGTCACGCTGTTCGCGACCGGCGGCGCCGGCCGCATCTACGCCGCATCCACCAACGCCTTCATCAACACCGGCGACGGCTTAGGGATGGCGGCGCGCTCCGGAATCCCGCTGCAGGACATGGAGTTCTGGCAGTTCCACCCCACCGGCGTGGCCGGCGCGGGCGTGCTGCTGACCGAAGGCTGCCGTGGCGAGGGCGCGATCCTGCGCAACATCAACGGCGAGCGCTTCATGGAACGCTACGCCCCCACGCTGAAGGACCTGGCGCCGCGCGACTTCGTCTCGCGCTGCATGGACCAGGAGATCAAGGAAGGGCGCGGCTGCGGTCCGAACAAGGACTACATCCAGCTCGACATGACCCACCTGGGCGCCGAGACGATCATGAAGCGCCTGCCCAGCGTGTTCGAGATCGGCCACAACTTCGCCAACGTCGACATCACGAAGGAACCGATCCCCGTGG
>CAMLJY010000047.1 GCA_946480465.1 uncultured Burkholderiales bacterium
CAGTGTCGGGGGCTTGCTGGCAGGAGAGAAGAACGCCGGGGGGTTGCCGCTTACTTGCGGCAGGCCGAGCACTGCCAGTACATCCGGCCGAGCCGGCGGAACGAGCTGTGCGCCGCGCAGCCGCAGTCCGGGCAGACGAAGCCCTGGGGCCAGCGCGCAGCGATGAGCGCGGCCTCGCACAGTTCATCGCTGCCGTAGCGCCGCATGAATTCCGCCATCGAAAGGCCGGGTTGGAACTGGACTCGGTTCATGGCCATGACGCACCCCAGTGGTTGGTGCGCTCATCGTCGACCCGCGCTGGCTCAAATCATGAGCCACACCGGGCGTGGCTGAGCCATGTCGCGAATCAGGACTCCTGTTGACGCGACCAGCCATCGGAGATGTTGATGGACAGTTGCGCCGGCTCGCTCAGAGCCCTCGCAGCCTGGCGCAAGGCCTTCAGATCCCTGATGTTCGCTTCGAGCTCGGCAGTCGAAGCTGAAGTTGGCATTGACTCACCACCTTGCACAGCCGCAGCCCGGCTGAACGTGTCGCCATAGCTCGGATAGGTGTCGCCCTCGTAACCTCCCGAGACCCTCGCCACATGGTTGTTCCAGACGGCACTGGTGTCCTGGACATCGAACTGGTTCTCGTAGTTCATGTCCGACCAATGCCCTTCGCCCTGAGTCTGCTGCTGGCCGCCTGAGAACCCACCGTTGAGCGCGTAGTGCCAAGTCAAACTTGGCGAATGACCCTGACATCGCTGATGGGGCCTTGGGAGGCATCTACAGCCTCCCAGACGGTGCCATCTGGAAGGTAGGAGAGAAAGCTGCCTCGAGCGTCTGCGCCGTGCTTGCGGTAATCCCCAATCACTGTCTCGGAACTTAGGCTGCTAGCCGCTTCCCTCGCCATATTTCCGAGCGTGGTGTCGTCAAGCGCTCGGAAGCAAACGCCAGACACGTTCGTCTTCAGGCCCTCTGCTGCAGTTTGAACGGAAATACCAATGCGATCCCTCCCCTCCCACGCCTCCGACCAGTAGTCGTCTTCCGACATGATGTATTTCTTGTCAAGATGAAAGTATCTGGAAAGAAAGTCTATCAATGCTTCATTCGAGACGGCCTCTCTAAGTCCAATCTCAAAAACGTCATGCATGCTAGTTACCCTTCGAGTTAAAGAGCTGCTTCAAGCGCCCCGCCGAATCGGCTGATAACCCCGGGTTGCCGGCTGCCATCTGCCCCTCGAATGCGCGCAGTGCGTTCCCTTGCAAGCCACCACTGGAGAGCATCTGTCTATAAATTTGGAATTCGGCTTGAGTCAAGTTTACAAGCCCCGGTCCAGACGTCGGGTAGATGGTAGAGCTGCCTGGGTGGGTTCCGTAGGTTCGTCCCGAAGGAGTCAATATCTGACCATCCGCTTGGAGGAGGCCTTGACCGTTGTTGATGGCACTAACATCGCCGTGCAAGTCAACGTCACCCATCGCAATCGTCTTCGGCGTGTTTCTGTTGCCGGCGCCAAATCTCGTATTTGGCTCTATGGTTCTCACGCTATGCGAATCGGATATTCCCACTGGCGATGAAGGTTGGAACGGTTCTCCTAGTGACCCTGTCGTCGCGGTTGTTGGAGAAGAAGCTCCCGGGCGTGATGGAGACCCATCTGGAACAACCCTCAATACAAGCCCCATATTGTCCTGCAGGCGAAATGCTGCATCATCGATTCCGGACGCCAGCCATTGCCCAGCGGCGCGCAGACCTGGTCCAACTTCGGCACCGAGCACCGGCAATGTGTTGAGGTAGCCGATGGTTGCAGGGGCTGCTTTGCTGATGACGGCTCCGCCGGCAAGGCTGAGCGAGGCTTCGGTGAGCGAGCCTGGGTACATCACGTCGATGGCCGCACCCGCGGTGCTGGAGCCCCATAGCGTGGCGGTGCCAATCACTCCGCCTTGCCGAACTCCCCAGACAGCGGCGCTTTGCGTGGCGCCGAGCATTTCAGCCTTCGTATAGCCAAAGAAGTTCGAGGTTGTCTGATCCGGTGCCGCCATCGGCACTGGCTGCGCTCCCGTGCCTGCAAAAGCAAAGTTCGCCTCGATCCGGCCGCCGCGACCAATTCTTACTGACTGGGTGTCTTCGAATATTGAGGTCGTGTTGGCGCTCAATGCGGAGAAGCTGCTGCCGTCGCCATCGAACGACAGATTGCTCCCCCACATCATGGCATTTGATGCGGCTTGCGCGCGAGCGGCGAGCGCGACGATGCGTTGATTCCCTTGGTTTAGAGCGAATTGTCCCAGCGCTGTCGAATCGCCATAGGCTGTTGCGCTGCTAGGCACGAAGTAGTTGCGGCCAACATCGATTCGATCGCTCGTCAGGCCGTTGGCGCGCATGAAGTTGCCAATGGCTTGCGGATGGCTACTGCCCACGATGCGCGAGATGCCGTCCCCCGCACGCGCGCGATAGCCGACGCCTGCAACACTGTCCTCGGTGACGCTGCGGTAATCGCGCTCAGACTGCCGGAAGTCCTGCAACTCGATTGCGCTGATCTGGTCCACCGATCCGCTGCCGAAGCGCACCCCTCCCGCACCCAGCCTGTAATCCGGCCCCAGCGCGGAGCTGCCAGAGCCGTACTGCGGTCCCCAGTTGTCAACGGCGTCTTGCGACAGCGTCAAGCCTGGACCGCTGGATGACTCCGCACTGGAGAACCCGCCGTTGAGCGCATAACCGGTGGCATACCCGGCGACCATACCGGCGAGGTCCGCTGCGCTGCGCGGGACGCCCAGGGCGCTGGCGACGAACCCCTTCCAGTCGAATGACTGCTGCCGACCCAGTGCCGCGTTCAGACCCTGGCCGACGAGATTACTGACGGCCCGCTGAGTGATTTGCGAGGCCCAGGCGCTGGTGGCTGATGACGCGGCGGTGGCGGAGGCGCCGCCTGCGGCTCCACCTGCGGCCGCGCCGGCTGCACTGCCGGCCCAGGCCGCGGCGCCCGCGATAGCGGTGGCCTTGTAGTCGTACTCGACGTCCTTGAACCCCGGCGGATGCTTGGGGTCGGTCTGCCAGCCCAGCATGGCAGGGTGGGCGCGTTTGGCGAAGTCCTTCCAGTCGAACTCGCCGTTCATCATCGCGTAGCTGACTTGGCGGGCTGCGTCGCCCGCCATGGCGGCGTACTGGGGCGGGATCTTGAAGTACATCAGCACCGCCGTGACGATTGCGCCAATGACATTGCTCAAGCCGCGGCACTTCCCCTCGTGGAACGGCAAGCTCGGCGTGGTGTCGCCGACGATCCTGGTGGGGTCGTAGGGCTCGAAGGTGTCGAAGTCGTTGTGGATGGTGCCGACGCCTGCGGGGATGGACAGGGTCTGGCCGACGCGCAGGTCGTGGTCGCCGGTGAGGCCGTTGGCATCGGCGATGCGGTACCAGAGCTGGGAATCGCCGTAGGCGGCGCGGGCGATGCTTTGCAGGCTGTCGCCCTGGCGCACGGTGTAGACGCCTGGAGCGGGGCCGGGGTGGTTGCCGCTGATGGGCTGGTAGCCGAAGGAGAAGTCGGCCGCGGAGGTGAGGTTGGGCTGTTGGTCGGGGGTGAGCGGGTTCTCGCGGTCGGGGCCGACGCCGAAGTCGCCGAGGGACTCGCCGTTGACGATGAGTTGGCGCTGCACGTGCTCGCCGCGGCGCGCGAGCAGAACGCGGCCCTGGGCGTCGGTGATGAAGCTGCGGTTGTTGGCCCCGGTGACGGAGTCGGTGATGGAGTGCAGGTTGCCGTCGAGGTCGTATTGGGTGGTGGTGGTGCCCCCGTCACTGACTTTGGCGCTCGACTGCACATAGCCCTCGTACCTGGCCAGCTCGTTGGTGTAGGTACGCGGCTTCATGTCGGGCGCGTGCAGTCTGTACTGCTCCACGTTGCCGACCTTGTCGACCTGGACGTACTCGATGCCCTGCTTGATTTGGTTCTCCGCGTTGCCGTCGAAGATGTTCTGGTAGCTCAAGCGACCATGGTCGTCGTATCGGCTGATGCGCTTCTCCAGGCCAATGGCGTCGCTCAGGGCGCGATCCTTGTTGATCTCCGAGACGTAGCCCGGGGGCAGGCCCTCGGGCGTGCCGGAGCGCACCACGCGGCCGGCACCGTCGTACTGGCGGTAGTCGACCTGCACGTTGTCGCGCACCACGCTCTGCAGGCGGTTGAGCGCGTCGTAGCGGTAGGTCTCGGTGATCTCGACGTTCTTCTTGACGTCGAAGCTGTAGCCTGACGTGAACTCCTGCAAGCCGTCGTTGCTGAAGACCGGGACTTCGATCTCGTTGATCGTGACCTTGTGGCCGATGTAGGTGTCGCTGATGCGGTTGCCGTTCTTGTCGTACTTGACGACGTGGCTGCGCGCGCCGGCCACGAAGCCTGCCTCGCCGTCGACCAGCTCCTGGCGGTTCATGTCGTCGTAGGTGAAGTAGCGGGCGCTGGTGTGCAGTTCGTCGGTGCTGGGATCGCCGGCATTGGCCAGCACGCGCACGCTGGAGGTGACGACGGTGCGGTTGCCGTTGAGGTCGTAGTCCATCAGCAGGTTGACGCGGCCGTCGAAGACGTGGCGCATGCGGCCCAGGGCATCGTAGGCGATGTAGTTGTCCTGGGCGACGACGCCGTCCTGCTCGGTGCGCTCGTGCACGCGGTTGCCGGCCAGGTCGTAGGCGTAGCGGGTGGTCTTGGTGGAGGTGGGCACGAACACGTCGTTGCCGGCCTCGTCCTTCGTGGGGGTGGCCGCCACCACCTGCTGGATGCCCAGCAGCTGGCCGGCGCCGTCGTAGCTGAAGGCCTGGCGCTGGCCGCGGGTGCTCTCCTGCAGCACCAGCTGCTTGGCCTGGTCGTAGTCGTAGGTGACGGTGGCGCCCCCCAGGTCCACGTGCTCGGTGACGCGGCCGAAGGCGTCGTGCGACCAGCGCATGGTGTCGCCCAGCGCATTGGTCTCGCGGGTCTTGTGGCCGTGCGCGTCGTAGGCGTAGGTGGTGATCAGGCCGGGCTTGTCGGTGGCCTTGCCGCGCTGGTCGGCGTGCACGATGCGGCCGGCCAGGTCGTAGCGGTACAGCGTGTGCTCGCCGTTGCCGTTGATGTGCTTGAGCTGGCGGCCGGCCTCGTCGTAGACGAAGGTCTCGACGATGTCGACGGGTTCGCCTTCGTTCAGCGCGACGGTGTCGTCGACGTCGGAGGTGGCGCGGTAGACGTAGGCCTGGCCGTGGTTGACGGTGAGCAGGCGGTCGAGCTTGTCGTAGGCGAAGCGGCGGGTGTGCTGGCTGCGGATTTCAGCGGCGCGTGCGGCCGCCACCGCAGGGTCGCCGGAGACGGGCTCTCCCTCTCCCATGTCGCCGATCGGCTTGCCTGCCAGCGCCTCGTCGGCTTCGAAGTTGCCTTGCGCGTCGGTGGTCTGCACCCGGCGGCCGAAGATGTCGTAGCCGTGGGTGACGTAGCCGCCGTCGGCGTGGGCCTCCATCACCACCTGGCCGGCGGCGTCGTACTGGGTGCCGTTGAGGTGGCCGTTGGCGTCGCGCACGGCGACCTGGCGGCCGAGCTTGTCGTAGTAGATCTGGGTGACGGGGCCGCCTTCCGCGCCGCCGTCACTGTTGGGCCGCACCTGGCGGATCAGCTGGTTGTTGTGGTTCCACGCGAACTCGGTCTTCCACGCGGTGTTGCGCGGGTCGTTGGTGGTCAGCACGTTGCCCCAGCGGTCGTAGGTCTGGATCAGCGTCGGGCGCTGGGTCGCGCTGTAGCCGTCCCGGGCCTTTTCCTGGTGGAGGAGGTAGCCGAGGTTGGTGTCGGTGAGGCTGAGGGCGTAGGGGCCGGTGGTGTCGGTGGTGGACGCGGTCGAGTAGCTGGAGGGACCACCGGGCTCCGGGTCGAAGGTGATCGGGTCGTTGGGAGTCCCAATATCGATCGCCGTGTGGCGGAAATCCATTCCCGCCGTCTCCATGGCCACTGTCGCGCCCTGGTCGTCGACATAGCGGACGCGGAAATCGGGTCCGGAGGTGCCAAACGATGCGGCCCTGGGCGTGTACCAAGCCATGAAGTCCACATAGCTGCGACCGTCGGCGCCAACGGTGATGGGCAGTGTGTCCCATTGGGGGCCGGAGGGGGTCGCTTGGTCGAGCACTTCGAATACCGGTGTCAGGCCCTCACCGGGATACGAGGCCCAGCTCATCCGGCCTTCATGCAGCTTGAAGGGAGGCTCAGCGAACTCGAAAAACGACCTGGGCGTCGTTCCGCTCAGCAGCAGTTCACCGCTCTCGGTAACGGTGATGAGTCCCGTGTCTACGGTGACCTGCGACCAGTGTTCTGGAAGCCCATCTATCGGGTCGTGGGGTTCGGTGTGGGTGACGAAGAACTGGTAGATGCCTGGGGTCTGCAGCAATGTGCCGATCTCGACCGAAACGCTGTAGGGGTCGCTGGCGTGGCTGTAGGGGATGCGCTGCAGGGCGGTGCCCGCCGCTCCAATGTAGAGGTCACCGGAGTGGCCTCTGGAGTACGCCCAGTTTCGCCAGGACATGCTCGTCGGCGTCGGAAAGCTGTATTCCAAATAGTGAGAGCCTTGTCCGTGAAAGCCAATTCGGCGATCGAAGAACTTCACATGCGTCCCACCATCGGCGACGATGCGGCCATCAAGCCTGTAGAAAAGCCTGACGTCGAATTCCGAAGCACCGAAGGTGTCAACCAAATTGCATGAGGTTGAACCGTTAGTGTGCTTGACGATCGGTCCCGCCTCGCGCCAAACAGTGGAGCCCTTTTCGCGCACAAGAAGCTCGACCTGATCGTAGTGCTCGGGCTCAGACCACCAGGACAAACCTGTCATGACGCTCTCGTCGCCGGTCTGAGAATGGTGAGAGAGGGCGATGCCGGTGCCGTCAAAGGCGGGCAATCCTGGCGTCGGCGTCACCGTGAACGTCCCCGTCGCATGCGCCGTCGGAACGCCCGTGGCTTCGTCGATCCACAGCAGCTCGTATTCGTAGGTGCCGCCGGGCATCCATGACGTCTCTACGCCGTATCCGCCGAAACCGCGGTCGACGATGGGCAGGCTGGTCCAGGGGCCGGTGCTGCCGGCGCGGTAGTTGAAGACCTGGGTGATGCCGGCCGTGTCGCCATCCGTGTCGCCGTCCGTGGTGCTGGCCGCGGTGCGGGTCGCCGTGGGGGTCACGGTGGGGGTGGTCGCGGCCCACGCCAGCAGGCCCGGGGCGGAGGGGTCGTAGGCGGGGGCGGGCAGCGCTGACAACTCGGGGGTCGTCATCGTCATCGTGCCGCTGGCCACGACCTGCTCCCCGATGCCGGGGAAGTTGGTGGTGACGCGGTAGTCGAAGCTGCCGAGCGTGACCTGGCGGGCGTCGAACCAGAGGGCGGAGCCGAAATTGATGCCGGTGACCTCGGTCCAGCCGGCACCGGGCGACTGGATTTCCACCTTCACGGTGGCCTTCGGGTCCTCGGGCAGCGCGACGGAGACGGTGTGGCCGCCCGCACCGAAGCTGGTCTGGTCGGTGATCTGGCGCCATTCGCCCAGGGCGTCCTGCTTCGACACCCTCAGGCGCTTCAGGGTGTGGATGCCGTGGCGGCTGATGTCGTCGTTGCCATCCGCGCCGGGGGGGACCCGGCTCGCGTCCTGCCACACCAGCGTCGTGCCGTCGTTGGCCTCGTCGGACGAGATGATGCGGGTCAGCGAGCGCTGGGTGGTTCCGTAATACGTGGGCCCATAGGTGCCGCCTTCGGCATCCGATCGGGCCGCGGTCTTCAGCACCACCTTGGTCTCGTACTCGATCTCGACCTTGACGTCGCCCGCTCCCAGGCTCTTGAGCGAGTTCCACGTCAGCGCGAGCTTGTTCTGGCCTTCCCAGCTCGGGGTGGATTCGGCTTCGCCACTCTCCGGCTTGACGAAGTCCTCGGAGGAAAGGATCTCGTAGCCGGTGACTTCCGGCCGCACCGTCACCCCCTTCTGCTCCAGCTCGCGCGCCGGCAGCGTCTGCAGCGTGGCGCGGCCCAGCGCGTCGTACTGGGTCTTGGTGATGCGCACGCCCTCGGTGGTGGCGGCCTTGTCCTGCACCAGGGTGCGCAGGTCCACATTGCCGTTGCTGACGATCTCGGCCGTCTGGCGGCCGAGTGCATCGTGCAGGTAGATGCGATCGACGCCGCCGGCGCTGTTGCTGCGCCACAGGCGGCCGGCGGCGTCGTAGTCGTAGTACTCGCGTTCGGCCTCGGGCGTGCCGGCCACGTACTTCTTCGTCAGCTCGCCGAAGGCGTTGTACTCGTGCACGGTGTCGACCATGCCGGCACCTGCCCGCTGCGTTTCGTCGAAGGGCGCGGGGTCGTAGGTGTGGGTGATGCGGCCCAGCGCGTCGTAGGCCTGGCCGCGGAACAGCGTGAGCATCGGCTGGGTGTCGTCGTCCCCGTTGCTCACGCGCTGCCAGGTCTTGCCGAGCAGGCCTTGCGCGTTGTACGAGCTGAAGTGGTTGACGCCCCCCGCATCGGTGCGCTGCACTTCGCGGTTCAGTTCGTCGAAGCGCGAGACGGTGAGGCGGTCCTTGTCGCTGGTGATGTAGCCAGTGGGGCCGCTGCCGCCGGCCGCCGGCTGCAGCTGCGCCACCGCGTTGCCGTGCGCATCGCGCAGGAAGACGGTGAGCGGTGTGGTGGTGGTGCCGTCGGCCAGCCGGCGCTGCGGCGCCACCACGGCAGTGACGCGGCCCAGCGCGTCGTAATGCGTGAAGACGCTGGCGCCGGCCGGGTCGATGGTCTGCGTCAGGTTGCCGTTGGCGTCGTAGTGGTACTCGGTGACGAGATCGCCCGTCTTCGTGGTGCCGCCGGCATCTTCGCTGTACTGGACGTCATGGCGCGTCTCGGTGCGCTTGCGGTTCATGCCGTCGTAGGTCCACGAGGTGGTGCGGTCGTGTTCGTCGTCGGTGGCCGGCGGGTCGAAGGTGTCGACGTTCCATTGGCCCGCGTTCAGCTCGGTGCTGAACTCGGTGCTGGACGCCAGGTTGCCCGCCGCGTCGTGCCGGTAGGTGGTGACGTAGCCCATCGCGTCCACCGTGGCCCGGCGGCGGCCCAGCGCGTCGTAATAGTGGTGGGTGGCGATGGCGGGGACGCCTTCCACGTCGCTGCCTTCGCGGGTGACGCGCAGGTCGCCGAAGGCGTCGTATTCGCTGGTGGTGAGCTTGCTGGCGTAGGAGGTGCTGCTGCCGGAGGTGAAGTTGTAGGCCTGCGGCTCTTTCACGGAAACGACGCGTCCAACGGCGTCGTAGCGCATGTCCAGGCGCCGGCCCGAACCGAGCCCGGTGGCGGCGTGCGCCTCCAGCAGCGCGGCGGCCTCGGCCGCGCGTTCTTCCGGCGTGGCGCCTGCCGGCTCGATGGCCGCCGCGTGGCGGACGGTCGTTTCCACCTCGCCGAAGGCATTGCGCAGGTAGCGCGTGGCGTGGCCCAGCGCGTCGATCTCGCCGATCACGCGGCCGGCCGGGTCGTACACCTTCAGCGAGACATGGCCCGCCGCATCCACGTTGGCCACCGCATTGCCCAGCGTGTCGTAGAGCGTGCGGCTCTGCAGGGTACGCCGGGCTTCCAGGCGGGCGACGTCGGGGCCGGTGTCGGGCGCGTCCAGCAGGATGTCGTAGACGCCGACCTCCGGGTAGGTGACGGACACCTGGCGGCCCGCGGCGTCGTATTCATAGTGCGTGGTGCGTTCCTCGCCCTCACGGCCTTCGGCCTCGGTGCGGGCGGTGAGCCGGCCCAGCGCGTCGTACTGCATGAAGGTGACGATGCGCACGTTGCGCTCGGGCTCGCCCACCGACAGCCGCGTGGTGTCGCTGCCGACGACGGGGGTCACGTCGACTCCCGGCGAATGCTGGCGCTGCAGGCGGCTGGCGGCGTCGTAGTCGTAGTTCCAGGTGTGGCCGAGCTTGTCGGTGAAGCTGGTCTTGTTGCCGACGCGGTCGTAGCCGAACTTTTCCGTGGCGCCGGCGGCGTCGGTGTGCTCGGTGAGGCGGCCCGCGGCGTCGTGCACGTAGCGGTCGGTGCGGTCGAGCAGCTCGTTGCGCTCGATGTCCTTCGGGGCCTGGCCGGCCTCCAGCCTGGCGTCGAATCGCGTGTGCGTCAGCAGCGTGCCATCGCCCTTGTAGGTCCACTCGTCGACGAAGTTCATCGCGTCCACGGCATGCGTGCGGCGACCGGCCTTGTCGTAGGTGTAGTGGGTGCTGCGGTCGACCGGCCCGGGCTCGCGCAGCGAAGAGGGCAGGGCATCGCCGGTGACCTGCCGCGCGTAGCGGGTCAGGCGCTTGACGTTGCCGGCGTCGTCGTACTCGTGCTCGGTGACCGAGCCGGTGGCGTCGGCATGCCAGGTCTGGCGGTTGGCCTTGTCGTATTCGAAGGTGTCGGTGCGGTCCAGTTCGGTGTCCGGCGTGACGTCCTTCGGGCGCTGCAGGGCCGTGATGGGCCGGGCACGCAGCGTCGACGCCAGCAGGTTGCCGTTGTTGTCGTAGACGCGCTCCGTCACCGTGCCCAGGGCATCGGCGACGTGGGTGGCGCGGTTGAGCTGGTCGTAGTCGGTGCGCGTGCGCTGGTTGAGCGGGTCCTCGCGGTCGACCTCCGGTTCCTTGCTGCCGTCCCAGCCGTCCACCGCCTTGGCGTAGGCGATGCGCTCGATGACGTTGCCGTTGTCGTCGTACGTGAACTCCACCACCGCGCCGGTGCCATCCGCCTGGAATCGCAGGCGGCCGTCCTTGTCGTGGTGCCGCGTGTCCACCATGTCCTTGCCCGGCCGCGCGACGGCCAGGGCCTTGGGCAGGATGTCCGCCGCCGCTGCGGGCTTGGGCAGGGTGCTGACGTCGATCGCCTCGACGTAGCGGGTGGTGCGCCGCAGCCGGCCTTCGTCGTCGTACTCGTGGCGGGTGGTGCCGCCCGTCGCGTCGACGCTGAAGAGCAGGCGGTTCTCGCCGTCGTAGGCGAAGCGGGTGTGGTGCCCTTCGGGGTCGGTGCGGCCCACCACGTTGCCGTTGTCGTCGTGGTCGTACAGCGTGACCAGCATCGGCTCGGCGGGGTCGGCGAGCACGTGTTCCTCGATGCGCCGCCCCAGCTTGTCGTACACGTACTGGGTGAAGCGGCCGCCCGGGCCTTCGACCGTCAGCACATTGCCCGCGGCGTCCCGGGTGTAGACGGTGCGCAGGTTCAGGCCGTCTGGGTCGACGGTCTGCGTCAGCACGCGGCCCGCCAGGTCGAAGCCGATGCGGGTGACGGTGCCGTTGGGGTCGGTCACCTCGACCTGGCGGCCCAGGCCGTCGTACTTGTAGCCGGTCTCCAGGTTCAATCCCGCGGGGTCGACACGCCGGAACAGCACGCGGTTGGCGTCGTCGTACTCGTAGTGCACCTCGTGGTCGTTGCCGTCGATGGTCTTGACGAGGCGACCCGCGCGGTCGAAGCGCTGGTGGGTGTCGATCCCGGCGATCGGCGTGTCGGTGTCGGTCAGGCGGCCGTCGTGGTCGTAGTGGTAGGTGGTGGTGTGGCCCTCGCCATCCTTGATGCTGAAGGTCTCGCCGTGGCGGGTGCGCACGGTCGTGACGGTGATGTTCTCCGGCGTCGTGACGACCACGCTGCGCAGCGCGGTGTCGTAGGTGTAGGTGGTGGTGTGCTTCAGCGCGTCGGTCTGCGTGAGTACGCGGTCGAAGGCGTCGTAGCTGGTCGAGCGGGCCTTGCCGAGCGCATCGATGGTCTGCACCACGCGGCCCAGGCCGTCGAACTTCTGCACGTGCGACTGCCCGTTGCCGTCGATGAAGGTGTGGCGGCGGCCGAAGGCGTCGAAGTGGGACTCGGTGCGCACGGCCAGGCCGCCTTCGTCCATCGTGGTGATGGTCTGCAGGCCGCGGCGGTCGTATTCGGTGCGATCGGTGCGCTGCCGGCCGTCGCCCAGGTCGGTGACGCGTTGGGTCTCTTCGCCGAAGGCGTTGTAGTCGAAGCGGGTGGTGGCGCTCTTCGCGGCTTCCAGCGCCACGGTGCGGGTGTCCAGCAGGCCCTGGTTGTCGTAGGTGAAGCGGGTGCTGGCGCGGTCGGTGGTGCCGGGGCCGTGGCGCTCGTTCAGCTCCAGCTGGTTCAGGTCGTTGTAGTGCCACTCCTCGACTTCGCCCAGCGGGTTGACGGTGCGCTCCAGGCGGCCGTCGGCGTCGTAGAAGTACAGCGTCTGCACGCCGGCGTCATGGACGCGGCGGTCCAGCGTGCTCTTGCGCCGGCCGGCCTCGTCGTACTCGTGCTTCAGGCCGTGCTTGACCCAGATGTCCTCGATCTGCTCGGTGCTGAGGTCGCCGGTCAGCAGTGCGCTGCCTTCGCCGCTCAGTTCGCCGACCAGGCGGCCCTGCAGGTCGAAGCGCGCATTGACGGCGCGCACCTCGTCCGTGCCGACGGCGCGGGTGGTCGTCCGCAGGTTGCCCATGCGGTCGTAGTCGTAGGTGGTGACCGTGCCCTGCGCATCGGTCATCTGCTTGACGCGGTTCAGCTCGTCGTGCTCCCAGCGGGTGACCTGCTGCTCGCGCCCCGGGCCGGGCGCGGGGCGGATGCTGGCCAGCGGCGTGCCGGGCTCGATGCGGCCGACCAGCGCGGGGTGGTAGCGCACCTGCTGGTGCAGGTTGCCGTTGCGGTCGTAGACGTACTCGGTGAGGAAGTTCTCGCCGTCGACGTTCGCCGCGACGCGGCCCTGGCTGTTGTAGAGCGTGACGCTGCGGATGTCGGGTGCAGTGGCATCGCCGCGGCGCAGCGTGACGGTGCGGCGGCCGGCGGCGTCGTACTCGTATTCGGTCACGTGGCCTTCGGCGTCCACCTCCTTGGTGAGCAGGCCGTCGTCGTCGTCGTAGGAGTAGCGGGTGGTGCGGTCGAGCGCGCTCAGATCGGGCCGCGGGATCGCGCTGATCGGCACGCCGGCCGGGTGGGTGGGCGGTTCGATCAGCGTGGTGGCGAGCTGCTTGTGGTAGCGCGTGACGGCCGTGCGGCGCGAGGCGCCGTCGTAGGAGAACTCGGTGACGGCGCCGGAGGCGTCGGCGGTCCTGAACAGCCGGCCGGCGGTGTCGTAGACGTTCCAGGTGACGAGATCCGTGGCGTGCACGCGCGCCGGCCGCACGGTGTCGATCGTGGTGTTCAGGTCGGCCAGCGCCGCGGTGGCGATGCGCCTGGTGTAGGCCACGGTCTTCGAGAGCCGGCCGCCCAGGTCGTAGACGTACTCGACCAGGCTGCCGTCGGCGTCGACGTCCGCGGTCTTGCGGCCGGCGGCGTCGTAGAGCATCCAGCGCTGCCGGCCGGTCGGGTCCTCGACGCGGCGCAGGCGGTGGGCGCCGTCGTAGTCGTACTTGGTCTCGCCCAGGGCGAGGCCCGTGGCATCCGCCTGCAGCACGGACACGAGGCGGCCGGCCCCGTCGTAGGTGCTGGTGCTGACGAGGCCGTTGTCGTACTGGATGCGGGTCTGGTTGAGCGTGTCGTCGTAGATGGTCAGCGTGGTGACCTTGCGGGCATCGGTGCTGGACGTGACGCGGCCCAGGCCATCGTAGGTGAAGGTGGTGCTGCGGCTGGTGCTGGCGTCACCCGGCTCGATGGTCTGCAGCAGCAGGCCCTGCTGGTCGTACACGTACTGCGTGACCGATTCCTGGCCGTCCGGCACGCCCTCGCCGGTGGCGGACAGGGCATTGAACAAGATGCTGCGCTGGAGCTGGCCGCGGTGGTCGTAGGCCATGTCGGTGCGCACCAGCTGGCCTTTGGCGCGCAGCGGCTTGGCCCAGTAGTCGTTGACGGCCTTCTCGGTGGGCACGTAGTCGGGCGCCAGCCCTGCGACGGGGTAGAGCTCGCCGGTGTAGACCAGCGTGGCCTTGCGCTGCCCGAGGTCGTCGTAGACGTGTTCGGTGACGCGCCCCTCGGGCGTTATGACGAACCGCAGCCGGTTCCTGAGCCCGGCGTCGTAGACGTAGCGCGTCGTCATCGGCCCGTTCGGCCTGGCGGCGCCGCCGCCGTCCGGGTCCGCGCCGGCGTAGAGCGTCTCGGTCAGCACCTGGTTGCGGAGGTCGAAGGTGCGCGTGATGGTGTTGCCGGCCGCGTCCCGCTGCAGTTTCTGGTTGCCGCGCTCGTCGTATTCGTAGGTCACGGAGCGGCCGGTGCCGTCGCTGAGGCTGGTGATGTCGCCGGCGGTGTTGTGCCCGAAAGTCCTGTACTCCCACGTGCTGCTTCCGGAGGAAACGCTCAGCCGGGTCAGGCGCTTGAAGTTGTCATGCATGAACCTCGTCGTCACCCCCATCGGGCCAACCACGTCGGTCTGGTAGCTCGGGTGGTACGTGAAGCTCGTCTTGTTGCCCAGCTTGTCGGTGACTTCCCTGACGCTGCCGTCGCTGTAGTACAGAAAGTCCAGCTTGGTGCCGTCCTGCTGCGTCACCTTGCTGACCAGCTTGGTGCTGCCCTCGTACTCGTACTTCGTCCAGTAGGTCTTCGCCGTGTCGGTGATCGAGTTGTCCTCCGGCGTCAGGTCGACCGTGACCAGGCTCAGGCGGCGCAGCGTGTCGTAGTCGTAGTGCACGCGGGTGAGCGTCTTCGGCCCTTCCGCCGTGTTGATGACGGTGCGCACGCGCTTCAGCAGGTCGCCTTCGTAGTCGTAATGCGTGGCCTCGCCACTGCTGGTCGTGACGCTCTTGATGCGGCCGGTGGCGCTGTCGAAGTCGTAGCTCAGGGTGGTGCCGTCGCGGTCCCTGGCGAAGCTGAGGCGGCCGGTGCTGCCGTCGTAGCGCTCCTCGCGGCCGGTGGAGCCGTCGGTCCACGTCCATTGGCCATCGGTGCCGCGCACCAGGCGGTCGTGCGCGCCGGCACCGTCAGTGGTGACGTAGACCTGCAGCGTCGAGTTGTAGCGGTAGATGGCTTCTGCACCGTCACGGCCGGTGAGGGTGACGAAGCTGGCCGCCGTGCCGTAGGTGCCGGACAGCACCAGCCGCTGCGCCTCGGCGCCGATCGACCAGTTGTCGGTCTCGCCGGTGATCTGGCCTTTGCTGTTGTAGGTGCGCAGCGTCTCGGCCGACAGGCCACCGCGGCCGAGCAGCAGCTCGTCCTGGTCCTGCAGCACCAGGTTGCCGTTGCTGATGTTGACGTAGGCCAGTTCGCCGTTGCGGCCGGTGAGAGCCGAGCCGGTCGATGCGCGTTCGCCCACGGTGGCCAGCGTGCTCAGGCTCAGGCCCAGCGAATTGCCGCCGACGGTTGCAACCATGACTTTCCTCCCTGCGGCAGCGCGCGGCTGCCATCCTTGTGATGACCGGATGAGCCGCTGCCTGCCCGGGTGGCGGGCCGTCCTGCGGCGCTGTGTTCACCCAATACATCCAAAGATTTCGGAATTTGTTTAGCCGAAACCGCGTAAATGTTTGTTTCTGCGCCGGCGCCGGCACCCGCGGCGGTTCGCGCGGGGCGGTTCAGGAGGAGGGAAGAACCGTTCGGCCGGTGGGCCCGCGTGGCCGCGGCGCCCGTGCCCCACTCAGCCGGGCTGGCGCACCAGGTCCTCGGCCGCCAGCACCCGCTGCAGCGTCGTGCGCAGCTTGTTGGCGTCGATCGGCTTGGTGAGGAAGTCGTTCATGCCGATCTCGGTCGCGCGTTCGCGCTCGGACGTGAGCGCGGCGGCGGTCAGGGCGACGATGGGCAGCTGCAGCAGGGACCAGCGGGTGCGCAGCAGGCGCGTGGCTTCGTAGCCGCTCATGCCGGGCATCTGCACGTCCATCAGCACGGCGTCGAAGGGCTGGCCGGCGCGGGCGGCGCGTTCGACGGCGGCCAGGGCCTGCGGGCCGTCCGCGGCCTGCGTCACTTGCACGCCCCACTGCTCCAGCATCGCGACGCCGATCATCATGTTGACCGCGTTGTCTTCCACCACCAGCACCCGGGCGCCGCGCAGCGGGTCGTGTTCCAGCGCGCCGTGCGCGCTGCTGGCCTGCAGCGCGTCCACCGCCGGCAGCGGCAGCTCGGCATGGAAGCAGCTGCCGCGGCCGGGCTCGCTGCTGACGCCCACCTGGCCGCCCATCAGCTCGGCCAGCTCGCGGCAGATGGACAGGCCCAGGCCGGTGCCGCCGAAGCGCCGGGTGATCGATTCGTCGGCCTGCGTGAAGGGCTTGAAGAGGCGCGCCTGCGTCGCCGCGTCGATGCCGACGCCGCTGTCGTGCACCTCGAAGCGGATCCAGTCCTCCAGGCCGTGCAGGTCGAGCCGGGTGGCGACGCGGCCGCTCATGTCGGCGCCTGGCGCCCCGGCACCATCGCGCGGCAGCAGCCGCCGCACCACCAGCCGCAGCGTGCCGCGGGCGGTGAACTTCAGCGCGTTGTGCAGGAAGTTGGCCAGGATCTGCCGCACGCGCAGCGCGTCGCCGCGCACGATGGGCGGCAGGCGGGGATCGATGTCGACCTCGAAGTTCAGGCCGCGGCTGTCGGCCAGCGCCTCGTAGGCCTGCTGCAGCCCGTGCAGCAGCTCGGGCAGGTCGAAGGGCGCGGCCTCGACCTCGAGCTTGCCGGCCTCGATCTTCGACAGGTCCAGGATGTCCGAGATGATGGCCGACAGCGTCTCCGCGCTGGCGCCGATCTGCTCCAGGTAGTGGTGCAGGCGGCCGGGGTCGACGTCGGGCATGCGCGCCAGGCGGGCCAGGCCGACCAGGCCGTTCAGCGGCGTGCGGATCTCATGGCTGGTGTTGGCGAGGAAGGCGCTCTTGGCGCGGTTGGCCGCCTCGGCCTCGTCGCGGGCGCGGGACAGGGCGTGTTCGGCCTGGCGCTGGTCGGTCACGTCCTCGGCGATCCAGATGGTGCCGTTCTCGCCCGGCGCATCGGGGTCGATGGCCTTGGCGCGCATGCGCACGACGAAGGTGCTGCCGTCGCGCCGCATGGCCGTGCGTTCGAACTCCACCTGCTGGCCCTGGCGCAGCTGCGGGCCCACCGCACGGCCCAGCTCGGCGTAGGCCTCGTCGCTGGGCCACACCACGCGGCCGGGCTGGCCCACCAGCGCGCCGGGCGGCCAGCCGTACATCTGCTCGAAGTGCGGGTTCACCATCACGAAGTTGCGCTCACGCGTGAAGGCGATGCCGACCGAGGCGTTGTCCAGGATGGCCTCGCGCTCCAGCCGCGTGCGGCTGGTCTCGGTGATGTCGCGCGCGTTGATGACGAGGAAGGCGCGGCCGTCGCGGGCGAAGCGGGCGGCCGACACCAGCAGCGGCACGATGCGGCCGTCGCGCGCGACGAAGTCGATCGGCACGTCCTGCACCGAGTCCTGCTGCGCCAGCGCCTGCGTCAGCCGCTGGCGGTCTTCCGCGGAGCGCCAGATGCCGATCTCCAGCGCGCTGCGGCCGACGACCTCGGACGCGTCGTAGCCGGTGAGGCGGCAGAAGCTGGCGTTGACCATCTCGTAGCGGCCGGTCGAGAGGTCCGTCAGCGTGATGACGTCCGGGCTCATCGACACCACCTGCGACAGCAGCGCCTCGTAGCGCTGCTCGGTGGCGCGCAGCACCTCGCGGGCGCGGCGCTCGGCGGTGACGTCTCGCGCGACGCCCCAGTAGCCGAGGAAGCGGCCGTCGGCGTCGAAGCGCGGGTCGCCGCTGGCCAGCAGATAGCGTGGGTGCTCGGCACCGGGGGGCTGCCAGTGCAGCTCGACGTCGCGGAAGGTCTCGCGCGCTTCCATGTCAGCGCGCAGCAGGTCCAGCAGTTCCTCGTCGAAGCGCAGCTCCGGCTGTTCCCAGGGCGGCCGCCGCGGCAGCGCGGCGACCGGCACGAAGTGGCCGGCGGCATGGCGCTGCGACACGTGCATCAGGCGCAGTGTCTCGTCGGTTTCCCAGTAGGCGGAAGCGGCGATGCCCAGCAGGCCCTGGAAGCGGCGCTCGCGCTCGTCGGCCGCGTGGCCGTGGGCGCGCACCAGGCGCCGCAGCAGGTGGCCGGCGCCGGCGCTGATCGCGAAGGCGGTGGTCAGCACGACGAAGCGCCCCGGCAGCGGCGGCATGCCGCGGGCATGCCAGTCCGGCACCATGCCCGCCCACTCGGCCACGGCCAGCAGCGCGGACACGGCCACCGCCGCCACCGCCGCGAGCAGTCCCTGCGGGCCGTCGGCGACCACGGCCGCGAGGCAGACCACCAGCACCAGGAAGACCATGCCCAGCGCACTGATGCCGGTGCCGTTGATCAGTGCCGACGAGCCCACCACCGCCACCGCGCCCAGGGCCACCGCCAGCATCGCGCGCTGGCCCTGGCGGCCGTTCAGGCGCGTGGCGGCCAGGCTGCCGGCGCCCAGCGCGCCATAGGCGCCCAGCAGCAGCGCGCGCACGCCCGGCGGCAGCGGCGGCGGCCGCAGCAGGTAGTTCAGGCAGGCGACGAATGCCGCGGCCGCGGCGGCGTAGAAGAAGGTCTTGAGGATGGCGGCCCGCAGGGCCTGGTGGGCTTGGGTGTCGGGCGGCACGGGCGGGGCTGCTCCTGCGCCGGACAGTGTGTCAGCTTGCACGTCGGCTGCCCTTCAGGCTTGCGCGGGCTCGGTGCGGGTTTTTGCGCGGTTTGCCGCGGTGCGTGCTGCGCGTCAGGCGGGCCGTGCGGCGGCGAGCTGGCGACGCGTGGCATCGGCCACGGCACGCGCGGCCGCGGCGAAGTCGTCCCCCGCACTGGCGTACAGCACGGCGCGCGAGGAGTTGACGACGATCGGCCCGGTGGTGCCCGTGGCGGAGCCGCGCCAGCCGGCGCGCACGGTGGCCTCGGCGTCGCCGCCCTGGGCGCCCACGCCGGGGATCAGCAGCGGCAGCGTCGGCGCCAGTTCGCGCACGCGGGCGATCTCGGCCGGGAAGGTGGCGCCCACCACCAGGCCCAGGCGGCCATCGCGGTTCCAGGCCCCGGCCGCCAGGCGCGCGACGTGCTCGTACAACAGGCTGCCGTCGGCCAGCGCTTGCGCCTGCAGGTCGCTGCCGCCGGGGTTGGAGGTGCGGCACAGCAGGATCAGGCCCTTGCCGTCGTATTTCAGGTAGGGCTCGATGGAGTCGAAGCCCATGAAGGGGCTGAGGGTCACCGCATCGGCCTGGTAGCGCTCGAAGGCCTCGCGCGCGTACTGCTCGGCCGTGCTGCCGATGTCGCCGCGCTTGGCGTCCAGGATCACCGGCACCTCGGGCGCCACGCGCCGGATGTGCGCCATCAGCCGCTCCAGCTGGTCTTCGGCCCGGTGCGCAGCGAAGTAGGCGATCTGCGGCTTGAAGGCGCAGACCAGGTCCTTCGTGGCATCGACGATGGCCGCGCAGAAGTCGTGGATGCGACCGGCGTCGCCCTTCCAGGCGCCGGGGAACTTCGCGGGATCGGGATCGAGGCCGACGCAGAGCATGGAGTCGTGGCGGCGTTCGGCGGCGGCGAGGGCGGTGGCGAAACTCATGAGCGGGGTCCGTTGGGCGAAGGTTGAAGCGGGGGCGGGAGAGCGGGCGGTGGTGGGGCGGCGGCGATGGTGCCGGACGTCCAGCCGACCGGCGGGCCGCCGCGGGTCGGCAGCATCAGCCAGGGCGAGCGCACCCAGCCCCCATCGGCGGCCTGCAGGTTGACACGCACCGGCAGTGCGGTGCGGTTGGAGAGGCGGAAGCTGATGTCCTCGCCGAAAGCGGTGCGGCCGCTGGCCGGCAGGTCGAGCCGGCCCATGCCCTGCACCTCCAGCCAGGCCTGGCCCGGCGTGCCGTCGATCGCCCAGGCGAACACCCACAGCCGGCCATGCGGCTGCAGGTCCAGGCGCACGTTCAACGGGCGGCCGCCGCCGGCGGCGGTGCGGTGCTGGAAGTCGCGGACCCGTCGCGCGTGCTCGTCGCCCAGCGGCCGCAGGCAGGCGCACCCGGCCTGCCAGGCCAGCACGGCGCGGCCATCGGCCGGGCTGAGATCGGCCAGCGCGTCCGGCGACGCGACGAGCTGCGGCGCATCCCGCCCGGTGCGGGTCTTCACCGCGCGCCGCAGGGCTTCCAGCCGGCCGATGCCGTCGTAGTTCTGCGGCAGCAGGCGCTGCCCGGGCGCGCCGTGGACGAGGAAGTCGGTCTGCGCCGCGTCCCAGGGCCCGTTGCCCTGCCGCAAGCCCTGCACCAGCCCCCGCTGCGCGGGAACCAGCAGGGCGCCGGCCAGCAGCGGCAGCGCCCAGCCGTGGCGCCAGCGGCGCAGGCCCCAGCCGGCCAGCACCACCCCGGCCCAACCGGCCCACAGCATTAGGCGCTCGACGCCATAGGGCAGGGTGAAGAGGGAGGTCGGCAGCAGCGGGCCGAGCAGCACCAGCACCCACAACAGCCCCCAGCCCACCAGAGCGCGCTGGCCGTGGCGCCACGCCTGTGCGGCGGCCAGGCCCAGCGCCAGCAGCAGTGCGCCGGCGGCCACCGTCGCGGGCAGGCCGTGACCGAGGATGGCGCCGGCCAGCGTGCCGGGCGCCCGGGCCAGGCCGTCGGCCAGCGGCCGCAGCAGCGAGCCGCCCACCTGCCAGGTGGCATAGCCGCCGACGCCGCCGACGACGGCCCAGCGCAGCAGCGCATAGCCGATGACGGCCAGGATGAGCGGCCACGCCAGCCGCAGGCGCCGTTGGATTGGCACGCCGGGCCAGGCCAGCAGCGCCAGCGGCAGCAGCGCGTACAGCTCCTTGCAGAGGCTGGCCAGCGCACAGGCGCCGGCGGCTGCGGCGGCCCAGGCCAGGCGGTCTTCGCGCAGCGCGCAGGCCCAGGCCGCGCAGGCGGCGATCGAGAACAGCAGCCCCCATGCGTAGTGCGCGGTGATCAGCAGCTGGGCGACCACGCCGGTGGGCGGCAGGGCCAGGAACAGCGCCGCGCAGGCCAGTGCCAGCCGGTCGTCCAGCCGGGTGCGCAGCAGGGCCCAGGTGGCGCAGGCGCAGGCCCACAGCACGGCCAGCAGCAGCAGGTGGTGGCCGCGGGGATCCAGCCCGAACAGCTGCAGCCCGAGGTCGAAGGACAAGGGGCTCCAGGGCGTCACATGGGCGTAGGACAGCAGCCGCATCACCGCGGGTTCGGTGAAGTACTGGCGCGGGGTGTAGCGGGCCGCGTAGTCCAGCAGCGCCGGGTCCTCGAACACCCACCCGGTGCCCAGTGCGCTGCCGTGCAGCACGGCGACCAGCAGGGCGAGCAGGCCGGGCGCCAGCAGCCAGGCGCTGGCCGGCGGCCAGCGCGCGTGGCCCTGCGGGTCTGGCGGCACGGCGGGCAGTGGCACGGAGCCCCGTTGGCCGGACCCTCAGGTCCTCAGACCCGCCCCGCCAGCTGTGCCGCGAGACCGGTGTAGCCTGCCGGCGTCATCGCCAGCAGGCGCTGCTTCTCGTCGGCCGGCAGCGCCAGGCCCTCGATGAAGCCCTGCATCAGCTCACGCGTCATCGGCTGGCCGCGGGTGAACTTCTTCAGCTGCTCGTAGGGCTCGGGCAGGCCGTGGCGGCGCATCACGGTCTGGATGGCCTCGGCCATCACTTCCCAGGCGTTGTCCAGGTCTTCAGCCAGCGCGGCCTCGTTCACCTGCAGCTTGTCCAGCCCGCGTGCCAGCGAGTCCAGCCCCAGCACCGCGTAGCCCAGCGCCACGCCCATGTTGCGCAGCACGGTGGAATCGGTCAGGTCGCGCTGCCAGCGGCTGATGGGCAGCTTCTGGCTCAGGTGCGCCAGCAGCGCGTTGGCCAGGCCGAAGTTGCCCTCGGCGTTCTCGAAGTCGATCGGGTTGACCTTGTGCGGCATGGTCGACGAGCCGACCTCGCCGTCCTTCAGCTTCTGCTTGAAGAAGCCGAGCGAGATGTAGCCCCACACGTCCCGCGACCAGTCGACGAGGATGGTGTTGCAGCGGGTCACCGCGTCGAACAGCTCGGCCATGTAGTCGTGCGGCTCGATCTGGATCGTGTACGGGTTGAAGCTCAGGCCCAGCCGCTGCTCGACCACCTTGCGGCTGAAGGCGGGCCAGTCCACCTCGGGGTAGGCGGCCAGGTGGGCGTTGTAGTTGCCGACGGCGCCGTTCATCTTGGCCAGCAGCGCCACGCTGGCGATGCGTTCACGCGCGCGGTCCAGGCGGGCCACGACGTTGGCGATTTCCTTGCCGACCGTCGTCGGGCTGGCGGTCTGGCCGTGGGTGCGGCTGAGCATCGGCAGCGCGGCCAGCGTGTGGGCCATCGTGCGCAGGCGGGTGATGACGCCATCGAGCGCCGGCAGCAGCACCTGCTCGCGCGCGGCCTTCAGCATCAGCGCGTGGCTGGTGTTGTTGATGTCCTCGCTGGTGCAGGCGAAGTGCACGAACTCGGCCGCGGCTTCCAGGTCGGCGTGACCCTTGAAACGCGCCTTCAGCCAGTACTCGACCGCCTTGACGTCGTGGTTGGTGGTCTTCTCGATGTCCTTGATCGCACGCGCGTCGGCCTCGGAAAAGCGCAGCACCAGCGAGCGCAGGTAGCCGCGCGAGACCTCGCCCAATGGCTTGAACTCGGCGAAGCCGGCGTCGCTCAGGGCGATGAACCATTCCACCTCCACCTGCACGCGGCGGTGCATCAGGCCGAATTCGGACATCAGCGGGCGCAACGCATTCAGCTTGGTGGCATAGCGGCCGTCCAGCGGCGACAGGGCGGACAGGGTGGAGAGCGTCGTCATGGGCGGACTCGAAAGGGCAGGGCGATCCGCTGCGCGATCGCGCCACGCCGGGAAGCGCGTGCGGCGGCAGGACCTGGGCTGGGTGGGGGAAGCGGCGAATTTTAGTCGGCCCCGGTCGGCGGGTGGGTGGGTGAGTGGGTCGGGGCAGCCAATCCTCCGAACTTGAGCGTCAACCCTTGTACGCATGCCGTGGATGAGGCTTGTGGCGGCGGTCGGTCTTGGCCGAGAACGCCGTGCTTCGCGCAGAGAAGTGATGCGAGCGCCACAAGGGAGAATGTGCAGGCCGACCTGAACAGGTGTACGAATCTCTGGAGCAACAAGCGCGTGTTGATTGACACCTGCAATGCGGGCGCGGCAGTGAACGGCATCGCAAGCAAGCCGGCGAAGGCTCGGGGACCTATGTCACCGCGCCGATCACTCGGACTCGGGAGGCTTCGGGC
The DNA here is from genome assembly GCA_946480465.1 of uncultured Burkholderiales bacterium. The sequence goes on from CAMLJY010000047.1 coordinate 22,988, forward strand.
GGGCGGCAGGGGCAATTGCCGCTAGGTCCGCGGGGTGGTTGAAAGTGAGTCGTGCGAAGCGTTTCTGGGTGATCGCGGGCCTGCCGCTGGCCTTGCTTGCCTGGTGGTGGATCGACAGCGCGGTGACCTGCAGTGAACAGGATGAATACACCTTGAGCGGCGTCTGCCTGATGCGAATCAAGGCGCAGGCGGAAGCAAACGATCGGGGGGCGCAGTGGTTCTATGGCCACTACCTGATGGAGCAGAACAGGCGCGAGGAAGGCTACGAATGGGTGCGCAAATCCGTGGCCAGTGCGACCAAGGGCACTGAATTGATGGCATTGCCCGGCATGTGTGGAGAGGCGCCCGGATTTGATGCCCAGTCGATTGAATCCAAGCTGCAGTCGGTGGCAAAGCAGAGCCCGGATGTGCATCTGCTGTTGATTCAGCTCTACACGCTTTCGCGATGCGCGGCTTTCGACCTTCAGAAAGCTTCGCAGGAGATTCCACTGCTGACCCAGTGCGCAGCCCTGACCTTGCGCGATTTCCTTAAGGAGGCAGGCCGTGCCAAGCTGCCGGTGAGCCGCGAGACGGCGCAGGCGATCGATGCGAACCTGGCGCTCTGCAAAAGGGATCTGGGAACGCCGCAGAGCGGACCGGTGCTGGTGGCTTCGGAAATCATCCGGCCGAATGAGGATGAGATTGCTGAAGTGGAGCGCCGTATTGCTCCCCTCCTTGCGCCCATGGCGCAGTAAAGGAGGGTGCCGAATGGGTGCTGCTTGGGGCCAAGCGGCTGACCTGACCGGGCTGATCGGGCCACCCGGCGCCCGGGTGGCCTAGTCTCGCACTTCGATCATGCGGCGCACGCGCTCGGCATCGGGCGGATGGGTTGCCAAGCCGATCGGCAGGTCGAAGCCCTCGTGCTCGTCGGCGTCCTTGCCGGTGTCCTTGCCGGTGTCCTTGCCGGTGTCCTTGCCGGTGTCCCGGCTGCCGTCCTTGTCCCCGGGCACCTTCTTGTCCGTGTCCTTGCCACGCTTCGCATGGTCGTCGCGCAGGCGTTCGAACAGCACGCCGAAGGCGGCCGGGTCCCAGCCGTTCGCGCGCATCAGGCGCGCCGCGGCGCGGTCGGCCTCGTGCTCGAAATCGCGTGAATAGGCGGCCTGGCCCAGCAGCACGGGCGCGGTCGTCAGCAGCGTGGAGATGTCCCCGAAGACCAGCCCGGCCACCGCCGACAACACGCCGACCTGCACCACCGAGCGCATGCCGTGCTGGTGCTGCACGTGGCCCAGTTCGTGGCCCAGCACGCCGATCAGCACGTCGGGCCGGTCCGCCAGCAGTTCCACCAGGGCGTCGGTGACCACGATGTGGCCGCCCGGCAGCGCGAAGGCGTTGGCGCCCATGCCGTCCCCGGGCGTAGCGTGGAAATGCAGCGTCCAGGGCGGGGCCGCGGCGAAGGCCGGCGTGCGCCGCACCGCCAGCTCGAACTGCGCGCGCAGCGCCGCCTGGCGGTCGGCGGACAGCTTGCTGGGCAGCAGCCACTCGTCGCGGAAGCTGTCCATCGCCGCGTCGCCGACCTGCTGGTGCAGCTGCGCCGGCATCAGCGCGGCCACCTGCCTGGCCGCCGCGGGCAGGCCCCAGACATAACCGGCGGCGAGCACCGCGATGGTGAGCAGCAGCGCGCCCAGCGTGGCGCGCCAGCTCTGCATCCAGCGCACCGTGAGGCTGTCGGCCTGGATGCGGCTGTCAGCCACCCAGGCGTCCCAGGCGGCGGCGTCGGCGCTGCTGAGCAGGCCGTCGTCGGGCAGGTGGGCCTGGCGCTCGCCGTGGCGCTGGCGCTCGGGCCAGCGCACCTGGCGCACCGGCAGCTGCAGGGCGACGCCCTCGCCTTGCACGTGCAGCGTGCCTTCCTGCACCCACAGCAGCACCGGCTGCGCACGGGCGCTGCGGCCATCGAAGTACGCGGCCGCCAGGCGCGGCGCGGAGCCGGGCGCGGTCACAGTCCGACGTCGATGCCGAACAGGTCGCCCGCCGCGTCGCCTGCCGCGTCATTGACGCGGCGGGCCGCGCCGGCGGTCCACTGCTCGATGTCGCCATGGGCTTCCAGCGACACCGCTTCCAGCCGCAGCTTGGCCGTGGCGATGGCCGCGAAGGGCCGGTACAAGCCGAAGGTGACCACCGTCAGCAGCAGGTTGGTCAGCATCAGGCCGACCATCGAGCGCACCTTCAGCCGGCTGGAGAAGCGCAGTCGGTGCGAGCGGGTGCCGCCCCAGACCAGGTTCTGCGAACGCGCCGTCATGTACGACTGGGTGAGCACCAGCAGCAGCAGGTAGCCGGCCAGGATCAGCACGAAGGCCAGCGCGCCTGCGCCGACGATGGCGGCCGGACCGCCATGCTTGATGGCCGGGATCATCAGCGCGAAGGCGCCGCCGATCAGGGCCAGCGGGATCAGGCTGACGCCGAAAGCGCGCAGCACCAGGCCGTAGAAGGCGCGCGTCCTGGCTTCCAGCCGGGTGGTCTCGTCGGCGAACTGGTAGTGGCCGTGCTGGTAGCGCTTCAGCCGGGCCGTCAGCCACGGCAGCATCAGCAGCAGCACGAAGCTCGTGCCGAGGATGACGTAGTCGGCCGGACCGATGGGCCTCGGCTGCAAGGCCTTGTCGTCCTTGGCGCCTTCCGCGTCCCCGGCGGGCTCCGACCCTGAGCGCTCTTCCGCCTGCGCCTCTGCCGGGACATCGGTCTGGGCATCCGCTTGGGGGGCGGCCTGCGCGTCCGTGGACGCGGCGGCACTGGCGGGGGCATCGGCGAGCTCGGCCGCCTGATCGGCCACCTGGTCGGCCGCCTGCTCGGCTGCCGGTTGCACCGCCTGCGTGGCGGTGTGCCCGGCCACTTGTCCGGCGGCTTGTCCGGTCGTCACTCCCGCCGCCCGAGCGGTGGCCGCTGGCGCCTTCGCGTCCTCCGGGTTCAGCGAACCGGCGGCGACGATGACGGCCACCGGCACCAGAAGCGGCATCAGCGCGGCGTAGGCGCCGCCCAGCGACCCGCTGAAGCGCAGCCGCAGGCCGCGCCAGCTGGTGTTGGCCAGCCGGAACCGCAGCGACGACTGCCACAGCGCGGGCCACAGCAGTGCAAAGGCCACGCCCGCCACCGCACCGGCCAGCGGCGAGATCTCTCCGGCGCCCAGGTAGGCCGCGCCGAACACCAGCATCAGCACGTAGCCGCGCAGCATCTTCCAGGGGTCGCCGTGAAAGCCGAGCGCATGGCCGCCGACCAGCGTGTTGCCGTGGAAGTAGCGCAGGCGGCGCGCCTTGGCGAAGGGGAAGTAGAAGCCCAGCGTGACGATCGTCAGCAGCAGGTTGACGATCCAGATGCGGAAGTACTCGCTGCCGCTGCCGGTGAATTCGATCGCCAGGCCCTGGGGGCCGGTGTGGCTGGTGGGCGCGGGTGCGAAGGCGGGCGGCGGGGCGGCGGGCGCATCCCGGCGGGATGGCGCGGCGGCATCGCCCAGCGGCATGGTGTCCTGAAATTCCATCGGTCCTCCCTGGGCCGTTGCGTGTGGTCGGTGAGTCTTGCCCCGGCTCGGGGTGCGGCGCGGCGCGGATTCTAGGAAGCGCCCCGGGCCCTGCGAACCCCCTCGTTCGGCAGGGCTGGGGGCGCCGGCTGCCATCCGCGCGCTTGCCGCACTGGCCGTCCGGCATGGGCCTGGGCCATCGCCCCTCGCCACGGCAGCTCCAGGAGCCCTTGCGGTGATCATTCGCTGACCGATCCACGCCGTGGTGGCCGAGCGGCAGTGGGTCGGCGCATCGACAAAGGCGCTGAAGGCCGTGGGGCCTTGGGGATACTCGGCGCCATGACGAGCAGGGTGGCAGGACACGGGATCGCGCGGGCGCTGGGCACCGTGGCGTTGGCAGGATCGATGGGGCTGGCGGCATGCCAGCGCGGCGAAGCGCCCGCGGCTTCGGCCGCGGCGGCGGCATCCGCGGCGGCCGGGGCCCAGGCCGCCTCGGCCGTGGCGGCCGCCGACGCCGCGCTGCAGACGCAGCTGCGCGAACGCGCCGACGCGGTACTGGCCGCGCACCGGCAGATGATCGTGCTGATGGCCGGCGAGCGCGAGCTGCCGCCGGCCGAGCGCCGCGCCGCCGCCGCCGTCGGGCAGATGCTGTTCCATGAGCAGCAGCAGCGTATCGACGCGCTGGTGAACGCCGCGGCCGCCGCTTCCGGCCCGGCCGGCATCGGCGCGGTCGAAGCCCTGTTCGACCGCATCGAGTCCGAACCGTCATGGTTCGATGCCGACCGCCTGGCGTTCAAGGACGTGCTGGTGCGGCTGCAGGCGCAGTACGCGGCGTCGCAGACGCTGGCGCAGCTGAAGCTGGCGCGCCGCGCGGCCGACGACCTGGCCGTGCTGGCCGAGGTGGAGCAGGCCTACGACCGCGAGCTGAAGGACGTGTTCGGCCGCTTCGCTCAGCGCGGCATCGAGCTGAAGCGCGAGAAGTGGAGCGACTACCTCGCCAAGCTGCAGAAGCTGTACACGCGCGAGCAGATCCTGAAGGACTTCGGCACCGTCGTGCCCTACACCGAACCCCCGGCCGAGCCCGCGCCGCCGGCCGCGAAAGCCTCCGACAAACCCGCCGCGATGCGCGGGCGCGATGCCGACGGCCGCGAAGTCTTCGGCAGCTCGCTGCCGCCGAAGACCGTGGTGCTGACCTTCGACGACGGCCCGCACCCGCGCTACACCGACGAGATCCTCGAGATCCTGGCGCGCTACCAGGCACCGGCCATCTTCTTCCACCTGGGCCGCAACCTGGGCACGGTGGACGACAAGGGCGCGCCCAGGCTGGGCGCGCAGGCGGCGGTGGCCAAGCGCGTGCTGCAGGCCGGCCACCAGCTGGCCAACCACAGCTTCAGCCACGGCCTATTGGCCAAGATGAGCGGCGACGAAGTGCGCGCCGAGGCCGCCCGCACCGAGGCGCTGCTGGACGCCGCCGGGCGCGCGCCCTCGGCGCTGTTCCGCTTTCCGTACGGCGCGCGCAACGCCGGCGCGCTGCAGGCGGTGGAGGCGCTGAGGCTGCGCTCGATGATGTGGAACGTCGACTCGATGGACTGGGCCGACCCGGTGCCGAAGTCGATCGCCGAGCGCGTGCTGCACGAGACCGCGAAGCTGCAGCGCGGCGTCATCCTGTTCCACGACATCCAGGGCCGCACCGTGCAGGCGCTGCCGCTGGTGCTGGACCAGCTGGTGGCCGAGGGCTACCGCTTCGCCACCTGGCGCGACGGCCGGTTCGTGGTCAGCGCACCGCAGGCCGCGCCGGCGGACACCGCCGCCCTGGCCGCGGCCGATGGGGGGCTCTACCGCGACAGCCACGCGCTGGTGATCGGCATCGACCAGTACACGCAGTGGCCGCGGCTGCAGCATGCGGTGAAGGACGCGCGCGCCGTGCAGGAGCAGCTGGTGCAGCGCCTGGGTTTCCGGCCCGAGAACGTCACGCTGCTGACCGACGGCGAAGCCACCCGCGCCAACATCCTGCGTGCGCTGAACGACAAGCTTGCCGACGCCAAGCGCGTGAGGCGCGACGACCGCGTGCTCGTCTTCTTCGCCGGCCATGGCGCGACGCGCAAGCTGGCGAGCGGCCGCGACGTCGGCTACGTGATGCCGGTGGACGCGCCGCTGAACGATTTCGCGTCCGACGCGATCGCGATGCCGCAGCTGCAGGAGGTGGCCGAGGCCATCGTCGCCAAGCACGTGCTCTTCATCGTCGATGCTTGTTATTCGGGCCTGGGGCTGACCCGTGGCGGCGGCAGCGGCGGCGGCAGCGCCCGCTTCCTGGCCGACAACGCGCGCCGCATCGGCCGGCAGATGATCACCGCGGGCGGCACCGACCAGCAGGTGGCCGACGACGGGCCGGGCGGGCATTCGGTCTTCACCTGGACCTTGCTGCAGGCGCTGGGCGGCAAGGCCGACCTGAACCGCGATGGCGTGATCACCGGGACCGAACTCGCGGCCTACATCGCGCCGACCGTCTCCAGCATCGCGCGGCAGACACCGGCCTTCGGCAGCCTGCCGGGCTCGGCGGGTGGCGAGTTCATCTTCGAGCTGCCGGCCGAGCGCGAGGCCCTGAGCGCCGATTCGCGCCAGCTGGACGCGGCGGCGAGCCAGTTCGCCAAGCGGCTGGACGAGGCGCAGGCGGCGGCCCGGGTGCCGGCGGCGGCGGCGCCCTCGGGGGCGGCCAGTGCGGTGCAGGTGGTGGTGCGCAACCTCGATGGCGGCGAGACGAAGCTGACCGCGGCGGTCGATGCCAAGCTGCCGCCGCGCGTGGCCGCGCAGCGCGCCAACGACCGTGGCCTGGCGCTGTACCGCGAGCGGCGCTACGACGAGGCCGAGGCCGCGTTCACCGAGGCCCTGAAGCTGCAGCCCAAGTTCGCCCTGGCGGCGAACAACCTGGGCTTCGTGTACTTCAAGCGGCAGAAGCCGGTGGAGGCCGCGCGGTGGTTCGAGCAGGCCATCGCGATGGACGGCAGCCGTGCGCTGGCCCACCTGAACCTCGGGGATGCCTTGCTGCTGGCGGGGGAGGATGCCAAGGCCTTGCAGGCGTATTCGCGCTTCGTGGCGCTGGCGCCGCAGCATGCGCGGGTGGCTTCGTTGCAGGCCTGGATTGCCGAGCCTGGCGACAGGGCGAAGCGGCCCGTGGTGTCGGCGGGGTCATGAGTTGAAGCCCTGACGGACCGGCGAGCGCTGAATCGCGGACACCACCGGACACGCTTCGCCACGCCTGCACACGACGAGGTTTTGCCGCGCCAGCGGAGGCTTGCTGCCGCTCACAGCAAGAACAAAGGACCGTCATGCGCGCTTTCCTGACCGCAGGCCTGGCGCTCGGCGCCGCCGCCGTGCCGAACGCCCACGCCCTCAGCACCGTGCTCATCGGCTCGGGCTTCAGCGAACCGGTCGCGCTGGCCGCGCCCGCGGGCGACTCGCGCCTGTTCATCGTCGAGAAGGCCGGGCGCATCCAGGTGATGGCCAACGGCGCCAGCAGCACCTACCTGGACATCAGCGGCCAGGTCGATGCCACCGGGGAACGGGGCTTGCTGGGGCTGGCCTTCGACCCGGATTTCGCGAGCAACGGCCGCTTCTACGTCAACTACATCGACAAGACGACGAAGAACACCGTCGTCGCGGCCTACACCGCGCCCTCGGCGGCCGCGAACACCGCGGACCCCGGTTCGGCCGAGACCATCATCTCGATCACGCAGCCGGCCGGGCTGTCGAACCACAAGGCGGGCTGGATCGGCTTCCGGCCCGGCGATGGCAACAACCTCTACATCGCCACCGGCGACGGCGGCAGCGCCAACGACCCGAACGGCAATGCCCAGAACCTGGGCAGCAACCTCGGCAAGATGCTGCGCATCACGCCGCAGGCCGGCGGCGGCTACACCATCCCCGCGGGCAATCCGTTCGTCGGCGTGGCCGGCAACGACGAGATCTGGGCCTACGGCCTGCGCAACCCCTACCGCAACAGCTTCGACCGCGGCACCGGCGACTTCTGGATCGCCGACGTCGGCCAGGGCCTGCGCGAGGAACTGGACTTCGAGGCGGCGGGCACCGCCGGCGGGCGCAACTACGGCTGGCGCGCGCGTGAAGGATCGATCGACAACCCGAACGTCAGCGACCCCGCGCCGGCCAACGCCACTGACCCGATCTACGACTACGCCCACGGCGACATGGGCGGCACGGTCATTGGAGGTTATGTCTACCGCGGCACCGGCGAAGCGGGCCTGGACGGCACCTACTTCTTCGGCGACTTCAACTCCGGCAAGATCTTCTCGCTGCGCGAGACCGGTGGCGCGGCCGGCAGCTTCATCGACCGCACGGCCGAGCTCGGCACCCCCTTCGGCGGCTTCACGCTCAGCGCCTTCGGCGAGGACGCCGCGGGCAACCTGTACGTGATGGGTCTGAACGGCAACGTCTACCGCTTTGCCGCGGCGGTGCCGGAGCCGGCGACCTGGCTCACGCTGGCCGCCGGGCTGGGCTTGATGGGCGCGTGGCGGCGCAGGCCGTTCAACGCAGGGCTTCGTCGCGCACCAGGGTGATGCGGGTCGGCTCGCGCCACGCCACGGTGGCGCCGGGGCCGGGTATCACCGTGCCGGTCGCGCCGTTCTGGGTGGCCGGCAGTGCCAAGGCCGCGGTGGTCGCGGTGGTCGCCGTATCGACCGCCAGGAGGCCGGGACTCGAACTGGTGCCGGTGCTGCAGAGCAGCCGTTCCGCGCTGCGCACGCGGCAATCGGTGCTGTCCGGCACGGTGCCGGACCCGAGCAAGGCGGGGGCGGTCCACAGCGTGGCACCGGCGACCACCGTGGAGCCGGCCACGCCCAGTGCCCGGACGTCGTAGCCCGTGCCGGCAGGCACCATGGACTCCTCCTCCACGCCGTCGCTGCGCAGGCCGATGCGGCGCAGGCCGGATTCGGAGGTCTCGGTGTCCAGGCCGTACAGCAAGCTGCCCCCCGGGTCGAACGCGATCAGGTTGGAGCCGGTGTGCCCGGGCGTCTGCCGGGGCTGGGCCACCATGTCGCGCACCAGCAGCACGCCCGCATGGCGCGGGCTGGTGTCCGTGTAGCGCAGGGATGCGGCGAAGGTGCCGGCCTGCGTGGGCGACGCCGCCAGCGATTCCACTTTCGTCTGGCGGCTGAAACTGTCGACGGGCAGGCGCACCGTGCCCAGCTTCTGCAGCCCGGGCAGCGACAGGCGCACGACCTCGCCGCTGCCGTCCAGTGCCACGTAGAGCGAACTGCCATCGGCCGCCAGTGCCATCGCGTTTGGTTCGAGGCCGACGGCGCCCGAGTACTGCACCTGGCCGGTGGTGGCGTCGATGGTGGCGATGCGGTTGCCCTGGCCGGCGACGCTGCCCGGCACGCTGGCGTAGAACACGCCGCGCGCCAGGTCGGCCACGACGCTGTTGTTCTGCAGGCTGACCGTCACGCGTTGCGGCCTGGGATTGACGAAGCGGTACAGCGGACCGACGGACACCGGCTCGGCACCGAAGGAGGCGCCCAGCACGTAGACGTAGCCGGAGCCGTACGGTCCCTCGGACGTCAGCGCGACGCCGACGTAGTTGCCGGTGTCCGGGTAGTAGCGGTAAGCGAAGGGCGGCAGCGACCGGGTCGGCTGCGGGCCCGGGAAGAGCGTGGGGAAGCGCGCCTCGGCCTCGTCCATCAACTGGCGTGCGGACTCCGCCATCGTGATCGTGGACAACGTGGCCGCCTGCCGCGGCGTCACCGCCTGACTGGCCTGCTGCCGGGCCGGGGCGGGAGTGCCGGTGCTGGTGCCGGTGTCGTCGCCGCCGCCGCAGCCGCTGGTTGCCAGGACTGCGCACAGCGCAAGGGTCGTCAATCTCATCTCGTTCCCTCGTCGATGGTGGTGAAGCGGGCGCGATTCTGGCGGAGCGCGGCGGCAAGGCGCCGAGGGAAGAAGGACGCGATCGAGCGGTAATTCCGCCCTGCGCTGTTTGCGCGCTGGCGCCAAATGCACGTCGCACAACGGCAGCCCGATGGCTGCGTTCAGCCACCGGCGCTCGTGCCGAAGGCGGCCGCCAGCGGCGTCACGCGCCCGGCGATGGTGGCGTCGTAGCCCGGCAGCGTGTCCAGTTCGGCGCGGAAAGCCGGGTCGCGCAGTGACGCCAGGACGCCGGCGAGGCCGGGCGTGCCGAGCAGCGCGCTGCGGCACAGCAGGAAGTAGCGCTCGCGCGCCAGCGGCAGGAAGTCCAGCTTGAACTGCCGGGCCGGCGGCTCCAGGCCGAAGCCCACGTCGGCCATGCCGCTGGCCACGTAGGCGGCCACCGCGGCATGGGTGTACTCGCCGTGCTCGTAGCCGGCGATGTTGTCGCTGGCGATGCCTTCGGCCGCGAGCAGGCCGTCGAGCAGGAAGCGCGTGCCCGAGCCCGCCTGGCGGTTGATGAAGCGCACGCCCGGGCGCGCCAGGTCGGCCAGGCCGTAGATCTTCTTCGGGTTGCCGGCGGCCACCATCAGGCCCTGGCGGCGCTGGGCGATGTCGATCATCGTCAGCTCCTCGCCCGCCAGCCAGCGGCCGTAGTGGGCCAGCGCCGCGGCCTGCATCGGGCCTTCGGGGATGTGGAAGCCGGCGGCGTCGCAGGCGCCGTCGTGCAGCGCGGCGGCGGAGGCAGTGCTGCTGCCGTAGGTCAGCTCCACCCGCTGGCCGTCGGCGGCCAGGCGCGCGATCAGCTTCTCGATCGCGAAGCCATGGCTGGCGTGCACGCGCAGCGATGGCCCGTCGCCGGCGCCGGCGCGCTCGATCTCGGTGGCCAGCTCGGAGGCCAGCGAATCCAGCACCGGCTTCAGCCGCGCGGTGATGCGCTGGTCCGCCCAGGCCAGCTTCTCGCCCAGCGGCGACAGCGTGGAGCCGCGGCCGCGCTCCATGTGCAGCAGCGCGCGGCCGAACTGCGCCTCGCCCTGGCGCACCAGGTCCCAGGCATGGCGGTACGACAAGCCCAACTGCTGCGACGCCGCCAGCAGGCTGCCATGGGCATGCACCTGCACCAGCAGCTCGATCAGTCGCGGCGGCAGGGCGGCACCGTCGTCGTGCTGGATGGTCCAGACGGGCTTGATCGAGATGTGCGGCATCGGGTCGGTCCTTAGGCGGTGCGGCTCATATGCCGTGCGCGGCGGCGCGCATATTGAGTTTCAGCAAAGGCTGCGCGAGCATGCCCCATTCCAATGGCCTTGCCAGTCCCGCCGCCCGCCGCCATCCGCCGATGAAGAACCAGCCCCCCGACACCGCCCACGCCGCGCCCGCCGAGAGCCTGCGCGTGGTCGACGACCTGATCGACGCGCACCGCCACCGCCCCGGTGCCTTGCTGCCGCTGCTGCATGCGGTGCAGGAGGCGCTGGGCCACGTGCCTGCCGATGCGGTGCCGGCCATCGCCCGCGGCCTCAACCTGTCGCGGGCCGAGGTGCATGGCGTCATCGGCTACTACCACCACTTCCGCACCCAGCCGCCGGGCCGGCACGTGGTGCAGGTGTGCCGCGCCGAGTCCTGCCAGGCCTGCGGCGGCGACGCGCTGTGGGACGCGGCGCAGCAGGCGCTGGGCTGCGCCGGCGGCGGCACGCGGCCGGACGGCGCGGTGACGCTGGAGCCGGTGTACTGCCTGGGCCTGTGCGCCCAGTCGCCGGCGATGCAGGTCGACGAGCGCCTGCACGCGCGCATGACGCCGGACAAGCTGCGGCAACTGGTCGCCGCGATGGAGGCGGGATCGTGAGCGCCGCGGTGACGGTGTACGTGCCGCGCGATGCCTCGGCGCTGGCGGTGGGTGCCGACGAGGTCGCGGCGGCGCTGCAGTCGGGCTGCACGGCGCGCGGCCTGGCGATCGATCTCGTGCGCAATGGCTCGCGCGGCATGGCGTGGCTGGAACCGCTGGTGGAAGTGGCCACGCCGGCTGGCCGCATCGCCTATGGCCCGGTGGCCCCCGAGCAGGTGGAGGGCTTGCTGGACGCCGGCCTGCTGGGCGGCGCCGCGCACCCGCTGTGCCTGGGGCCGACGGAGGCCATTCCCTACCTGGCGCGCCAGCGGCGCATCAGCTTCGCGCGGGTCGGGGTGATCGATCCGCTGTCGCTGGCCGATTACGAGGCCCATGGCGGCTGGGCGGGCTTGAAGCGTGCCGTCGCCATCGGCGATGGCGCGGCGATCGTGCAGCAGGTGATCGACAGTGGCCTGCGCGGCCGCGGTGGCGCGGGATTCCCCACCGGCATCAAGTGGAAGACGGTGCTCAACACCGCGGCGACGCAGAAGTTCATCGTCTGCAACGCCGACGAGGGCGACTCCGGCACCTTCAGCGACCGGATGCTGATGGAAGGCGATCCGTACACCCTGCTCGAAGGCATGGCGATTGCCGGGCTCGCGGTGGGGGCGACGCAGGGCTATGTCTACGTCCGGTCCGAGTATCCGCAGGCGTTTGCGGTGATGAACGAGGCGGTCGCTCGCGCCACGGCGGCCGGGTACCTGGGCGCCGACGTGCTCGGCAGCGGGCGGCGGTTCGACGTCGAATGCCGGCTGGGCGCGGGTTCCTACGTCTGCGGCGAGGAAACGGCCCTGCTGGAAAGCCTGGAAGGCAAGCGCGGCATGGTGCGCGCGAAGCCGCCGCTGCCGGCGATGGAAGGGCTCTTCGGACAGCCCACGGTGATCAACAACGTCATCAGCCTGGCCAGCGTGCCGATGATCCTGGCCGACGGCCCCTCGGCCTACCAGGCCTTCGGCGTGGGACGTTCACGCGGCACCTTGCCCTTCCAGCTGGCGGGCAACGTGCGCTTCGGCGGCCTGGTGGAGCTGCCTTTCGGGGCGACGCTGCGCGAGCTGGTGTTCGATTTCGGGGGCGGCACGCGCAGCGGCCGGCCGGTGAAGGCGATCCAGGTCGGCGGGCCGCTGGGCAGCTACGTGCCCGAGTCGCAGTGGGACCTGCCGCTGGACTACGAGGCCTATGCCGCGGTGGGCGCGGTGCTGGGCCACGGTGGCGTGGTGGTGCACGACGACACGGCCGACATGGCCAGGCTGGCGCGTTACGCGATGGCGTTCTGCGCGGCCGAGAGCTGCGGCAAGTGCACGCCGTGCCGCATCGGCTCCACCCGTGGCGTGGAGGTGATCGACCGGATCCTGGGTGGTTCGAATCGCGTTCAGCAGGTGGTGTTGCTGCGGGACCTGTGCGACACGATGCTGCATGGCAGCTTGTGTGCGATGGGCGGGATGACGCCTTACCCCGTGTTGTCGGCCTTGGATCACTATCCGGCGGATTTCGGGTTGGCTTTGCCGGATCGGGATGCGGCGTGATGGGGCGCTTATCGTTGGTTTCCACCACGGCCACCTGGCGGGGTTCCGCCCTGCGGGCGGGCGGTCACCTCGGCTGCGTTCGGATGCGATTCACTGCCACCCGGCCGGGGCGAGACCCGGCCGGGTGGCAGGACGGAATCCGTGAACGCAGCCAAGACAAGACAGGCAGCAAGTCATGAGCAAGCAAGAGATCGACTACGGCACCCCGCCCTCCGCGGCTACCGGGCAAGTAACGCTCAACATCGACGGCCAGGCCGTCACCGTGCCCGCCGGCACCTCCCTGATGCGCGCCGCGGCCACGCTGGGCACCAGCATCCCCAAGCTCTGCGCCACCGACAGCCTGAAGTCCTTCGGCTCCTGCCGCTTGTGCCTGGTCGAGATCGAGGGCAAGCGCGGCTACCCCGCGTCCTGCACCACGCCGGTCGAGCAAGGCATGGTCGTGCGCACGCAGACACCGAAGCTGCAGCAGCTGCGCAAGGGCGTCATGGAGCTGTACATCAGCGACCACCCGCTCGATTGCCTGACCTGCTCCGCCAACGGCGACTGCGAGCTGCAGGACATGGCCGGCGTCACCGGCCTGCGCGCCGTGCGCTACGGCATCGCGGGTGCCGCGGTCGATGGCGTGCAAGGCAAGCACCACACCGACGCCACGCCCGACGACTCGAACCCCTATTTCGCCTTCGACCCGGGCAAGTGCATCGTCTGCAGCCGCTGCGTGCGCGCCTGCGAAGAGACGCAAGGCACCTTCGCGCTCACCATCGGTGCTCGCGGCTTCGACAGCCACGTGGCCGCCGGCCAGGGCCAGTCCTTCATGGACAGCGACTGCGTCAGCTGCGGCGCCTGCGTGCAGGCCTGCCCCACCGCCACGCTGCAGGAAAAGAGCGTGATCGAGCTGGGCCTGCCGGAGCACAGCGCCATCACCACCTGCGCCTACTGCGGCGTCGGCTGCGGCTTCAAGGCCGAGATGAAAGGCAATACCGTCGTCCGCATGACGCCGTGGAAGGACGGCCAGGCGAACGAGGGCCACGCCTGCGTCAAGGGCCGCTTCGCCTGGGGCTACGCGACGCACAAGGACCGCATCACCAAGCCGATGATCCGCCGCAAGATCACCGACCCGTGGCAGGAGGTGAGCTGGGACGAGGCGATCAATCACGCCGCGTCGGAGTTCAAGCGCATCCAGGCCCGGCACGGCAAGGACTCGGTGGGCGGCATCACCTCGTCGCGCTGCACCAACGAAGAGACGTATCTCGTGCAGAAGCTGGTGCGCGCGGCCTTCGGCACCAACAACGTCGACACCTGCGCCCGCGTCTGCCATTCGCCCACCGGCTATGGCCTGGGGCAGACCTTCGGTACTTCGGCGGGCACCCAGACCTTCAAGTCCGTGGAGCATGCCGACGTCATCGTCGTGATCGGCGCCAACCCGACCGATGCGCACCCGGTGTTCGGCTCGCGCATGAAGCGCCGCCTGCGAGGAACTGGCAAAGATTCGGGCGCGCGGCTCGTCGTCATCGACCCGCGCCGCATCGACCTCGTCGACGGCCCGCACGTGAAGGCCGACCACCACCTGGCGCTGAAGCCGGGCACCAACGTCGCGGTGATCACGGCCATGGCGCACGTGGTCGTCACCGAAGGCCTGGTGAACGAGGCCTACGTGGCCGAGCGCTGCGACACCAAGAGCTTCAACGACTGGCGCGCCTTCGTCGCCAAGCCCGAGAACTCGCCCGAGGCCTTCGAGGCCGTGACCGGCGTGCCGGCGGCCGAGGTGCGGGCCGCGGCCCGGCTGTACGCGGCCGGCCCCAACTCCGCCATCTACTACGGCCTGGGCGTCACCGAGCATGCGCAGGGCTCGACCATGGTGATCGGCATCGCCAACCTGGCGATGGCCTGCGGCATGGTCGGCCGCGAAGGCGTGGGCGTGAACCCGCTGCGCGGCCAGAACAACGTGCAGGGCAGCTGCGACATGGGCAGCTTCCCGCACGAGCTGCCGGGCTACCGCCATATCTCCGACACGACGGTGCGGAGCACCTTCGAGGCCGCCTGGGGTGTGGACTTGAGCCCCGAGCCGGGCCTGCGCATTCCCAACATGTTCGACGCCGCGCTGTCGGGCAGCTTCAAGGGCCTGTACTGCCAGGGCGAGGACATCGTGCAGTCCGACCCCAACACCCAGCACGTGTCCGCCGCGCTGGAGGCGATGGAATGCATCGTCGTGCAGGACATCTTCCTCAACGAGACCGCCAAGTACGCGCACGTGCTGCTGCCCGGCAGCAGCTTCCTGGAGAAGGACGGCACTTTCACGAACGCCGAGCGCCGCATCTCGCGCGTGCGCCAGGTGATGCCGCCACTGCCCGAGCTGGCAGACTGGGAAGTCACGGTGAAGCTGGCGAACGCATTGGGCTACCCGATGAAGTACGCGCATCCCGAGGACATCATGCGGGAGATCGCCGCGCTGACGCCCAGCTTCGCCGGCGTCACCTACGAGAAGATCGAGCGCCTGGGCAGCGTGCAGTGGCCCTGCCATGCCGGCACCGACGAAGCCGGCACGGCCATCATGCACGTCGACCATTTCGTGCGCGGCAAGGGCCGCTTCTTCGTCACCCAGTACGTGCCCAGCGACGAGAAGGTGACGCGCAAGTACCCGCTGCTGCTGACCACCGGCCGCATCCTGAGCCAGTACAACGTCGGCGCGCAGACGCGGCGCACGCCCAACAACCAGTGGCACGACGAAGACCGGCTGGAGATCCATCCGCACGATGCGCAGGAGCGCGGCATCAGCGACGGTGACTGGGTCGGCATCGCCAGCCGCGCCGGCGAGACGGTGCTGCGCGCCGACGTCAGCGAGCGCATGCAGCCGGGCGTGGTCTACACCACCTTCCACTTCCCCGAGTCGGGCGCCAACGTCATCACCACCGACAGCTCCGACTGGGCCACCAACTGCCCCGAGTACAAGGTGACGGCGGTGCAGGTCACCAAGGTGATGCAGGCGCCGGCGCAAGGGCGGTCGACCTGGCAGAAGCTGTATGCCGAGTTCAACGAGGAGCAACTGGCCTTGCTGGAACGTGCGCGCGCCGCGGAAATGGTCGGCAAGTGATGGAAGAAGGCTTGCGCGCGGCCGAGGTCGTCGCGCTGCGCGGCGGCACGGTGCAGCGCCGTGCCGACTGGCTGGCCGAGGAGGTGCCGGTGGCGCTGGTGTTCAACGGCATCTCGCACGCGGTGATGATGGCCAGTCCCACGGCGCTGGACGACTTCGCGCTGGGCTTCGGCCTGACCGAGGGGCTGCTGGCCGGCGCAGCGGAGCTGTACGGCTGCGAGGCGGTGCCGGTGGCCGAGGGCATCGAGCTGCGGCTAGAGGTCTCGTCCGCCTGCGAATGGCGCCTGAAGGAGGCGCGGCGCACGCTGGCTGGCCGGACCGGTTGCGGGTTATGCGGCACCGACAGCCTGAAGCAGGTGCGCCGGCCCTTGCCGCGCGCGCCCGCGGTGCAGGTGCCGGCCGCCGCATTGAACTCGGCCCAGCGGGCGCTGCGCGAGCACCAGGCGCTGCAGCGGCGCAGCGGCGCCACGCATGCGGCGGCCTGGTGCGCGCTGGACGGGCGCATCGTGATATCGCACGAAGACGTGGGAAGGCACAACGCGCTGGACAAGGTCATCGGCGCGATGGTTCGCGCCGGCGCCGATGCGCGCCAGGGCTTCCTGTGCATCACCAGCCGCGCCAGTTTCGAGATGGTGCAGAAGGCGGTGATGGCCGGGGCCGGCGTGCTGGCCGCGGTGTCGGCGCCGACGGCGCTGGCGGTCGATGTGGCCCTGGAAGCGGGCCTCGCGCTGGCGGGCTTCGTGCGCGGCGACGACCTGGTCGCCTACAGTTTTCCCGAGCGGCTGGGGCTGCTCACCCCGGGGCAATGAGATGGACGTCGACAACCTGATCCGCATGGCCAACCGCATCGGCGAGTTCTTCCAGGCGATGCCCGACCGCGCCGAAGCGGTGGAGGGCGTGGCCACCCACATCCGCAAGTTCTGGGAGCCGCGCATGCGGCAGGCGCTGTTCGCGGCGGTGGATGCGGGCGCCGCGGAGGCGCTGCTGCCGGTGGTGCGCGAGGCGCTGGACTTGCGGCGGTCGGAGCTGGTCTAGTTCAGTGAGAACGATGCCCCGGAGACGCCTGCGACTCATCGCGGGCGTCCGGGGCAAGCGCGTCAATACTCCCAGAAGATGCGCTGCAGTTCCTTCGGATCCGCCGTCTTCGTCAGCGCGACGGCGGCGAGGATTTTGGCCTTTTGCGGGTTGTGGTCGTGCGCCACGACCCAGTCGTACTTGTCGTCCGGCTGCTCCGAATTGCGCAGCACGAAGCCGTCGCCGACGCGCGACGAGCGGATCACGTTGATGCCGGCGCTGCGCAGCCCGCGCAGCTTGTCGACCGCGTAGTTCGCGACCGAGCCGTTGCCGGTGCCGGCATGCACCACGGCCTTCGCGCCGGCGCGCTGCACCGCTTCGTACTGCTCCAGCGACACGTTGCCCGAGCCGTAGACGATCTGCACCTCCGGCAGCGCGTCGATCTTGTCGATGTCGAACTCGCTGGCCGTGGTGTGGCGCTTGGCCGGCAGGCGGAACCAGTAGGTCTTGCCTTCCACCACCATGCCCAGCGGGCCCCACTGGCTGATGAAGGCATCGGTCTTGATGTTGATGCGCTTCGAGACGTCGCGGCCGCTGTGGATCTCGTCGTTCATCGCCACCAGCACGCCCTTGCCGCGTGCGGTCGGGCTGCCGGCCAGCACCACCGCGTTGTACAGGTTCAGCATGCCGTCGGCCGACATCGCGGTGCCCGGGCGCATCGAGCCCACCACCACCACCGGCTTGTCGCTCTTGACCACCAGGTTCAGGAAGAAGGAGGTCTCTTCCAGCGTGTCGGTGCCATGGGTGATGACGACGCCGTCCACCGCCTCGTCCTTCAGCAGCGCGGCCACGCGCTTGCCCAGGGTCACCAGCTTGTCGTTGGTGAAGCTCTCGCTGGCGATCTGGAACACCTGCTCGCCGCGCACCTGGGCCACGTCGGCCAGCTCGGGCACGCCTGCGATCAGCTTGTCCACCGGCACCTTGGCAGCCTGGTAGGTGGCGCTGTTGGCGGCGCTGGCGCCGGCGCCGGCGATCGTGCCACCGGTGGCCAGCACGACGACGCGCGGCTTGGCCGCGGGCACCTGGGCCAGGGCCAGCGCCGAAGAGAGTGCCAGGACGAGCGCGCAGGCGCCGCGCGCGAACAGGGAATGCAAGGACACCATCAATCTCCTGAATCTGTGTAGTCAACCGGCCGGTGATGCGGGGAAACCCGATGCCGGGACCGGCAATGTAGAAACCGGCGCGGTGCATTTGTGCCGGTTTGGTGGGGCGGCAACCGCAGGAACATCGGCCTGGACCGCCATGTGAAATCGCGCGGGGTGGTCAGTCCGGCTGCAGCGCCAGCTCGGCGCGCGCGCCGGGGGCGATGAAGGCCAGCAGCCGGCGGCCTTCGTCGGCCAGCGCGCGCTGCTGCGCGCGCGCGAAGCCGTCGCCCAGCGGCGTCACGCGCAGCCTGGCGGTGGTGGCCGTGCTCTCGACTGCCCAGGTGGCATGCACGAAGCCATCCAGCAGCACCGTGGCGCGGATGATGCCGTTGACGCTGAAGACCCGCGCCTTGTGCGCGGCCGCCATCACCCGGCCGCGCTCGGCATGCGACAGCAGCAGGTTGTCCCACTCGGGCAGGAAACGGATCGGCGCTGGGGTGTCGGTTGCCGGGCGCGGCGCGCGGGGCAGGTCGAACAGCTCTCGGCCGGCCTCGTCGCGGAACACCTTCAGGCGGGGCCGCAGCTGCTCGAAGACCGGCACCAGGCCGCCGAGGCCGCACCACACCTGAGCATCCTTCGGTCCTGCCGGTCCGAAGGCGGCGAGATAACGCCAGACCAGCGCGTCCAGGGCCGGCGCGTCGTCGAGCGGCCGGCGCAGCCAGTCCGTCAGCACGCCCAGCGGCGCACTGCGGAACTCGTTCCAGCACCCGGCGGGCGGCAGCTGCGCCAGCGGCAGGTGCGCCCGTGCCACCTGGGCCAGCGCGTCGGGCGTCCGATCGGGCCAGTGGACGGCCAGTGCCTGGCCCAGCTGCGACGAGTTCAGTGGCTGCTCGGCCAGCAAGGCGGCCGCGCGGGCCGCGACCTGGCCCAGGTCCAGTCCCTGCAGCAGCTTGCCGCGGCTGGCCTGCAGGCCACGCGTGCCGACCACCGCCAGCAGCGGCCGCCAGGCCAGCGCGTCGCGCGCCGTCACCAGGTGCAGCGTCGAGCGCATCAGCGCCAGGCGCACCAGGCGGCGCTGCGCCAGTGCGCGTTCGAGCGCGCCGCGTTCGAAGCCTTCGACGCGGCTCCACAGGCCGATGTAGGGCGGGTTGGGTGCCTGGGTCTGCAGGCCGGCCAGGCGCTCTACCGCGGCGGCCAATCCGATGGGCGCGCGGGCCAGCAGCATCTGGCGCGCCAGCAGCGCGCGGTTCAGTGCGCGTTCGGTCAGCATGGCGGCGTCAGTCATCGCAGGCGCGGCGGGTCCAGTCGATGCGGTCGTACCAGGCCTGCAGTTTCGCGGCGCGCTGCGGGTTCAGCTGCGCCGCCCAGGCGATGCGGCCCTGCAGCACGCCGCGGTCGTCGTCGGGGCCGATGCCGCGCGTCGCGCAGCGGTGCAGCCGGGCCTTCAGGCGGTCGAATTCGTCGCGCGGCAGGTTCGGCCATTCGTTGACCACGATGCCGGTGAGCAGCTGGCGCCGGTGCCGCGGCACGCAGGCCGTCTTGTGCGCCTGCAGGCGGAAACCTTCCGCCTCGACGATGGCGCCGACCCAGGCCTGCAGCGCGCGCCGCTGGTCCCGCAACGCTGCCGGGCCCGAGAAGGCCAGGTCGTCCGCATAACGCGTGTAGTGAGCGTCAAAACGTTCGGCCAGGCCGGCCAGCCGCAGGTCCAGCCGGAAGCAGCACAGGTTGGCCAGCGCGGGCGAGGTCGGCGCGCCTTGCGGCAAATGGCGCTCGGCCAGGCGCAGCGCCGCCAGCCGGTCCAGCCCGCCATCGTCCTGCAGGCGTTCGCGCACCGCTTCCGGGGTGCGGGTGGTGCACAGGGCGGTCAGCTGGCGCGCCACGCCGGCGGGGTAGCCCAGGGTGCGCCACAGCGCGTGGATGCGGGCTGCGCTGATGCTGGCAAAGAAGTCCTGCAGGTCGAAGCGCAGCAGCACCGCCTGGCACGTGTGCGCGGCGGCGTGGCTGCGGGCCGAGCGCCCAGGCACGTAGGCCTGCGCGGCTTCGTGCACCGGCAACCGGTTCAGCAGGCCGCCGAGCAACCGGCGCTGGGCCTGCTTCAGCTCGGCCTTCGGAATCTCCAGCAGCCGCAGCCGGCCATCCGCCTTGGGGATCAGGCGCTGGCGGTAGTGGTCGGCCGGCCGCGGCCGGCCTGCTTCGGCTGGGCGCCAGCGGCCGCTGTCGCAGGTCAGCCAGGCCAGTCGATCGGGCGCCAGCCCCAGCCAGTCCGCCAGGTCGGCCTGGCCGGTGAAGGGCGGCCGGTCCACCGCGTCCAGCCCCAGCGGCGCGCGCAGCAGCAGCGGCGGCCGCAGCAGCAGGCGCCGCACGCGCGGGGTGGGGTGGCGCTCGAAGGCGGCGTCGAAGGTCGGCAGCGAGTCGATGCGGTCGGCCAGCGCGTCCAGGTCTTGCCGCAGCGGGTCGGGCCGGCCCAGTTCGGCGAGCAGCAGCGGCAGCCACGCCGGCCGTTCACCCAGGGCGGCGGCGGCGCGGGCCAGCAGCGCATGCTGCGCGAGCGCGCCGGGCTGCATGGCATCGGCCAGCAGCGCGCGGGCGATTGCGCGGGCGACCCAGCGGCGGTAGGGAAGGGCGGTGGTCGGCATGCGGCGGTGCGGGTGGCGCCGGCCGATCAACCTGCAGGTGAGGCGCTATCCGTCCTGCGCGCAGCGCAGTTCCGATGGCGCGCCGTGATGAATCGGTGTGAAAGCCACCGCGGGGAAGCCCCGCGGCCCGAACGTGGGCAAGAGCCTGATTCGGAAGAACTTGATGCGGCCGGCGCCGGCGCGGATCTTATGCGGCGTGCGGCGTGCGGCGTGCACCTGCGCGGGCGACGCCGCGGCCCTGCGCCGACTCGGCGACGCGGTAGCCCAGTTCGGCCGGGTGGAAGTGCGCCCGCCGCACGCGTGACAGGTTCACGCGTCCGACCAGCTGGCCATCGACTTCGCGCAGCAGGAACTGGCAACCCTTGTCTTCGTCGGCGCTCGCGCGCGCGGTGTCGATCGCGGCGCGCATGCCCCGGCCGAGTAGTCGCTGGCCGGCCGCGCGTCGCTGTGCGACTCGAGGAAGGCCCGGTTGCGCAGCTCGAAGTCGAGCAGTTCCTCGAGGTCGGACGGCGCCGGCGGCCGCAGCTGCAAACCGCCGCGCGCCGCGGGCCCGGCCGGCGCCCCGTCCGGCGTCATACGTCGAACTTCACGCCTTGTGCCAGCGGCAGCGCGCGCGAGTAGTTCACGGTGTTGGTCGCGCGGCGCATGTAGTTCTTCCACGCATCGGATCCCGACTCGCGCCCGCCGCCGGTTTCCTTCTCGCCGCCGAAGGCGCCGCCGATCTCGGCGCCCGAGGTGCCGATGTTGACGTTGGCGATGCCGCAGTCGGAACCGCGCGCGGACAGGAAGGTCTCGGCCTCGCGCAGGTCGTTGGTGAAGATCGCCGACGACAGGCCCTGCGGCACCGCGTTCTGCAGCGCGATGGCGTCGTCGAAGTGCTCGTAGCGCAGGGTGTAGAGGATGGGCGCGAAGGTCTCGTGGCAGACCACGGCGGTCTGCGCCGGCATCTGCACCAGCGCGGGCGCCACGTAGTAAGCCGCAGGTTGAGCGTCCGCGCGCACACGTTCACCGCCGCTCACCTTGCCGCCTTGTTCGCGCGCCTGCTCCAGCGCGCGCTGCATGCCCTCGAACGCAGCCTGGTCGACCAGCGGGCCGATCAGCACGCCGGGCTCGCGCGGGTCGCCGATCTTCAGGCTTTGGCGCGCCCGCTCCAGGCGGGCCACCAGCTCGTCGTGGATGCTCGCGTGGGCGATGACGCGCCGCGTCGTCGTGCAGCGTTGTCCTGCTGTGCCGTAGGCACCGAACAGGATGCCGCGCACCGCCAGGTCCAGGTCGGCGGAGGGCGTGACGATGATGGCGTTGTTGCCGCCCAGCTCCAGCAGGCAGCGGCCGAAGCGCGCCGCCACGCGCGGGCCCACGGCGCGGCCCATGCGGGTGGAGCCGGTGGCCGAGACCAGCGCGACCAGCGGGTGGTCGACCAGCGCCTCGCCGGTGGCGGCGCCGCCGTTCAACACCTGGCTCAGGTTCGCCGGTGCATCGCTGCCGAAGCGCTGCACCGCGCGCTCGAACAGCGCCTGCGTGGCCAGCGCGGTGAGCGGTGTCTTTTCCGATGGCTTCCACACCACCGAGTCGCCGCACACCAGCGCCAGCGCGGCGTTCCAGGCCCACACCGCGACGGGGAAGTTGAACGCGGAGATCACGCCGACCACGCCCAGCGGGTGCCACTGCTCCATCATGCGGTGGCCGGGCCGCTCGCTGGCGATGGTCAGGCCGTGCAGTTGTCTGGACAAGCCGACCGCGAAGTCGCAGATGTCGATCATTTCCTGCACTTCGCCTTCGCCTTCGCTGGTGACCTTGCCGGCTTCCAGCGTCACCAGCGCGGCCAGCTCCGCCTTGTGCGTGCGCAGCTCCTCGCCGAAGAGCCGCACCAGTTCGCCGCGCCGCGGCGCCGGCACGCTGCGCCAGGCCAGAAAGGCGACTTGCGCGCGTTCCACCGCGGCCTTCATGGCCTCGGGGCCGGCATCGGCCACGCGGCCCATGGTGCTGCCGTCGATGGGGGAGCGGGCAATCAGGGGGCCCTCGGCGAACGCCGTGGCGGGAACGCCGAGTGCGGCGAGCAGTTGTTGCGGAGTGGACATGGGTGGGCCTCGCGGGTGGGGGTCTTCAGCGCCGCGGCGGACCCGGGGCTCGTGGCCCGGGCGGGCGCGGCGGCTGCGGTCGGATCAGGAGATGCTTTCGACCTGGCGCGACTGCTGGTAGGCGCTGCCGAAGCGGTTGGCCAGGAAGGCGGGCAACTCTACCTGCTCCTGCCGGATGAAGCCGCTGCCGGGCAGCTTGCCCTCACGGAACAGGTCGACCGCGGCGCAGATGCCGGCGGCGGTGGTGATCTGGATGGCCGACAGCGGCTGCGACTCGCTGCGGTCGGCGAAGATCTTGCGCGCGAACACCTCCTGCAGCAGCGAGCCGTTCTTCATGCCCGAGACGGTGACGAAGACCAGCACCACGTCCTGCATCGTCGCCGGCATGGACTTGCGCATGATGTCCTTCAGCAGTTCCTGGTCGCCCTTGAGCTGCAGGTCGCTCAGCAGGAACATCATCAGGTCGCGGTGGCCGGGGTAGCGCACGGTCTTGTAGTCCAGGTTGCGCACCTTGCCCTGCAGGGTCTCGCACAGGGTGCCCAGGCCGCCGGAGGTGTTGAAGGCCTCGTACTCGGTGCCGTCGAGCGAGAAGTGCTCCAGGCCTTCCAGCGGCAGCGCGTCGATCAGCTCGCCGTCATGGATGGCCTCGCAGGGGTGGCAGTACTCGTTGATGAGCCCGTCCACGCTCCAGGTGAGGTTGTACTTGAGGGCGTTGGTCGGGAAGGCGGGCAGCGCGCCGACGCGCATCTTCACGTCGTGCAGCGTGTCGAAGCTCCTGGCCAGGTGGTGCGCCACGATGCCGATGAAGCCGGGCGCCAGGCCGCACTGCGGCATGAAGGCGGTCTTGGCGCCGCGCGCGATGCGCTGGATCTCCTTGGTGGCGGCGACGTCCTCGGTCAGGTCGAAGTAGTGGCAGCCGGCTTCCAGCGCCAGGTGCGCGGCGCTGATCGCGAGGTGGTAGGGCAGGGCGTTGACGACCGTGTCGTGGCCGCGCAATTCGTACGCTAGCGCGATCTTGTTCTCGGTGTCGATGCACGCGGTGGCGATGCCGCGGCCATGGATGCGCTGGAGCGCCTGGGCGTTCTTGTCGATCACCGTGACCTGGTAGTCGCCGGTGTCGCCGAGCAGGCGGGCGATGGTCTGGCCGATGTGTCCGGCGCCGAGCAGGGCGATGCGCATGGGGGGTCTCCGTCCGAGGTTCGAATTCGCGCAGTCTAGGAAGCGGCAGTGACGAAAGAAAGCGTGAGTTCGTCGTAAATCCCGATGAATCGGACGATTCGTCAAATGAGAATGACGAAATGACGATCGACCCCACCGACCGCGCGCTGATCGCGCTGCTGCAGGCGAATGCGCGCGAGAGCACCGCCAACCTGGCGCGCAAGCTCGGCATCGCCCGCACCACCGTGGTCGCGCGGCTCGCCAAGCTGGAGCGCGAAGGGGTGATCGTCGGCTACACCGTCCGCCTGGGCGCGGACGACGAGCGGCCGCGGGTGCAGGCGCACGTCGGCATCACGCTCGAACCCAAGGCCGCGCGCGACGTGATCCGCCGCCTGCAGAAGCTGCCTGAGCTGCTGCAGCTCAGCTCGGTCAGCGGCGCCTTCGACTACATCGCGCTGCTGCGGGCGGACAGCACCGCGCGGCTGGACGCGCTGCTGGACGAGATCGGCGAACTCGACGGCGTCATCAAGACGCACACCTCGGTGGTGCTCGCGGTGCGCATCGACCGCACCGCATGAGGGCGGCGCCCAAGGCACTACCGGAGGGCATCGGCCAGGCGCCGCCCGGGCCACGACCATAAGCTGGCCTTATCCCCTTCGGGGCAATCTCGATCGCGCGGTGGCGGGCCCGCGGCCTAGCATTCCAGCCAGCCCTCCCGCCAACCCGAAAGGATTTCCGCATGCGCGCCTGCTTCCGACCGGTCCTCGCTTCCCTGGCCTTCGCGGCGTTCGTGCCGGCGCAGGCGCAGCAGCCCGGCACGCTGGACAAGATCAAGTCCAGCGGCACCATCACCGTCGCCTACCGCGAGTCGTCGATCCCGTTCTCGTACCTGGGCGGGGACGCACAGCCCACCGGCTTCGGCTGGGAGATCTGCCAGCGCATCGTCGCCGAAGCGAAGAAGGCCACCGGCCGCAACGACCTGAAGGTGCAGACGCAATCGGTGACCTCGCAGAACCGCATCCCGCTGCTGGTCAACGGCACCATCGACATCGAGTGCGGCTCCACCACCAACAACAGCGACCGCGCCAAGCAGGTGGCGTTCGCGACGAACTACTTCTACACCGGCACCCGATTCCTCGTGAAGGCCGATTCGCCGGTGAAGGCGCTGGCCGACCTGAAGGGCAAGAAGGTGGTGTCCACCACCGGCACCACCAACTACCAGGTGCTGCGCAAGGTCAACAACGAGCAGAACCTCGGCTTCGACCTGCTGGCCGCGAAGGACCATGCCGAGTCGGCGCTGATGGTGCAAAGCGGCCGCGCCGACGCCTTCGGCATGGACGACATCCTGCTGTACGGCCTGAAGGCCAGCGCCGCGAACCCGGCGGAACTGGCGGTGGTGGGCGACCCGATCCAGGTCGAGCCCTACGCCATCATGTTGCGCAAGGACGACCCGGGCTTCAAGAAGCTGGTCGACGACACGCTGGCTTCGATGATGAAGAGCGGCGAATTCGAGGCGCTCTACAAGAAGTGGTTCCAGTCGCCGATCCCGCCCAAGGGCATCAACCTGAGTGCGCCGATGAGCAAGGAGCTGCGCGACAACATGAAGGCGCTGTCGGACAAGCCGGCGATGTGATGGACCACGGCGGGGCCCAGGTGGTGATGGACAGGAGCAACGTCGTCGGCGTGCTCGGCGGCATGGGGCCGCTGGCGACGATCGACTTCATGCACAAGATGCTGAGGGCCACGCCGGCGCAGTCGGACCAGGAGCATGTGCCGGTCGTCGTCAGCTCGATCCCGCAGGTGCCGGATCGCACGGCGGCCTTCCGCGGTGAGGGCGAATCCCCGCTGCCCGCGATGGTGGCCAGCGGCCGCCGACTGGCCGACGCCGGTGCCGGCCTGGTGGTTGTGCCCTGCAACACCGCGCACCTGTGGTTCGACGAATTGCAGCCCGCGCTGGGCCTGCCGATGCTGCAC
Organism: uncultured Burkholderiales bacterium; assembly: GCA_946480465.1. Next base: position 48,877 of record CAMLJY010000047.1, read on the forward strand.
CTGGTCGACGCCGCGCTGGCCGAATGCGCGGCGCTGGCCGGCGGCGGTGCGCCGATCACCCGCATCGGCCTGCTCGCCACAGACGCCACGCTGGCCTCGGGCCTGTACACCAACCGCACGCCCGCCGGCAGCGGCCTGCAGTGGCTGATGCCCACCGCGGCCGAGATGCTCGAGCTGGTGATGCCCGGCATCACCTCGGTCAAGGCGGGCGAATTGGCCGAGGGCGAGCGCCTGCTGCAGGCCGCCGCCGCGGCGCTGGTGCGGCGCGGCGCGCAGGCGCTGGTGCTGGGCTGCACCGAGATTCCGCTGGTGCTGCGCGCCGACGCGCCCACGCCGCCACCGGTGCCGGTGATCGACGCCACCGAGGCGCTGGCGCGCCAGGCGGTGGCCTGGTCACTGGCCCGCCGCACGCCGCCGGCGTCCTGATTTCCTTCCGATGAACATCCAACCGTCACCCGGCAGCTGCGGCGGCCGCGGCAGCGCACGCCCTGGCGTTGCCGTGGTCGGCGCCGGCATCGTCGGTGCCGCCACCGCTTACGCGCTGTCGCGCGAAGGCTGGGCGGTCACGCTGATCGACGCCCGCTCGGGCCCCGGCCAGGGCGAGAGCCGCGCCAATGGCGCCCAGCTGAGCTACAGCTACGTCGAGCCGCTCGCCACGCCCGATGCGCTGCGCGCGCTGCCCGGCTGGCTGCTGTCGGCCGACAGTCCGCTGCGCTGGCGCCCGCGGCCCGAAGCCGCGCACCTGCGCTGGCTGGCTTCGTTCGTCGCCGCCTGCCGCTGGTCGCAGGTGCGGCGCACCACCGCGGCGCTGTTGTCGCTGTCGGCGCTGAGCCGCGACACCCTGAACCGCTGGCTTGCCGAGCAGCCCGGCATGGCCGAGCAGGGCCTGCACGCGCGGCCGGGCAAGCTGGTGGTCTACCGCAAGCCGGGCGCGCGCGCGGGTGTCGAACGCCAGCTGGCCTGGCAGCGCGAACTGGGCTGCGAGCAGCGCCTGGTCGAGCCCGGCGAATGCGTCGCGCTGGAACCGGCGCTGGCCGGCGGCGGCGGCGGCCCCATCGCCTTCGGCGTCTGGACGCCCAGCGAAGAGGTCATCGACCCCGCGCGCCTCGCGCAGTCGCTGGTGCAGGCCAGCGGCGCGGCGTTGCGCTTCGACACCACGGTGCGCGCCATCGAGCGGCGCGGCGGCAACGGCCTGCGGCTGCAGCTGGCCGGGCCGGCGGCCGACGGCGCCGGCCCGCCCAGCGCCGCCATCGACGTCGACCACCTGGTGATCGCCGCCGGTCCGGCCACCGAGGTCCTGCTGCGCACCTGGGGCTGGGCGCCGCCGATCGAGCCGATCCGCGGCTACAGCATCACGCTGCCGATCGTCGACGGCGCCGCCGCACCGCGGGCCAGCGTCACCGACCAGGGCCGCAAGCTGGTGTACGCCCGGCTGGGCGAGCAGCTGCGCGTGGCCGGCTTCGCCGAGCTGTGCGGACCCGAGCGCCGCGTCGACCCGCGCCGCATCGAGGCGCTGTGCCAGGCCGTGCGCGACACCTTCCCCGGCGCCTGCCGCTTCGACGATCCGCAGCCCTGGGTCGGCCTGCGTCCGGCCACGCCCGGCGGCCGGCCGCTGGTGGGAGCGACGCGCTGGCCGGGGGTGTGGCTGAATGCCGGCCACGGCGCGCTGGGGCTGACGCTGGCCTGCGGCAGCGCGGCGCTGCTGACGTCGATGATGAGCGGCCAGGCGGCACCCATCCCACCGGCGCCGTTCGCGCCCGTGCCCTTCGTGCCGGCGACGCCCGTGCCGGCGCGCTGACGCGGCCGGGCGCCCCCCGCTCAGGCGTCCGCGGCCGTCACGGCGCGGAAGGCTGCGACGAAGTCGGCCACCGGTTTCGACAGCCCCTGCGCCTGCGGCAGCAGCGCCCGCACCTCCACCGGCACCTCGGGCAGCAAGGTGCGCACGTGCAGCGTGTCGCTGCGGCGCGCGCGCGCGGTGAAGGAATCGATGATGGCCGGGCCGAAGCCCTGTTCGGCCAGCACCATCGCGATGTGGTGCGTCTGCACCGTGATGCCGGCGTCCGGTGCCTGGCCCAGTCGTGACCACTGGTCCGCCAGTGCGGCGCCCAGCGGGTCGCGTTCGTCGATGCGGATGAAGGGGCCCTGCAGGATGTCCTCCAGCGCCACGGTGCTGCGGCGGTCGGCCCCGCGCGCCGCCACCTTGGTGACGCACACCAGCCGGCCGGTGGCCACCACCTCCTCCTGCAGCGCCGGGTGCGGCACGCTGCCGTAGACGATGCCGACGTCGCCTTCCTGCAG
>CAMLJY010000048.1 GCA_946480465.1 uncultured Burkholderiales bacterium
TTCGCATGCCAGGGCGGGTTACGTGCCAATCTGGTGCCCGACGGTTCGGGGTATTAGGAATACCAGGGTGGGGAGCCACAACTGTGGCGGATGCACTGAGCCTGCGGATGCACGGATGGACGTTCAGGCCCTCTTTCTTGGTTACTTCTTTCTGGGCCAGCAGAAAGAAGTGACTCGCCCGCCGGGGCGAGACCCGGCCGCGTGGCAGTCAACCGCAGACCGCAATGCGCGAGGCCGAGGGCAAGACCCGCCCGCGTGGCAGTGAACCGCAGAGGCCAAAGCGAGAGGGCGAGACCGAGACCCGGCCGCATGGCAGTCAACCGCAGATGGCATAGCACGAGGGCGAGAGCCCCCCGCGCGGCCCCCTAGACCCGCTGCGAAGGCAGCAACTGATCCGTCGGAAACCCTTGCACCCGCGCCACGTCCACCACCGCCCGCAGGGCCGCCGGCTCCAGCGTCGGCCGCCGCGCCAGCAGCCACAGCCGGTCGCGCGCCGGACTGCCGACGAGCGCAACGCTGTAGTCCGGATCGACGTAAAGGACCCAGTGCTCCGCCCAGAGCATCGGCAGCCACTGCAGCAAGGGCGGCGCGTAGCTGACGCTGAGCTTCGCGTTGCCGCTGCGCGGATCGACCCTCGCGATGCCGCGCACGCGCTGCTCCTCGCCATGGGGGCCACGGCAGCGGTGGAGCACCTCCACCACCGAGCCGCGCGGCGTGTAGGTGATGCGAGGCTGGTCGCGGCAGGCCGCCTCGTGCGGCTCGGGCAGCCGGGCAATCTCGTACCAGGTGCCGGCATAACGCCGAATGTCCACGTGGGGCGCCGTGCGCAGCGCAGCGTCCACCGCCGCGCCACGGCGCCGGCGCGCCAGCTGCAGGCCGAAGGCGATCAGCGAGGTGGCGGAGGCCGGGTTGACCGGCGGCCGCCAACGCGCCGGGATCATCGGCCACACCACCGGCAGCCACTGCATCAGCAGCCGGCCCGCGCCCACCACGCCCAGGGCGGCGCCGGCACCGCGCAGGCGCCCGGGCGCCGCGGGGCGCCGCGCGGCAGGGCCAGCCACGGCGGCGGCGCGCGGACCCACGGTGGCCGCCGGGCCGTAGCGCCGCCACAGCCACCACGCCACGGCCAGCCCCGCCACCGTCGCGGCGGCCGGAACGGCCCAGCGCCGCGGATCGCGTGCCCGCCGCAGGCGCTGGCCCAGCAGCTTCACCTGCCGCATCACCCGCTCGTCACGCTCGACCAGCTCGCGCTCGGCCCGGCGGATGCGGCTGTCCAGGTCACCCTCGCCGTCCGGCGCGGCGGGGCGCGCAAAGCCGGCTTCAGGGCTGGACATCGGCAACAGGGCTTGCATGGCGTTCGCTCCCATCGGGTTGGCGTCTCGAATCGCCCGGCGGCCCGGCCTCGGCGGAGACCGGCAGCGACTTCGCCGCCACCGCCTGCGCCGACGCACGCAGCGTCAGGTGGCGGCGCGTCGCCCGCAGCTTCAGCAGGCCCGACAGGCGGCGCATCTGCAGCAGGGCCCAGGCCGCCACGCCGGCATTGGCCAGGATGACGACGCCCAGCGCCAGCGCCCAGTGCCAGTCCAGCGCCAGCAGGCCCATCACCACGCCGACCCAGAGCGCCGCCCAGGCGGTGATGCCGAGGATGGCCACCGCGACGGTCAGCGCCGCGATCTTCGCCATCGCGGCACCGGCCCGGCTCAGCTCCAGCGACAGCAGCTCGACACGGTCGCTGATCAGCCCGGGCAACTCGTGCAACAGGTTCTGCACCAGGTCGAGCAGCGACAGCGTGGCGCCGCGTTCGTCCGCCAGCGCAGCCCGGGCGGAGGCCGGGTGGTCGAGACGCGCGCGGGAGGGCTGGTCCGGCTGCCGATGGACAGAGCGGTCGGGCGATCCGACGGACGACCTGTCGGACGATCGGTTGGGCCAGGGGGTGGCGGTGCCCATCAGCGCCTCCGCGCCTCGGTCGAGAACCTCAGCGGCATGATCATCGCGGCCTCCGCTTCGTTGGGGGCAGGCTGCCCCGGCGACGCGCTTTCAGCAATCGATGTGCCATCGCCGGCGGGCACGGGGCGCGGCCAACGGGGCGACGCGGGGGCACGGGCACGGCACGAGCGCGGAAAAACTTGCTGAACGATGCGCCGGAGGCGGCCAGCGCCGCGCCGCCATCCGGTTTCCGCACGTTTCAAACGTTATTCAGATCCCGGCTCCCGAGGGGTGACATGTGACGGTTCTCGCGGGCATGGCCGTTGCCGACCGGCCGCCACGGCGCCGTGCGCCGCGGCTGCCGGTCCGGCAGCGTGGCCGCGGCGGCTCCCTTCCTTTCATCTTTGGAGTCCCGCATGAACACCCTCACCGCACGCCTGACCAGCGCCGCTGCCGCCTGCCTCGTCGTCGTCGGCGGCATCGCCTACGCGCAAAGCGACAGCGGCAGCAGCAGTGCCGGCACCAGCGCCGCGACCGACAGCGCCAGCACCGGCACGGCCGGCACACCGTCCGGCACCAGCGGCACGGCGACCTCCGGCACGCCTGCCGATGCCAGCACCACGACCTCGGGCACGGCGGGCACCACCGCGACCAGCGGCGCCGACGCCAACACCGTGGCGCCCGGCGGCGGCGGGGACGGCCCGACATCCGCCACCGGCACCACGGGCAGCACGAGCGCCTCCACCATGGGCGGCACCGGCAGCACCACGGCTTCGGGCACCACCACCACGGACAGCACCAGCGCCTCCGGCATGGGCGGCACCGGCAGCACCACCGCATCCGGCACCGGCACCACGGGCAGCACCACGGGCAGCACCATGGACAACACCGCGGGCGGCACCACGGCGTCCGGCATGGGCAGCACCGACAGCACCTCCGACACGACGACCAGCGGCAGCGGCAACGTCGGAACCGGCACCGCGGATTCGGGCACCGCCGACTCGTCGATGCTGGCCGCACGCAGCGACCGCAACTGACCAGCCACGCCCGGCACGGCGGGCACGCGCCTTGCCTGCCGCGCCTCATGCCCGAACCTGCCAAGAGCCGCTTCGCCGACGGCGCGAGCGCCCGCCGCGCCGTGCTGCTGGCGCAGCCCGCGATCGAAGCCGCCCTGCGCGATCCGGCCGTGAGCGGGCTGGGCGTGTTGCACCTGGTGCTGCTCGACCCCGCGCGCGGGCCGGCCCAGGCCCGCTTCGACGAGGCCATCGCGCATGAACACTCGATCGGCGACCGCGCGCGCTGGGACGTGGACTACGCCGCCTACGCACGCGACAAGGCGCGCCTGAGCTGGCAGCACGGCATGGACAGCCGGCGGCTGCAGGCCCTGTCGCCGCACCGCCTGCAGAAGGGCGACAGCCTGCTGTGGGGCGGCGTGTGCCTGGACGGCCTGATCGTCGCCGCCAGCGGCGCGATGCCGGCCTGGGACGAGGCCTTTTCGCTGATGGTCGCCGGCCTCTGGCGCGCGCTGGCCCTGGAGGCGGCCGAACACGCGCGCGGCGGACAGTGAGAGAAAGGCCGCGCTGATAACGCCTTATCGACGCTCCTCGCCGTACGCACCACCGCACGCATCATCGAGAGCATTCGCGGGCATGCGGATTGCTGCTCCGCTCCCATGCTCGCAGCACCTTCCCGACCGCCCTCCACCGCCGGCGGCCCGCACCTGCTGGACGCCACGATGCTGTGGTCGGCCGAAGGCAGCGGCGCCGTGCGCCGCCTGCTCAGCTGCAAGCGCAGCTACCTCGGCGCGCTGGGCTGGCGCCATACGCTGATGGCGCCGGCGGTCGACGGCCCCGGCCGCATCGACTGCGGCGGCGTCCCGCTGCCGGCAGCCAGCGGCTACCGCTTCGTGCTGGACCGCCGCCGCGCGGCGCAGCTGATCGAGCGCGCGGCACCCGACCTCGTCGAGTCTGGCGACCCCTACACGCTGGCCTGGGCCGCACTGGACGCGGCGCAGCGGCTGCAGGTGCCGGCCGTGGCCTTCTGCCACATGCACCTGCCGGCGCTGGCCGCACGCCTGATCGCCGGCGACGGCGGCCCCAGCACCTGGCGCGGCCGCTGGGCGGAGCGCCAGGCGGCGGACTACCTGAGGCGGCTGTACGCCGGCTACGACCTGGTGCTCGCGCCCAGCCGTGGCCTGGTGCGCGAACTGGCGCAGCTGGGCGTGCGGCGTGTGCGCTACCAGCCCCTGGGGGTGGACTGCTCGGTCTTCTCGCCGGCCGCCGACGACCCCGGCTGGCGCTACCGGCTGGAGCGGCGTCTGCAGCTGCCGCGCGGGGTGCGCCTGGTCGTCTACGCCGGCCGCTTCACCGCGGAAAAGCACCTGGACCTGGTGGCCGAGGCGGTGCGCCGCCTCGGCCCGCGCTACCGGCTGCTGGCCGCCGGTGCCGGCCCGCGCCCGCCGGCCGGCCCCCAGGTGCTGCTGCTGCCGCCTGAAGTGAGCAGCCGCCGGGTGGCGCGCCTGCTGGCCAGCTGCGACTGCTTCGTGCACGCGGGTGATCACGAGAGCTTCGGCCTCGGCGCGCTGGAGGCCATGGCCTGCGGCACGCCGGTGGTGGCCAGCGCCCAGGGCGGCCTGGGCGAACTGGTGGGCGGTGCCGGCGCCACGGTCGACTCGCGCCGGCCCGACGCCTGGGCGCAGGCGATCGCCGCGGCGATCGACGACGAAGGCGACTCCCGCCTCGCCTTCGCGGCGCTGCAGCGCGCCCAGGCGCTGCACTGGCCGCTGGTGCTGGCCGAGCTGGTGGCGCGTTATTCGTCCTTGCTGGAGGCGGCCGACGCGGGGAGCGGCCGGGACCCGGACGAGGCCGTGTCGCCGGAAACACCGATCCGCGCCCCCGGCTGGCGCGGCGCGGCCGACCGCCATCCGCAGCGCGCGGCCGATCCGCACACGCTGGCCTGAACGCCGGCGGCCATGATCGGAAGACGCGCAGGCGCTCGGATCAGCCGCCGCGCATGCCCGGCGGCGCCGGCAGCAGCCCCAGCGCGCACTCGATCTGGCCGCACCAGGTGTGGCCGATGAAGATGTGCGCCTCCTGGATGCGGGCCGAGTCCTCGTGCGGCACCACCACGGCGCGGTCGGCCAGCGCACGCGCCCGCCCGCCGTCGCGGCCCAGCAGCGCGATGCTGCTCATGCGCTGCGCGCGCGCCGCTTCCAGGCCGCGCAGCACGTTGGGCGAGGCCCCCGAGGTCGAGATGCCGATCGCCGCATCGCCCGGCCGGCCCAGCGCCTGCAGCTGCCGCGCGAAGACCTCGGCATAGCCGTAGTCGTTGGCGATGGCGCTCAGCGCCGCGCTGTCGGCCGCCAGCGACTGCGCGGCCAGCGGCGGCCGCTCGCGGCGCAGGCGGCCGCTCAGTTCGGCGGCCAGGTGCTCGCTGTCGGACGCGGAGCCGCCGTTGCCGAAGAAGAAAAGCCGACCGCCGCGCGCGAGCACGGCGGCCATCAGTGCGGCGGCAGCGCAGATGTCGTCGCGCAACTGCTCCAGCCCGTCGAACAGCGCCCGGTGCTGGCGCAGGTTGTGCTGGAACAGCGCGGCGGGATCGACCAGCACCTGCCCGGGAGCGGGCGCCAGGGCGACGGCGGCCGCGCTCATTGGCTCGCGGCCGAGGCCGGTGGCACCGGGGTCGTGGGCGTGGTGTCGCTCGGCGTGGCCGGCACCGGCGCGGGCACCGGCGCGGGCGCGTTGCTGCCGGACGGCGGCTGTACCTCGCCGGGTTGGCGCTCGCAGGCGGACAGCGCCAGGACGGCGCAGAAGGCCGCCGCGGCGGCGCGCCACCGCATCGGAACGTTGATCATGAGGGCTCCTGACATGAGCGTGTGGGGGAACGGCCGCGCCGCGGAAGGATGAGGACGGCCATGTCGATGTTCCTTGGGCGTCGAGCAGGACACCAGCAACCGGCGTGCGCGCGTCAATCCGCCGTTAGCAAGCAGCAACCTCTTGCAGGCCGCGGTGGTGCGCGACGATCAACTGCGCCACGTCCACCCAGTCGGTCAGCCGCCGGTGCGGCATGCGCAGCGGGGCGCGCCGCCAGACGGTTTCGCCGCCGCTGTCGAACAGCACCGCGCGGCAGCCGCAGCGCCGCCCGGCCTCGACGTCGTCGAGCGTGTCGCCCACCATCCACGAGCGCTCCAGGTCCAGCCGGTGCCGGCGTGCGGCCTGCATCAGCAAGCCCGCCGCTGGCTTGCGGCAAGGGCACATCGGCAGGCCGTCTTCGCCGGGTGCATGCGGACAGTGCAGCAGATCGGTCAGCCGCACGCCGGCCTGCGCCTGCAGGCGCTCGCGCAGCGCGGCGGCCAGCTCGTCCCACTGCGCCCGTGTGAAGCGGCGCTGCGCCAGCCCGCTCTGGTTCGTGACGATGACCAGCGCGAAGCCTTCGGCCGCCAGCGCGGCCAGCGCCTCGGGGGCCGCCGGCATGAATTGCAGCAAGGCCGGATCGACGTTGTAGGGCACGTTGCGCACGAGGGTGCCGTCCTTGTCGATGAACACCGCGGGCCGCAGCGGGCCGGCGTGGGAAAAGGGTTGAAGTGCCATGGGGTCGGGAATCGGAGGGGAAAGGGCCGCGAGCGGCCCCACGATCCGCGCCAGGCGGCAAGCGACATGCCGCGCTGCGAACCGCCACTGCGCCAGGAACGCCGCTTGCCGACCGCGGGCGGAACCCCCGAAGCCACGCCGCAGGAGCCGCTTGATGACCACCCTGGCCGAAATCATGTCGCCGTCGCCGCAGGTGCTGGAACCCGAGGCCTCGCTGCACCATGCCGAGCCGAACACCGGGATGCTGGGCTCGTGAACGAAGAAGGCCTGGACGGCTCCGCGCGCTGGCGCACTGCGCGGCGCCTGCTGGCGGTGCGGCTGGACAACCTGGGCGACCTGCTGATGACCACGCCGGCACTGCTGGCGATGAAGAACAGCGCGCCCGGGGTGCACCTGGCACTGCTGAGCTCACCCGCCGGGGCCGCGCTGGCGCCCTGCCTGCCCTGGATCGACGAGCTGATCGTCGACGAGGTGCCGTGGATGAAGAACGGCGCCGCCCGCGCCGACGAAGCCGAACTCGGCCGCCGCGAGGCGCAGCTGGTCGAGCGGCTGGCGCGCGGGCGCTTCGACGCGGCGGTGATCTTCACCGTCTGCACGCAAAGCGCGCTGCCGGCGGCGCTGGTGTGCCGCATGGCCGGCATCCCGCTGCGCCTGGCGCACTGCCGCGAGAACCCCTACGGCCTGCTGAGCGACTGGGTGGCCGACCACGAGCGCGTGCAGGACGGCATGCGGCACGAGGTGGAACGGCAGCTCGCGCTGGTGGGCACCGTGGGCTGGACCATCGACGACGCGCGGCTGCGCCTGCAGACCACCGCCGAGCACGGCGCGCGCGCCGGCCAGCGGCTGCGCGCAGCCGGCGCCGACCCGGCGGCGCCCTACTTCGTCGTGCACCCCGGTGCCAGCGCCGCGTCGCGCCGCTACCCGGCCGAGCGCTTCGGCGCCGCCGCCGACACCATCGCACGCCAGAGCGGCTTTCTTGCCGTCTTCACCGGCGATGCCGGCGAGGCCGCGCTGATCGAGGAAGCACGCGCGGCGATGCGGCAACGCTCGGTCTCGCTGGCGGGCCAGCTCGGCGTGGCGGAGCTGGCCGCGCTGATTGGCGGCGCACGCCTGCTGCTGGCCAACAACACCGGCCCGGCCCACGTCGCCGCCGCGATGGGCACGCCGGTGGTGGCGCTGTACGCGCTGACGAATCCGCAGCACACGCCATGGCAGGTGCCCTCGCGCGTGCTGAACCACGACGTGCCCTGCCGCAACTGCCTCAAGAGCGTGTGCCCGCAGGGCCACCACGACTGCCTGCGCAAGGTCGAGCCCCATGCCGTCGCGGCCGCCTCGCTGGGGCTGCTGGGCGCGGGCCTGCGGGCATGAACCCGCCCTTTCCTTCCCCCCTCCGGAGCAATCGATGCAAGACGCTTCCCGCGGCGCCACCGCGTCCGCCGAATCCCTCTCGCTGCACGGCAAGACCGTGCTGATCACCGGCGGCTCGCGCGGCCTGGGCGCCGCCACCGCCGAGGTGCTGGGCACCGCCGGGGCCCGCCTGGTGCTGGCGGACCTGGCGCTGGAACGTGCGCAGGACAAGGCCGCGGCGTTGAGCGAGCTGGGCATCCACGCCATGCCGCTGCTTTTGGACGTTGGCGACGAGGACCACGTGCGCCGCGCCATCGCCCGGGTGCGCGAACACGAGGGGCGGCTCGACGCGGTGGTCAACAACGCCGCCATCGACATCACGGTTCCGATCTCGGAGCTGTCCGGCGACGACTGGGAGCGGGTGGTGCGCACCAACCTGACCGGCCCCTTCCTGATGGCCAAGCATGCGCTGGACGTGCTGGCGCCGGGCGGGCAGATCGTGAACATCGCCTCCACCGCCTCGAAGCGCGCCTGGCCGAATGCCGCCGCCTACCACGCGACCAAGTGGGGACTGCTGGGCCTGTCGCACGCGCTGCATGCCGAGCTGCGGCCGCGCGGCATCAAGGTGTCGGCCGTGGTGGCCGGCGGCATGCGCACGCCCTTCCTGCTCGACCGCTTCCCCGACATCGACCCCAACGTGCTGCAGGACCCGGCCAGCGTGGCGCGCGCGGTGCTGTTCGTGCTGACCCAGCCCGCGGAGACCGTGGTGCCGGAAGTGATGGTGCTGCCGATGCGCGAGACGTCCTGGCCCTGAGAAGCAGTGCCCCGGCGCGGCGGCGGCTTCAGGTCCGGGGCCGCCGGCGCGCCGAGTCTCAGCAGCAGCGCGGCGCCATCCGCGGCCCGCCGCCCAGCAGCCAGCCCGGTCGGCCCGTGCGGCCGCCGCCTGCGGTGGTGGTGAGCGCCTGCGGCAGGCGCTCGGGCAGGCGCTCGGGCAGGCCGGGGCGGGACCGCTGCGGCTGGCCGCCGTCCAGCCATGCCGCGGCGGTGCCGCTCCAGATGCGCTCGCGCGCCGCGGCATCCAGCTCCAGCGCCTCGAACAGCTCGCGCACCCAGCCGATGCGCTCGGCCAGGTGCCCGGCCGAGCAGGGAAGGAAGCAGTCGCTGCCGAACTGCAGCAAACCCGAGCCCAGCACGCTCAGCGCACGTGCCAGCACCTCCTGCCGGTAGGCCGGCGGCGGGCCGAAGGAGATGTCGAGCCGGAACGCGCAGCGGTCTTCCGGCACGCCGTGGATGCGGTCGATCAACGCGACGGCGATGGCCTCGTCCGTCCAGGGCCAGCCCGCGTGCGCCAGCGCCACCCGCGCGCCGGGGTGCTCGCGCATCACCTCGAAGAAGCTGGGGCGGCAGAAGCGGCCGGAGCGCCCATCGATGAAGATGCCGCTGTGGAACAGCACCGGCAGCTTCAGCTCGCCCGCGGTGGCCAGCGCCGGCTGCACCTCCGCGTCGTACGGGTACCAGCCGGTCGGCACCATCTTGACGCCCGCCAGGCCGAGCGATTCCACGGCGTGGCGCAGGTCGTCGGGCGCATTGACGTCGCGCGGGTCGATCACCGCGAAGCCGGTCAAGCGGTCCGCATGGCCGTCGACCAGGTGCGCCAGATGCACGTTGGCGCGCCGCAGCGAGGACGCGTCATTCAGCGAATAGCCATCGGACAGGAAGGGCGCGAGCAGCACCGCGCGCTCGACGCCGGCACCGTCCAGGGTGCGCAGCACGTCGCTGGCGGTCTCGCGGCCGGTGCAGTGCAGGTGGGCATCGATGATCATCGTTCGTTCGCTCCGGTTCGTTCCAGCATCGTGGTCGACGGCCGCTCCAGCGAACCGCCCTGCACCAGCACCGCGGCCGGCTCCGGCAGCCGTTGCTGCCAGCGCGCCAGCATCGCGGCGTAGTCGGCGCACAGGCGGCGCCTGAAGCGCGCGGCCGGGTCCACGTCCCACAGGCCGCTGTGGCGCCAGTGGGCGGCATCGTCCCAGTCGGGCCGGTCCACCAGCGGGTACAGGCACAGGCCCTTCAGCGGCACGCCTTCGGCGCGCGCGCGCAGCGCTTCGGCGGCCACCTCGTCCAGCCACTCGGCGCGGCCGGCGCCGAAGTGGCCGGTCTCCGCGATGACCAGCGGCCGGCGGTAGCGCCGCCACACCTCGGCCAGCAGGCTGGCCAGCGGGCAGCGCCGCGGGTCGTCCAGGTGCCAGGCCAGCCGCTTCTCGGTCAGCACCTCCCACTGCCCGCCGTGGTAGTGGTTGACGCCGATCAGGTCCAGCGCGGCAGGGTGGCCGCCCAGCGCCGGCTCGAGCCGGCCGGCGATCAGGTCCCACACCTGCCATTGGTAACCCCGTATCCGCTCGGCCATGGGCACCAGGTCGGCCCGTCCCGGCGGCGCCACCACGTGGATCACCGGCTCCACGTGCAGGAAGCGCGCGCGCGGGTCGACCGCCTTCACCGCCTGCATGCCGGCCAGCACCGCCCGCACCAGCCGGCACTTCACCGCATAGCCGGACGCTTCGGTGCTGTCGCCGCGGCGCAGCGGATCGCCCTGGTAGGGGTGGATGCGGTTGGTGGCCGAGACCGCCCAGGCGAGGAAGCCGATCTCGTTGACCAGCGTGTACACCGGCGGCCGCCCGTGCAGCGAACGCAGGGCGCGCGCCGCGGCGCCGGCAAAGGCGGCGAAACGCTCGACCAACGCATCGTCGAACAGGCTCAGGTCCGGCGGCGTGCCGTAGTGCATCAGCGACCACAGCACCTGCAGGCCGTGCCGCCGCGCCGATTGCGCGATGGCCACCGCGCGGCTGAAGTCGTACTGCCGGTGCGAGGTCTCCGCCAGGCGCCAGCCGATGCTCTCGCGCACGCAGCGCAGGCCCAGCGCCGCGGCAGCCGCGTGGTCTTCGTCCATGCGATCGAGGTGGCCGCTGGCGCGCATCATGTCCAGCGGATGGCCGTTGGCATTCAGGTGGTCCGCGCCCTCGTAGCCGCCCATCCAGAACGACTCGAACACCGGTGGATCGCTTCGTGGGGCCACGCCTGCCTCCTGCATGAGCCGCGCAGCGGCAGACCGGCTTTGCAGCAATCCGAATGCCCGGTGAATGACGCGGCCGCCGGCCGTGGGTCGGGAAGGCTTGCCGAAACGATTGCCGCCCCCCACGGCATCGCACCGGCAGGGCGCCGGCCGGCGGTCACGGCGTGCGCGGAGCCTCCAGCCCCGCGGCCTGGCCACGGCCGGCCAGCGTGGCCAGCGCCGCGGTCAGCACCGCCGGCTCCACCGGCTTGACCAGGTGCAGCTGGAAGCCGGCCATCAGCGCCTGCAGGCGGCTCTCCGGCCGCGCGTGGCCGGTCAGCGCGATGGCCGGCATGCGCCGCTCCAGCGGCACGCCGCGCTGCGCCTCGATCTGCCGGATGCGGCGCATCAGCGCGTAGCCGTCGTCGGCCTCGCCCAGCGAGATGTCGGACGCCAGCAGCTGCGGCCAGGCTGCAGCCTCGTGCCGTTCCAGCCAGGCCAGGGCCTCGCTGCCGCTCGGGAAGGGCAGCACCTCGGCGCCTTCCAGCGACAGCATCATCTCCAGCGCCTGCAGGCCGTCGCCGTGGTCGTCGACGCACATCACGCGCAAGCCGGCCAGCACCGGCTCGTGCGGTCCGGCCAGGCGCGGCAGCGGCGCGGCGCCGGCCGGCGGCAGCGCCGCCGCGGGAGCGGCCACCGCCAGCGGCTGCAGCGGCAGCTCGACGACATAACGCATGCCATGACCGGCCGCGGCGGGCTCGGTCTCGAAGCGGCCCCCCATGCGCTCGATCAGCGAGCGCACCTCCAGCGGGTCGAGCGGCGGCACCTCCGGGTCCATCGCCGCCACCGGCTCGGGCGACGCGGGCGCGTCCTGCCGGCCATCGGTGATCGACAGCCAGGCGTCGGCGTCGTGGCGGGCCAGGCGGATCTCGATGCGGCCGCCCGGCGGCGTCGCGCGCAGTGCCTGGCGGCCGATGGCGTACAGCACCTGCGCGAGGGCGCCGGGGTCGCCGGAGACGCTGGCATTGGCGAGGTCGATGTCGGTGTAGATCGCGATGCGCCGCGCTTCGCTCGGCTCGCGCAGCGCCTCCACCGTGCCGGCCAGCACCACGCCCAGGTTGGTCGGCTGCCGCGCGAGCTGGCGCTCCAGCCGCTCGAACTCGCGCTGCTGCAGCTGCAGGTTCCACAGCTGGGCGTACAGGCCGTCGCGCGCCAGCAGCGCCTCGTGCCGCCCCGATTCGACGATGCGGCCGCGGTCCATCACGACGATCTGGTCGGCATCGACGATGGTCGACAGGCGGTGGGCGATGATCAGCGTGGTGCGGCCCTCGGCGATGCGGTCCAGCTCGCGCTGGATCGCGCGCTCGGCCCGCGTGTCCAGCGCCGAGGTGGCTTCGTCGAAGATCATCAGCGGTGGGTTCTTCAGCAGCGCCCGCGCGATCGCGATGCGCTGCTTCTCGCCGCCCGAGAGCTTCATGCCGCGCTCGCCGACCAGGGTGTCGTACTGCTGCGGCAGCGACACGATGAACTCGTGCACCTGCGCCGCCTGCGCGGCCTGGATGATCTCGGCCAGCCCGGCGCCGGGCCGGCCGTAGCCGATGTTGAAGGCGATGGTGTCGTTGAAAAGCGCCGTGTCCTGCGACACCACGCCGATCGACTCGTGCAGCGAGGCCTGCGTGACGGCGCGCAGGTCCTGCCCGTCGATCAGCACCCGGCCGATGTCCGGGTCGTACAGCCGCAGCAGCAGCCGCGCCAGCGTCGACTTGCCCGAGCCGCTGCCGCCCACCACCGCCACCGTCTGGCCCGCGCCCAGCTGCAGGCTGAAGTCATGCAGGATCGGCCGCCCCGGCTCGTAGGCGAAGTCCACGTGCTCGAAGGACACCGCGCCGCCGCGCAGCGCCAGCGGCCGGGTGCCGGGCTTGTCCTCGATCTCGGGCTGCTGGCGCAGCAGCGCGAAGAGCTTCTCGGTGTCGACGATCGCATCCATCGTCTGCCGGAACACGAAGCCCAGCGTGTTCAGCGGCATGCACAGCTGGATCACGTAGGCATTGACCAGCACCAGGTCGCCCACCGACAGGCGCCCGGCCAGCGTCTGCTGCCCGGCCAGCAGCATCACCGCGGAGACGCCGGCGGCGATGATCGCGCTCTGGCCGACGTGCAGCGCCGACAGCGCCCGCTGGTTCAGCACGGACTGCTCGATCCAGCGCTGCTGCACTTCGGTGAAGCGCTGCAGCTCGAAGCCCTGGCGCGCGTAGGTCTTCACCATCTCGTAGTTCAGCAGGCTGTCGACGATGCGGCCGTGCGCGGCCGAGTCGATGTCGTTGACCTCGCGCTGGCGCTTCTCGCGCCGCCGCGTCATCACCGTGGTGTAGGCGGCGTAGACGAAGAACGTGAGCCCGATGACGAAGGTGAACCACAGGCTGTAGCCGGCGCTGGTCATGACCACCAGCACGGCGGTGAACTCCACCAGGGTGGGCAGCACCGTGAAGAGCCCGGCGCCCAGCAGGAAGCCGACGCCTCTGGTGCCGCGTTCGACGTCGCGGATCAGCGCCCCGGTGTTGCGCTGGGTGTGGAAGCGCGGGCTCAAGTGCAGCAGGTGCGCGAAGGTGCGCTGCGCGAAGGTCGCCACGGTGCGCAGCGTGACGCGGGCGAACAGCAGGTCGCGCAACTCGGTGAACAGCGTGCTCGCAAAGCGCATCAGCGCATAGCCCAGCAGCAGGAAGACCGGCAGCGCCAGCACCACCCGCGTGGCCGGCACGGCCGTCGAGGCCGCGGCCGCCGCGCTCTGCGATTCCTGCGCGCTGAACTGGTCGACGATGGCCTTCAGCAGCAGCGGCACCAGCACCGCGGCGATCTTGGCGGCGACCAGCAGCAGCAGCGCCGCGGCCGTGCGGCCGCGGTACTGCCAGACGGCGGACCACAGGCCGGCCAGCACTTGACTCATTCGGGGCGATCCGTGCGCATCGGGGGGCCGCGGCGCCGCTGCGGCGCCGGCAGCAGCGGCGCGGGCAGGCGCCGTGCCTGCACGGGATCAGGTCCGTTTCACGCCTCGCACCGGGCCGGTCCGAGGCCGGTGTTCCAAGCCGGGTTTCAAAGCGGCGGCAACCGGCCCGCGGCCCCGGCGGCGGTTCAGCTGCCCGCGGGGCGCTCCAGCAGCGGCCGCAGTCGCGTGGCCAGGCGCTCGAAGTCGGCGCCGCCGCGGCGCTGCGCCTCGCGCAGCTGCCGCTCCAGCAGCGCGGCATCCAGGCTGTACTCGCGGTCCTTGATGGCCTCGATCCGGCGCGCGATCTCCACCAGCTTGTCGCGCGCCTGCGCCGCCTCGGGCGATAGCGTGCCGCCGCTGCGCTGCGCGACGTCCAGCAGCAGATCGGTGATCAGGCCGAGCTGCTTGCCGTAGCTCGCGACCTCGAACGCGCGCTCCTCGATGCGGGCATGGCCGGCCCCTGGACGGATGCCCTGGAAGAACCAGTGCGTCGTCGGGTCGATGCGCTGCGCGACGTCGCCGCTCCACGGCAGGTGCACCTGCGGTGCCCAGAACCACAGCCAGGGGTACATGTGCTTTCTCCCTTGCGGCCCCGCGACAAGGCAAAGACACCCGGGGGCCTGCGGCCCAGTATGCCGAAGGCCTCCCCCGCGGGACAAGGCGCCGGCACGGCCCCGGGGCATCGGCTGTCCGCCACGCGCACGGCACAAGAATTCCCCACGCGCACAAGGGGACCGGCTGGGGTTGAGACCGGCTGCCGAATGCCGAAATGAAGGCATCGGCAGACCAGACCCCCCACACCGTGACCGATCCCCTCTCCCTTGACCGGCCGGCGCACGACATCGCCCGCGGCTCGGTCATCGTCCTGACGCTGGACCTGCAGTACCGCGTGCGCTACAGCAGCCCCGCGCTCGCGGCGGCGGGCGGGCCGGCTGCACGGGAGGTGTACGGCCAGCCCTTCGACAAGCTGCGCCATCCCGACATGCCACGCCAGGTGCTGCGCGACCTGTGGGACGCGCTGGAGCGCGGCCATGCCTGCGTCGCACCGCTGAAACTGCGCTGCCCTGACGGCGGCCACCTGTGGGCGCGCGCCGCGTTCTCGCGCGTGGTCGATCGCCAGGGCACGATGAGCATCGTCGTCGTGCTGACGCGGCCCGGCCGCGTGCACGTGCGCGGCGCCGAAGCGCTGTACGCCAGCCAGCGTTGCCGCACCGGGGTGTGGCTGGACCAGCTGCTCGAACACGACCGCGAGTTGCCCTGCGTGCTGAAGTGGTGAGGCCGCGGCGGGGCCGAGACCCGCTGCTATGCTGGCCCGCATGCTGCCGAGCCCGCCGCCGAATCCCGCTGTAGCCACGGATTCCGAGCCGGACGCGCCACCGGCGCCGCCCCGGGCCATGCGATCCGAAGAGCGCTTCCGGCTGCTGGTCGAAAGCGTGCAGGACTACGCGATCTTCATGCTCGACACCGAGGGCCGCGTCGTCACCTGGAACGCCGGCGCCGAACGGTTGAAGGGCTACCGCGCCGCGGACATCATCGGCCGCTCCTTCGAGACCTTCTACCCGCCGGAGGCGGTGGCTTCCGGCTGGCCCAGGCATGAGTTGCGCATGGCCGCCGCGCAGGGCCGCTTCGAGGACGAGGGCTGGCGCCTGCGCCAGGACGGCACGTCCTTCTGGGCCAGCGTGGTGATCACCGCGCTGCGCGAGCGCGACGGCACGCTGCGCGGCTTCGCCAAGGTCACGCGCGACCTGACCGCGCGCCGCGCCCAGGAAGAGGCGCTGCGGCAAAGCGAGGAGCAGTTCCGCCTGCTCGTCGAGTCGGTCAAGGACTACGCCATCTTCATGCTCGACCCGGAAGGCCGCGTGCTGACCTGGAATGCCGGCGCCGCGGCGATCAACGGCTACGCCGCCGCCGAGGTGCTGCACCACCACTTCTCGATGTTCTTCACGCCCGAGGACGTCGCCGCGGGCCGCCCCGCGCAGGAACTGGAGACGGCGCGGCGCGAAGGCCGGGCCGAGAACGAAGGCTGGCGCGTGCGCCGCGACGGCAGCCTGTTCTGGGCCAGCGCGGTCGTCACGCCGATGCTGGCGCCCGACGGCACGCTGCGCGGCTTCGCCAAGGTCACGCGCGACCTGTCGCAGCAGCGCCGCCTGCTGGAGCTGGAACATGCCAGCCAGCGCATGCAGGAATTCATCGCCACGCTGGCGCACGAATTGCGCAACCCGATGGCGCCGGTGCGCAATGCCTCCACCGTGCTGCGCCGCCACCCGGACCTGCCGCCGACCGCGCTGCGCATGTGCGACATCATCGACCGCCAGATGAACCACCTGACGCGGCTGGTCGACGACCTGCTCGACGTCGGCCGCATCGTCACCGGCAAGATCGCGCTCAGCGTCGCGCCCATCGACCTCAGCGAAGTCGTTCACACCAGCATCGAGACCGTGCGCCCGGCCCTGCAGGCCCGGCAGCAGACGCTGGCGCTGCGCGTGCCCGAGCACCTGCCGCTGCTGGGCGACGCGACGCGGCTCGCGCAGTCGCTGCAGAACCTGCTGCACAACGCGGTGCGCTACACGCCCGCCGGCGGCCACATCGCCGTCAGCGTGCACACCGAAGGCAGCAGCGTGGTGGTCAGCGTGGCCGACGACGGCCAGGGCATCGCCCCAGAAGCGCTGGAGCGCATCTTCGACCTCTTCCGTCAGGAGCCCAGCGCTGAACGTTCACCAACTGAAAGCGGCCTGGGCATCGGCCTGAACCTGGCGCGCGCGCTGGTGGAGCAGCACGGCGGCCGCTTGACCGCGCACAGCGAGGGCCTGGGCCGCGGCAGCTGCTTCGTGATGCGGCTGCCGCTGCGCCAGCCCGTGTCG
Organism: uncultured Burkholderiales bacterium; assembly: GCA_946480465.1. Next base: position 16,753 of record CAMLJY010000048.1, read on the forward strand.
ATGCCTTCCGCAGCCGAAGCGCCGGCCACCAGCCGCGGCACCCCGCCGCGGCGGGTGCTGGTGGTGGACGACAACCGCGACTCCACCGATTCGATGGTCACCATGCTCCACCTGATGGGCCATTGCGCCGAAGGCGCCTACAGCGCCGACGACGCGCTGGCCCGCGCCGAGCGCTTGCGGCCCGAGCTGGTGCTGCTGGACCTGAACATGCCGGGCGACGACGGCTACACCGCCATCAAGCGCCTGCGCGCGCTGTGCGGCGAGACGCTCTTCGTCGCCGCGATGACCGGCTACGGCCAGGCCAGCGACCGCGAAGCCACCGCGCGGGCCGGTTTCCAGGCGCACCTGACCAAGCCGATCGACGGCGCGCAGATCGAGGCGCTGCTGGCGCAGGCCCGCGGCTGACCGCGCGGTCAGAGCTGCTTGTGGAAGAAGGTGGTGCCGCAGAAGCGGCCGTCGGGCATCAGCGCGTAGTTCGGCACCGTGCCCACGCGCTGCCAGCCCGCGCGCTGGTACAGCCGCTCGGCGTCGCCGCCGGTCACGGTGTCCAGCACCAGCACCGTGCGGCGCTCGGCGCGCGCGGCCTCGTCCACCGCGGCCAACAGCCGCTGCGCGATGCCGCGCCGGCGCGCGCGCCGGTGCACCAGCATCTTGGCCACGTCGGCCCGATGCGGCTGGTTCTCCGGCAGGCCGGTGATGAGCTGCACGGTGCCGACGATGCCTTCGGCGTCCTCGGCGATCAGCAGCACCCGCTCGCCGCGCGCCACGCCTTCGGCCACGCCGCGCCAGAAGTCCTGCGCCCGCTCGCGAGACAGCGGCGCCATGAAGCTCACCGACGCGCCACCCTCGACGCAATCCATCAGCACGTCGGCCAGGCCCTCGACGCAGGCCGCGGCCTCGTTCGGGCCGACGCGTCGCACGCTCACTTCGTTCGTCATCAGTTCCTCCGTGGGCTCAGGTGGGGCAGCGTCACCAGCGCCACCAGGTAGCGCGCCGGCCGGCGCGCCGGGTTGCGGTAGACGATGGGCTGGTCCAGCTGCATCGCCAGGCAGTCGCCGGCCTCCAGGCGCCACAGCGTGTCGCCCACGGTCAGCTCCATCGTGCCGTCGATCATCCAGACCTGCTGGTGCACCTCGTTGTCGCGCGGCGTCCCGTCGTAGGCCACGCGCCGGCCGGCGGGAAACACCACGTCGACCAGCTGGATCGGCGAACGCACCGCCGGTGACACGTTGCGGCGCACGTAGCCCGAGGCCGGGTCGGTCCACAACGGCTGCTCGGCCACGCGCGCCAGCGGCGAGGGTTCGGCGGCGGGCGCGGCATCGGCCGGCTCGAACAGCGACGCCAGCGTCACGCCGAGGCCGGCGGCCAGCTTGTCCAGCACGGCGGCCGTGGGGCTGCTCTGGCCGCGCTCGATCAGGGAGATGTTGGAGCGGCTGACGCCGGAGCGCTCGGCCAGGGCTTCCAGCGTGTAGCCGGACGCGTCGCGCAACTGGCGAACGCGCCGGGCGATGCGGGCGTTGATGTCCATTCGTCCAGTTTACTGGAACCCATCATCCAGCAAACTGACATGACGCGAGCGCGGATCGACTTCGCAGGCACACGCCGCACCGGCGCGCAGGCGGCCAGCGCGCGGGCAGCCGCGAAAGACGCTTGACCCGGAAGTGAAGACTCTTTACAGTCCGCCTCCTCGCCGCAGCCACCGCGCCGCGGCAAGCGACAACCACAACGATCGGCAAGTCCTCACCATGAACACCCTGCGCTTTCTCACCGTCCCGGCCCAGTCCGGCGCGGTCGGGTGTTCGCGGAAACACCGAGAGCATTGCCGGCATCCGGGATCCGGGGGCGCCTGAAGCGCGCGCCCCTCACCTCGAACTCTCGTCGAGGCCCGGCATCCGCTCAGGATCCGGGCCTCATTGTTTTGTCCAGACGTGCGCTGAGGCGTGGCCGTAGCTCAATGGAAGAGCCGCGGGTCGTGATCCCGCTGGTGTCGGTTCGATTCCGACCGGTCACCCCTCAGCGCATCGACGCACCGCCTCGTTCATCCAAGCGGCAAGGACTCGACGCGGTCAGCGCCGAAATGCGGGGTCGACTCCCGTACGGGGCACCAGACACGAATGCCGGAGCGCTGCCGCGCGCCGCGCCATAACTCATCACGGACTCGGAGATCGGTCATGCATCAGCATGTCTTGCAGCTCGACATCCAGGGCACGCCGCAGCGCTGGATCTCGCTTGAACAAGCGGCCGTGCACCACGCCACGGGCAGCATCGCCTGGACCGAGGGCGATGCCCCGCTGGCCGTGCTGCGCGGCGGCTGGAACGCAGCCACGGGCCGGCAGTCGCTGATCGAGGTGCAGCCCATCGTCGCGTTGCGCGGCGCGCCGCACATCAACCTGTTCGACGTGACGCCCTCGTGCGCCAAGCTCAAGCTGTTCCGCCGCGACCGCTTCACCTGCGCCTACTGCGGCCAGCGCTTCCACGACCGCGACTTGCAGTGCGAGCACGTGGTGCCCGAATCGCGCGGCGGCGGCTGGACCTGGATGAACCTGGTCAGCGCCTGCGGCCCGTGCAACGGCCGCAAGGCGAACCGAACGCCGGAGGAAGCGCGCATGCCGCTGCTGTACCTGCCCTACGTGCCGAGCCGCTTCGAGGACTTCCTGCTGGAAGGCCGCAACATCCGCGCGGACGTGCACGAATGGCTGGCAGCGCGCCTGCCGAAGGGATCGCGCCTGAGCTGAAGGGCTCGGGCGCCAACGAATCGGCTGCAGAAGGCGAACGCTCACAGGCCGGGGTTCCCAAGCCCCGCCGGTGTGCGGTGCCCGGAGAAGTCCGTCGGCGCCGCACATGCCGCGCCGCTGGAGCAGTTGATGCAGGTCATCGATGGCCGCAGCGCAAGCTGCCAGGTTCGATTCCTGGATGACCACCACTGGATAGCTCAGTCGGGTAGAGCAACGACCTCATCAGTCGTCTGTCGCGGGTTCGACTCCCGCTCCATTCCAGAACCGGTCGAAAGACCACCGCCGGACGTGGGACGGCGGCCGATCGCCGCAAGGCGCGAGGTCATCAACCCATCAGCGGCAGCCGCCCGTGCGACGGGCAAGCGGGGCTTCAACGCCGCGGTCAGCCGAACCTGCCCCCGGGGAGATCTGGGAGGGGGGTGGGTGACGCGCACCGCGGCAGCGAAGTCCAGGCATCCGTCGTCCACGACTGCTGCTGTAACGGCACCCTCTTTCCAACACACGCTTCAAGACAAGGAGAACGACGATGATGTTCAAGCGTGTCACCGTGAAGAAGAACGAGCGCGGCCTGCTGCTGCGCAATGGCGACTTCGAACGCGTGCTGTCGCCCGGCACGCACCGGCTGTTCGCCGGCTTCGACGCGCTGAAGGTCGACACCTTCGCGCTCGAGCAGCCCGCCTTCAACCACCCGCTGGCCGATTACCTGATGGCGGCCGAGCCCGCGGTGGTGGACCAGCACTTCGTGCGCGTCGAACTGAACGAGCACCAGGCCGGCCTGCGCACCGAGAACGGCGTGCTGGTCGAGTTGCTGCCGCCGGCCACGCGGCGCCTCTACTGGAAGGGCCTGGTCGACCTGCGCGTCGAAGTGATCGACCTGCGTGATTCGGCCGAGCTGCCCCCTGCGCTGGCCACGCGGCTTGTGCAGACGCAGTTGCGCCCGCGTTCGGTCGCGGGCCTGGCCGGCGTGCTGCAAGTGCAAGTGCCGGAACACGGCGCGGGCGTGCTGTCGGTCGATGGCAAGGTCGAGCGCCTGCTGCCGCCCGGCTCGCACGCGTTCTGGAAGTTCAACCGCCAGGTGGCGGTGGAGCTGGTGGACCTGCGCCTGCAAGCACTCGAAGTGAGCGGCCAGGAAATCCTGACCAAGGACAAGGTGGCGCTGCGGCTGAACCTGTCCGCCACCTGGCGCTACACCGACGTGCTGGCCGCCTGCACGCAGCTGGCCAAGCCGGTGGACCACCTGTACCGAGAGCTTCAGTTCGGCCTGCGCGCCGCGGTGGGCACGCGGTCGCTCGATGAGCTGCTGGAAAACAAGACCGTCATCGACGAGGTGGTCACCGCGCAGGTGCGCACCCGGCTCGCGGCCTACGGCCTCGCGCTGGACAGCGTGGGCGTGAAGGACATCGTGCTGCCGGGCGAGATGAAGACCATCCTGGCCCAGGTGGTCGAAGCCGGCAAGTCGGCCGAGGCCAACGTGATCCGCCGTCGCGAGGAAACCGCGGCCACGCGTTCGCTGCTGAACACCGCCAAGGTCATGGAGGACAACCCCGTGGCCCTGCGGCTGAAGGAGCTGGAAACGCTGGAGCGCGTGGCCGAGCGCATCGACAAGATCTCGGTCTTCGGCGGCCTGGACCAGGTGCTGAACGGCCTGGTCAAGCTGCGCTGACCGTGCCCTCGGCTCCGGCACTCGCGGTCTGGCGCAGCAGCTGCTTCAGGCGCTTGCGGCCGTCGGCGTTGGTGGCGCGCCAGGCCTTCAGCGCCAGCGCCAGGAACTGCTGCTCGGCCGGGCTCGGTTCCTGCGCCGGATGGTCTTCGTCCAGCCAGCCCAGCGGGGTGGCGCAAGCCACCTCGATCTGGCGCGCCAGCTTGTCGCCGATCGGCCGGCTGCTCTTGATCTGGCTCCACATGCTGGGACTGATCTGCAGCTGCTGCGCAAAGGCCTGCTCCAGGCCCTTGGGCGGCACGCCGGCGCGCATCTGCGCCTCTGCGAATCGCTGGAACAGGCTGATGGCGTTGCTGCGGCGGTTGACGGTGAGGTTGTCCGGCACGATCGGAATGAAGGAAGCAAGGCGCGCATCGGCGCGGAGGGGCATGAAAAAGATTGTCTCACCCGCTTGACGCCACCGTGAAGACTCTTTACAGTCCGCACCTTCGCTGCAGTGACCCATCAGTGGCTCATCGCAGCGCCCGATCAACCTAACCTTCAAGGAGAGCGTCGTGATTGCAGCAGGCCACATCGATCCGCACGCAGCCGCTCTCCGGGGTTGTGGCACAGGCGCCACCTTTGCTGCCGACTCTTCTGTCGACTTCGCGATGTCGGCACTGAATGGCGGTGAATATCGGAACCATCCGGGCCAGGGAAGCGCCTGACGGCGCCCCTTCCGTCGACCATCGCGTCGAGGCCCGGAATCCGCAAGGATCCGGGCCTTTTGTTTTTTCAGTTCCAGGTCTCATGGCGGGTGTGTTTCGGCACAACGGCCAAGCATGCGTTCCCGCAAGCGCAGGGAACGGCCGGGATGTGCGCTGCGGGGACGCCCGCACCGTGCAGCGGGGACGCGCTGGGCGGCCGACGATGCCGCGCTCGCGCTGAAGCACAACCGCGATGAGACCCGCCTTCAGCCCGCCCACCGCGGCGCTGGGCACGACAGTTCAAGAAGCCTTCTCTTCAGCCCAAGCCGGCTGGTGAAGGCGGAAATCGGCCGCAACGATAGGGCGGCGCCGGAACCCGTCACCGGACACCATCCAACACCACTCAACACCACGCGAGGGCGCACGCCATGTCAGACGATCGGTTCGCCCATGACGCCCAGGGCGCGCACCCCATCGATCCGGCCGTCCGCGCGGAAGTGCTGCGCAAGCTGCAGGCGGTGGAAACGGCGCACGGCGTGCGCGTGCTCTACGCCTGCGAATCAGGCAGCCGCGGCTGGGGTTTCGCCTCACCCGACTCGGACTACGACGCACGCTTCCTGTTCGTCCGCCCCGCGCGCGATTACCTGCGCATCACGCCGCTGCGCGACGTGATCGAGGAGGTGCCCGGGCCTGTGTTCGACGTCAACGGCTGGGATCTGCGCAAGGCGCTGGAGCTGCTGGCCAAGGGCAACGCGACACTGATCAAGTGGCTGAGCTCGCCGGTGGTCTACCGGCAGGACGACGCCTTCATGCAGGGCCTGCGCGAAGCCGCCGCGGCGGTCTACCAGCCGGTGCGCTCGTTCCACAACTACTTCTCGATGGCCCGCGGCAACCACCGCGAATACCTGCAGGGCGAGCTCGTGCGCGCCAAGAAGTACCTCTACGTGCTGCGGCCGCTGCTGGCCGCGCAGTGGGTGCTGCAGCGCGAAGACGCCCCGCCCATGCCCTTCGAGCAGCTGGTGGATGCGATGGTCACCGACCCGGACGTGCGCCGCGACATCGACGAGCTGCTGGCGCAGAAGCGCCAGGCCGCCGAGCAGGAATGGCTGCCGGCCCGTCCGGGCCTGAATGCCTTCATCGCCGAATCGCTCGCCCGGCTGCAGCAGGCGCAGCCCGCCATCGGACGGCCCAACCCGGCGCCGCTGGATCGGCTGCTGGCCGATACGGTGCTGAACCCGCGCTGAGCGCCTTCAAGCCCCCGAAGCGCCGCACCGCGCCGGCGGCGGGGATCGAGGATCGAGGATCTTCGCCGCCGATTTCTCCGCCTCAGCGCAAGCCCAGGCGCGTCAGCTTCTTGATGAGCCCGACCCGCGAGATGCCCAGGCGCCGCGCCGCCTCCGACTGGTTGCCGTCCGCCGCGGTCATCGCGTCGCGCACCAGGCGGCGCTCCAGTTCCGCCACGGCCGCATCCAGCGGGCCCACCGATTCCGCCGATGCGGGCAGCGGCACCGCGCGAGCGTCGTCCAGCAGGTCGCCGCTTGCCAGGCGCAGCAGGTCGGAATCGACGTCGCGCTGCTCGGGCGGCAGCAGCGCGGCAGCCGATTCGATGATGGCCTTCAGCTCGCGCACGTTGCCCGGCCACTCGCGCGCGGCCAACCAGGCCAGCGCGCCGGCCGACAAGCCGGCCCGCGGCGCGATGCGGTGAAGGAAGCGCGCGGCCAGCAGCGGCACGTCGGCCGACCGCTCGGCCAGCGCGGGCGTGCGCAGCACCACGCCTTTCAGGCGATAGAACAGATCTTCGCGGAAGCTGCCTTCGCGCACCATCGCTTCCAGGTCGCGGTGGGTCGCGGCGACCACCCGGGTCTCGGCCCGCTTCTGCACCCGGCCGCCGACCGGCACGAAGGTGCCCTCCTGCAGGAAACGCAGCAGCTTGACCTGCATCGGCGGCGGCATCTCGCCCACTTCGTCGAGGAACAGCGTGCCGCCGTGCGCCGCCTCGACCAGGCCCGGCTGGTCGCGGTAGGCACCGGTGAAGCTGCCCTTCAGGTGGCCGAACAGCTCGGACTCCAGCAGCTCGGCCGACAGCGCGCCGCAGTGGATCGCGACGAACGGCCCCTGGCTGCGCCCGCTGCACGCGTGCAGGGCCCGTGCCACCAGCTCCTTGCCGGTGCCGGTGGGTCCGAGCACCAGCACGCTGACCTGGGTCTGCGCGACGCGGCGCACCATCGCGCGCAGCTGCGCCATCGCGGCGGACTGGCCGACGAGGCCAAGGTCGTCGGCCGACTGGTTGGCGCGCAGCAGCGCCAGCTCGCCATCCAGCCGCGCCTTGCGCAAGGCCCGCGCGACCACGAAGCGCAGCATGTCGGGATCGATGGGCTTGGTCAGGAAATCCCAGGCGCCGAGCTCGGTGGCGCGCAGCGCCAGCTCATGCTCGCCATGGCCGGTCAGCACCACCACCGGCACGCGGACGAAGCGCGGGATCAGCTCCAGGCCCTGTTCCGGGTCCATGTGCGGAGGCATCGCCAGGTCCAGCAGCACCAGCTCGGGCCGGTGGCGTTCGAATGCCTCCAGGGCCTGCGCACCGTCGCCGGCGATCACCACCTCGTGGCCCAGCCCGCGCAGGAAGTTGCCGCCCAGGCGCTGGAAAGCCGGCTCGTCATCGACGAGCAGCACGCGGCCCGTCTCGCTGGGATGGTCGGAGTTCATGCAGGTGCCGAGGGGAAACGCAAGGTGAAGCAGGTGCGCCACGGCGCCCGCTCGGTCAGCTCGACCGAGCCGCCGTGCGCGGCCATGATGCGCGCGACGATGGCCAGACCCAGGCCGGTGCCGCCGGGGCTGCGCGAGGCGAAAGGCTCGAACAGCCGCGCGCGGATCTCCGCCGGCACGCCGGGGCCGTCGTCGCACACGTGCAGGCGGACCGCGCCGTCGGCGCAATCGGCATCGAGGTGAATCGCGCAGGGCGCCGCCGCCTCGCCACCGGTACCGGCCACGCGGGCGTTCTCCAGCAGGTTGGTCAGCGCCTGGTCGACGCGGCGCAGATCCACCTCCGCCTCCAGCACCCCGTCCAGGCCCGGCCCGAGCGTGACGCCCGGCCAGCGCAGCGCCTGCGCGCGCACGTGGGCAGCCAGGTCGACGCGGGCCGGCGTGAGCTTCCAGGGCTTGGCGTAGTCGAGCAGGTCGCGGGTCAGGTGCGAGATGCGGGCCACCTGGTCGGCCACCTCGCGCCGTGTGTCCGCGGGCGCCGTGGCCACGGCCATCGAGATGATGTTGAGCGGGTTGCGGATGTCGTGCGCGACCGTGGCGGCCAGCGAACCCAGCTCGGCCAGGCGCGCCTGCAGCTGGCGCTCGCGTTCGCGCGCGGCGATCTGCTGCGCCTGCTCGACGCGGGCCGCCGCTTCGGCGACCACCGTGCCGAACAGCTCGGCAACCTGGCGCGGTCCGGGCGGCGCGGCGTCCCAGCCGTGCAGGCTGCTGTGCCAGCCCTCCTCCGCCCGACGGCACACCAGACGCGCCGATTCAGCGTTAGGCGTCGCGGCATCCCCCACCACCACCTCGACCGGCGTGCCGATGCGCTGGCCCAGCAGCGACGCGGCCTGAGCCGCCAGCGCCTGCGGCGTCTCCGCCACCTGCAGTGCGGCGCGCCAGGCAGCCAGGTCGGCCACCGACACCTCCCCGCCCGGGTACACCAGCCGCTCGGCGAAGCGGCGCACCGGTCCGTTCAGCGCCAGGCAGCTGGCCGCCACTGCCAGGCCGCCGATCCAGCGCGATTCGATCGGCAGGAGCGGGGTCAAGGCCACGATGGCCGCGCCCAGCGCCAGCAGCAGCGTCCAGGCCAGCGCGCGCCGTGCCCACGCGTTGGCAACGAAGACACCGTAGCGCAGGATGCCGTAGACCAGGATCACCGGGTAGAACGGCAGCAGCAGCAGCGGGAAGGGGTACAGCGGCAGGTCCAGCACTGCGATGCCGTAGCCGGCGAGGCACAGCAGGCCCCAGAGGCAGGACGCGGTGACCGCCGCCAGCTGGCTGCGGGCCGGCCGCTGCGCCCGTGCCAACGCACGCAGCAGCACCGCGATGCCCCCGATGCCGAGCAGCACCCAGGCCATGCTGGCCACCCAGCCCACGGCGTTGGCATGCGGGATCCAGCCGACATGGCGCTGCCAGGCCAGGTGGCCCGGGTTGACCAGTTCGGCGAGCAAGGTGCCGCAGCCACCGAGCAGATAACCCGTTATCACCACCCAGCGCCCGAGCCCGGCCCGGCTGAACACGACGCAGAAGTGGAAGAAGAAGGATGAGGTCAGCGGCGCCGTGGCCACCAGGGCGATGGCGACCTGCTCGGTCCCGGGCCCGAACCAGTTCGGCCATTCATTGCCGGCGATCCAGACCGCGATGCCGGTGAGAAAGGCCGCCAGCAGGCGCGCGCCCGCCACCCGGTCGGCCCACCACAGCAGCACGCCGGCGAGCGCGAGCGTCTCGAACAGGGCGAAGCCCAAGGCGGCGCGGATCAGCATCGGCAGGCAGCGGACGGGGTGTCAACGAAGTAGACGACAGGGCTTGCGCGGACTGTAAACGAAGTATGCAGATCACCGGACAATTCCCAATCAAATCAAGTACTTGCGTTCGCATTCGGGGCTGGCCTGGTTTTCGCGATGACGGGGCATCACCACCCCGACGAGCCCGACGCGATGCCTGCCCTGAAGACGGTCCTGACGCTCCGCCGCCCTGCCCGGGCCGCGGCCGATGCACCGCCCCCCGCGCCACTGGGCCTGGCCGCGCTGGTCGGCCCGGCAGGCTGGTCGCGCCTGCCGGCCGCGGTGCAGCGCCGCTTCGCCACCGCCCATGCCGACACGGTCTACCGCGGCCACATGGACTTGCACTGCTCCCGCCTCGGCCGCGTCGCCGCCTTGCTGAGCGCCCTGGCCGGCGGCCCGCTGACCGGCCGCCGTGCACGGCAGGTGCCGACCACCGTCCGCGTGCACGGCAACGGCCGCGGCGGCGTGGTGTGGGAACGCCGCTTCCACCACGCCACCGCCGACGGCACGGGCAAGGCGGACCGGGTCGTGCGTTCCACCAAGGAGATCGACACCGACGGCGCGACGCTGCGCGAACGCACCGACGGCGGCCTGAGCATGGCGCTGCGGGTCTTCGAGGACGGCGGCACGCTGGTCTTCGAGAGCACCCGCTACTTTTTCGCGCTAGGCGCGTGGCGCCTGCCGATTCCGGCCCTGCTGTCGCCCGGCGTGTGCCGCGTCAGCCACCGCGACCTCGGCGCCGGCCAATTCCGCTTCACGCTGACGATGACCCACCCGCTGTGCGGCCGCACCTTCGAGCAGACCGGCACCTTTGCCGACCCCATTCCCGCCTGACCCCCACGACTTGAGCCCACCCATGAGCATCCTCTTCACCCTGCTGAGCTTCCAGGCGCTGCTGGGCGCCTTCGACAACCTGTGGCACCACGAACTGCAGGCTGCGCTGCCGCAGCGCAGCGGCGCGCGGCGCGAACTGGCCTTGCATGCCGCGCGCGAGGCGATCTACGCCGTCCTCTTCATCGGCCTGGCCTGGCGCGAATGGCACGGCCTGTGGGCCCTGCTGCTCGCGGCCCTGCTGGTCGCCGAGCTGTTCATCACCGTGGCCGACTTCCTCGAGGAAGACCGCACCCGGCGCCTGCCGCCGCTGGAGCGTGCGCTGCACACGGTGCTGAGCATCAGCTACGGCCTGCTGCTGGGCCTGCTGGCGCCCGTGCTGCTGCAGTGGTGGCAGCAGCCGACCGCGATGGCGCCGGCCTGGTACGGTGCGATGTCCTGGTGGCTGACGTCCTACGGCATCGGCGTGGCCGCCTGGAGCGTGCGCAACGTGCTGGCCGCGCAGCGCCTCGGCCGTGCGGTGGCGCCGGTGGTGAGCACGCCCGTCCCGGCCCTGCCCCACGCGGCCGCGCCGGCGGTGCTCGTCACCGGCGCCACCGGCTTCGTCGGTCGCGCGCTGGTGGCTGACCTGCTGCGCGATGGCCGCCGGGTGATCGCCTGGTCGCGCGATGCCGCCAACGCCCGTGCGCTGCTGGGCCCGTCGGTGTGGGTGGTCGAGAACCTCGACGCGATCCCATCGGAGACGCGCATCGACGCCATCGTCAACCTCGCCGGGGCGCGCGTGCTGGGCCTGCCGTGGACGGCCGCGCGCCGCCGCGTGCTGCTGGACAGCCGGGTCGGCGCCACCGCCGCGGTGGTCGCGCTGATGCGGCGGCTGCAGCAGGCACCGCGCGTGCTGGCCAGCGCCTCGGCGGTCGGCTATTACGGCGCGGCGCCGGCCGCCACGCCCTTCGAGCCATGCGACGAAACCGCGGCGCCGCGCCCGGGCCAGTTCCAGTCGGACCTGTGCATCGCGATCGAACACGAGGCGCGCCGCGCCGAGGCCCTGGGCGTGCGGGTGGTGCGGCTGCGCTTCGGTGTCGTGCTGGGCCAGGGCGGCGGTGCGTACCCGATGCAGGCGCTGGCGGCCCGCCTGGGCCTGGGCGCGGTGCTGGGCGGCGGTCGCCAGGCGGCGCCCTGGATTCATCTGGACGACGCGGTGGGCCTGGTCCGCCACGCACTGGCGCACCCGCGACTGGCCGGCGCGCTGAACGTGGTGGCGCCGGACGTGCCGCCGCAGGCGCGCTTCGCCCAGGCCATGGCCGCGTCTTTCGGCCGTCATGTTCGGCTGCGACTGCCGGCTGCCCCGCTGCGCTGGGTCGCGGGCGAGATGAGCACGCTGCTGCTGGACGGCCAGAACGCGCTGCCGGCGCTGGCCCGCGGCACCGGCTACCCGTACCGCCACCCGACGCTGGACGGCGCGATGGCGGCGCTGGCGGCGGCTGCACGGCCCCGCGGAGCATGCCGAAAGGCGGTGGCGGGCTGAGGGCCCGCAGCCGTGGCGGGCCGCGTGGGGCGCAGCGGTGGCTCCGCTCAGAGCGCGTCGTGCTTGCGGCTGTGGCCGCGTGCGCGCTCGACCGGGTAGCGCGTCTCGTTGAGCGCCAGCTTCGCCTCGGCCGCCGCCACCGGGTCGATGCCCAGCGCATTGCCCAGCTGGATCAGGTACAGCAGCACGTCGGCCATCTCGGCACCCACCGCGGCGCGCTGCTCGGCGCTGAGCTCGCGGCTCTGCTGCTCGGTGGCCCACTGGAAATGTTCCAGCAACTCGGCGGCCTCGACGATCAGCGCCGACGCCAGGTTCTTCGGCGAGTGGAATGGCTGCCAGTCGCGCGCGGCGGCGAATTGCTCGAGCCGGCGCGCCAGGTCTTGCAGTGAATCGGCCATGCGGTTCCCCGGCCTCAGCGGATGCCCAGCACCTTGTGCAGCTGCACCGACAGGCGCCACTGCGGGTGCGCGCGGCAGTAGTCCAGCGCGGCGGCAGTGTTTTCCACCACGTGCGGGCCGTCCATCGGCTGCAGCAGGAAATGGCGGAAAGGCAGCTGCGCCACCGCCTCCGGCGGCAGGCCGTCCTGCGGGAACACCAGCTTCAGCTCGTCGCCGCGTTGCTGCACCAGCGGCGCGCCGGACTTGGGGCTGACGCAGACCCAATCGATGCCCGCCGGCGCGGCGATGCTGCCGTTGGTCTCGACCGCGATCGCGAAACCTTCGGCGTGCAGGGCGTCGATCAGCGGCCCGTCGACCTGCAGCAGCGGCTCGCCGCCGGTCAGCACCGCGAAGCGATGCTCGCGCGATTCCACCGGCCAGCAGGCCGCGATGCGCTGCGCCAGCGCCGCCGCATCGGCGTACTTGCCGCCCAGCGTGCCGTCGGTGCCGACGAAGTCGGTGTCGCAGAAGCGGCAGACCGCTCCGTCGCGGTCCGCTTCCCGGCCCGACCAGAGGTTGCAACCTGCAAAGCGGCAAAACACCGCCGGGCGCCCGGCGTTCAAGCCTTCACCCTGCAGCGTGTAGAAGATTTCCTTGATGGCGTAGCTCATGAACAAAGGCAAGACGGCGGCGCACGCCGCAGTCTGCCTGAAGCCGCGAATGCCGCGGACAAACCTGGTCACCTTGCGGCCGGATTGCGGCTGGCGCCCAGTCCTAAACTGCCGCCCCGCTGCCGTCGCCCGACGGCTCGGCACCACCGCCGCCCCACCTGTTTCCGAGGACACCCCATGACCGACTGGACCGCCGGATACGTTGCCGACATCGGCTACACCTTCGGCTACTACCCCGAATTGAATCCCATGCGCATGAGGCTGGCCTTCCTGCGCGCCGGCCTCGTGTGCCCGGAAGTCGGCACCGCCTGCGAACTGGGCTTCGGCCAGGGCATGAGCACCAACCTGCACGCGGCGGCCACCACGGTGCAGTGGTACGGCACCGACTTCAACCCCGCGCAAGCGGCCTTCGCGCAGGATATGGCCGTGGCCGGCGGTGCGTCCGCCCGCTTGTTCGACGAATCGTTCGCCGAGTTCACCAAGCGCAGCGACCTGCCCGACTTCGACCTGATCGCGCTGCACGGCATCTGGAGCTGGATCAGCGACGAGAACCGCGCCTGCATCGTGGACTTCGTGCGGCGCAAGCTCAAGGTGGGTGGCGTGCTCTACATCAGCTACAACACGCTGCCGGGCTGGGCCTCGTTCGCGCCGATGCGCCACCTGCTGACGCAGCATGCCGAGGTGATCGGCTCCGAGGGCCGCGGCATCGTCAGCCGCATCGACGGCGCCCTGGCCTTCGCCGACAAGCTGCTCGAGCAGCAGCCGGGTTATGCCCGGGCCAACCCCGTGGTGGCCGAGCGCATGAAGCAGCTGAAGGTCCAGAACCGCCACTACCTCGCGCACGAGTACTTCAACCGCGACTGGCACCCGATGCACTTCGCGACCATGGTCGACTGGCTGGCACCGGCAAAGATGAGCTACGCCTGCTCGGCCCACCTGCTGGACCATGTGCCCGACCTGCAGCTGACCGAAGGCCAGCAGGCCTTCCTGAAGGAGATCCCGGATTTCAACTTCCGGGAGACGGTGCGCGACTTCATGACCAACCAGCAGTTCCGGCGCGACTACTGGGTCAAGGGCGCGCGCATGCTGAACCCGCTGGAGCGGGCCGAGGCGCTGCGCCGCGAGCGCCTGATGCTGACCACCCACCGGCCGGACGTGACGCTCAAAGTAAGCGGCGCCCTCGGCGAGGCGCAGATGAACGAGTCGGTCTATGCGCCGATGCTGGACCTGCTGGCGGACCACCAGCCGAAGACGGTGGCCGAGCTGGAGCGCCTGCCGCAGATGAAGACCATGAACTTCGCGAAGGTGGTGCAGTGCCTGACCGTGCTGTGCGGCACCGGCCAGGTGGCGCCGGTGCGGAGCGAGGCGCAGATCGCCGCCGCCCGCGCCACCAGCGATCGCCTGAACCAGGCGCTGCTGCAGCGCAGCCGCGGCAACGGCGACATCGGCCACCTGGCCAGCCCGGTCACCGGCGGCGGCGTGGGCGTGACGCGGTTCTCGCAGCTGTTCCTGCTGGCCCGCCAGCAGGGCCTGAAGAACCCGGAGCAGTGGGCGCGCTTCGCGCTCGACCTGGTGATCGAGCTGAAGCAGCGCATCCTGAAGGAAGGCAAGCCGCTGGAACGGCCCGAGGACAACTTCGCGGAACTGGTCGCGCAGGCGCAGACCTTTGCCGAGAAGGAGCTGCCTTCGCTGAAGGCGCTGCAGATCACCTGACCTGCCGATCCGCAGCGCCGCCCGCCGCTTACTGCGCCTGCAGCCGGGCCGGTGGCAGCGGCGCCGGCAGGCCGTTGCCGAACTGGCGCGCGCCGATGTCGCGCCGCTCCCAGACCACCCGGCCCTCGGCGCCGTGCTTCGAGCGTTCGGCCTGGTGGCCGGCATGCAGCGCGGGCGAGGCCTGCTGCAGGTCCAGCCGCGGCGGCACCATCGCCGCCGGCGTCTGCGCCAGCAGCGGGTCGGCCGCCAGCCCGTGGACGTCCCAGCCTGCCGCCTGGGCCTGCGCCAGCGTCGCGAACTGCTTGCTGTAGACCGCCGGGCCGTCGGCGCGATGGCACAGGTTGTGGTCCCAGGCGCGGAAGTGCGCCAGCGTGAGGTCGCCCATGTCATGGCAACGGGCATAGCGGCCGCTGCCCGGGCCGAAGACGACGATGTTGTTCGTCACCGCGTGGTTCGCCCCTTCGTTCGAGAAGGCAATGCCGACCGGCTGCTGCACCACCACGTGCGGCGTGCCGAAGTAGACCGAGTTGTTGCGGATGGTGATGGCCTCGTTCAGCACGTCCAGGCCCTTCGGCGCATTGCCGCCGAAGGTGTTGATGCCCTGGACGCCCGGGGCGGTGGCGGTCGTCCAGACGATCTCGTTGTTCTCGATCACGCAGTGCTGGCAGGACCGCACGCCGATGCCGATGTATCCCACGTTGGCGATGCGCACGCCCCGGATGGTGACGTGGCGCATGCTCTCGCCATTGGGGTGATTGGCATCCTCCGTCTGCTTGACGGAATCCCAATAGCCCTGTGAAACGTCGAAGCCGTAGCAGTGCGGCGTGGCGCCTGCCTGCGGGCCGACGATCTGGATGTTCTCGAACACCAGGTCCGTCACGACGCCATGCAGGGTCACTGCGCTGCCGCCGCACTTGCCGGTCGCCGGCTGCGGCGTGGGATTGGTGATGCGCAGGCCACGCACCACGCCGCCACGGATGTCGCTCAGGTAGATCGGGTGGTCCCACTGCGAGCCGTCGCGGGCATCGCGGTCGGAGCTGACGTTCTCGATGACCAGCTGCGTGCCACCGCCGATCCAGCCGGCGCGGCGGTTGGCCGAAAGCGCCGAGTCGCGCAGCGTGATGCGGTCGTTCGACCAGCGGTTGACCGACCGCGACTCCGGATTCTGCGAGGAATGAATGCCGTAGTACGCGAAATTGGTGATGGTCAGCCGCTCCAGCAGCACGTCGTCGACGTTCTTCTCGAACAGGATGCCGCGGGCACCCGTGCCGCCGCCGTCGAGCTTCAGGTTGCGCACGACGTAGCCCCCGTCCTGCAGGTAGTTCCCGTCATCGAAGTTGAAGAGGTTCACGCCCGGCCGCGTCTCGCGCAGCCACGGCTGCCGGTTGCGGCAGGCATTGACGCACCAGCTGGGCAGGTAGGCGTCCCAGGTCACCGAGTCGCCCGCGACCGAGCCGGCCGCGTAGATCGACATGCCCGCGTTGTCCCAGGCACCGCCCTGCGCGAACAGGAAGCGGTTGCCCTTCTTCACCAGGCCCTTCACGCCGGCCCAGGTGCGCTTGGGACCCCGGGTGCCGCCCTGGTGGGTGGGGGCGAGGCCGTCCCAGGCGTCGTCGCCGCGCTGGCAGGCGGCATCCGCGCCGGGCTGGCAGTCGGACAGGTGGTAGTCGATCGCCGAGGCGGACAGCGGCAACGCGGACGCTGCTAGCGCAAGAATGACGCGGCCGATCATGGCACCACCTTCGTCGCGGCGTAGCTCAGGTCGGATTCGCCGGCCGCGCTGGTGGTGCTGATGGCGTAGTGCCAGGTGCCGCTGCGCAAGCCGGTGTCGGTGTGGCTCAGCGTGCTGGGGTTGCTGATCGTCGCGATCAGGGACCAGGGGCCGGACTTGCTGTCCGAGCGCCAGATGCGGTAGCCGGTCAATTGCGTGGCCGGGCCGAAGGCGGCGTCGAAGCGCGGCGCGGTCCAGGTCAACACGGCCGTGCCGGTGGGCGCCGATTGCTGCGCCGCCGCGGCGAGCGGCAGCGCGATCAGTCCGGCTGCAAACAGGGCGCGCAGGCGTGGGCCAGCGGCACCATCATGCGGATGGCGGGCAAGAGTCATGGGGGGTCTCTCCTCTCGGTTGTGGATGCGCCCGCCGCACGCCTTCAAACCGGAAACGCGTGCCAGGGCGGACGGACCCATCGTCCGATCGACCGCGGCGACAAAACACCCCTAACTTCGAGTTCCAGGCCGATTACCGCTACCTCCGACGATGAGCGGCCGCTGGGGCCTGATGAACGGCCGCCGCGCAGGCACCGGCCGCCGTGCGGCCCCGGCGCCTCGCGTCCCGTACCGTCACGGGTTCAGCAGCACCGCCGCCGCGGCGAAGGGGATCACGACGCCATCGGTGATCGTGAGGTACAGCACCTGCAGGTCCAGGCTGCCGGTGGGCGCGAGGAAATGGAAGTCGTCGATGTAGCCCTCGGCGCGCTCGTCCAGCAGGTCGCCGTTGGGCCACAGGAAATGCACGTTGCGCGCGCTGCCCACCGGCTCCCAGTCCTCGAATTCCACGGTGGCCGCAGGACCGCTGCTGGCGCCATCGGCATAGATCAGGCGTTTCGGGCCGACGAAGGGCAGCATTGAACCGGCGAGCCTGCCGGCGGAGACGGAAGGGTCGCCGTAATACATCTTGTAGCGCGCGCCGCCGACGTGCATCGGCAAGGCAGCCTGCGCACCGACGAACATCTTCGGGCAGCCGTCGGCCGCGTACTGCACGACGAAGCGGCTGCCGTTCCACACCGCGTAGGCGTGGTTGTGCGTCTTCGTCGAGCAGCCGGGAACCTGGTCCACGGTGAAGACCATGAAGGCGCCGGCGGCACCGTCCCAGCGCCAATCGGTCTGCGTCGGATAGGCCAGCTTGTTCTGCCGCGCCGCCGTGAAGCGCGCGTTGCCCTGCGCCCCGTCCCCCTCGACGCCGATCACCAGCGTGGCCGGACAGTTGCCTGTGGCCTCGTAGTCGGCGCTGCTGCTGCAGGTCGTCGCTGCGCCCTGGTTGAAGTCGCGGCCGACGTAGCCGTCCACGCTGTCGACCGAATAGATGCGGTTCTTGCCGTCGGTGCCGTTGGCCTCGAAGAAGAGCCGCACCTTCGCACCCATCGCGGCCGACAACGGTACGCCCTGCCCCGTGGCGATGGTCTTGATGCCGCTGGTGGCGCCGGTGGGCGAACGCAGGCCGCTGCTGGCGGCATGGCTCGTGAAGCCGAGGTAGGTGGCGGCGCTGCCGGCCGTGACCGCGCCGCTGGATGCGACGGCCAGGCCACTCACGCCTTTCGGGCCGTAATAGAACTGCACCGTGTTGGCCACGGCACCGGCCTCCGGCCCGAAGCGCGTGGCGCTGAGCCGCGCATTGCCATCGGCCACCGGCTGCAGCAGGCCGGCCACGCTGTTGCCGCTGCCCTGCAGTTGCCAATACTCCGCCGGCGTGGTGGCGGTGATGGCGGCCGAGGTGGACGAGCGGCTGCAGCCGCTGTCCTGGCAGGCCTTGACGAGCACCGAATAGGTCGTGCCCGCCTTCAGCCCCGACAGGCCCGCGCTGGTGGCGGCACCGGCGGCGGTGACGGCGACCCGCGTGTTCATCAGCGGCTCCGTCGCACTGATCTCGTAGTGGTCGACCGCCATGCCTGCCGGCGCCGTCCAGGCCACGAGCCACTGGCTCGACGACCCGAAGGAACGCCCGCCGACGGTCTGGCGGTTCACCTCGGCAGTGCTGACGGCCGAAGGGAGCGGCAGTGCTCGCAGCGCCACTTCACGCACCGACTCCGCATCGACGGTGAAGCTCGTGAGGTCGATGCTCGACAGGCTGGCGGCATAGGCCCGCGTCACACCGCCGCTGGTGTACTCCAGGTACGGCAAGCTCAACCGGAAGACACTGCGCGACATCTCCAGCCGCGCCGGTTCCGTCGCCGCTGACAGCACCGGCGTGGACTGCACCGACGGCGCGTCCAGCACGAAGACGTTCGGCTCCGCCGAGGCCAGGCTGGCGCTGTAGGCGCGCTTGGCGGCGCCGCTGCCATATTCCAGATAAGGCACGGCCAGCGTGCTGCCGTTGCCCGAGACCCCGAGGGTGGGGATCGGCTGGGCCGCCGACACCAGCGGCGACAGGGCCCCGGCCAGGCCCGCGGCGACCGTCGCCAGCGCCGGGCACCGCTGAAGGAAGAGGCCGGGGGCCCTCACGCATGCACGCTTCATCGCAACCCTCCTGACGGCGACAACGCCTGCAGGCAGTTTGCATCGGCGCGCTGCGCGATGCGGCCCGCCGGGCCGGCCGCAAGGCCCGCCAACAGTGGACCATTTCGCGGTCGGCGC
The DNA here is from genome assembly GCA_946480465.1 of uncultured Burkholderiales bacterium. The sequence goes on from CAMLJY010000048.1 coordinate 35,827, forward strand.
GTCCGGTGCCGCGCACCGGCACATCGTGGCTCCCCGGGGAAGAGGCCGCCCCGGCTGGACCGCGGCGGCCATTCTTCTCTCCGGGAAACCTCTCTCGCCACCGCCAGCCCGCAAGGATGGCCAGGCTCTAAACTCCAAACCCTTTCTTGATAAGAATAGTTAACGCCGCGCCATGCGAAACCCTGAGGTCCGGCAACAAATCGGGCAGCGGCTGCTGGAAGAACGGACGCGGCTGGGCCTGACGCAACAGGCGTTGGCGGACGCGATCGGCGCGCCGCGCGTGAGCTTTGTCAAGTACGAGGCAGGCCACTCGTCGCCTGCGGCCGAAACGCTGGTTGCGCTGGAAAGCGCGGGCGTGGACGTCCGCTACGTGTTGACTGGCCTGCGCCACGCCCCCGGCGGGGTTGACCGGGAGCGGTTCCGGCGCGCCTTCCTGGAGATCGATCGCCAAGCCCGGAACAACCGCGAGAAGCTGTCCACCGAGGACCGACTGGCGCTCGCCTGGCGCATCTACGACGCGTACTGCAGCGCCGAGGCGCACTGATCGATTCATAGCGCATTCAGCCCCCGCACTTCCCCCGAACCACATGCCCATCAAGAAATCCGACCTCTATTCCAAGCTCTGGGCCTCCTGCGACGAACTGCGTGGCGGCATGGACGCCAGCCAGTACAAGGACTACGTGCTGGTGCTGTTGTTCATCAAGTACATCAGCGACAAGTACGCCGGCCAGCCCTTCGCGCCCATCCAGATTCCGCCCGGCGCCAGCTTTGCCGACATGGCGGCCCTCAAGGCCAAGAGCGACATCGGCGACCAGATCAACAAGAAGATCGTTCGCCCGCTGGAAGAGGCCAACCACCTGCGCATCAAGGCCGACTTCAACGACGACGCGCTGCTGGGCCAGGGCAAGGAGAAGGTCGACAAGCTGACCAACCTGATCGGCATCTTCGAATCGAAGGACCTGGACTTCTCGCGGCACCGGGCCGACGGCGACGACATCCTGGGCGACGCCTACGAGTACCTGATGCGCCACTTCGCCACCGAAAGTGGCAAGAGCAAGGGCCAGTTCTACACGCCCGCCGAAGTGAGCCGCGTGATGGCCCAGGTGCTGGGCATCGCGAAGGCCAAGACCAGCCCGATGACCACCGTCTACGACCCGACCTGCGGGTCGGGATCGCTACTGCTGAAGGTGGCCGAGGCGGCCCCCACCGAGGTGGCGGTGTACGGGCAGGAGAAGGAAGAAGTCACCAGCGGCCTGGCCCGCATGAACATGATCCTGCACCACAACCCCGGTGCCGTGATCGAGCAGGGCAACACCCTGGCCGACCCCAAGTTCCTGGACGGCGAGCAGCTCAAGACCTTCGATTACGTGGTGGCCAATCCGCCGTTCTCGGACAAGCGCTGGAGCAATGGCCTGGTCGGCGACAAGTACCAGCGCTTCGAGGGCTTTGGCCGGCCGCCCGACAAGCAGGGCGACTACGCCTACCTGCTGCACATCGTCCGCTCGCTGAAGAGCACCGGCCGCGCCGCCTGCATCCTGCCGCACGGCGTGCTGTTCCGCGGCAATGCCGAGGCCGAGATCCGCAAGAGCCTGGTGCGGCGCGGGCTCGTCCAAGCCATCATCGGCCTGCCGGCCAATCTGTTCTACGGCACCGGCATTCCGGCCTGCATCATCGTCATCGACAAGGCCGGCGCCGCGGGCCGCAAGGGCATCTTCATGATCGATGCCGCCCAGGGCTTCATGAAGGACGGCCCCAAGAACCGGCTGCGCGAGCGGGACATCCACCGCATCGTCGACGCCTTCCACACGCTGGATGGCAGCGACCCGCGCTATGCGCGCATGGTGGGCTTCGAAGAGATCGAGAAGAACGACTTCAACCTCAACCTGCCGCGCTACATCGACAGCAGCACGCCGGAAGACCAGCAGGACATCGACGCGCACTTGAATGGCGGCATTCCCGAAGTGGAAGTTCAGGCATTGGGCCGCTACTGGGCCGTGTGTCCTCAGTTGCAGGCGGCCCTGTTCAAGCCGCGGCGGCCGGGCTATGTGGACCTGACGGTGGCACCCGCCGCCATCAAGCCCACCATCCACCAGCACCCGGAGTTCCAGGCCTTCACCCGCGCCATGAACGGCCATTTCGAGGCCTGGCGAGCGCCCGTGGCCCAGCGGCTCAAGGCGCTGACCACCGGCTTCCACCCCAAGGAACTGATCCACGAACTGGCCGAAGGCCTGTTGGCGCACTACGAGCACCAGCCCACCGCACAGCCTCTGATCGACCCCTACGCGGTCTACCAGCACCTGATGGACTACTGGGCCGAGACGATGCAGGACGATGCCTACCTGATCGCTGAAGACGGCTGGGTTGCGCAGACCTACCGCATCCTGGAGACGAAGAAGAACAAGGACGGTACGCCGGGCAAGACAGTGGACAAGGGTTGGGCCTGCGACCTGGTGCCCAAGGCCTTGCTGGTGCAGCAGCACTTTGCGATGGAACAGGCCGAGCTGGACCGGCTGGCCGCGGAGCTGGAAAGCACCGAGACGGCGCAGGCCGAGTTGGAAGAGGAGCACGGCGGCGAGGACGCGGTGTTTGGTGGTTTCGAGAAGATCAACGACAAGGAAGTGAAGTCGCGCATCAGGGAAATCGGGCGTGATGCCGATGCGGCCGATGAGCTGGAGGTGCTGCAGCAATGGTTGAACATGTCAGAGCAGGCCAGCGCGCTCAAGCGGCGCATTAAGACGCTGGACGCTGAGCTGGATGCCAAGGCCTTGGTTCGCTACCCCACGCTGACTGCTGACGAGGTGAAGGTGCTGGTGGTAGATCAAAAGTGGATGGCAGCGCTAGACGCCGCCACCCACGGCGAACTGGACCGCGTGAGCCAAGCCTTGACCGGGCGCGTGAAGGAGCTGGCGGACCGGTACGGACAGACGATGCCGCAGTTGACGAAACTAGTGGAAGATCTCGACAGCCGCGTCGCAGAGCACCTCACGAAGATGGGGTTCGTATGGAAGTGAGGCAGGCTCTCTCGACAAACGAGGTACCTGCAGACTGGAAACAGGTTCGCCTGCTCGATGTCGCGGCGAAACGGGCCAACGCCACTGTGGGCGGTCCATTCGGCTCTGACCTCGTGGCTAAGGACTATGTCAGCACAGGCGTGCCCGTCATCAGAGGGCAGAACATGGGGCGGTGCTTCGTGTCAGGAGAATTTGCGTTCGTAACCCCACAAAAGGCAAAGGCTCTACAGGCCAACTTGGCAAGGCCACTTGATTTGGTATTCACGCAACGGGGAACCCTGGGCCAAGTGGCATTGGTTCCGCCCGCGCCGTTTGATGAGTATCTGATTTCGCAAAGCCAGATGAAGCTGACTGTTGATACAGCAACGGCAGACCCGGCCTACGTCTATCACTACTTTGCAAGCGAGTTCGGACAACGGCAGATCCTGGAAAGCGCAATTCAGACCGGTGTGCCACATACCAATCTCGGGATCTTGCGCAGCTACAAGGTGCCGATGCCTCAGCTGGTTGACGACCAACGTGTCGTCGCTGCAGCCCTCACTGATGCAGATGCCCTGATCGACTCGCTGGAGCATCTGCTGACCAAGAAGCGCCAGATCAAGCAAGGTGCCATGCAGGAACTGCTCACCGGCAAGCGGCGGTTGCCAGGCTTCGGCGGGCCATGGCGGAGCCGCCGCCTCAATGAGCTGGCCAGGATTCAGCGAGGTGCGTCTCCCAGACCGATTGACGATCCGGTCTGGTTCGATGATTCATCGTCAGTCGGCTGGGTACGCATCTCTGACGTCACGCAATCCGGGATGTTCTTGCTAGCAACAACTCAGCGACTATCCGATGCCGGCATCCGCAAGAGCAGGTTCGTTGGCAGCGGAAATCTCATCATGAGCATCTGCGCCACTGTGGGACGCCCGGTCATCACCGCGCTGGACACCTGCATTCATGACGGCTTCGTTGTGTTTGATGGCCTCACGATCAATCAGAAGTTTCTGTACTACGCGCTGCTCCACATCGAAGACGACTGGTCATCACACGGACAGACCGGCTCTCAAATGAACCTCAATACTGGACTCATTAACAGGACGCCTATACAGGCTCCTGAACAAGAGGACGAGCAAGCGGCGATTGCTAGCGTCCTTTCCGACATGGATGCCGATATCGCTGCGGTCGAAGCCCGCCTCACTAAAGCCCGCGCCCTCAAGCAAGCCATGGCCCAAGCCCTGCTGACCGGCCGCATCCGCCTTGTGCCGCCCCACTCCGCGCACGGCGGCGAACAAGACGTCGAGCCACCGCCGGCTTGACGAACAGGACCACCCCGTGACCCTGGAAGGCCAACTCCGCGACCAGAAGTCCCTGCGCTCCGTGACCGGCAAGACCGCCGACTGGCCCGAGATCGCCAAGGACTGCATCGCCTTCGCCAATGCCAGCGGCGGCCAGTTGCTGCTGGGCATCGAGGACGGCCAGACCGAGCCTCCGGCCGGCCAGCGAATTCCCACCGACCTGCCCGACACCCTGCGCCGCAAGCTCGGCGAGCGCACCGTCAACGTGACCGTGCTGCCGCACGTGGTGACGGCGCCCAATGGCGGCCAGTACGTCGCGCTGCGCATTCCGCGCTCGATGGCTGTCGCCTCCACCACCGATGGCCGCTACTTTCTGCGGGTAGCAGACCAGAGCAAGCCGGTCACCGGCGATGAGGTGATGCGCCTGGCCAGCGAGCGTGCCGCACTGCCGTGGGAAACGCAGGCCACGCTGCAGGTGCCGCGCACGCAAGCCGACCCAGCCCAGCAGCACAAGCTGCTGCATGACCTGCGTGCCTCGGACCGGGTGAAGCCCTCGGTCAAGGAGAAGACCGACGACGAGCTGCTGGACCACTACCAGCTCGCCCACGGGCCCCTGCTGACCCACCTGGGTGTGCTGTGCATCGGCCAGCAGCACCAGCGCGCCCAGCTGGCCACGGCACCGGTCATCCAGTTCATCAAGTTCGACGAGCAGGGCCAGAAGGTGAACAAGCTGGTGTGGGACGACCACACGCTAAGCCCGATGGCCTTGATCGAAGCCGTGTGGCAGGAGGTGCCCGATTTTCGCGAGCGCTATGAGCTGCCCGATGGCCTGTACCGGCAGCACGTGCCGGCCTTCGACGAGGTGGTGGTGCGGGAACTGCTGGTGAATGCCCTGGTGCACCGTCCCTACACCCAGCGCGGCGACATCTTCCTGAACCTGCACCCCGACCGTTTGGAGGTGGTGAACCCCGGCCCGCTGCCCTTGGGCGTGACGCCACAGAACGTGCTGCACACCACAGTCCGGCGCAACGAACACCTGGCCCGTCTGTTCCATGACCTGAAGCTGATGGAGCGCGAAGGCAGCGGCTTCGACCGGATCTTCGAGGTGCTGCTGTCGCAGGGCCGGCCGGTGCCGGAACTGATCGAAACCCACGACCGTGTGCAGGTCACGGTGCGTCGTCGCATCCACACGCCCGAGGTCATCGACTTCATCGCCAAGGCCGACCAGACCTACCCGCTCACGCAGCGCGAGCGCATCACGCTGGGCTTGCTGGCGCAGCACGATGCGCTGACGGCCCGCGAGCTGGCGACCCTGCTGGAACTGCCCACGGTGGACGCCCTGCAGCCCTGGCTCAAGCGCCTGTTGGACTGGCAGCTGGTGAACAGTGCCGGGCGCACGCAGGCCACGCGCTACTTCGTCGAGCCCGATCTGCTGCGCGCGCTGAATTTCAGCGCGGCCACCACGCTCAAGCGCATCGAGCCACACCGCCTGGCGGCCCTGGTGCTGGAAGACCTGCAGCGCTACCCCGCATCGGCGATCAGCGACATCCACCGCCGCGTGGGCGGCGAGATCCACGCGAAGCAGGTCAAGCGAGCGCTGGAAGAGTTGATCGAGCGCGGCGCCGTGCGCTTCGAGGGTGCCAACCGATGGCGGCGGTACTGGGCGGCGTGATGGTCGGCCTATCGGACATTGAGCTTCGTATCGGCGATAGCTGGGCGATAGACGCTGGGCGATAGACGGTGATGCGCCGATGAATCAAGGGCTTATATCGACCACACGCCGACCGCACGCCCTGGCGCGGCGGTCGCAGGGAGGGCCGCATGGCGGATGACATCAGCAAACCCGAGCGCGTCACCCAGCAGCGGGTGATCGAACTGCTGACCCAGAAGCTGGGCTACCGCTACCTGGGCGAGTGGTGCGACCGCGAGGGCAACCATTGCGTCGAGGAAGGCCTGCTGACGGCGTTCCTGACCCGCCAGGGCCACACCCCCGCCCATGTCAGCACCGCGCTGCACCGGCTGCGGTCCGAGGCCCTGCTGCACGGGCGCACGCTGTATGCCGCCAACCAGGCCGTGTACCAGTTGCTGCGCTACGGCATCCCGGTGAAGGTGGCCGCCGGCGGGCTGAACGAGACGGTGCACCTGGTGCGCTGGGACCAGCCCGCGGACAACGACTTCGCCGTCGCCGAAGAAGTGACGCTCAAGGGTGGCGGCAGTTCGGGCCACGAGCGCCGGCCCGACATCGTGCTGTACCTCAATGGCATCGCCGTCGGCGTGCTGGAGCTGAAGAACAGCCGCGTGGGCCTGGGTGAAGGCATACGGCAGTGCCTGTCCAACCAGCAGCCCGAGTTCAACGACTGGTTCTTCAGCACGGTGCAGCTGGTGATGGCCGGCAACGATTCCGAAGGCCTGCGCTACGGCACCATCGAGACGCCCGAAAGGTACTTTCTGACCTGGAAGGAAGACGAGGCGGACAACGCCGGCTACAAGCTCGACAAGTACCTGGCCAAGCTGTGCAGCAAGGCGCGGCTGCTGGAGCTGATGCACGACTTCGTGCTGTTCGACGGCGGCGTGAAGAAGCTGCCGCGCGTGCACCAGTACTTCGGCATCAAGGCCGCGCAGGCTCATGTGCAGCAACGGCGCGGCGGCATCATCTGGCACACCCAGGGGGCGGGCAAAAGCATCCTGATGGTGCTGCTGGCCCGCTGGATCCTGGAGAACCGTTCGGCCGCCCGCGTGGCCATCATCACCGACCGCGACGAGCTTGACCGGCAGATCGAGCGGGTGTTCAAGGACGCGGGCGAGACCATCCACCGCAGCCAGAGCGGGCGCGACCTGATGGCCCAGCTGGCACAGCCCAATCCGCGGCTGCTGTGCTCGCTGGTGCACAAGTTTGGCCGGCGCGACATCGACGACTTCGAGGCCTTCCTGCGCGACCTGGCCGCGAAGCCCAGCCCGACGCAGGGCGAGGTCTATGTGTTCGTGGATGAGTGCCACCGCACGCAGGGCGGCAAGCTTCACCGGCTGATGAAGGCCATGATGCCCAACGCGGTGTTCATCGGCTTCACCGGCACGCCCTTGCTGAAGTCGGACGCCCAGACCAGCCTGGAGGTGTTCGGCGGCTACATCCACACCTACAAGTTCGCTGAAGCGGTGGAAGACGGCGTGGTGCTGGACCTGGTCTACGAGGCGCGGGACATCGACCAGAAGCTGGGCAGCACCGATCAAATCGACCAGTGGTTCGAGGCCAAGACCCGCGGCCTGAACGACTGGCAGAAGGACGAGCTGAAGAAGCAGTGGGGCACGATGCAGAACGTGCTCAGCTCGCGCGCCCGCATGGACCGCGTGGTGGCCGACATCGTGTTCGACTTTGCGGTGAAGCCGCGCCTGTCCAATGAGCGCGGCAACGCCATCCTGGTGGCCTCCAGCATCTACGAGGCCTGCAAGTACTTCGTGCTGTTCGGCAAGACGGTGTTCAAGGGACGCTGCGCGGTGGTCACGTCCTACAACCCGCAGGCGGCGGACATCAGCAAGGAAGAAACCGGCGCCCATACCGAGAGCGACAAGCAGTTCATCTACAACACCTACACCGAGCTGCTGAAAGACGTGGTGCCCGAGCCCGGCAAGACCCGGACCGAAACCTACGAGCAGCAGGTGAAGGGCCGCTTCATCAAGACGCCCGCGCAGATGAAGCTGCTGATCGTGGTGGACAAGCTGCTGACGGGCTTCGACGCACCGCCCTGCACCTACCTCTACATCGACAAGTCGATGCAGGACCACGGCCTGTTCCAGGCCATCTGCCGCACCAATCGGCTCGACGGCGACGACAAGGATTTCGGCTACATCGTCGACTACAAGGACCTGTTCAAGAAGGTGGAGAAGGCGATTGCGGTCTACACCGCGGAGCTGGACCACAGCGCCGGCGGCGCGGATCCGGAGGTGCTGGTGAAGGACCGGCTCGAAGCCTGCCGTGCGAAGCTGGACGACGCGGTGGAGGCGCTGGCCCTGCTGTGCGAGCCCGTGCAGCCGCCCAAGGGCGACCTGGAACACATCCACTACTTCTGCGGCAATACCGAGATTGCGGAGGACCTGAAAGCCCGCGAGCCGCACCGCGTGTCGCTTTACCGGGCGGTGGTGGCGCTGGTACGCGCCCATGCCAACCTGGCCGACGAAATGGAGGCGGCCGGCTACACACCCGAACAGATCGAGCGATTGAAGCTTCTGCAGAGGCACTACCTGAACCTGCGCGAGGTCATTCGCAAGGCTTCCGGCGAGACCCTGGACCTGAAGCCCTACGAGGCGGACATGCGCCACCTCATCGACACCTACATCGAGGCCCAAGCGCCGCGCAAGATCTCGCCATTCGACGGCATCGGCCTGCTGGACCTGATCGTCAAGACCGGCATTGCCGATGCCATTGCCGAACGCCTGGGCGAAATGAAGGGCAACCAAAACGCCATTGCCGAGACGATCGAGAACAACGTCCGCAGCAAGATCCTGAGAGAGCAGCTGACCGACCCTGCCTACTTCGCCAAGATGTCGGCGCTGCTGGACGAGATCATCCGGCTGCGCAAGGAGAGGGCGATCGAGTACGAGGACTACCTGGCTCGCATTGCCGACGTGGCCCGGAGGGTCAGCGCAGGCCGGTCGGACGACACCCCAGTGCAGTTGAGGACGGCGGGCCAGTTGGCGCTGTACAACAACCTGAAGTCGCACGTGAGCATGGACGGCGCACAGGAGCCGACCGGCCCCCTTCTGCCGCCGGAGGAAGCTCTGGACAGGGCGCTGCAACTGGATGCTGCGATCAAGTTCAGGCGGCCTGACGGGTGGCGCGGCGTGGTGGCCAAGGAACGCATGGTGAAGCAGGCGATGTTCGACGTGCTGAAGGACATTAAGGAAGTGGACCGCTTGTTCCCCATCGTCTTCGCGCAGAAGGAGTACTGATGCGGGACGTGCTGGACCTGGGCGAACTGCACGCCGAGGTGACCCGCAAGGCGATCAGGCACGTGCACCTGAGCGTGTTGCCGCCGGCGGGCAAGGTGCGTGTTGCGGCGCCCCAGAGCATGCCCTTGGAGACGATCCGGCTGTTCGTCATCTCGAAGCTGGGATGGATCCGATCTCAGCAGCGCAAGCTGCAGTCCCAAGAACGCGAGACACCGCGTGAGTTCCTGAACAAGGAAAGCCACTACCTGTGGGGCAAGCGCTACCTGCTGGAGATCAGCTTCGCCGACGCGGCGCCAGCGGTGAGCCTGACGCCGCGCAAGCTGCATCTGCAGGTGCGCCCCGGCGCCGATCAGGCGCGGTGCGAAGAAGTGCTGGACGGCTGGTATCGGCAGCAGGTGCGTGAGGCCGTGCCCGCGCTGCTGGCCCAATGGGAGCCGCTGCTGCAAGTGAAGTCAAGCCGCTTCTTCGTGCAGCGCATGAAGACGAAGTGGGGCAGCTGCACCCGCGATTCGGGCTACATCCGGCTCAACACGGATCTGGCCAAGAAGCCGCCCGAGTGCCTGGAGTACATCGTGGTGCATGAACTGGTACACCTGCTCGAACCCACGCACAACGAGCGGTTCGTGGCGCTGATGGACTTGTACTTGCCGCATTGGCGGCATTTGAGGAAACAGCTCAACAGCTTGCCAGTGCGGCATGAGGACTGGGACTATTGAGAAGCGAAAGGGACAAGCGGCAACCTCGTCTTCGCACTCAGAGCGCGCGTTGATGGATTTTCAAGACACGGAGGAGAGACAAATGGCATCTGCGTCGGTTGCAAAACTGCCTGTGTCAGGAGGATCGGACAAGAAAGATCGATTCGTTGCCAAGGATCGGATCGATCAGGCGATGACACCCGAGATCGTGGTGGCACTGTGTGGACCACTCGGCACCCCACTTCATCGAGTCTCGGAGATTCTGACGGACTTGCTCAGCCGAACTCACGATTACCAGCGCGTAGACGAGATCCGGTTGAGCGAATTCATACGACGCTATGGGAGCCCCAAAGATCCAAAGTCCATCAAGGACTTGATCGATGCAGGGAATGACATGCGTGAAAGGCATGGCAACTCAGTGCTGGCCCAGTTAGCAATTCGGCAGATCGCGACCGTACGGGAGCGGGAGCGAGAAGCCAGCCTTGATGAAAAGCAACTCCATCTGGACGGCGTTCCGCCACCGGACCAAGCCGTTGTTCCAACTCCTGTAGTTCGCCACTGCCACATCATCGACTCAATAAAGAATACAGACGAACTGGAGCTATTAAGGTCTGTCTATGGACGACTGTTGCACGTCATCAGCGTCTACTCGCCTATCGAGCTCCGCACGCAGGAGTTGGAAAAGAGACTGAACGACAAGAGCGAGGTTTACGAACTGATAGACCGAGACTCCGGCGAGGAGTTTGAGAACGGCCAGAGCGTTCGAGATGTCTTTCCTCAGGCAGACTTCTTTCTGAGAATCAACGACGGCACCGACGACCAAATCCGCACCAGCTTGTCGCGATACCTAGAGCTGCTCCTTCGGGTAAGGGTGATAACACCAACGACCGACGAGCGTGCCATGTACGAGGCACATTCTGCCGCACGCAATTCGGCATGCTTGTCGCGCCAAGTCGGAGCCGCCATCACTGACGAGAGCGGAGAAGTCCTTTCGGTCGGCTGGAACGACGTTCCCAGGGCGTTCGGCGGCCTCTATGAATCCATCGGCAGTCCCGGCGAGAGCGGATACGTTGATCATCGCTGCTGGAACAAGGATGGAGGAAAGTGCTTCAACGACGAAGAGAAGTCTGAGATCGCCTGGCGCCTCACGAAAGCCTTGATCACTGAAGGCATCGTTGACAAGACTAAGGAGGCTGAGATCAATGCCAGGCTGAGGCGATCTTCGGAAGCTCGAGGACTGATTGAGTTCTCGCGCGCTGTGCATGCTGAGATGCACGCGATCCTAAATGCTGGGCACTCTTCAGGCGCGCGAGTGAGGGGCGGAAAGCTGTATGTGACCACCTACCCCTGCCACTCCTGCGCTCGGCACATCATCGCATCTGGCATCAAGGAGGTTCGATTCATTGAACCGTACCGGAAGAGTCTGGCGACACGACTCCATGCTGATGCGATAACAGAGTCAGAAAGTGAGAGGCACAAGGTCCGGATCGTCCCGTTCGACGGGGTGGCGCCAGCAAGATTCCTGGATCTGTTCAGTGAAGGCCCAAAGGGTCGCAAGGATCCAAAGACGGGAAAGATGTTGAAATCCTTAATGACGATACCTGTCACCGCAGTCACACTGGAAGCTGTAACGACCCTTGAGAGCCTCGCCCTCCGGGAACTACAATCCTCGGAACTCCTTGGTCCGGGCGCTTGATGCCCGAATGCGTTCGACATCATCATGTCCACGGGCAAGCATCAAGATCCCCCCTCTCAGCAGCTCCAGCTTTTCGGCGGCGATGTGTCTGCCAACGTGGCAGTAACGCTATCTGCTCTTGTGGGGCCGCAACCCGTCCCTCGAACTGGCCTGCGCTTGGTTTCCAGCGCTTCCACTGCTCAACGACCAACATACTCTCCTCCCGGTGAGGACTTAACCGCCATCGAAGCTCGACTCATTGGGCGGACCAAGCTCTTTTAGGGTTGCGGGATCAGTACGATGGACCTAGAAAGGCGCCGCTGGCGCCTTTCTCATTTCACTTCGCCTCGCGGTGCATGGATATTGAATAGATTCAGGAATCTATTGCGTTGCCAAATGCGTCACTGCCTGGACTCTGGGGGTAAGGAGCAGAGGCATAGGCCTCCTCCCCTCACTCCACCGTCACACTCTTCGCCAGGTTCCGCGGCTTGTCCACATCGGTGCCGCGCGCGCAGGCCGTGTGGTACGCAAGCAGCTGCAGCGGCACCACGTGCAGGATGGGCGACAGCGCGCCGTAGTGCTCGGGCATGCGGATGACGTGCACGCCGGTGCCGGATTCGATGTGGGTGTCGGCGTCGGCGAAGACGTACAGCTCGCCGCCGCGGGCGCGCACTTCCTGCAGGTTGCTCTTCAGCTTCTCCAGCAGCGCGTCGTTCGGCGCCACGGTGACGACCGGCATCGCCGCGGTCACCAGGGCCAGCGGGCCGTGCTTCAGCTCGCCGGCGGGATAGGCCTCGGCGTGGATGTAGCTGATTTCCTTCAGCTTCAGTGCGCCTTCCAGCGCCACCGGATAGTGCAGGCCGCGGCCCAGGAACAGCGCGTTTTCCTTGCGCGCAAACTCCTCGGCCCAGGCGATCACCTGCGGCTCCAGCGCCAGCACGGCCTGCACCGCGGCGGGCAGGTGGCGCAGGGCCTTCAGGTGCGCGTCTTCCTGCTCGTCCGTCAGGTGGCCGCGGGTCTGCGCCAGCGCCAGCGCCAGCATGAAGAGGGCCACGAGCTGCGTCGTGAAGGCCTTGGTCGATGCCACGCCGATCTCGACGCCGGCGCGGGTGACGAAGGCATGTGCGCATTCGCGCACCATGGCGCTGGTGCCGACGTTGCAGATGGTCAGCGTGTGCGCCATGCCCTGCGCGCGCGCATGCTTCAGCGCGGCGATGGTGTCGGCGGTCTCGCCGCTCTGGCTGATGGTGACGACCAAAGTACGCGGGTTCGGCACGCTGTCGCGGTAGCGGTATTCGCTGGCGATCTCGACGCTGGTGGGGATGCGGGCGATCGATTCGAGCCAGTACTTGGCGACGCTGCCGGAGTAGTAGCTGGTGCCGCAGGCCAGGATCAGCACCTGGTCGATTTCCTTGAACGCGGCGAAGGCCTTGTCGCCGAAGATCTCGGGCGAGATGTCGGTGATGCCGTCCAGCGTGTCGGCGATGGCGCGCGGCTGCTCGAAGATCTCCTTCTGCATGTAGTGCCGGTACGGGCCCAGCTCCGCGGCGCCGGAATGGGCCTGCACGGTGCGCACCTCGCGCTGCACGGGCTTGTGCGTGCCGTCTGCCTGGCGGCCGACGATCCAGTGCTTGCCCAGCTGCAGGTCGACGATGTCGCCCTCTTCCAGGTAGACGATCTGGTCGGTGACGCCGGCGAGCGCCATCGCGTCGGAGGCCAGGAAGGTTTCGCCTTGCCCGACGCCCAGCACCAGCGGCGAGCCTTCACGCGCGCCCACCACGCGCTGCGGCTCGTCACGGCAGAACACGGCGATGGCGTACGCGCCTTTCAGGCGTTGGGTGGCGCGCTGCACGGCGTCGAACAGGTCGCCGTCGTACAGGTGGTTGACGAGGTGCGCGATGACCTCGGTGTCGGTCTGGCTCTCGAAGACGAAGCCCTTGGCCTGCAGTTCGGCGCGCAGTTCGTCGTGGTTCTCGATGATGCCGTTGTGGACCAGCGCGATGCGGGCCGCGCCGTTGGCGCCATTGGAGAAGTGCGGGTGCGCGTTGTGCACCGCCGGCGCGCCGTGGGTGGCCCAGCGGGTGTGGGCGATGCCGGTGCCGGACTGCACGGCCTCGGTGGCCACCTGCGCGTCCAGTTCGGCCACGCGGGCCGTGCTGCGGGTGCGGCGCAGCATGCCGTCCTGGTGTACCGCGACGCCGCAGCTGTCATACCCGCGGTACTCCAGGCGCTTCAGGCCCTGGACGAGGATGGGAACGATGTCGC
>CAMLJY010000049.1 GCA_946480465.1 uncultured Burkholderiales bacterium
CGACGTTGTTGCGCTTGCGGTCGAGCTTGATGACCTTGAACTCCATGGTCTTGCCTTCGTACGGCGTCAGGTCCTTGACCGGGCGCGTATCGATCAGCGAGCCGGGCAGGAAGGCGCGGATGCCGTTGACCAGGACGGTCAGGCCGCCCTTGACCTTGCCGGAGACGGTGCCGGTCACGAAATCGCCCGATTCCAGGGCGGTTTCCAGCGACAGCCACGAGGCCAGGCGCTTGGCCTTGTCGCGCGACAGGATGGTGTCGCCGTAGCCGTTCTCGATGGCGTCGATGGCGACCGAGACGAAGTCGCCGACCTGGACTTCGAGCTCGCCCTGGTCGTTCTTGAACTCGGCGATCGGGACGTAGGCCTCGCTCTTGAGACCGGCATTCACCACCACGTGGTTGAACTCGATGCGGACGACTTCGGCGGAGATCACTTCGCCGGCGCGCATGTCGCTGCGCTGCAGCGATTCCTCGAACAGCGCGGCAAAGCTTTCCATGCCGCTGGACGTGGTGGCAGTTTGGGTTTGGGACATGTGGGTTTCCTTGGTGCCGGCGGTAGCCAAGGTTTCCGAAGGTTGAGCCGGCCGGTGCTGCAGCGAAGATGCTGCGGTTGGTTGAGACGATCGCGGTGCTCAGGCTCGTCTGGCGACGAAGGGCGGGAAGCGCCGCGGGCGGGGGGAACAACTCGGGAACAGTCCGGCAGATGCGGCTGGAACCCGGAAGTTCCAGCCCCCGTTCAGCCAAACGGGTTGCGTTCAGCCCACCAGCGCAGAACCTGGTCGACCGATTCATCGATCGAGAGGCCCGAGTTGTCGAGCAGCAGCGCGTCTTCGGCCGGCCTCAAGGGGGCGACGAGTCGCCCCTTGTCGCGCGCGTCGCGCGCCTCCAGGTCGGCACGAAGGTCGGCGATGTTAGCGGGAATTCCCTTTGAAATCAATTGCTTATACCGCCTCTCGGCCCGCTGGGCGGGGCTGGCGGTGAGGAACACCTTCAGGGGCGCGCCGGGGTAGATCACGGTGCCCATGTCGCGTCCATCCGCCACCAGGCCCGGCAGCTGGCGGAACGACAGCTGCAGCGCGTTCAGGGCCGCGCGCACCAGCGGCAGCGCGGCGATCTTCGAGGCCATCGCGCCCACGGCCTCCAGGCGCAGCGCGGTGGCCACGTCCTCGCCGTTCAACAGCACCCGCTCGCCATCGAAGCGCAGGTCCAGGCGCGTCGCCACCCCCGCGACGGCCGCCTCGTCTTGCGCTGCCACGCCCTGGCGCTGCGCCGCCAGCGCGGTCGCGCGGTACAGCAGGCCGGAGTCGAGCTGGTGGTAGCCCAGCCGGGCGGCGACGCCGGCGGCCAGCGTGCCCTTGCCGGAGGCGGTCGGACCGTCGATCGTGATCACTGGGATCAGGCTGGCGTCCGCCCGCGCGATCGAGAACAGGGCCTCGAAGTAGTCGGGAAAAGTCTTGGCGACGCACTTCGGATCGAGGATGCGCACCGGCAGCCGCGCCGGGTTGAAGGCCGCCAGCGACAGGCACATCGCGATGCGGTGGTCGTCGTAGGTGTGGATCGGCGCGGTGCGCCAGGCACCGGCCGCGGGGGGTGTCACGGCGATGAAGTCGGGCCCTTCCTCGACCACCGCGCCCATCTTGCGCAGCTCGGCGGCCATCGCCGCGATGCGGTCGGTTTCCTTGACGCGCCAGCTGGCGATGTTGGTCAGGCGCGTCGTTCCTTCGGCGTACAAGGCCATCACGGCCAGCGTCATCGCCGCGTCCGGGATGTGGTTGCAGTCGAGGGTGATCGCCTTCAACGGCCAGCTGCCACGCCTCACGCTCAGGTGCGACGGACCGCCCTCGACCTGCGCGCCCATCAGGCGCGCCGCCTCGACGAAGCGGATGTCACCCTGGATCGAATCGAGCCCGACGCCGTCGATGCGCACCGCGCCTTCGCTGCCGGCGATGGCACCCAGCGCCACGAAGTACGAGGCGGACGAGGCATCGGCCTCGACGTGGATGCTGCCGGGCGAGCGGTAGCGGCTGCCCGCGGGAATCGTGAAACGGCTGAAGCCTTGGCGGGCCACGGTGATGCCGAAGCGCTCCAGCAGGTTCAGCGTGATCTCGATGTAGGGCTTGGAGATCAGCTCGCCCTCGACCGCGATGGTGATCGCACCGGTGGCGCTGGCCAGCGGCAGGGCGAGCAGCAGCGCCGTGAGGAACTGGCTGGAGACGTCGCCTCGCACGCGTATTTCGCGATCTATTTCCAACGTGCCGCCGGCCCGGCCGGACAGGCGCAGCGGCGGGTAGCCGTCCTGCCCCAGGTACTCGATGCCGCAGCCGAGCTGGCGCAGCGCGTCCACCAGGTCGCCGATCGGCCGCTCGTGCATGCGCGGCACGCCGGACAGCTCGAAGCGCCCACCCTGCAGTGCCGCCAGCACCGCCAGCGCGGCCGCCAGCGGCCGCATCGCGGTCCCGGCATTGCCGAGGAAAAGAGCGGCCTCGTGCACCGTCAGCCGGCCCCCCAGGCCACCGACGCGCAGGCTGCCCGGGGACACCTGCTCGATGCTGCAGCCCAGCGTGCGCAGCGCCGCCAGCATCACGCGGGTGTCGTCCGAATCCAGCAGTTCGTGCACCGTGGTGCTGCCTTCGCTGAGGCCCGCGAGCAGCAGCACCCGATTCGAGATGCTCTTGGAGCCTGGCAGGCGCACCGTGCCTGCGGCCCCATGCAGCGGAGGCAGGTCGAGGAAGGGAAGGTCGTACATGTGGCTCGGGGTCAGGACAATCGGCCGGCGAGGGCGCAGCCGGATTCGGCGGGTCGTCTTGCTGCTACTTGGCGGATGATCCGCGCGCGCCACCGATCTGCCAGTTGCTGCGCCCGTCGGCCGCGCCGCGGATCAGGTCTTCCAGCGCCTGCGGGTTGCCGGCCTTGATGACGTGCTCGATCGCATCGAGCGAGTGGCGGAAGCGCGTGGTCTGCTTCAGCACCTCCTCGCGGTTGGCGAGCAGGATGTCGCGCCACACGGCGGGGTCGCTGGCGGCGATGCGGGTGAAATCGCGGAAGCCGGGGCCAGCCAGCGACAGGAAGTCCCGTCCTGCCGGCTGGTTCATGATCGCGCCGAAGTACGCGAAGGCCAGCAGGTGGGGCAGGTGGCTGACCGCCGCGAAGGCCGCGTCGTGGTTCTCCGGCGACATCTTCAGCACCTGCGAGCCGATCGCCGACCAGACGTCAGTTGCCTTTTGGACCAGCTCCGGCGCCGTCTGCGACAGCGGCGTCAGGATGACCTGCCGGCCGGCGTAGAGCGAAGCGTCGGCATGCTGCACGCCTGCGCTTTCCTTGCCGGCGATCGGATGCGCCGGCACGAAGCCGCCGACGCGCTCCTTCAGCACGCGGCGCGCGGTGTCGACCACGTCGCGCTTGGTCGAGCCGACGTCCATGAACAACACACCCGGCTCCACCAGGTGGCGGATGGCCTTGAAAGTGGCCTCGGTGGCCGCGACCGGAACCGCGATCAGCACGATGTCGGAACCCGCCACGGCGAGCAGTGCGGACTCTGCGGAATCGTCGATCACGCCCAGGCGCTTGGCCAGTTCTGTCGTGGAGGGCGACTTGCTGTAGCCGATCACGCGCTTGACCAGGCCGGCGCGCTTGAGCGCCAGCGCGAAGGAGCCGCCCATCAGGCCGCAGCCGATCACGCCGAGCTGGTTGAACATGGGACTTGGCACGGTGTCGTCGACCCTGTCAGTGCACGTCGATGGGGTAGGTGCCGAGGACCTTGAAGAAGGCGCAAGCCTCGCGCAATGCGCGCAGGGCGGTGCCCACGCGGGGGTCGTCCGGGTGGCCCTCGATGTCGATGTAGAAGTAGTACTCCCACTGGCCGGAGCGCGCGGGGCGCGATTCGAATCGCGTCATCGACACACCGTGCACCTTCAGCGGCACCAGCATGTCGTGGACCGCGCCCGGCTTGTTGTCCACGGAGACGATCAGGCTCGTGCAGTCATGGCCCGAGGGCTTGGGCGCCGGGTGGCGATCGGGGTGGGTGACGATGGCGAAGCGGGTGCGGTTGTGCGCGTCGTCCTGGATCGCCGGCGCGACGATGTGCAGGCCGAACTCGGTTGCTGCGCGCGGGCTGGCGATGGCCGCCAGGCGCGGGTCGAGCGATGCCAGGCGCGCGCCCTCGGCATTGCTCGAGGTCGGGCGGCGCTCCACGTTCGGCAGGTGGTGGCTCAGCCAGCCATGGCATTGCGCCAGAGCCTGCGGGTGCGCGCACACGGCCTCGATGCCAGCCAGCGCGTTTTCCTTGCGCAGCAGGTTGTGCCGCACGATCAGGCTGGTCTCACCGATGATGAAGAGCGGCGTCGTCAGGAACAGGTCGAGCGAGCGGGCGACGACGCCTTCGGTCGAGTTCTCGACCGGCACCACACCGAAGTCCGCCGCGCCGGCGGTGGTGGTCCGGAACACCTCGTCGAAGCTGGCACAGGGCACGCGCACGATCGAGCTGCCGAAGAAGCCGAGCGCCGCCTCTTCCGTGAAGGTCCCGGCGGGGCCGAGGTAAGCCACGCGCGTCGGCGTTTCCAGCGCCCGGCAGGCCGACATGATCTCGCGCCAGATCGGCGCCACGCTCTCGTTCTGCAGCGGACCGGGGTTCACCGCCTTCAGGCCGTCGATCACCTGGGCTTCGCGCTCGGGGCGGAACACCACCGATCCTTCGCGCTTCTTGATCTCGCCGACCTCCTGGGCGAGGCCGGCACGCCGATTCAGCAGTGACAGCAGCTCACGGTCGACCGCATCGATCCTTTCGCGCAGCACCAGCAGCTCGGGCTGCAAGGCGGGGGGGGTCGGGTCAGCCATGTCGGCGCGCGAAATCGTTCAAGTGGTTCACCAGGGCCTGCACGCCTTCGAGCGGCATTGCGTTGTAGATCGAGGCGCGCATGCCGCCGACGCTCTTGTGCCCCTTGAGCTGCAGCAGCCCGCGTTCCTTGGCCTCCGCCAGGAAGGCCTCGTTCAGCGACTCGTCGCGCAGGTAGAACGGCACGTTCATGCGCGAGCGGGCCTCGGCCGCGACCCGATTGGCGTAGAAGCCGTTGGAGCCGTCGATGGTCGCGTACAGCAGCCGGGCCTTCTCGACGTTGCGCGCTTCCAGCGCCGCCACGCCGCCCTGCTCCCGGATCCAGTCGAAGACCAGGCCGGCGACGTAGATGGCGTACGTCGGCGGCGTGTTGAACATCGAGCCGTGCTCGGCGACCACGCGGTAGTCGAAGGACGAGGGACAGATCGGCAGCGCATGGCCGAGCAGGTCCTCGCGGACGAAGACGATCGTCAGGCCGGCGGGACCGATGTTCTTCTGCGCACCGGCGAAGGCGAGGCCGACCCGCGACCAGTCGATCGGCCGCGACAGCACGTGCGATGAGCAGTCGACCACCAAGGGCGCGTCGCTGCCCAGCGATTTCAAGTCCGGCAGTTCTTGGAACTCCAGGCCGTCGATCGTTTCGTTGCTGCAGATGTGCACGTAGCTGGCACCGCGGCGCAGCTGCCAGGTGCCGGGTGCCGGGATGCTGGTGTGGCGGTCGGCCTCGTTGCTGGCGACCACCTGCACGTCGGCATAACGCCGCGCCTCGGCAGCCGACTTCTTCGACCAGGATCCGGTCACCACCACGTCGACCAGGCCGCCGCGCGACAGGTTCAGCGGCACGATGGCGTTCTCGCCCAGGCCGCCGCCCTGCATGAACAGGATGCGGAACTGAGGCGGTACCGCAAGCAGCTCGCGCAGGTCGCGTTCGGCCTTTTCCGCGATGGAAATGAATTCGCGCCCGCGGTGGCTCATTTCCATCACGCTCATGCCGCTGCCGTGCCAGTCGAGCATTTCCTCGGCGGCTCGCCGCAGCACCGGTTCCGGCAGCGCGGCGGGTCCGGGGGCGAAGTTGTAAGGGCGGTGGGTCGACGGCATCGGGCGGGTGGTCACTTCTTCGAGGTGGGACCCGAAGCGGCGCTGCGGGCCTTGAGGGGCACGCCGGCATCGGCGAGCTTCTTGGTCAGCGTCTGCTCCAGCGCTTTCAGCTTGGGCTCGATGGCGGGCTTGGTGTCGGTGACGACCTTCTGCGACAGCCCTTGCTGCACTTCCAGCGCTGTTTGCTGGAACTTGCGGCTCACCGGCGATTCCAGCCAGGCCAGCAGCGTCTTCAGCTCGTCTTCGCTGAACTTCTCTTCCAGTGCGGCGCCGACGATGCCGGGCGCAACGCGCACCGACTGCTCGCGCATCACGGCCGAGGCGTCATCGAAGAACTTCTTGATCTCGGCCCTCGCCTCGTTGGCCAGCGCCTCGCGCTTGTCGGCGGGCGCACGTGAGATTGCCTGCGCCGTCATCTGCATCACCTGGCTCGCCACCTGGTTGGCCAGCGTGGTTCCGGCGTTCTCGAAGGCGGGCTTCTGGTGTTGCAGGATCTTCTGTACCAGCTCCTTCTTGGCCGGCGACGAAGTGCCCTGCGCGGCGCAGAGCGTGGTGGCCACGGCCAGGGCGGCCGCGGCGATCGAACGGGTCATCGTCTTCATGGATTCTGGACATCGGGCGGCGCGGTGGGGTCGGTTTCGCCTTCTGCTTCGCCGCCGGCATCGTTCTCGACGATGCGCTGAAGACCCGAGAGTTGGGCGCCGTCGTCCAGCGCAATCAGGGTCACGCCCTGGGTCGCGCGGCCGAGCTCGCGGATTTCGGAAACGCGTGTGCGCACCAGCACGCCACGGTCGGTGATCAGCATGATCTCGTCGGTCGGACGCACCAGCGTGGCGGCGACGACGCGGCCGTTGCGTTCGCTTTGCTGGATGGCGATCATGCCCTTGGTGCCGCGGCCGTGGCGGGTGTATTCGACGATCGACGTGCGCTTGCCGTAGCCGTTTTCGGTCGCGGTCAGCACGCTCTGGGTTTCGTCCTCGGCCACCAGCATCGCGATGACGCGTTGGCCATCGTCGAGCATCATGCCTCGCACGCCGCGCGCCTGGCGGCCCATCGGCCGCACGTCGTCCTCGTCGAAACGCACG
The DNA here is from genome assembly GCA_946480465.1 of uncultured Burkholderiales bacterium. The sequence goes on from CAMLJY010000049.1 coordinate 7,014, forward strand.
GCCTTGCCGCCGTCGGAGAACAGCATCACATCGTGCTTGCCGTCGGTCAGGGCGGCACCGATGAGGTGGTCGCCCGGGTCGAGGTCGACGGCGATGATGCCGGCCTTGCGCGGGTTGCTGAATTCATCCAGCGCCGTCTTCTTGACCGTGCCGAGCGCCGTGCACATGAACACGTAGTGGTCGGCCGGGAAGCTGCGGAATTCACCGGTCAGCGGCAGCACGACGGTGATCTTCTCGTCGGCCTGCAGCGGGAACATGTTGACGATGGGCTTGCCGCGCGAATTGCGCGAGCCCTGCGGCACCTCCCACACCTTGAGCCAGTACACGCGGCCGCGGTTGCTGAAGCACAGGATGTAGTCGTGCGTGTTGGCGATGAAGAGCTGGTCGATCCAGTCGTCTTCCTTGGTCTGCGTCGCCTGCTTGCCGCGGCCACCACGTTTCTGCGCGCGGTATTCGGTCAGCGGCTGGCTCTTGATGTAGCCGGTGTGGCTGAGCGTGACCACCATGTCGGTCGGCGTGATCAGGTCCTCGGTGCCGAGCTCCTGCACGTTGTGCTCGATCACGCTGCGGCGCGCTGCGAGCTTGGTGCTGCCGAACTCGGCCTTCAGTGCCGTCAGTTCTTCCGCGATGATGGTCGTGACCCGCTCCGGACGGGCAAGGATGTCCAGCAGATCGGCGATCTGCGCCATGACTTCCTTGTACTCGCCGATGATCTTGTCCTGCTCCAGGCCGGTCAGGCGCTGCAGGCGCATCTGCAGGATCTCGCCGGCTTGGTCGTCCGACAGGCGGTACAGGCCGTCCGGCTGCAGCCCGTACTGCGCGGGCAGGCCCTCGGGGCGGTAGGCGGAGCGTCCGCCGGGGGTGTCGGCCTCCGCACGGGCCAGCATCTCGCGCACCAGCGACGAGTCCCAGCCCTTGGCCATCAGCGCCGTCTTGGCCACCGGCGGCGTCGGCGAGTTCTTGATGATCGCGATGAACTCGTCGATGTTGGCCAGTGCGACGGCCAAGCCCTCGAGCACGTGGCCGCGGTCGCGTGCCTTGCGCAACTCGTACACCGTGCGGCGGGTGACCACCTCGCGCCGGTGCTCGAGGAAGATGTCGAGCAGCTGCTTCAGGTTGCACAGCTTCGGCTGGCCGTCGATCAGCGCGACCATGTTGATTCCGAACGTGTCCTGCAGCTGCGTCTGCTTGTACAGGTTGTTCAGCACCACCTCGGGCACCTCACCGCGCTTGAGCTCGATGACCACCCGCATGCCCGACTTGTCGGACTCGTCCTGGATGTGGCTGATGCCCTCGAGCTTCTTCTCGTGCACCAGCTCCGCGATGCGCTCGAGCAGTGTCTTCTTGTTGACCTGGTAAGGGATCTCGTCGACGACGATCGCCTGGCGCTGGCCACGGTCGATGTCCTCGAAGTGGCACTTGGCCCGCATCACCACCTTGCCGCGGCCGGTGCGGTAGCCCTCGCGCACGCCGTTGATGCCGTAAATGATCCCGGCGGTAGGGAAGTCCGGCGCCGGGATGATCTCCATCACCTCTTCGAGCGTGGCCTGCGGCGCCTTCAGCAGGTGCAGGCACGCATCGACCACCTCGTTGAGGTTGTGCGGCGGGATGTTGGTGGCCATGCCCACGGCGATGCCGGCTGCGCCATTGACCAGCAGATTCGGCAGCCGGGTGGGCAATACCGTCGGTTCCTTCTCCGAGCCGTCGTAGTTGGGCGCGAAATCGACGGTTTCCTTGTCGATATCGGCCAGCATTTCATGGGCGATCTTCGACAGCCGGATTTCGGTGTAACGCATCGCCGCGGCGTTGTCGCCGTCGACGGAACCAAAATTGCCCTGGCCGTCGATGAGCATGTGGCGCAGCGAAAAATCCTGCGCCATCCGGACGATGGTGTCGTAAACGGCGGTGTCGCCATGCGGATGGTATTTACCGATCACGTCACCGACGATGCGGGCCGATTTCTTGTAAGGCCGGTTCCAGTCGTTGTTGAGCTCGTGCATCGCGAACAGCACGCGCCGGTGCACCGGCTTGAGGCCGTCGCGGGCGTCGGGCAGCGCGCGCCCGACGATCACGCTCATCGCATAGTCGAGGTACGAACGCCGCATCTCCTCTTCGAGGCTGACGGCGAGGGTTTCCTTGGCGAACTGGGTCATTCAGCGGGCGGCCTCGGAGCCGAGGCGGTGGACGAGGCGATGGACGGCCACCGCGGGGAACGGCCCGCGCGGCGACCCGTCATTCTAAGGGCGGGTCGATGTCGCGGCCGAGCAACATCGTTCCGAGGCATCTTGCCAAGGCCCGCCAAAATGGGGTTCGCCGTGCATCGTGCTGGCACAATGAGTCGTCGGTGGTGAAGGCTCGCCTACCCCGAGTTTTTGCCGGCATTTCTTGGCGATCGATTTGGACATATCGCAGGCTACTGCGGCTTTCCTCGAGAGGAGAATCATGAAGAAACTGAACAAGGTGGCGGTGCTCTTCGCTTCGGCCGCGCTGGCCGCTCCGATGGTCGCGTTCGCGCAGGCCAAGACGGTGGACAACTGGCGCGCGGCTGACAACGCCACCGTCTGGCGCAACGGCGATGGCACGCTGTGCTGGCGCAACAATTTCTGGACGCCGGCCACGGCTGCTCCGGGTTGCGATGGTGAGCTGAAGGCTCCGCCGCCCGCGCCGGTTGCTCCGCCGCCTCCGCCCGCAGCCCAGCCTGCCGCTCCGGCGCAGCCGGCGCAGCCCGCCCGTCCGGCTGCTCCGCCCGCGCCGCCCGCGCCGGTCAGCGAGAAGGTCACCTTCGCCGCCGACGCCTTCTTCGACTTCGACAAGTCGGTGCTGAAGCCGGAAGCCAAGGCCAAGCTGGACGACCTGATCAGCAAGACCAAGGGCATCAATCTGGAAGTGATCATTGCCGTCGGCCACACCGACTCGATCGGTACCGACGCCTACAACCAGAAGCTGTCGGTTCGCCGCTCTGAGGCGGTCAAGGAATACCTGGTCAGCAAGGGCGTCGAGAAGAACCGCGTGTACACCGAAGGCAAGGGCGAGAAGCAGCCCGTGGCCGACAACAAGACCGATGAGGGCCGCGCGAAGAACCGCCGGACCGAAATCGAAGTGGTCGGCACCCGCACCCGCAAGTAAGCCCTGCGGCTGTCCACGAAAACCCCGCTGCGGCGGGGTTTTTTGCGTCTGAACGTTGCCCTGCGCCGGTCGCCGGTCGCATTTCGCTAGCGCCGTGGCTGGCGCCCGTTAGCATCGCCGCATCATGATCAATGCCGATCCCCAAGAGCTTGCGAAGTTCGGCGAGCTCGCCCACCGCTGGTGGGACACCGAGGGCGAATTCCGCCCGCTTCACCAGATCAACCCGCTGCGGCTCGACTGGATCGATGGCCTGGCCGGCCTGTCCGGCAAGTCGGTGGCCGACATCGGATGCGGCGGCGGGATTCTGTCGGAGTCCATGGCGCGCCGGGGCGCGGAGGTGCTGGGCATCGACCTGTCGGTGAAGCCACTGAGGGTGGCACAACTGCATGCGATGGAGTCCGGAGTCGAGCATCTCGAATACCGGGAGCAGTCGGCCGAGTCCCTGGCGGTCGAGCGGCCGGCCGGCTTCGATGTCGTCACCTGCATGGAGATGCTCGAGCACGTGCCGGCGCCGGCTTCGGTCGTGCATGCTTGCGCAACGTTGGTGAAGCCAGGCGGCTGGGTCTTCTTCTCGACCATCAACCGCAACGCCAAGGCCTTCGCGTTCGCCATCGTCGGCGCGGAGCACGTGCTGAGACTGCTGCCCAAGGGCACGCATGAGTACGCGAAGTTCATCCGCCCCTCGGAGTTGGCGCGCTGGGCGCGCGAGGCCGGCCTGCTCGTCCATGGCTTCCGGGGCATGGAATACAACCCGTTGACGCAGCGGTATTGGCTGAGCGACGACACCTCGGTGAACTACCTGCTGGCTTGCCGGCGTCCGGCATGAATGCGCGCATGAATCCTCCGGTCGATGCCGTGCTGTTCGACCTCGATGGCACCCTGATCGACAGTGCGCCGGACCTCGCCGGGGCGGCGAACGACCTGCGGGCTCGGCACGGCCTGGACGCGCTGCCGTACGAGGCCTTGCGGCCGATGGTCGGCGCGGGGGCCCGGGGCATGGTCGGCGTGGCTTTCGGTCTGCGTCCGGGTGAGGAAGGCTTCGAACCGCTGCGTGATGCCTTCCTGGCGCGTTACGCCGAGCGCCTGCTCGACCGCACGCATGTCTTCGAGGCGGTGGAGCCGGTGCTGCAGGCGCTGTCTGCCGCGGGGGTGCCCTGGGGCATCGTCACCAACAAGGTGACGCGCTATGCCGAGCCGGTCGTGCGTGGGCTGGGTCTTGACAGTCGTGCCGGCGTGCTCATCGCCGGCGACACCACGGCCCATGCCAAGCCGCATCCCGCGCCCTTGCTGGAGGCGGCGCGCCGTCTGGGTCGGGAGGCGGGCCGCTGTGTGTACGTCGGCGATGACCACCGCGACATGCAGGCGGGACGCGCCGCCGGCATGGCGACCCTCGCCGCCGGCTGGGGCTACCTCGGGCAAGGCGAGCACATCGACGCCTGGGGTGCCGACGCCGTGCTGCAAGAACCCGCACAGCTCTTGAATTGGCTGCGACTGGCCTAAACTACGCGCTTCCGGGGCCGACCTGGCTTCGACGTGGGTGCGGAGTCGGTTCAGGGCATGCCGAGCGCCAGGGTAGCTCGTAAATCCATCTGGAAACAAAGTAACTGCGAACGATACTTCGTACGCTCTCGCCGCTTAAAACCGGTGAGCCTCGCAACGGTTGGCCGATGGGCCGGGCCTGAGACCCGCAAGGGTTGACGGCTGCGAGGTTATTCACATTGGCTGGTGCCGTCCCGGGTCACTCGGGACGGAGCGAGACTCAAGTGACTGGCGGATCCGGTAGCGTGCTGCTGCGCGACCGGAGCCGCGAGACTCAAATCAGACAGCTACGCATGTAGAACTGGCCGGCGATGGCTTGCGGACGGGGGTTCGATTCCCCCCGGCTCCACCAAGTTACTGTCCGAGATTGCAGGGGGTGATGCAAAAGCCCTGGAAATCGAGGACCGCCCGGAAATGAAGCGTCGCAAGTGCCCTGTCATCGGGCACTTGCGTCCGCCTCTCCTCATGCGATTCCCCTCAGTGCCGCAAGCGGGCACGAGCGGCGGGGCGCATCGAACGAACAAAAAAACACAAGCGGGGGAATCGTGTCAGAAGGCAGTGGCCAAGCCACGCGCGGCGTGGAATCGCGTCATCGCGACAACTTTGCGTTCCTGCGACTCTTCGCGGCATTCCTGGTCCTGGTGTCCCACCAGAACGGGTTGACGGGGCGCTTCGAGTACACCTTCTTCGGCCTTCACAGCTTCGCCGGGCTGGGCGTCGTCATCTTCTTCTCCATCAGCGGCTTTCTGGTCGCCCAGAGCTGGGATGCTGATCCGCACGTGGGCCGCTTTGCGGCACGACGGCTGCTCCGGGTCTGGCCCGGGTACGCCGCGAACATCGTGCTGACTGCGATCGTCGTCGGACCGCTCGTGACTGACCTGACGCTCCAGGCGTACTTCCGCCACCCGGTCTTCCTGGACTACTTCCGCAACCTGTGGTTCCAGATGCGTGGTGCGCTGCCGGCTCGGTTCGACCACAGCGCGCTGCCGATCGCGGTCAATGGCTCGCTGTGGACCATTCCGCTCGAGTTGAAGTGCTATGTCGTTCTGGCCGTCCTCGGCGCCAGCGGGCTCCTGGCGAGACGCTGGGTCCCCATCGCGCTGGCAGCGATGCTCTCGCTGGCGTATGCAGGTTGGCAGCTGCGCGGCGGTGTGTGGGAGGCCGCGCTCAAGCTCAACATCGAGGGGCTGTACTTCATCGAATTCGGGGCCTGCTTCCTCACCGGCGTGGCGTTCCACAAGGCCTGGCCGTTCATCAGCGGGCGCAGGCTGCTGGTCATCGGCCTGCTCTGCGGCGTGCTGGCTCCTTTGGCATGGATGGCCGGACGGCCCATCCTGTGGATGCTGCTGACGGTGCCGGTGCTGGCGGTGGTGTTCGGCAAGTCCTGCTGGCCCATCGTCAGCCGGTTCGACCGCCTCGGCGACCTTTCGTACGGTGTCTACCTGTATGCCTTCCCCGTGCAACAGACCATCATCTGGGGTCTCACCGGGCGGATGCACTGGTGGCCCCGCCTGTTTCTCACGGTGGCGGTGACCTTGCTGTGCGCCTATCTCTCGTGGCACTTGATCGAGAAGCGGGCGCTGCGGTTGAAGCCCCGGGCGGCCGGCGCCGGCGGCCTGGCCTTGCGCGCCGCCTAGAATGCCGGCCGGCGCGCCAGGGGCCTGGCCGCACTCATTAGACGTTATTATTTCCCAGGCGATGGTCCCGTTTCCTGTCTTCCTGTCGGTCGTGTTCGTGCTGCGCAATCGCGCCGATGAGCTGCCCGCGTTGCTGGCGGAGGCGACCGGGGTGATGGGCGCGCTGGCCAGCGACTACGAGCTCATCGTCGTCGACAACGCCTCCGAGGACGACAGCGTGCAGGTGCTGAAGCGCCTGGCCGGGGAGGGCGGCCTGCCGAACCTGCAGGTGTATGCGTTGACCAAGGCGGTCGACGCGGACACCGCCTGCTGGGTCGGCCTCGAGAACGCGCTGGGCGACTTCGTCGCCGTGGTCGACCCGATGACCGACGACATCCGTTTCCTCGCGCAGATGCTGGACCAGGCCGCCGGCGGCGCGGACGTGGTGTTCGCGCGCAACGGCCAGAAGCCGGCCCAGGGACTGGCGTACCGGGTGGCCTTCAGCGCCTTCAATGCGCTGTACCGATGGTTCGGTGGCATCCACCTGTCGCGCGAGGCGCCCAACTACCGCGTGTTGAGCCGGCGCGTCGTCAATTTCCTGCTGCAGCACGCGCAGCCGGCCACCAGCTACCGCCACCTGCCGGCCACCGCCGGCTTTGCCCGGACCACGCTGGACTACAGCAGCCCACCGAAGCTGGCCGAGCGCAAGGCGGTGCGCGAGAGCATCGACCACGGCATGCGGCTGCTGGTGTCCAGCACCCGCGCGCCAATGCGGCTGGTGACCACCTTGTCGCTCTTCGGCGCGGTGGCGAACCTGGTCTACGCGGTCTACGTGGTGCTGATCGGCCTCTTGAAGACGGACGTCGCGCCGGGCTGGATGAGCCTGTCGCTGCAGCAATCGGGCATGTTCTTCCTGATCTCGCTGGTGCTGCTGGTGCTGGGCGAATACATCCTGCAGATGGCGCGCATGACGAACGAGGGGCCGCTGTACCACGTGGGGCAGGAGTTCACCAGCGCGCGAATGACGCGGCGCGAGAAGCTCAACGTCGAAGACGGGGCCAGCGCGTTCGGCCGCCAGCCGGCTCCATGAAGGAATGCGGCCGCCGTGATGCGGTGGTGATCGGCGGCGGCTTCTACGGTGCCGCGATCGCCAGCTACCTGGTGCGCCAGCGCGGGCTGAAGCAGGTCGCGCTGGTCGAACGCGAGCCTCTGCTGCTGGGCCGCGCGTCCTTCCACAACCAGGCGCGGGTGCACAACGGCTACCACTACCCGCGCAGTTTCACCACGGCGTACCGCAGCCGCATCAACCTGCCGCGCTTCGTGCACGACTGGCCGCAGGCGGTGCGGCGCGATTTCCAGGCCCTGTACGCGATCGCGCGGCGCAATTCCAAGGTCACCGCGCGGCAGTTCGAGCGCTTCTGCCGCGAGATCGGCGCGAGCCTCAAGCCGGCGCCGGTGGTGCAGCAGCGCCTCTTCGAGCCGCGCCTGGTGGAGCAGGTGTTCGAGGTGGAGGAATACGCGTTCGATGCCACCGCGCTGCGGCGCTGGGCGGAGCAGTCGCTGCGCGAGGATGGGGTGGACTTGCGCCTGTCCAGCCGCGTCATTGGCGTGGAACGCCAGGGCTCGGCGGGCTTGCGGGTGCGTTTGCGATCCAGCGAAGGATCGGCCACGCCGGCGGACGGAGGACTGGCCCTGAGCTGCAGCGTCGTCGTCAACTGCACCTACAGCGGCTTGAACCAGATCGGCGGCGATTGGGTGCCGACACGCCAGCGGCTGAAGCACGAATTGACCGAGATGGCCCTCATCGACTGCCCGCCCGCGCTGCGCGACGTGGGCGTCACGGTGATGGACGGCCCGTTCTTCTCGATGATGCCTTTCCCGTCCCGCGGCCTGCACACGCTGTCCCACGTGCGGTACACGCCGCACCTGCACTTCGCAGATGCACCAGGCACCGATCCGTACGGGCGCCTGGCCGAGGTGGAGCGCGCCTCGCGCTTCGACCGCATGCAGCGCGACGTGGCACGCTACCTGCCGGTGCTGGCCCTCGCGCGGCAGGTGGACTCGCTGTTCGAGGTGAAGACCGTGCTCGTCAAGAACGAAGGCGACGACGGCCGCCCGATCCTCTTCGAACGGCACGAGGCGCTGCCGGGCTGCTACTCCGTGCTCGGCGGCAAGATCGACAACATCTACGATGCGCTGGAGCGGCTCGACGCCGAGCGTTTCGACGGCTTGAACTGAAGGACCTCCGCATGGCGAATGCCCTGATCGGCTCGAGCGGTTTCGTCGGCAGCACGCTGCTGCGGCAGACCCGCTTCGACGCGCTGTACCGCTCGACCAACATCGCCGAGATCGACGGCCGCGGGTTCGACACCGTGGTCTGCGCCGCGGCGCCGGCCCAGAAGTGGATCGCCAACCGCGAGCCGGAGGCCGACCGCCGCAACATCGAGGCGTTGATCGCCCACCTCGACACGCTGCACTGCCGGCGCTTCGTGCTCGTCAGCACGGTCGACGTGTTCCGCGAGCCGGTGGGCGTCGACGAGGACAGCCCGGTGGACGAGGGCGACCTGCATGCCTATGGCCTGCACCGGCGCCTGCTCGAGCGCTTCTGCGCGCAGCGCTTCGATCACTGCCTGGTGGTCCGGCTGCCCGGCCTGGTGGGGCCGGGCCTGCGCAAGAACGCGATCTTCGATTTCCTCAACGGCAACAACCTGCACGCGATCGACGCGCGTGGCGTGTTCCAGTTCTACCCGATGGTGAACCTGTGGGCCGACCTGCAGCGGGCGCTGGAGGCCGGCCTGCCGCTCGTGCACCTGGCCGCCGAGCCGGTGGGCGTGGCGGAGGTGGCGCGCGAGGGCTTCGGCCTGGCTTTCGACAACCAGTTGGCGAACCCGCCGGCACGCTACGACCTGCGCAGCCGCCATGCCGCGCTCTTCGGCGGGCAGGGCGCTTATGCGTACAGCCGGCGCGAGACCCTGCTGGCGATCCGTGCCTATGCGCAATCGGAGCCGCGCAGCCTGCCTGCCGCCTCGGCTGCCCCGGCGGCTGCGGGAGCGGCACGATGAGGCTCGCGATCTCCAACATTGCCTGGGACCCGGCCGAGGATGCCGATGTGGCCGCGCTTCTTCGCCGTTATGGCGTTGGCGCGGTGGACCTGGCGCCCGGCAAGTATTTCCGGCAGCCGGCTGCGGCGAGCGATGCCGAGATCGACGCCGTGCGCCGCCGCTGGGCCGACGAAGGCATCACGGTCACCGGCATGCAGGCGCTGCTGTTCGGCACCAGCGGCCTGAACCTCTTCGGCCCACCTGCGGTGCAGCAGGCGATGCTGGACCACCTGCAGGCGGTGTGCCGCATCGCCGCCGGGCTGGCGGCGGCGGGCGACGTGCCGCGGCTGACCTTCGGTTCGCCGAAGAACCGCGACCGCAGCGGCCTGGACGACGCGGCGGCGGACCGCCTGGCGCTGCCGTTCTTCCGGCGGCTGGGCGACATCGCGCAAGCCGCCGGCGTGGTCGTCTGCCTGGAGCCGAACCCCGAGCGCTACGGCGCCAACTTCATGCTGACGCATGCCGAGGCGGCGCGCGTGGTGGCGGCCGTCGCGCACCCGGCGATCCGCCTGCAGCTGGACACCGGCGCATTGACGATCCAGCGCGAAGCGGCCGCCGAGGTGTTGTCGGCACACGCCGCGCTGGTCGGCCACGTGCACCTGAGCGAGCCCGACCTGGTGCCGCTGGGCGACGGTGGCACCGACCACGCGGCCGCCGCCGCGGCGCTGCGCCCTGCGCTGCCACGCCATGTGCTCAGCATCGAGATGCTGGCGACGCGAGACGAGCCGCACTTGGCCGCCATCGAACGCGCACTGCGGGTGGCGCAGGCTCACTACGCCACTGCGGCCGATGCGGCCACTGCTGCGGATGCTGCCGATGCGAAGGGTGCGGCCGACACCGGCGGCAGCGCCCGCACCGCGGGGCCAGGCGCCGCAGCCCCCGGGGCCGCGCGATGAAGTGGCTGATCCTGCTGCTGGGCATCGCCTCCAATGCCAGCGCCAGCGTGCTGGTCAAGTTCGCGATGCTGCCGCCGCGGCGCTTCCCGTCGCTGTCCGAGCCGATGGCGGCGCTGGCGAACTGGCCGTTCTGGCTGGGCCTGGCGCTGTACGGCGCGGCCTTCCTGCTCTATGCCGCGGCGCTGGCGCGCCTGCCGTTGAACGTCGCGCACCCGGTGCTCACGGCCGGCGCGGTCGCCACGGTGGCGGCGCTGTCGGTGCTGATCTTCCGCGAGCCCTTCCACTGGACCACCGGCGCCGGCATCCTGCTGGTGATGGCCGGCGTGGTGCTGCTGACGGCGAAGGTGGGCTGACCATGGACGACAAGCTCCGCTCCGCCGCCGACAACAACGGCTCCACCGCCGGACCCGCCCGCGGACCCACCACCGGACCGGCCACTTCCGCCTTGCCGGCCTTTCCCCCGGATTGGCAGGTGCCGGCCTTCGAGCTGCCGCTGTGGCAGGGCCGCCAGCGCGCGCACTGCGTCGTCGTCCCGGTCATCAACGAAGGTGCGCGCATCCGCCGCCTGCTCGAGCGCATGGCCGCGCTGGACATCCCGGCCATCGCCGACATCGTGCTGGTCGATGGTGGCAGCACGGACGGCTCGCTGGCGCTGGATGCGCTGCGTGCCGCCGGCGTGCGCGGCCTGCTGGTGAAGACCGGCCCCGGCCGCCTGAGCGCGCAACTGCGCTGCGCCTACGCCTTCACGCTGCAGCAGGGCTACGACGGCATCGTCACCATCGACGGCAACGACAAGGACGATCCCGAGGCGATCCCGCGCTTCATCGCCGCGCTGAAGGACGGTGTGGACTTCGTGCAGGCCTCGCGCTACCTCGACGGTGGCGTGGCCGAGAACACGCCGGCCTCGCGCGATTTCGCCATCCGCTTCGTGCACGCGCCGCTGCTCAGCTGGTCTTCGGGCTTCCACTGGACCGACACCACCCAAGGCTTTCGCGCCTACAGCCGCCGCCTGCTGCTGGACCCGCGCGTGGCGCCGTTTCGCGCTGTCTTTGCGGGTTATGAGCTGCTGGCCTACCTGTCGCACCGCGCGCCGAAACTGGGCTTCCGCTGCCAGGAGCTGCCCACCGCGCGGCGCTACCCGCCTGGCGAGGTGCCGACCAAGATCAGCAGCGTGCGCGGCAACTGGCAGGTGATGCAGGTGCTGCTGCGGGCCTGCCGCGGCGGCTACGACCCGGGGCGGGCGTGAACGGGGTGCGGCTGCGCGCCGCGGCGCTGCTCGCCGCGCTGCTGCCGGCGTCGGTGCTGCTGTGGCTGCTGGCCAAGGCCGGGCGCCCGGCGTCGTATGGCGACTTCGTCGTCGGCAGCCTGGCCTGGTACCAGGGCGGCAAGCTGCAGGACCTGCTGGCGCCGCCGCTGGCGCTGGCCGTGTTCGCCGGCCTGCTGGCCTGGAACTGGCGCTCGCTGCAGCTGCTGCAGCGCCACCAGGGCCAGCCGCAGGCGCAGGGGGTCGCGCTGCAGTGGCTGTGGTGGTCGGTGCCGGCGGCGCTGGCCGTCGCGCCGCGCCTGCTGGACGGCGGGGCGGACCGCGGGCTGCTGGGGCTGTCGCTGGCGGGGCTGCTGACGGTGTCGCTGGCAACGGCGCTGCAGCTGCGGCGCCACGAGGCGGTCGATGCCGAGCGCAGCAGCCACGCTCTGCTGGCCGGCCTGGCGCTGGGCCTGTGGCCGCTGTCGCTGGCGCTGCTGCTGGGCCGGGCCGTGGGGCTCGGTGCGCCACTGTCATGGCTGGCCGCCTCCGAACGGCTGCTGGCCGTGGCGCCGCCGCTGGCCATGGCGGGCCTGCTGCTCGGGGCGGCACTGGCGCTGCTGCCCGGCCCACGCGGCCTGGCGCTGTTGCGGCGCGCGGTGCCGGTCGCGCAGGTGGGCTTGGCGGGCCTGCTGGCGGGCCTGCTGCCTGCCGGCCTCGCGACGGCTGACGCGCCTTTCGTGCCTTATCCCTCCACCGGACGCCTGGCCTGGCTGGTGGCGGTGCTGGTGCTGCTGGCGCTGGCGGACGTGGGGCGGCGCGGTCGCCGCGCCGCGCTCGAAGGGGCGGATGCCGCCGGCCTGCGCCGGCTGTGGTCGCCCTGGGTGCTGCTGGGCGTGCTGCTGGCGCTGCGCTTCGGCGGCACGCTGGCGCCGCACGTGCGGCCGGACGACTACCACTTCGGCGAACGCCTGGTCGGGCTGCTGGCCTACCGGCACGGCGCGCTGGCGTACGTCGACCACCTGCCCGCGCACGGCCTGCTGGAGGACGATCTCGGCGCTGCCCTGTCGTCGCTGTTCTTCGACGGCCTGGCGGGCACGGTGGTGCAGGGTGGCGTGCTCGGCCTGGCGCTGCTCGCGGGTGGCGCCTTCCTTGCAATGTACGCGGCCACGGGCAGCATGCTGCCGGCCGGGATGGCCCTGCTGCTGGTGGGCACGGAGCCGGCCTGGTCCTTCTGGCTGCTGCTGCTCGCCGCCTGCGGCGCCTGGTTCGGCGGCCGCCTCGCGGCTCGGCCTGGCCGCTGGCTGGTGGCCTGGGCCGCCAGTGCCGTCGTGCTGGTGCTGGCTGCGCCGTCGTTCGGGCTGCTGGCAGCGGTGGCTTCGCTGCCGCTTGCCGCGGGGCAGGTCCGGCGCTGGTGGCGAGCACGCGCGGCCGGTGCCTGGCGCTGGCCGGCGGCGCTGCTGCTGGGCGGCCTGGTGCTGCTGCTGGCCACGCCGCTGGCGCGCATGCTGGCCGGTGCGGTGCGCTACGTCGCCGACAACGGCAGCGTCAACCAGCTGGCCTACGGCATCCCGTGGAGCCTGAGCTGGACGGCGCCGGTGCGGCACGGCCTGCTGTTCGAGGCGCTGCGCATGTCCTGGCTGGCCGCGGTGGCGGTGTGCGGCTGGCTGGGCTGGCGCGCCTGGCGCACGCCGGGCACCGACGCCATGCTGCGCTGGCCGCCGGTGGTGCTGCTGCTGCTCGGACTGCTGCTGATGCCGTATTCGATGGGCCGCATCGATCCCGGCGACGTCTCCCGCGCCGGCCATGTCAGCGTGGTGCTGGGCATCTTCATGCTGCCGCTGGTGCTTTGGCCGGCCTTGCAGCCGGCGGGGCGCGCGGCGGCGGCGCTGCTGCTGGCCTTCGTCGCGGCCGCGGTCAACCCGTCCACCCTGGGCAGCGCGGCGCTGGCCGCGGCGGCCGCGCCGCGGGTGCCGGCCGACCTGTCGAAGGACGGCCGCGCCGCCGGCCTGCCGGGCCTCGGCCGCGGCTGGGTCGACGAGGCCCAATGGACGCGGCTGCAGCGGGTGCGTGCCGCGCTGGGCGAGCGGCTGCCGCCGGGCGAGCCCTACCTTGACCTGACGAACCGCTCCGCCCAGCATGCCTACCTCGGCCGTCCGGCACCGGCACCGGTGGCCGCGCCCTACAACCTGGTGGCACCGGCGCAGCAGCAGCGCGTGGTGGCCGCCCTGGCCGCCGCGCCGCCGCGACTGGCCCTGCTGGCGGCCGACACCATTACCCACGACGGCGGCGGCCTGGCGCTGCGCAGCCCGGCGCTGTACCGCTTCGTGCTGGACCACTACCTGCCGCGTGAAGTGAACGGGCTGATCGTGGCCGAGCCGCGGCCACCGGGTGGCCTGCCCGCGGCCACGCCGCAGGAGGCCCTGCTGTTCGAGAAGGCCTTTGCGTTGTCCGACCTGGGGCCGCTGCCGCAGGCCTGGGGCCGGTCCGAGTCCCGGCTGGCCGCCCGCATGCAGCCGGTGCGCCGCTTCGACGCCGCCGCCTGGTCCGCGACCCAGCTGCTGCGCGATGGCACCGGCTGGCGGCCGGCCGGCCCGCAGCCGGCATTGACGCTGGACCTGGCCGGGCACCTGCTGGACGGGGCCGAAGGCGGACTGCTGCGGCTGCAACTGCTCTGCGCCGTGCCGCAGCCGGCGGCGCGCGTGCGCCTGAGCTGGTGGGGCGGCCTGGGCACCAGCGCGCAGCAGCCGGCGCAGCTGCTGTTCAGTGCCGAACCCGGCGTGCTCATCGTGCCGCTGGACGCGCAGCCGCGCTGGACACTGATGCGCCGCATCGACGGACTGCGGGTCGAGTTCGACCAGGCCGCGGGCTGCGGCACGGTCGGGCTGCACGGCATGGCACTGATGCGGCGCGCGGCCTCCTGAGCCCCACTGCCGCCCGCTGCCCGTCGCGGCCGGGCGGACTGGGGGCCGGCGGTCGAGGGGCCGGGCGGTACTAACATGGCCCGGTTCCTCACAGCCCTGCACAGCGCATGACCGCCCACGCCCCGCGCCACCGTTCCACCGCCGTGCCCCGGGGCCGCGTCGACTGGCGCCAGCTGCTCGACTGGCTGGCGGAGGACGGCTGGGTCAGCGCGGCCGATGCCGAGCGGGTGCAGAAGCGCTTCGGCGCCGGCGATTCCAGCCTGCCGGCGCTGGTGCGCCTGGGCCGGGCCGGCCTGCAGCGCGGCAACCGGCCGCTGGACACGGAAGCACTGACCGAGTGGCTGGCCGGCCGGGCGCAGCGGCCCTACCTGCGCATCGATCCGCTGAAGGTGGACGTCGGCCGCGTGGCGGACGTGATGAGCGCGCAGTACGCCGAGATGCGCAAGGTGCTGCCGGTCAACGTCGGGGTCACCGAGGTGACCATCGCCACCAGCGAGCCCTGGGACACCGCCTGGGTCGGCGAGATCGAGTCGCACGCCCGCAAGCGGGTCAAGCTGGCGGTGGCCAACCCCGAGGACATCGCGCGTTACACGACCGAGTTCTACACGCTGGCCAAGTCGGTGCGGCAGGCGCAGAAGAGCGGCGAGTCCTCGGCCTCCGCCAGCTTCGAGCAACTGGTGGAGCTGGGCAAGAGCAACAAGCAGCTCGACGCCAACGACCAGGGCGTGGTGCAGGTGGTGGACTGGCTGTGGCAGTACGCCTTCGACCAGCGCGCCAGCGACATCCACCTCGAGCCGCGGCGCGAGATGGGCGCCATCCGCTTCCGTATCGACGGCGTGCTGCACACCGTCTACCAGGTGCCGCAGACCGTGATGAGCGCGATGACTGCCCGCATCAAGCTGCTGGGCCGCATGGACGTGGTGGAGCGCCGCCGGCCGCAGGACGGCCGCATCAAGACCAAGCGCCCGGACACCCCGGAAGGCCCCGGCGGCGAGGTCGAGATGCGCCTGTCGACGCTGCCCACCGCCTTCGGCGAGAAGATGGTGATGCGGGTGTTCGATCCCGAGACGGTGGTCAAGAGCGTCGAGCAGCTGGGCTTCTCGTCGCACGACGGCGAGCGCTGGCAGGCGTTGACGGCTCGGGCGCACGGCATCATCCTGGTCACCGGCCCGACCGGCAGCGGCAAGACGACGACGCTGTACTCCACGCTGAAGGCGCTGGCGACCGACGAGGTCAACGTGTGCACCGTGGAAGACCCGATCGAGATGATCGAGCCCGCCTTCAACCAGACGCAGGTGCAGCCCGCGCTGGACATGGGCTTCGCCGAAGGCCTGCGCGCGCTGATGCGGCAGGACCCGGACATCATCATGGTCGGCGAAATCCGCGACCTGGCCACCGCGGAGATGGCGATCCAGGCCGCGCTGACCGGCCACCTCGTCTTCAGCACCTTGCACACCAATGACTCGGCCTCGGCCATCACCCGGCTGGCCGACCTGGGCGTGCCGACCTACCTGATCACCGCCACGGTGATCGGCGTGCTGGCGCAGCGCCTGGCGCGCACGTTGTGCCCCACGTGCAAGGCGCGCGACGACGCGCTGGACCGCGCCGCGATCGACGAGTTCGCGAAGCCCTGGCGCCTGAACGGCGGCGTGCGGCCGTACAAGCCGGTCGGCTGCCTGGAGTGCCGCCACACCGGCTACCGTGGACGCGTCGGCCTCTACGAGCTGCTGCTCGTCGGCGACGACGCGAGGCGCGCGATCCATCCCACGCTGGACATCGCGGCGCTGCGGCGCCAGGCCGTCAAGGAAGGCATGCGGCCGCTGCGCCTGTCCGGCGCGATGAAGGTGGCCGAAGGCGTGACGACGATCGAGGAAGTGCTGCGCTCCACGCCGAACTGGAACGACGCCTGAAAAGGGCGTCGATGACCCGCCGCGCTGAGGCCGGGGCGGCCGCAGCGCGCCGCCGGCCCCGCGCCGCTTACGTCGCTTTACGTGGAAACCACACCGGCCGCCTGGGGACCGCTCCCTAGAATCCCGCTGCAACCGGGGTTCTCCCGAGGAGACACACGTGAAGATCAAGAGCCAGAAAGACTTCTGGTCGGGGTTGATGTTCCTGGCGGTAGGCATCGCTTTTGCCTGGGGCGCCACGAACTACAGCTTCGGCGTCGCGGCCCGTCCCGGGCCCGGCTATTTCCCGTTCGGCCTGGGCATCCTGCTGGCCCTCCTCGGCGGGTTCATCCTGTTCGAATCGCTGGTCGTCGAGACCGAAGACGGCGAACCCATCGGTTCCTGGGCCTGGAAGCCGCTGTTCGTCATCGTGTTCTCGGTGGCGATGTTCGGCTTCATCCTGCCGCGCCTGGGCATGCTGATCTCGCTGCCCATCCTCATCGTCGTCACCAGCCTGGCCGGCGATGAATTCCACTGGAAGGACGCGCTGATCAGCGTGGTCGTGCTGACGCTCGGCTCCTGGCTCGTCTTCATCAAGGGCCTCAGCCTGGTGATTCCGGTGCTGCCGCCTTTCCTGAACACCTGAAGGCCCCACCATGGAATTCCTCGACAACCTGGCGATGGGCTTCAGTGTCGCCTTCACGCTCCAAAACCTGCTGTATGCCCTGGGCGGTGCCATCCTCGGCACGCTGATCGGGGTGCTCCCGGGCCTCGGTCCGGTCGCGACCATCGCGATGCTGTTGCCGTCCATCTATGCGCTGGACGCCACGCCGGCGCTGATCATGCTGGCCGGCATCTACTACGGTGCGCAGTACGGTGGCTCGACCACCGCGATCCTGATCAACGTGCCCGGTGAGTCGAGTTCGGTCGTGACCGCGCTCGACGGCTACCAGATGGCGCGCCAGGGCCGCGCCGGCGCGGCCCTGGCGGCCGCTGGCCTGGGCTCGTTCTTCGCCGGCTGCGTCGGCACCATCGTCATCGCGGCTTTCGCGCCGCCGCTGACCGAGCTGGCCTTCAAGTTCGGCCCGGCCGAGTACTTCTCGCTGATGGTGCTGGGCCTGGTGGGTGCGGTGGTGCTGGCTTCGGGCTCGCTGGTCAAGGCGATCGCGATGATCATCCTGGGCCTGCTGATGGGCCAGATCAACACCGACGTCATCTCCGGCGTGCCGCGCTACAGCTTCGACATCCCCGAACTCACCGACGGCATCAGCTTCGTCGTGATCGCGATGGGCGTGTTCGGCTTCGGCGAGATCGTGGCCAACCTCGGCCGCCCGGCCGAGCACCGCGAGGTGTTCACGAAGGACGTGCACGGCCTGTGGCCGACCCGGCAGGACTTCAAGGATGCCTGGCCATCGGTGCTGCGCGGCACCGCGCTGGGTTCCGTCCTCGGCGTGCTGCCGGGCGGGGGGGCGCTGCTGTCGTCGTTTGCCGCCTATACGCTCGAGAAGAAGATCGCCGGTCCGGCGGGCCGCTTCGGCAAGGGTGACATCCGCGGCGTGGCAGGTCCCGAGTCGGCCAACAACGCCGGTGCGCAGACCTCCTTCATCCCGATGCTGACGCTGGGCATCCCGCCCAACGCGGTGATGGCGCTGATGGTCGGTGCGATGACCATCAAGGGCATCCAGCCCGGTCCGCAGGTGATGACCAGCAACCCTGAGCTGTTCTGGGGCCTGATCGCGTCGATGTGGATCGGCAACGCGATGCTGGTGATCCTCAACCTGCCGCTGATCGGCATCTGGATCAAGCTGCTGACGGTGCCTTACCGCTTCCTGTTCCCGGCCATCGTCACGTTCTGCTGCATCGGCAGCTTCACGCTGAACAACAACAACTTCGACGTCTACATGACGGCCGCGTTCTGCATCGTCGGCTACCTTTTCTACAAGCTGGGCTGCGAACCCGCGCCGCTGCTGCTGGGCTTCATCCTGGGGCCGATGATGGAAGAGAACCTTCGGCGGGCGCTGCTGCTGTCGCGCGGCGACTGGACGACCTTCGGCACCAAGCCGCTGTCGGCCGGCCTGTTGCTCGCCGCCGCCGCGCTGATCGTGATCGTGCTGCTGCCTTCGATCAAGGCGAAACGCGAAGAGGCGTTCAAGGACGAGGACTGACCCCGGTCCACCTGTCCTCGCGCACGAGAAAAGCCGGCCCCGCGGGGCCGGCTTTTTCTTGGGCACGACAGCGCGGCGGCGGTGCCGGCACCACAATCGACCGCACTTCCTCCCGCTGCCGCCGCCTGCCATGCAATCCCCCTTCGACTACCAGAGCCCTTACCCCAGCACCCGCGTGCCGGTCTTTGCGCGCAATGCCGTCGCCACCTCGCACCCGCTGGCCGCCCAGGCGGGCCTGCGCATGCTGGCCGCGGGCGGCAATGCGGTGGATGCGGCCATCGCCGCCGCCGCGGCCATGACCATCGTCGAGCCCTGCAGCAACGGCCTCGGCTCGGATGCTTTCTGCATCCTGTGGGATGGCACCCGGCTGCACGGCCTGAATGCCAGCGGCCGCGCGCCGGCCGCCTGGACGGCCGAGTACTTCAGACGCAAGCACGGCGAGGCCGCGGCGCAGATGCCGGTGCGCGGCTGGGACACCGTCACCGTGCCCGGCGCCGTATCGGCCTGGGCTGCGCTGAGCGAGCGTTTCGGCCGCCTGCCCTTCGCCGACCTGCTGGCGCCGGCGATCGACATCGCCGAGCGTGGCTACGCCGTGCCGGCCATCGTCGGCGAGAAGTGGCTGCTGGCCTCGAAGGTCGAGGCGCTGGTGTCGCAGCCGGGATTCGCCGAGACGTTTCTGCCACGCGGCCGTGTCCCGGCGGTGGGCGAGCTGTTCCGCATGCCCGGTGCGGCCCGCGCACTGCGGCTGATCGCCGCGACCCGCGGCGAAGCCTTCTACCGCGGGGAGATCGCCGAGGCGCTGGTGCGCCAGTCGCAGTCGCAAGGCGGTGCGCACCAGCTGCAGGACCTTTCGTCCTATCAGCCGGAGTGGGTGGCACCCATCGCGCAGGACTACCGCGGCCACACGCTGCACGAGATCCCGCCCAACGGACAGGGCATCGCGGCGCTGATCGCGCTGGGCATTGCCGAGCACTTCGACCTGGCGGCATTGCCCATCGACGGTCCGGAAGCGCAGCACCTGCTCATCGAGTCGATGAAGCTGGCCTTCGCCGACGTCTACCGCTACGTGGCCGAACCGGGCGCGATGGCGGTGCGGCCCGACCAGATGCTGGACCCGGCCTACCTGGCCGAACGCGCCAGGCTCATCGATCCGAAGCGCGCGCAGGCCTTCGAGGCCGGCAGCCCGGCCGACGCGCACCGCCGCGGCGGCACCATCTACCTCACCGCGGCCGACGAGCGCGGCATGATGGTCAGCTTCATCCAGAGCAACTACATGGGCTTCGGCTCCGGGGTGGTCGTGCCCGAGTACGGCGTCTCGCTGCAGAACCGCGGCCACGGCTTCAGCCTGGACCCGGCCAGTGCGAACGTGGTGGCGCCGGGCAAGCGGCCCTTCCACACCATCATCCCCGGCTTCCTGACCAAGGACGGACAGCCGCAGATGAGCTTCGGCGTGATGGGCGGCAACATGCAGCCGCAGGGCCACCTGCAGACGCTGGTGCGCATGCTGGACCACCGCCAGCACCCGCAGGCGGCCTGCGATGCGCCGCGCTGGCGCTTCAACCAGGGCCTGTCGGTCAACGTCGAACCGTCGATGCCGGCGGCGACGATCGAGGCCCTGCGCGCGCGCGGCCACGCGATCGAGTCCTTCAGCGACAGCTACCAGGACTTCGGCGCCGGCCAGTTCATCTGGCGACTGGGCGATCCGGCAGTGCAGGGCTACGTCGCCGCCAGCGACCCGCGGCGCGATGGGCTGGTGGCAGGGTTCTGACCGCGCGGCCCGCCGCGCCCGGGTTCAGATCAGCTCGTCGATCGCGGCCAGCAGCTGCCGCGCCTCGACCGGCCGTGTCAGGTAGGCGCGGGCACCGGCACTGAAGGCGGCGTCGATGCGGTCGGGCCGGGGGTCCTCCGACAGCACGATCACGGGAATGGACCGCGTCGCCGGGTCGGACTGCAGTGCGCGCAGCAGGTCGAGGCCGTCCTGGCCGCTCAATTCGGCGTCCAGCAGGACCAGGTGCGGCGCCAGGTCCTGCACCTGCGCCCGCAGCGCCGCCGCGTCGTGGCGGCTGCTGTCGGCCACGCTCAGCTGGACCTGGGACCGCTCCGCCAGCGCAGCGCGCGGCAGCGCCGCGTGGGCCTCGTCGCGGTGGATGCCCAGGATGCGCGGCGCCGCGATGGCGCGCGGCGCCCGCTGCGGCGGCAGCGTCGGTGGGTTGTGCGAGAGGTCCAGCACCTCGCCCAGCACCCGTTCCGCATGGCGGCGGCGCAGGTTGTCGCTGAGGTCGTGCAGCGCGCACACCGCCGCGGTGGTGCGGCCGTCGGCCTCGCGCAGCGGGCGCATCGTCACCAACGCCGGAAGGACGCGGCCACCGGCCAGGCGCAGGCGGATGGAACGGTGCGCCAGCTCGTCCCCGGCCTCGTGCAGCAGCGTGGTCACCGGCGGCTGGCCGGGGTGCTCGTCGTCGACCAGCAGCTCGTCGATGTTGTGCTTGGACAGCTCCGCCGCCGTGCTGTCCACCAACGCGGCGAAGGCGGCATTGGCCCGCTGCACACGGCCGTCGCGCTCGACGATCGCCAGCCCCGTCTGCGCCGCCTCGAAGGCCCCTGCCAGCGCCTGCTCGCCGCGCTGCTGCGCCTGGCGCAGCTGGTCCAGCTCGTGGCGAAGCTCGTCGGTGCGGTGGCGGGCGTCGGCCTCGGCGCGTTGAACGCGGCCGGTCGCGGCCAGCAGCAGCACGGCCAGCAGGCTGCAGCCGGCCAGCGCAGGCAGCGCGAACAGCCACACGCCGCCGGGGGTGCGGATCGGCTGGCTGACCTGCAGCGCCCAGCGGCGGCCGCCGAAGTCGAACTGCGCCTCGTGGCTGAAGAAGCCGTCGCGCCCGGCCGCGGCCTCGCAGGCCGAGCCGCCGTACAGGCGCCGCGGCTGCGCGCGGTCGTCGATGTCGAGCAGGCAGATGCGCAGCGCGTCGTTGCGCAGCGCCGCCAGCGGTGCCATCAGCGGGTCGAGCATCACGGTGGCGAACACCGCCTGGCGCTGCGCCGCGCCGGTGTCGGCACCCAGGGCCTGGTAGACCACCACGGCGGCCGGCCGGCTGCCGGTGTCAGCGAGGGCCACCAGCGGCGACACGACGGCGGCATCCTGCGCCAGCGCGCGCTGCAGCGTGCCGCGCAGCGCGGGCGCGGCGGCGATGGCCTCGGCCTCGCTGCCGGGGGCACCGCCGGCGGGGGCGCCGCGCGCGAGCACGTGTTGAACGCTGGGCGCAGGCGAAGCGCCCGCTGCGCCGGCGTCGGCCCGGGCGGCATCGAGCCAACCGATCCACGCCAGCCCGGCGGTGCGGGCGAGCCAGGGCCGGGCGAGTGCGTCGAAGGCCGCCGGGCCGGGTGCCGGCGTGCGCAGTGCACCGCTGAGCGCCTGCACCGCGTTCAGCGGAGCGTCCAGCAGTGCCTGGGTGCGCGCGAAAACGACTTCGGCGTCGCGGTCGAAGCGCTGCTGGGCATGCATGCGGTCGCGGGCATCGATGCCGGCCAGCGCCGCCAGCAGCACCAGCGACAGCAGCGCCAGCGGCAGCACCACCGACCGCCGGCGCGCCAGCCAGCGGCCCCGCTGCGGCGATGCGAAGGCGAACGCCAGCGGTGCCAGCAGCAGGACGCTGGCGCCGTCGGCGGTGGCGCGCACCAGCGCCACCAGGGCCGGCCGCAATGCGCCCGTGCCGAGCCCGAGCAGGTCGACCGCCAGCTGGCCGGCGGCGCCGATCAGACCCACCGCGATCGCTGCGGCGACGAAGCGGCGCAATGCCGGCGGGTTGTCGAGCGCGAGATCGTCGGCACGGCTCGATCGGCGCATCAGCATGCCGCCGAACGCCGCCTGCGCGACCAGCGTCAGCACCTCGGCCAGCGCGAGGCCGCTCGGCTCGCCCAGCGGCCAGCCCGAGGCCCCCAGCAGCCCGCCGAGCAGCACCGCCGGCAATGCACGCCAACCCAGCAGCGCCGTGGCGCCGAAGGCCAGCGCCAGCCCTGGGGCCAGCGGCGCCACCATCGCGCCCGAGGCCTCGTACTGCGGGCTGAAGTGCCACGACAGCGGCAGCGCCAGCACCAGCAGCACCGACAGCGCGGCCTGCCGCAGATGACGCCGCGCGGGGGAGGGCACAGGCGCGAGGGGCGGGGCGGGATGAGCGAGCGAAGTGGACATGCGGGGCCGGCGCAGCGAGAGCGCGACAGCCTAGCACCTGCGACCGCCGCAACCCATCGGCATTGGCCGCCAGCAAAGGGGCGGCCCCGCGGGTCGGGGATGCCGTTGCGGGACCGGTGGCGCGAAGGCGCGCCCCACGCTTGACGAATGCTGCTCGATGACCTTGAGGAGGTGGCGCCTGGGCCTGCTTCCTAGAATCCACGAATGGTGACTGGCCCGCTGTCCTCGTCGTTCGCTTTGCCCGCGCGGAGCGCGGTGCGCTGAAATGCCTTCGGCCAGCCGGGTCACGACCGTTCCGCTGCCCGGCCTGGCCCCGTCGCCGGCCTGGCCGGGCCTGCTGCTGGCGCTGGCCGGTGCCATCGCCTTCAGCGGCAAGGCGATCATCGTCAAGCTGGCCTACCGCCACGGCGTCGATGCGGTGGTGCTGCTGATGTACCGGATGCTGCTGGCCATGCCGCTGTTCATGCTGATGGCCTGGTGGGCCGGCCGCGGGCGGCCGCCGCTGACCTGGCACGACCGCGGCATCGTCGCCGCCCTCGGATTCAGCGGCTTCTACCTTGCGAGTTACCTGGACTTCCTCGGCCTGCAGTACATCAGCGCGAGCCTCGAGCGGCTGATCCTGTACCTCACGCCGACCTTCGTGCTGCTGGTCGGCTGGTTCCGCCATGGCAAGCGGGCCACGCGGCCGCAGATGCTGGCGATGCTGGTCAGCTATGCCGGCGTCGGGCTTGTCTTCGGGCACGAGCTGGGCCTGGAACGGCCCCAGGTGGCGCTGGGCGGGTTCCTCGTGCTGCTCAGCACGATCAGCTATTCGCTCTACCTCGCCTTCATCGGCGAGGTCGTGCCGCGCATCGGCGCGTTGCGCCTCACCGGCCAGGCCAGCACCGTCGCCTGCGTGCTGTGCATCGGGCAGTTCCTGCTGCTGCGCCCGCTGTCCGCCGCCGTGGTGCCGGAGCCGGTGCTGTGGCTGTCCGCGCTGAATGCCGTCGCGTGCACCGTGACGCCGGTGCTGCTGATGATGATGGCCATCGAGCGCCTGGGCTCGACGCTGACCTCGCAGATCGGCATGGTCGGGCCGGTCAGCACCATCCTGCTGGGGGTGCTGCTGCTGGGGGAGCCTTTCACCGTGTGGACCGCGGCGGGCACCGTGGGCGTGCTGCTGGGTGTCGGCCTGCTGGCGCGCTGGCGCTGATTTCTTTTCCTGAGGAGACTGCCATGGACTTGGGCATCGCGGGCAGCTGGGCGCTGGTGTGCGCGGCCAGCAAGGGGCTGGGCAAGGGCTGCGCCGAAGCGCTGGCACGCGAAGGCGTGAACCTGGTGATCACCGCCCGCGGCGCCGAGGCGCTCGAGGCGACCGCCGCGGCGCTGCGTGCCGCCAACCCCGGCATCGAGGTGCGCGCCGTCGCCGGCGACATCGCTACGGCGCAGGGTCGGGCCGACGCGCTGGCCGCGGCGCCGCGGGTGGACATCCTGGTCAACAACGCCGGCGGTCCGCCGCCCGGCGATTTCCGCGACTGGGACCGCGAGGCCTGGATCCGCGCGCTGGACGCGAACATGCTGGCGCCGATCGAGCTGATGAAGGCGACCGTCGACGCGATGGCCGGACGCGGCTTCGGCCGCGTCGTCAACATCACCTCGGGCGCGGTGAAGGCGCCGATCGACGTGCTGGGCCTGTCCAACGGCGCGCGCAGCGGGCTCACCGGCTTCGTCGCCGGCCTGTCGCGCCAGCCGCGGCTGGCGGCGCGCAACGTCACGATCAACAACATCCTGCCCGGCGCCTTCGACACCGACCGGCTGCAGAACGCCTTCAAGGCCGGTGCCGCGAAGAGCGGCCAGCCGGTGGAGCAGCTCGCAGCGCAGCGCCGCGAGGCGATTCCGGCGCAGCGCTTCGGCCAGGCGGCCGAGTTCGGCGCACTGTGTGCCTTCCTGTGCAGCCGCCACGCCGGCTACCTCACGGGACAGAACCTGCTGATCGACGGCGGCGCCTACCCCGGCACCTTCTGACCTTGGCGCGCCGGCAGGCGGGCCGCCGTTCGCGCCCGCGTTGCCGCCGTTCATGACATCACGCACAGCGTGGCTCGCCTGCCGGGCCTATGCTCACCGCACGAGCCGACGACGACGCGAAGAGCGGCCACGGGGACAACTGGCGAGGCGACGATGAAACGTTGGGCGCTCTTGATGTTGGCGGTGCTGGTGTCCGCCTGCGCGACCCGGCCGGTGGTGCCCGACACCCAGGCCGCGCTGTTCAACGACACGGCTTTCGGGCCCGCGAGCGTGCGCATCGACCCGGCGGACGTGTTCACGCTGACGCCCGAGATGCAGGCCTATTTCGAGCGCGAGATCGTGCCCGCGCAGTACAAGCGCGGCATGCAGCGCGGGCTCATCGATGCGCTGTACACGCGCAATCAGCTGCAGCTGCGCTACGACAACGAGTTCACGCGCACCGCGGCGGAGGCCTTCGAGGCCCGTGCCGGCAACTGCCTGTCGCTGGTGGTGATGACCGCGGCCTTCGCCAAGCATGCCGGCATGCCGGTGCGCTACCAGAGCGTGCACGTCGATCCCACCTATGGCCGCAGCGGCACGCTGTTCTTCAGCATCGGCCACGTCAATGTTTCGCTGGGACGCCGCCTGAGCCCCAGCAGCGCCGATGCCCACGCCTTCGACTGGCTCACGATCGATTTCCTGCCGCAGGCCGATGCGCGGCGGCAGCGCTTCGAGCAGGTCGGCGAGCCGACCCTGGTCGCGATGTTCATGAACAACAAGGCGGCCGAGGCGCTGGGCGCGGGCCGGCTGGACGACGCGTACTGGTGGGCGCGCGCGGCCATCGTGCAGGACCGGCAGCTGCTGATCGCCTACAACACGCTGGCCGTCGTCTACCGCCGCCACGGCGAATGGGCCGAGGCCGAGCGTGCGCTGCGCTTCGCGCTGACGCTGGAGCCCGACAACACCAACGTGCTCGGCAACCTGGCGCAGCTGCTGATCGATGCCGGCCGGCCCGCCGAGGCGCAGCCGTTGCAGGCCCGGCTGGCTCGGCTACAGCCGGACGCGCCGTTCAAGTTCTTCGACCAGGGGATGGCGGCGATGCGCCGCCAGGACTGGGCGAGCGCGCGCGACCTGTTCCAGCGCGAGATCGACCGCGATCCCGACTACCACGAGTTCCACTTCTGGATCGCCCAGGCCTATCTGCACCTGGGCGACGCCGTGCGCGCACGCAAGCACCTGGCGGCGGCGCTGGAGAACAGCGGCACGCAGGAGCAGCAGACCGCCTACTCGGCCAAACTGCAGAAACTGAAGGCACAGCGCTTGCTGAACTGACGGCAGCGCCCCGGGCCCGCCTTCCGGGAAGGGCTGGCTACACTGGCCGTCCCCGCCCGATCGGGCCCGCCGGGCCCCCAGCCGCCACCGTGTCCGACCGCCTCGCCGTCCTGCCGCAATACCTGCTGCCCAAGCAGGCGCTCACCGCCCTCGCCGGGGCTTTTGCGCGTTGGCAGGGCGGCGCGATCACCACGGCCGCGATCCGGCGCTTCGTCGATCGCTACCGGGTGAACATGGCCGAGGCGGCGAACCCGGACATCGCGTCCTACCCGACGTTCAACGAGTTTTTCACCCGCCCGCTGAAGCCCGGCGCACGCCCGATTGCGCGGGATGACCTGGTGTCTCCGGTGGACGGCGCGATCAGCCAGTTCGGCGCCATCCGCGCCGACCAGGTGTTCCAGGCCAAGGGCCACTACTTCAGCACCACCGCGCTGGTCGGCGGCGACGCGGCGCTGGCCGCCCCCTTCCGCGATGGCTGGTTCGCCAACCTGTACCTCAGCCCGCGCGACTACCACCGCATCCACATGCCCTGTGCCGGGCGGCTGCGCCGCATGATCTACGTGCCGGGCGCGCTGTTCTCGGTGAACCCGGTGACGGCGCGCGGGGTGCCTGGCCTCTTCGCGCGCAACGAGCGGCTGGTGTGCGTGTTCGACAACCCGGTGCTGGGCGAATTCGTGCTGGTCCTGGTCGGCGCGACCATCGTCGGCAGC
This sequence comes from uncultured Burkholderiales bacterium, assembly GCA_946480465.1. The sequence continues at coordinate 33,718 of CAMLJY010000049.1, forward strand.
ATGGCCACCGTGTGGGGCGGCGTCACGCCGCGCAGCGGCCGGCTGCGCGAGTGGCGCTACGACGAACAGCCGGTCGAGCTGGCGAAGGGGGCCGAGATGGGCCGCTTCCTGCTCGGGTCGACGGTCGTGATGCTGTTCCGGCCGCAGCCGCTGCGCTTCAGCGAGTCCTGGGCGCCGGCGGGGCCGGTGCGGCTCGGCGAGGGGATGGCGAACATATCGGAGACCACGCGATGGCGCTGACGCTCTACGGCTACCAGGGCAGCGGCTCGGCCGCGGTGGAGGCGGCGCTGCGCCTGCTGGGCCTGCAGTTCGAGCAGGTGGACGCGGCCAGCTGGGACGCCGCCTCCGCGCTCGACCAGCTGCGCCGCGTCAATCCGCTGGGCCAGGTCCCGACGCTGGTGTTCGAGGACGGCACGGTGATGAGCGAGAGCGCGGCGATCCTGATCGAGCTGGGCCTGCGCCACCCGCAGAGCGGCCTGCTGCCCGCCGAGCCGGCCGCGCGCGCCGCGGCGCTGCGCGGGCTGGTCTACGTGGCCGCGAACTGCTACGCGATGATCGGCATCATCGACTACCCCGACCGTGTGCTGCCCGGCGCCAGCGAGGACGAGGAGCGCCGCGTCATCCAGCGCAGCAAGGCGCGCCTGCACGAGCTGTGGGACCGTTTCGCCGACCAGTTCCCGGCGCACCCCTTCCTCGGCGGCGCGGCACCGAATGCGCTGGACCTGCTGGCCGCCGTGGTGTCGAGGTGGTCGGGCGCCCGCGCCCATCTGCGCAGCACGCGGCCGGGCTGGGCGCTGGTGTTCGAGCGCGTGGAGCACCACCCGGCCTTCGCGCCGGTGTTCGAGAAGCACTGGCCCGCGGCATAGGCGCGCGAGCGGCGGGCCCGCGCGCGGCGCTCAGCCGCCGTCCAGGCCGCGCGGGTTGTCGCGCACCGACTCGTCCAGATGCTCGGTGTCGTTCAGGCGCAGCACCCGGTGCGGGGGCTGCGCCGTGACCATCGTGATCGAGGTGTTCCCCAGGTGCGTCACGGGCGGCAGCGAACCGAGCTGCAGCGGACCGCGCTGCAGCCATTCGCGCAGCACCAGGCCATGCGTGACGACGGCCAGCGGCCCGCCGGCGCGGCGCCGCAGCGGCAGCAGGGCCTCGAAGGCGGATGCCGCGCGCAGCTCGAACTGCGCTTGCGATTCGCCGCCTTCCGGCGCTTCGGCCATGCGCAGTGGATCGAAGCCGAGTCCGGCGTAAGGCTGGCCGCGCAGCGCCCCGAAGTTGCGTTCCTGCAGCAGCGGCAGCACGGTGATCGGACGTCCGCAGGCGGCGGCGATGGCGCCGGCCGTCTGGCGGGCGCGCGGCAGGTCGCTGCTGACGATGCCGGCGATGCCCGCCCCGGCCAGCCGCTGCGCCAGCGCAATGGCCTGTTCCAGGCCGCGTGGGCTCAGCGGCGTGTCGGCCGGCTGCAGCACGCGGGCGGCGTTCAGCGGTGTCTCGCCGTGGCGGATCAGCAGCAGCGTCATGTCGGTACCGCCCCGTTCGGCCGAGGCGGTGCGCATCAGGCAAAGGTGCAACCGTAGCGGCCGGGCCGGCCCGCTGCAATTGTGGTCGGACCCGGGGCTGGCCGGATGGCGAGGACGCAGCTCAGCGCGCGAGCGTGACGCCGCCGTCCACCGTCAGCGTGGCGCCCACCACGTAGTCGCCCGCCCGCGAGGCCAGGTAGACCGCGGCGCCGGCCATGTCCTCGTCGGTGCCGATGCGGCGCGCGGGGATGCGCTGCGCCACGGCGTCGCCGTGGTCGCGCGCATCCCGGTTCATGTCGGAGGCGAAGGCGCCGGGCGCGATCGCGCTGACGACGATGTTGTCCTGCACCAGCCGCAGCGCCATGCGCTTCGTCAGGTGCACCAGCCCGGCCTTGCTGGCGGCGTAGGAGTAGGTCTCCATCGGGTTCACCGACAGCCCGTCGATCGAGGCGATGTTGATCACCTTGGCCGGCCGCTGCGCTGCACCCGCCTTCAGCGCGGGGTGCAGCGCCTGTGTCAGGAAGAAGGGCGCCTTGACGTTGACGTTCATCACCTTGTCCCAGCCCGCCTCGGGAAACTCGTCGAAGGGCGCGCCCCAGGCCGCTCCCGCGTTGTTGACGAGGATGTCCAGCGCCGGCTCGCGGGCCGTGAACTCGGCCACCAGCGCCTGCAGGCCTTCGCGGGCCGCGACGTCATGCGGCAGCGCGGTGCATGGGCCCAGCTCGGACAGGTCCTTCGCGGCGGCGATGCAGGCGTCCGCCTTGCGCGCCGTGATGTAGACGCGGGCGCCGGCGCGCAGGAAGCCGGCGGCGATCATGCGGCCGATGCCGCGCGAGCCGCCGGTGATCAGCGCGGTGCGGCCGGCGAGGGAAAAGAGATCGGTCATGGCGGAAGCGCTCCTGGAGGGTCGCGCGCATCATCGGCGCGAGGCCGGCGTCCGACAGTCGCCAAGGTGCCAGGCGGCGCGCGCGGCGGGATCGCTTCAGGCCGGCGCCAGCGCGCCGCAGCGCCAGCATTGGCCGAACGGACCGTCGATGACCTCGCCGCAGCCGGTGCAGGCCCAGCGCCGCTCGGGCGGGTGCTGCAGTTCGTGCAACGCGCGGCGGGCGGCATCCCACTGCATGTCGTCCTCCACCCACAGCTCGGGCAGCGACTGGTCCGGCGGGATCTCGCCGGCGATGCCGCTGGCGAAGGCGCGCTGCACGCTGACGTCGAAGCCGGCACCGCGCAGCATGTCGGCCCACAGCGTGGCGATGGCGAGGTTGGGGGCGTGGCTCAGGCGGCGCATGCGATTGATCCTAGCCGCGCAAGGCCCATGCGTCCTGGCATACGCTCACGCTCCCCAAGACAGGAGCGAGAGAGATGGCGAAGGCAATCCGCATCGGGCAATTCGGCGGTCCCGAGGTGATGCAGCTGGTGGACGTGGCGGTCGGCGAGCCCGGTCCCGGCGAAATCCGCATCCGCCACCATGCGGTGGGTCTCAATTTCATCGACGTGTACCAGCGCACCGGCCTCTACCAGAACCCGCTGCCGCTGCAGCTGGGCATGGAAGGCGCCGGCGTGGTCGAGGCGGTGGGCGAGGGCGTCACGCACCTGTTGCCCGGCGACCGCGCCGCCTATGCCAGCAACCCGCCCGGCAGTTATTCCGAAGCGCGGGTGATGCCCGCCAAGTGCGTGGTGAAGCTGCCTGACGCGATCGCCTTCGACACCGCCGCCGCGATGATGCTGAAGGGCCTGACGGCGCAGTACCTGCTCAAGCGCACGCAGCCGCAGGGCGGCCTGCAGGCGGGGGACGCCATCCTCTGGCATGCCGCGGCCGGCGGCGTCGGCCTGATCGCCTGCCAGTGGGCCAAGGCCATGGGCCTGCAGCTGATCGCCACCGCGGGCAGCGACGAGAAATGCCAGCTGGCGCTGCAGCACGGCGCGGCGCACGCCATCAACTACCGGACCGAGAACTTCGTGCAGCGGGTCAAGGAGATCACCGGCGGTGCCGGCGTCAAGGTGGTCTACGACTCGGTGGGCAAGGACACCTTCGAAGGCTCGCTCGACGTGCTGCGGCCCTTCGGCCTGCTGGCCAGCTTCGGCAATGCCTCGGGCCCGGTGCCGCCGTTCGCGCCTGGCATCCTGGGCCCGAAGGGCTCGCTGTACGTGACCCGCGCGACGCTCTTCACCCACATCGCGACGCGCGAGGCGACCCAGGCCATGGCCGAGGACCTGTTCCGCGTCGTCGAGAGCGGCGCGGTGAAGATCCGCATCGACCAGCGCTACCCGCTGGCGGAGGTGGCACAGGCCCACCGCGACCTGGAAGCACGCAAGACGACCGGCAGCAGCGTGCTGACGGTCTGAAGCCCTGCAGCCGCGCGCAGACGAGCGCTTAGACCAGTCCGACGGGAACGACGAAGCGGAAGGAGCTGCCCTCGCCCGGGCGGCTCTCGACCTCGATGCGCCCACCCATCAGGTGCACCAGGCGGCGCACGATGGACAGGCCCAGGCCGGTGCCGCCGTAGCGCCGGGTGACGCTGCCGTCGGCCTGGATGAAGGGCTCGAAGACGATCGCCAGCTGCTCGTCGGTCATGCCGATGCCGCTGTCGCGCACGCTGCAGGCCAGCAGCGCGTGCGAGGCATCGGCGGCCAGCTTCTGCAGGTGCACCATCACGTGGCCGCGCTCGGTGAACTTCAGCGCGTTGCCGGCCAGGTTCAAGAGGATCTGGCGCCAGCGCGGCGCGTCGGCCAGCACGGTGTCCGGCACGTCGGCGTCGATGGACCAGTCGAACTGCAGCCCGCGCTGCCCGGCCTGCACCTGCAGCGGGGCCAGCGCGCCGCGAAGCGTCTCGTGCATGGACACCGGCTGCGGCTGCAGCGTCAGCTTGTCGGCCTCGATCTTGGACAGGTCCAGCACGTCGTCGATGATCTGCATCAGCCCGTGCGCGGACTGCAGCGCCAGCTCCAGGAAATGGCGCTGGCGCGGTTCCAGGTTCGTTTCCAGCACCAGGCGCGTCAGGTTCAGGATGCCGTTCATCGGCGTGCGCAGCTCGTGGCTCATGTTGGCCAGGAAGCTGCCCTTGGCCCGGTTCGCGGTCTCGGCGGCGTCGCGAGCGGCTTCCAGTGCCGCCAGCGCGGCCTTCAGGTCGCTGATGTCGCGCGCGTTCAACTGCAGCACGGCGCTGCCGGTGACGGGGTCGCGCACCGCGCGCGCATCGATGGCGTGCCAGCGTTCGCCCTGGCGGGTGTGCAGCACGGCCTCGCCGGTGTGCGACCGGCCGCTGCGCACGGTGGCGAGGATCTCGTCGGCCAGGCCCTCGTCGGCCAGCAGGTGGTGCAGTGTCGTGGCCTCGGCGTCGATGGCCGGGTCGTCGCCGTCGGCCACCGGGCCGAAGGCGGCCAGCGCCGCGGGATTGCGCATCAGCGCCGGGCCGCCGTCGATGCCGTGCATGGCGACGCGCACCGAGGTGTGGCGCAGTGCCTCCAGCCCGCGCAGGGCCTCGGCGTCATAGCTGGCGGCCAGCGGCTCGGAGGCGAACAGGATGGCCTGCCGGCCGTCCGGCAGCAGGATGCCGCGCGAGACCAGCTCGGAGGTGAGCGGCGCGTCGCGCGGGTAGAGCGTCCAGGTCTCGCGCACCAGCCGGCCCTGGGCATGCTGGTGCATGCTGGCCAGCAGGCGCTCGCGCGCCGGGCGCGAGATGTCGGAATAGTCGCGCGCCATCAGCTCGTCCAGGTCGCCGGCGCGCCAGAAATCGAGCGCCGCGGTGTTGGCCCAGCAGATGCCCGGGCGCTCCAGGTCGAAGACCCAGATCGGCACCTGCAGCCATTCGTAGTGCGGCAGGTCGTCGAAGGAGAGGATGGGGGCCGGAGCGGTGGAATCGGTCATGGCAGGAACGGGCGCGCGCGATTCGTGCCTTCACTGGCCTTCAGCCGGCGACCGCGCTGCGGTAAGCATGCCAGGACGCGTGACCCAGCACCGGCGCCGCCACCAGCAGTCCGGCGAAGCCGGGCAGCATCGCCAGCACGACGATCAGCGTGATCAGCGCGCCCCACAGCAGCATGACGCCGGGCTGCGACAGCACCAGCCGCAGGCTGGTGAGCCCGGCGCTGATGGCATCGACGGCCGGCCGGTCCAGGATCATCGGGATCGACACCACGCTGACCGCGAAGATCAGCCCCGCGAAGAGACCGCCGACCGCCAGGTAGGCGATCACGAAGGGCAGGTGCTCGGCGCTGGCCAGCGCGAGCAGCGAGCCCTTGAAGTCCGGCATGCCGTCGAAGCTGACCGCGAACACCACCAGCGAGGCGCGGCCCCACAGCATCTCCAGCACCAGCAGCACGAAGCCGAAGATGGCCAGCGTGCCGGCCCGCTGCTCCCAGGCCAGCAGCGACTGCCCCAGGTCCGGCCGCTCGCCGATTTCCAGCTGCCGGCTGGCCTGGTACAGCCCGAGGCAGACGAACGGGCCCATCAGCAGGAAGCCCGCCGACAGCGCCAGCACCCAGGCCGGTGCGTGCCGGAACACCAGCAGCAGGGTCCAGCCCATGGCCATGAAGCAGGCGCCGTAGAACAGGCCCAGGCCCGGGCAGCGGGAGAAATCGCGCCAACCCAGTGCCAGCCAGCGCAGCGGGTCGCCCCAGCGCAGCGGCCGCAGCGCGGTCAGGAAGGCCGGTGCCGGCGGCTCGGCCGGCTGGTCGGCGGGGGCGGGGGCGTCGGGGGCCATCGACATGCCAGCCTAGGTCCGCCGCCGCGGCTCGTCCACCCGGGCAGTCCCCAGGCCCTGCGGGCACGCCGGGGCCGTGCCTCACTTGCGCCCGCCGAACAGCAGCCACAGCGCCCCCAGCGAGGCGCCGACGAAGCCCAGCAGGCCGAAGGCGGGCAGGCCCAGCAGCGTCGGCCCGCCACCCACCGTCATCACGATGGACGAGCCGACGATCAGCGCCGCCACGATCAGGCTGACGGCGATGCGCTGCGCCGCGCGCTCCAGCTGGTCGCCCACGCTGCGCAGCTCGGTGACGTCGATCTGCACCTGGATTCGGCCCTTGCGCGCAGTGCGCAACAGGCGCGCCAGGTCCCGCGGCAGGCCGCCGACGAGGCCCGCCACCTGCCGCACGGCCGCCCAGCCGCGCTGTGCCAGCACGCGCGGCTGGTAGCGGTCGCGCAGGGCCTGGCGCAGCAGCGGCACGGCCTCGGCGGCCATGTGGAAACCGGGGTCGAGGCCGCGGCCCAGGCCTTCGAGCGTGATGAAGACCTTGATCAAGAGGGCCAGGTCGGCCGGCAGTGCCAGGCGGTGCTGGCGAAGGATGGCGGTGACGTCGGCCAGCATGTCGGCCAGGCTCAGGTCCGCCAGCGGCACGCCGTGGTACTGGTCGACGAAGGTCTCGATGTCGCCGCGCAGCGCGGTGTCGTCGAGCACGCTGTCGTCGCCGGCCCAGTCCAGCAGCACCTCGGCCACCGCCGCGGCGTCGCGCTGCACCAGGCCCAGCATCAGCGACAGCAGTTCGTCGCGCCGCTCGGCGGAGAGGCGGCCGATCATGCCGAAGTCGACGAAGGCGATGCGCTCGCCGGGCAGGAAGAACAGGTTGCCCGGGTGCGGGTCGGCGTGGAAGAAGCCGTCCTTCACCGTCATCTTCAACACCGCCGCCGCGCCGCGGCGGGCCAGCGTGCGGCGGTCGAGCCCGGCGGCATCGATGGCGCCCTGGTCCTCGGCCGGCACGCCGCGGATGCGCTGCTGCACGTTGACGCGGCGGTGCGTGTGTTCCCACACCACCGCGGGGATCACGATGTCCGGGTCGGCCAGGAAGGACTTGGCGATGCGCTCGGCGTAGCGGCATTCGGAGGCCAGGTCCAGCTCGCGCCGCAGCGAGCTGCCCACCTGCCGTGCCAGGTCCACCGGCCGGTAGGGCTTCAGCTCGGGCCACTGCCGCTCGGCGATGCCGGCGAGGCGCTCCAGCAGGCGCAGGTCGGATTCGATCGTTGCCTCGATGCCGGGGCGGCGCACCTTGACGACGACCTCACGGCCGTCTTGCAGCGTGGCGGCATGCACCTGGGCGATGGAGGCGGCGGCCAGCGGCACGTCGTCCCACTGCGCGAACACCTCTTCCGGCGGCGCGCCCAGGTCCTCGGTCAGCTGCGCGCGCAGCAGCGCGATGTCGACCGCCGGCGCGCGGCTGTGCAGCTTTTCCAGCTCGGCGATCCAGGCCGGTCCCAGCAGGTCGGCGCGGCCGGCCAGGATCTGGCCCACCTTGACGAAGGTCGGGCCCAGCTCTTCCAGCGCGCGGCGCAGTTGTTCAGGCGGGCTGAGGCGCGCCAAGTCGGCCGCGTGCTCGACGCGGAAGGCACGGCCGGCCTTGTCCAGCGCGTCGGCCCAGCCCAGGCGGTGCACCAGGTCGCTGAGGCCATGGCGCACGAAGACCGCGGCAATGTGCTGCAGCCGGCCCAGATCGCGCGCGTGGGTCAGCGTCTGCAGCAGGGGCATGGGCGACGGAAGACTATGCGCCGCGCCGCACGCGCAGCAGTTCGTCGAGGATCAGGCAGATCGCGCCGAGCGTGATCGCGCTGTCGGCGATGTTGAAGCTGGGGAAGTAGCCGCCCGGGAACATCGGCGCCAGCCAGGACCAGTGGAACTGCAGGAAGTCGACCACGTAGCCGTGCAGCAGGCGGTCGATCACGTTGCCCAAGGCGCCGCCCAGGATCATCGACACCGCGAAGCAGAAGAGCCGCTGCCCCGGGTGCTTCTTCAGCATCCAGATGATGAAGGCCGAGGCAACGAAGCCCAGGCCGACGAAGAACCAGCGCTGCCAGCCCGAGGCGCCGGCCAGGAAGCTGAAGGCCGCGCCGGTGTTGTGCGCGCGCACGAGGTTGAAGAACGAGGTGATCGTGCGCGAGTCGTTCAGCTGGAACTCGTGCAGGATCAAGGTCTTCGTCAGCTGGTCGGCCAGGATGACGATGAACGCGAGGCCCAGCCACAGGGCCATGGGCGTGGTGGAAGCGTTCTTGGCGGCGGGCATCGCGTTCCGTCGTCCCCGGTCAGGCGAAGCGGCGTGGTTCGCCGGCCCCGAACAGGTTGCTGGTGCAGCGACCACAGATCGTGGGATGCGCCGGGTCGTGGCCGACGTCCTCGCGGTAATGCCAGCAGCGTTCGCACTTCGTGGCGCTGGAGGGCGTCACCTCCACCGACAGGGCGTCCGCCACGGCCAGCACCGCCTGCGAGGTGATCAGCACGAACTTCAGGTCGTCTTCCAGCGAGGCCAGCAGCGCCTGGATGGCCGCCGGTGCGCCGATGCACACGTTCGCCTGCAGCGAGCTGCCCACCGCGCCGGCCGAGCGCACGTCCTCGATGGCCTTGTTCACCGACTCGCGCACCTCGCGGATGGCCGCCCACTTCGCGAGCAAGGCGTCCTGCGCTTCGGCGTTCGCCGCGTCGAACTTCCAGTACGTCTCGGTGAAGATCGACGGTCCGCCGTCGAACACCTTCCAGGCCTCCTCGGCGGTGAAGCTGAGGAAGGGCGCCATCCAGCGCAGCATCGCGTGCGTGATCTGCCACAGCGCGGTCTGCGCGCTGCGGCGGGCCAGGCTCTTGGGCGCCGTGGTGTAGAGGCGGTCCTTCAGCACGTCCAGGTAGAAGGCGCCCAGGTCCTCCGAGCAGAACACCTGCAGCTTGGCCACGACCGGGTGGAACTCGTAGACGTTGTAGTGCGCCAGCACCTCGGCCTGGAACTGCGCCGCGCGGGCCAGGGCCCAGCGGTCGATTTCCAGCATCTCGCTGGCGGGCACGGCATCCGCCTTCGGATCGAAGTCGCTGGTGTTGGCGAGCAGGAAGCGCAGCGTGTTGCGGATGCGGCGGTAGGCGTCCACCACGCGGGCCAGGATCTTGTCGTCACCGGCGATGTCGCCCGAGTAGTCGGACGCGGCCACCCACAGGCGGATGATCTCGGCGCCCAGCTTCTGGCTGACGGCCTGCGGCTCGATGCCGTTGCCCAGGCTCTTGCTCATCTTGCGGCCCTGGCTGTCGACGGTGAAGCCGTGCGTCAGCAGGCCGCGGTAGGGCGCGCGGCCTTCCAATGCGCAGGCCAGCAGCAGCGAGCTGTGGAACCAGCCCCGGTGCTGGTCGTGGCCTTCCAGGTACAGGTCGGCTTCGGGGCCGGTCTCGTGGTGGCCCAGGCTGCCGTGCGCATCCTTGTGGGTGCCGCGCAGCACGTGGCTGAAGGTGGAGCCGGAGTCGAACCACACCTCCAGGATGTCGCTGCTCTTGGTGTAGTGCGGCGCGTCCTGCGGGCCCAGGATCTGTTCGGCGGTCACGCGGCTCCAGGCCTCGATGCCGCCCTGCTCGACGATGGCGGCGGCCTGGTCCAGGATCTCCATCGTGCGCGGGTGCAGTTCGCCCGAGTCCTTGTGCAGGAAGAAGGGGATCGGCACGCCCCAGCTGCGCTGGCGCGAGATGCACCAGTCGGGCCGGTTGGCGATCATGTCGCGCAGGCGGGCGCGGCCGTTCTCCGGGTAGAAGCCGGTCTGGTCGATCGCGTCCAGCGCCATCTGGCGCAGCGTCTTCGGCGCCTTGTCCTTCGTGAAGACGCCCTGTCCCTCGTCCATGCGCACGAACCACTGCGCGGCCGCACGGTAGATCACCGGCGTCTTGTGGCGCCAGCAGTGCGGGTAGCTGTGGCTGATGGTTTCGGTGGCGAAGAGGCGGCCGGCGCTCTTCAGCGTGTCGATGATGATCGGCACCGCCTTCCAAATGTGCTGGCCGCCGAAGAGCGGGAAGTCCGGGGCGTAGCTGCCATTGCCTTGCACCGGGTTCAGGATGTCGTCGTACTTCAGGCCGTGCGCGATGCAGGACTGGAAGTCGTCCAGGCCATAGGCAGGCGAGGAATGCACGATGCCGGTGCCGTCGTCGGCCGTCGCGTAGTCCGCGAGGTAGACCGGGCTCAGGCGGTCATAACCCGCGTTGACGTGGGCCAGCGGGTGGCGGAACGCGATGCCGCCCAGGTTCTCGCCCTTGGTCACCGCCTTCACGCTGCCTTCCAGGCCGAAGCGCTTCAGGCAGCGCTCGACCAGCGACTCGGCCAGCAGCAGCAGGCCGCGCTCGGTGTCGACCAGCGCGTAGTCCAGCTGCGGGTTCAGGTTCAGCGCCTGGTTGGCGGGGATGGTCCACGCGGTGGTGGTCCAGATCACCGCGAAGGCGTCCTTCTCGAGCTTGAGCAGGCCGAAGGCCTCGGCCAGGCGCTGCGGCTCGGCGCACAGGAAGCCGACGTCCAGCGTCTGGCTCTTCTTGTCGGCGTACTCGATCTCGAATTCGGCCAGCGACGAGCCGCAGTCGAAGCACCAGTACACGGGCTTGAGGCCGCGGTAGACGAAGCCGCGCTCGATGACGCGCTTGAAGGCGCGGATCTCGCCCGCCTCGTTGGCGAAGTCCATCGTGCGGTAGGGGTGTGGCCAGTCGCCGATCACGCCCAGGCGCTGGAAATCGGCCATCTGCTGCGCGATCTGCTCGGTGGCGTAGGCGCGGCTCTTGGCCTGCATGTCGTCGCGGCTCAGGTTGCGGCCGTGCTTCTTCTCGATCGCGTTCTCGATCGGCAGGCCGTGGCAGTCCCAGCCAGGCACGTACTGGGCGTCGAAGCCGGCCAGCTGGCGGGCCTTGACGATCATGTCCTTCAGCACCTTGTTGACGGCGTGGCCCATGTGGATCTGGCCGTTGGCGTAGGGCGGGCCGTCGTGCAGGATGAATTTCGGCGCGCCGTGGCGCGCTTCGCGCAGGCGCTTGTACAGGCCTTGCTCGTTCCATTCCTTGACCCAGCCCGGCTCGCGCTTGGGCAGGTCGCCGCGCATCGGGAAGGGGGTATCGGGCAGGTTCAGCGTGCTGCGGTAGTCGGGGGTCGCGGGGTTCGCGGTGGAATTCGTGGTCATGGCGTTCTCGCGCCGGCAAACGGCGCGCTCGTCGAGTCAGAGGGGAGGGCGGTGCGCGGCTTCAGGGGCGCCGCGCTGCAGGCTCAGCCGAGCGAGCGCTGAATTCGATCGCGCGTGGTCTGGCGCCGGGTGGCCGTGTACCCGCGGCCTTGGATCACAGTGGCCATGCACGATGACATCGCGGAATTCTACTGTCGCCCCGCCCGGGGGCCGCTTCCTTCGGCCTGCGCAGCCGCGCCGCGGCGGTCCACCCGCTGCCGAAGCGGCCGGGCCTCACAGGCCGCGTTCGACCATCTCCAGCAGCCGGCCGGACAGATCGTCGAGCAGCGCGTCGGGCACCTCGCTCAAGGGGCCTTCGATCGCCAGCATGGCCAGCCCGTGAACCGCCGACCAGGCCAGGAACTCCGCCCCCGGCCGCCGTTGCGCCGGCAGGGCGCCGGCGGCGACGAGGCGGTCGAGCGCGCTGCAGAGCAGGCCGAAGGGCCCGAGGCCGCTGTCCCCGGCCGAGGCGGGGCCTGCCGGCTCCGTAGGGTCGAAGCGGCGGGCGAAGGCCGTGCGGAAGAGGCCCGGCTCGTCCCGCGCGAAGCGCAGGTAGCCGGCGCCCACGGCGCGCAGCGTGGCACGGGCATAGCGCGCCGAGGCCTTGGGCGGCCCCAGTGCGGCGAGCTCGTGTTCCATGGCCCGCGCCACCATCGCCACCGCGGCGTCGCGCACCGCGGCCAGCAGGTCGTCGCGGCTGGCGAAGTGGCGGTAGGCGGCGTTCGGCACCACGCCGGCGCGGCGCGTCGCTTCGCGCAGCACCACCGCGGCGGGCCCGCCTTCGCGTGCCTGGGCGATGCCGGCCTCCAGCAGCGCATTGCGCAGGTCGCCATGGCGGTAGGCGCTGCGGGTGGGCGGGGGGAAGCGGCGGGTGGGCATCGGGCGGATGGGGGCAGGGCCTATGTGGACACTGTCCATTATGTTTGTTATGGTTTGTGGACGGTGTACACAACAACGCCGATGTCCCACCCACTGGAGCGAGCAATGCACTTTCGTCCGTACCTGAATTTCGATGGCACCTGCGCCGAGGCGATGGCCTTCTACCAGTCGGTGTTCGGCGGCAAGCTGGACCTGATGCGCTTCAAGGACGTGCCCGAGATGCCCTGCCCGCCCGAAGCGGCCGAGCGCGTGATGCACGCGCACCTGGACGTCAACGGCCACTCGCTGATGGCCTCGGACACCCTGCCTGGCCAGCCCCATGCAGGCATGAGCGGCTTCGGCGTCGCGCTGGCCTTCCCCACCGTGGATGAGGCGCGCCGCGCCTTCGATGCGCTGGCCACCGGCGGTGCCGTCGGCATGCCGCTGGAGAAGACCTTCTGGGTCGAGATCTTCGGCATGGTCACCGACCGCTTCGGCACGCCCTGGTTGATCAACGGCGGGAAGATGATGTCGAACTGACCGGCGCACGCCCTCCCGCGCGGCGCGGAGCGGGAGGAGACCGCTCGGTCTTCGGCCCGCGGCGTTCAGCGCGCCGTGGCGGCGAACCAGGCGCGTGCGTCCGCCTCGTCCTGCGCGATGCCGGCGCGCAGTGCGTCCAGGGAGTCGTACTTGCGCTCGTCGTGCAGCTTGTGCAGCAGTTCCACCCGCAGCGCGCGGCCGTAGCCGGCTTCGGTGCCGAGCGGCGCCGGCCAGTCCAGGCAATGGGTTTCCAGCAGCACCCGGCCGGCGTCTTCCACCGTCGGCCGCACGCCCATGCTGGCGACGCCGGGCAAGGGCTGCTCCAGCAGGCCGTGCACGCGCACGACGAAGATGCCCATCGCCGCCGGCTTCGGGTGCGGGAAGCGCAGGTTCAGCGTGCGGAAGCCCAGCTCGCGCCCCAGCTTGCGGCCGTGCACCACGTGGCCGCTGACGGCGTAGGGCCGGCCCAGCAGCGCCGCGGCGCGGTTCATGTCCCCGGCGGCCAGCGCCTCGCGCACCGCCGAGCTGGACACCCGCAGGCCATGCACTTCATAACTCATCATGCGAGCGACGTCGAAGCCTTGCCGCTGACCTGCCGCATCCAGCATCGCGTAGTCGCCGGCGCGGCGGGCGCCGAAGCGGAAGTCGTCGCCCACCAGCACGTATTTCGTGCGCAACCCCGCGAGCAGCACGTCGTCGATGAAGGCTTGAGGCGGCTGCGCGGCGAAGGCAGCGTCGAAGCGCAGCACGACGACCTGGTCGATGCCGCAGCGCTCCAGTTCCTCGAGCTTGTCCCGCAGCGTCGCGATGCGGCTCGGCGCCGCTTCCGGCCTGCCTGCGGCCCGCGCGAACCAGTCGCGCGGATGCGGCTCGAAGGTCATCACGCAGCTGGCCAGGCCGCGGTGGCGGGCCTCGCTGGTCAAGAGCGCCAGCATCGCCTGGTGGCCACGGTGCACGCCATCGAAGTTGCCGATGGTCAGCGCGCAGGCCTCGGCCAGGCCGGGGTGGTGGAAGCCACGAAAGACGTGCATCAGTGCCCGCCCGGCCGCCCGAAGGGCACGGGCCCCCCGGGGACCGCGAACGAAGTGAGCTGGGGGCTGCAGGTGCTCCCGCCCGGCCGCCCGAAGGGCACGGGCCCCCCGGGGGCCGCGAACGAAGTGAGCTGGGGGCTGCAGGTGCTCCCGCCCGGCCGCCCGAAGGGCACGGGCCCCCCGGGGGCCGCGAACGAAGTGAGCTGGGGGCTGCAGGTGCTCCCGCCCGGCCGCCCGAAGGGCACGGGCCCCCCGGGGGCCGCGAACGAAGTGAGCTGGGGGCTGCAGGTGCTCCCGCCCGGCCGCCCGAAGGGCACGGGCCCCCCGGGGACCGCGAACGAAGTGAGCTGGGGGCAGACCATGTCGTTGATTATCGTCAGCCGGTG